>CANKHA010000010.1 GCA_947481685.1 Bradyrhizobiaceae bacterium
CTGGTGATGGGTCACTGCTTCTACTGACGCTGAGGGGCTTCACAGTTGAGTTTGGCGTCGCGGCGGCGCTAAGACGCCGGGCGCGGCCACACCTCATACCGGCCAAACCCTAATCTTGATTAATCCGAGCGCTGGTAGAGGAAGTCTGGGTCATCTGGCGACGTCGTTTGGTCTCGTTGAAGCCGGTGTCGGCATCTCGATTGTTCCGAGGCTCAGCCGCCCGATTGAAAATCATCCGACCATCAGTGTCGTTCCCATCCTCGATCCCGTGGTCAGGCGTACTGTCGGTATCATCGAGCGCCGCACCGGGCAGCTTTCCCGCGCGGCGTCAAAGCTTCGTGCGTTGCTGTTCGAAGACTGTGGATCTGGCATGGGCAAGAAGCCTCATTTGCCGAAGCCCGCACTCTCTCCTGGCAAGGCCTCTTCGAAGGAGCCCGCCAAGAAGGGACGTAGAGTTGTCGACAAGGTGGCTGACTAGAATTGCCTACGTCGAACCGTGACATTCAGTCAATTGTGCTTTGACTTATACGGCGTTCCCAAACGGAGGTTCGCAGGTTAGCTTCTGCACAAAATCAAAAATCATATCGGAGGAAATTCGGATGTGGATTTGCAGAAAGGCCGCGATTGTCATTGTCTCGGTCGTCAGTGTGCTGGCGGGGGCGGTCAATAAAGCGAGTGCTCAGAACCTCTTTGAAGGCAAGACGATAACGATTACAATCGGCTTTGGTCCGGGAGGAGCGTACGATTCATACACGCGGCTGCTGGCCCCCTTCCTGACAAAATATATTCCCGGAAATCCGATTGTTATCGTGGCAAACCGTCCAGGGGCAGGCGGCATGAGCGCGTTCAATCAGGCCGCGAAAACTGCACCCAAAGATGGCACTCTGATTCATATTGCCAGCCAAGGCTTGCTGCTGACGGAAGTGACGGGAGGGGAGGGGCTGCAGGCTTCGCTCGCAGAATTTCATTGGCTCGGCAACATCACGCAGAGCAATAACGTCACGGCAACCTGGTTCACCTCATCGATCAAGTCGATGGATGACGCGAAGAAACGGGAAGTAACGCTCGCGTCGTCAGGCGCCGGATCCACCTCAAGCCAGATGGCGACGGTCTACAACAATTTGCTTGGCACCCAGTTCAAACCGATCATGGGATATGAGGGTGGCGCATCGGCCAATCTCGCCATGGAACGCGGTGAGACCGAAGGCCGCGCGACCAATACGTGGTCTGGATACCGGGCTGCTTATCCGGATGCCAAAGCCAAGCTGAACATTCTTGTCCAGATTGGCCTGCGTAGGGATCCGGATATTGCCGACGTGCCGTTACTGACCGAACTCGTCAAAAACGATCCCCGCAAGCACGCAGTCGCGCTGCTGATCTCGCAGACGCTGGCGTTAGCACGTTGCTTCGCGGTGCCGCCTGGAACGCCAATTGAGCGGGTGGAGATTCTACGCAAAGCCTTTGATGCGGCGGTGAAGGATCCAGAGCTACTGGCGCAGGCTGCCAAGCAGGAGCTGGAAATCAGCCCGATGACCGGGCCCGAGGTTGAAACCGTCATCAAGCAGGTACTGGCAGCACCGGACGATATCAAGCGGGACGCCAAGACGGCGCTCGGCATTACGAAGTAGTGCCATCGATCCAGGAGCAGAAAATGAGCTTGCGCTTTGTTTTTGGCATGGCAGTTCTGAGTGTAGCGAGTCTTACCCAGACTGCGCTTCCTTCCCAGGCACAGGACGCCGACAAGACTTTCGTCATCGTCGTCGGTTCAGCCGCAGGAGGCAGCTATGACGCTAATGCCCGCCTGTTGTCGCGGCATATCGGCAAATACCTGCCGGGCCATCCTTCCGTCATCGTGAGAAATCAGCCGGGCGCTGCGAGCATGACGGCAGTGCGCAGCCTTGATTTGCCATCTGCCAAGGACGGCTCCACCATCGTCGCTTTCCAGTCCGGCCTGATCGGGCAATCTCGGTTGACCCCGAAAGAAGTTCCTTTCGATTTCCGTAAATATGCGTGGATCGGAAGCATTACAGACGATTTCTCGGCTTGCTACGTGTGGCGCAAGCCAGGCATCGATTCGATCCACGATTTGAAAGGGCGCAAGGTCGTGTTTGGCCAATCCGGCCCCGGCACTAATGCCGATCTCTATGCCCGCATTCTCCGGAATTTTCTCGGTGTCTCACTCGACTTGGTGGCCGGGTATAAAGGCGGCGCCGAAACATCATTGGCGATAGAACGCGGCGAACTGGACGGACAGTGCAGCTCCTGGGGCAGCGTTTCGGCGGACTGGATGGACAATCACCGCATCACCTTTCTGTATAGGTCATCACCAAAGACTCCACCAGAGCTGAAAGAGTTAAATGTACCGACCATGATGGAGCTTGCCGCAAACGACCGCGACCGGGCGATCATACGGGCGCTGGTGCTGGATCGGGAGTTGGCGCGCCCATTCATAACGTCGGCGGATGTGCCCGCGGAAAGATTGAAAATTCTGCGAGACGCCTTCGACCAGACGATGCGCGATCCTGAGTTTCTCGCCGATGCAGAGAAGGAACGGCAGCTCGTAGACCCGAAGAGCTCGGCCGAAGCGACGAAGGTCGTCGAGCTCATCTATTCGCTTCCCGATGACATCATTGAGGCGGCGCGAACGGTAATGGCACAATAGCGCGCGGGCAGAGCAATCCCTGCAATCGCCGGCGACTGACCATGACGTAAAAACGAGGCCGGATAAAATCCGGCCTCGTTCGTTGTTGACGTGAAGCGTGACCGTCAGGCGCTTATTGTTTCGCTTCCAGCGCATTCTTCACCACCGCGATAACATCCGACGGCTGATTGAGCGCTTCCTTGATAAGTTTCAGCACATCGTCTCCGTAAGCGGGCTCGATTGGAACAGTGAGTTTTTCCGCCTTGGCGTTAAGCTCCGGGTCTTCCATGGCTTTCTTGTAAGCTGCGATAAGCGCCGCCATGCGGTCCGCCGGAATGCCGGGAGGTCCGGCGGTTAGGCGGGCGATATCGCCCTGTGACTGGATCAGTGCGACGAAGGTCAGGCCCTTGGGGTCCTTGATCAGATCCTTGACCTGCGGAAGGTCGGTCTGCTTGCCGCCGATCTGAGCGATAAAGCGGCCGTAACCGTTCTTGACGAACTGCTCGAACGATGAGCGGGAGCCCATGGTTCCGGCGGCTTCGCCGCGGCGGATGGCGAGTTGATCGTCGTTGCCGTTGTAACCGGTCAGCACCTTGATCGGGAGCTTGAGAAGATTTGTCAGTGCGGCGATTTCAACATAGTTCGCGCTACCGATGCCAGTGGTCGTGAAATTCACGGGCGTTTTCGAATCCACGATTTCCTGGAAAGACTTGATCGGCGACTGGCTGCCCATCACGAAAATGCGCGGCTCCGAAGCGGCTTTCCCAACCCAGGACATCTTGGTGAGATCGAACTTGACGCCATCGGCGTTGATCAACTGGTTGTATATCAGGCCGGTGTTGAAGGTGCCGATGGTGAGGCCGTCCGCCTTTGACGCATAGATCGTGTTCGCGCCGACAATATGGCCCGCGCCCGGAACGTTCTTCACGATGAAAGTCGAACCCGGCAGGTATTTCTGCATGTATTCCGTGATCAGGCGGGCATAGGTGTCGTAGCCGCCGCCCGGCGCGGTGGCGACAATGTAGGTTACCGTCTTGCCTTTGAAGAATTCTGCGCCCGTTTGCGCCTGTGCCGCTGTTCCGGCCAAAATTGCTGCCGCAAACGCAAACGCAAGCGCGCTAGCGGAGAGACGTCTGATTTTCTGCATGCCATATCTCCTGGTTGCTCGTGAAGTCGCTTGGCAGCACGCCGCCGGCCAAGTTTTTTTATCAACATTAAGGCGCATGCGCCGCCATATCTGATCGCGTCAAATTTTGATCCAGTCGACGTTTTCCTGATTTTCCAGAGTCTGCACCCTGTCAAAAATCTCGTCTGATTTTGACTTCGGGCAATCGTGCATCAGGATCGCATATTTTTCGTATGTCTCTTCGCGGGTCGCCGCGCGCCAGGGAACGCCCGGTTCCGGAAGCGTCAGTTCGAGCACGTTGCCGTCCTTCAGGGTGATCGTCGTTTGGTATGTTCTTTTGTCAGTGATGTCGCCGATCTCGTAATGGATACGCTGGATGACGGCACGAATGGCGGGATCGGTCAGGGCGCTTTCGTCGATAGAGCGTGGATCGCGCGCATCGCGGACACAGGCAAGCGCAACGCAGAACGGCACGCTGTATTGCGCCTGCATCAGGTCTGTCGGTGACAGATTCTCATGGTGCTCTACGGATTCGCGAGACGCGGCGATGTGAATGGATTCGATCTCGTCAGCGGTGAAGGGGTGGCGCGCGCGGATTGCGAGCAGAGCCTGCAGCGGGACCTGGGACGAGCCATGGGTTCCAAAGCGCTTCATCGCGATTTCGCGCACGAGGAAGGTGCTGCCGTCGAGACCCTTGATCAGCTCTCCGGTGTCATAATGATCGCAGAAGACCTTCAGAAATCCGGCCTTGCCTTCCAGAATGTCGTGCGGCCCGTCGAAACCTTCCGCCGCCAGACCTGCCGCAAGGACACCACCTTCAGCAGCGCGGCCGAAATGCAACCGCTTCACCATCGAGCCTGTTTCGGAGACCGAGAATTGTCGCAGTCCGCTCGCCAGAGAACCAGCAATGCCGATGGCATTGAGCAGGCGGGCAACGCCAAAACCCTGCATCAATCCGCACGCAATCGCTGCGCCGAACGGACCCGTCGTGCCCGGGGCATGAAAACCACGGTGTTCGTTGGAGCGGCCCGTGGCGCGGCCGATCCGCAGCATGGCTTCGCTGCCGGCGATGAACGCGGTGATCAGCTTCTTGCCGCTGACACCTTTGTCCTGCGCGACAGGCAATGCAGCCGTAAAAACGGTGCCGGCGGGATGGGCGCCCACGCCCTTCTTTGTGCCGGCATCAAGTTCGAAGGAGTGGGCTAGGGCGCCGTTCACCAGCGCAGCGAATGGCGCAGGAAGCATCGGCGCACCTGGCCCGAGGACGGCGCTTTTGCCGGTTCCACCTTTCTGGGCGTAGCGCACAATCGCCTGGCTCCAGGGAAAACGATAACCGTAAACGCAAGCCGCAATACCATCAGCGATCGTATTCTTCGCCGCCTGGACGACGTCGGCCGGAATATCTTCGTAGCGCAATGCGGCTACATACTCTGCAAGTTGTATGGTCTCGCGGCTCATTATTAAAACCCCGTACAAACGCGCAGAACACCGGCGTCCACCTCCATCAGCGACGGAATGGTGCCGGGCAGTGTTCTTCAAAAATTCATTATTCTGCCGAGCTTAACAGCGCTCGTAGAACGCACAATCGAGCGTGGTTCAATCTGATGTTGACTGCAATTCAACGCAGTGCCACGTCATTTTTCCATGGCTGCGGATGCTTCAACCCCAAGGACTGCATCGCGCACCTCGCGAATAACGGATTTGGGCGTATTTGAAATCCGCGCCAGCATTTCCTGAATCTGCTCACCGCTCACCGGGGACAGTTCCAGTTGCTGTGCGTTGGCCACGGCAATGAATTCCGGATCTTTGGTCGTATCCATGAAGGCCTTCCGCAGGGCCGTAATTCGCTCATCCGGTACGCCCGGCGGTGCGGCGAACGGCCGCGCCATTTTCTGGGTCGAGAGGACAAGATCCAGCATCTGGCGTTGGTGTTCATTTTTCGCGAGCTCCGTCACGAGGGTAACATTCGGCATTTCCGGATGCTTCTCGTCTGCGAACTGAATGATGATATTGATCTTCTTGTCGCGCACCCAGTCCGGTTTGGTGCTGATGATCGAAGACCAGGACCAGTTGCAGCGGCCCTGCACCTCCCCCCGTTCCATGGCAAGCAGCACGTCATTGCCGCCCGGATAGCCCTGCACCAGTTTCAGCTTTGCGCCGAACAGTGTGTTGAGCAAATTGGCGTGGTAGATTGTCGATGACCCCATGATGACTTCACGGGTCATGAATTTTTCCAGCGTGTCTATGCCGCTGGCATGCCATGTCACGCATGTGCTGGTGTCGATATTGGTGCTGCCGATCCAGTTCAGTTCGGTGGCAACAAATTGTGCCGCCGGATTGGCCCAGATCGCCTGCATGGCAACGGCGCGGTCGAACGTCGCGATTGCGGTGCCGTCCTTGGGAAGCGTCCGATACAGCTGGTTTGCGGAAACGAGACCATTGGCTCCCGGCACATTGGCGACGATAACCTGTGGGTTGCCCGGGATGTGATTGCCAATGAATCTTGCAATCAGACGCCCGTAAATATCGGTGCCGCCTCCGGTGGAGGAGCCGACATACATGGTGATTTTTTTGCCGCGATAGAAATCCGCGACCTGCTCGGCGGATGATGTTTGCGGCAGACATATCATTGCTGCCATAAAAACTAGGCTTGAAAAGCGGGCGTTCATCCAATCCTCCCGGAAATATTTTATTTATTATTCAAGAACCAAAGCCGTGAAGTCGCGCGGGGTTTTGAACCAGCACCTTTTCAATGAGTGCCTTGTCGTTGTTCAGGTAGCGATACAGCAGTTCGACGAGTTCCCCGTCATTCGGCATGCGGGGTTTTTTCCAGCGAACATGCGGCCAATCTGAACCCCAAATCATGCGATCCGGCGCCGCTTCCGCGAAGGCCTGGCCAAACGGCACGGCATCGTCCCATCCTTCATTCATGCTCGACAGGCGGCTGCCATTGGAAAGCATCAGCCACCAGCCGTGATGCTTGAGCCGGTCGATGAGCCAGGTAAACGCAGGTACTTGCATGCCCTGCGAGAAATCGAGATGCCCCATGTGATCGACGACAAACGTGAGATCCTTGATCGAGGAAAATATGTCAGCGTGTTCATGCAGATTGGGGCCGGCCACATGGAGTCTGGCATGCCAGCCCAATTCTTTTGCGCGTTCCATTGAACGCAACAGCGAGGCCTGTGAGTGCAACTCGTTGTAGTATTTCCCGATATTAAAGCGCGCACCACGCACGCCGAGATCGTTCAACTTTGCCAGTTCTGAATCGCTGACATTATCCTTGATGATCGCGACCGCACGGATATTGCTCCGGTCTTCCAGCGCGGACAGCGTATCGATGAGCAGGCGATGATCGGTGTCGTAAGGCATCGGATGTACGATCACGCCGCGCGCGAAACCGAGCTTTTGCAGCACGCCCATCATGTCCTGAAACTTGCCGTTCGGTGGGTCGTAAAGTGCTCCCTCCTTTGGAGGATACTTTTTGGGATCCTCATAGATATGGAACTGGGAGTCGCAGCTTAAAGGCGGAGCGGGCGGCGAGGGCGGGCGGGTGTTTCTTTCCCACTCCAGAAAACTGACTTGTGCGCCGCCGTGCATTGATCTTCTCCCCTATGTCAGGCAGAGCGCTTCTCTTCTGGCGCAGACCGCCATGCGCGCAGGTCGCCTGGCAAAGTCCCGTCGCTGTTTTGAAGGGCTCAACCGGAGCACCGTGCCTACGCAAGCCAAAGCCGACCACTATTATTTTGTCGCCAAGTCATAACAAAGATGAATGGCGCGCCGGCTCACGATGGGCCCTTAAGGCCTGTTACCCCGGCGTCGCGTGACGCACAGGTCCTCGATGATGCGCACGAATGTATTCACCGCTGGAGACATCGGTTCGTTTTCACGGGTGACGATTCCAATCGGCCTCAGCATCAGGGGCGAGTCGATCTCGACGCCTTTCAGCAGCCCCTTTGCAATGTCGTTCTCGATTCCGAGCTTGCTGATAACCCCGATGTGGTTGCTGGCCATGATGATAGCCTTCATCACGGGAGGATCGCGGCTTTCGAACCGCGGCCACGGCGGACTTAGCCCTTGCTGCTCGAAGTACAGCTTGAGCCGGCGATGGCTCCACGTTTCGCTGTCAGGAAAAACCCAGTTCTGATCGATGAAATCCGCTGCCGCGATCTTGCGCTTTTTTGCAAGCGGATGGTCGGGGCGCATCGCAAGAACGAGCCGGTCGTCGAACAACCAGCGTTTTGCAAGCCCGCGCTTTGGCATCTCGTCATACAGCATCGCAACCGCGAGACTGAACTTGCCGTCCAGCAGATCGGTGAACAGATTTCTATTCTGGCTTACCAGGTGGACTTGGAGCTTTGGGCGCTCCAGGGCTAGTTTCGCAAGAACCTGCGGGAGAAGTTCCGACATGACGAATGGGGGGCCGGCGACGGTGAAGATCCCCTCGGTACCATCGCGCAGGGCGGCGATCTGACTTTCCGCCTCCGCCATGCCTATACACGCCGCCTTGGCGTAGCCCTTGAGGCTATCAGCGTAAAATGTCGGCTTCATTCCTCTGGCATCGCGATCGAACAGGCGGACGCCAAGATGCTCCTCCAGGCGCTGAATGCTTTTGGTCAGCGCAGGCTGAGATATATTGAGACGTTGGGCTGCTTTTCCGAGGCTTCCCTCTTCGATAACCGCGAGCATATTGCGAAGATGGCGTACATCCATGTTGAACTCTCAGCATCGCGGTGGCTACGTGTTTCAGCACTTCTCGCCGACCGCAAACCCCTGACATTTGGTTATGGCCTGGAGACAATTCGATATTTTAAGTTCATTGCCTGAGGGGCTAGTCTGGATCAAGACTAATATGAGCCAAGCCGGAGGAATTCTATGAATGAAGCAAACCCGCCGCCGAATGAGGTGATACCGCCTCGCCGCCTTCCGAACGACAATGCCACACCCACGCTTCAACGGGCTGTCCTGTCGTATCCTGCCCGCCGCGGCTACAAACCCTACATACAGACGCCGCCACGGATTGATGCTGTCCGGGGCATGATAGACATCCATTGCCACGCCGAATACGGCCAGCAGGATGCATTGGCGTTAGCCAAGCTGGCATCTGAAAGCGGGATGTACGGTATTCTCTATAAATCGATCGGCAAGGAAGACAAACGTTTCGCCGGACCGATGGAAGACGTGAATGCCTTGATCCGGGATCTGGATCGTTGGGCGCAGGAAACGGGAATCGCGCCGATCAAGGCCTGGGGTGGATACGCACTCTGCCGCGACAACAAGCCGCCGAGCCGCGAGAAAGTCGAAACACAAGTGAAGGCGGGCGTCACTTCCTTCTGGCTGGCGCTCGCGAACCACGCCAACACCTATTCGGTTGTTGGCGGCAAGCCGAAGCGCTGGGACCCGAATGCCGATCCCAAGGCGCATTCGGACCCGCTCCCGTGGGAGCAAGCGCTCAAGTACGGACACTACGCGCTGGACGCGAAGGGCCGGCTCAAGCCGGAATATGAAGAAGCAATACGGATGATCGCGGGCGCCGACCGCGCGCTGTCATTCGGACACTCGACACATGAGGAAATTTTTGTGATCGCGGAGCTGATCGACAAGCTCAATTTCAAGCGCGCTTTCATCGATCATCCGTTCAGCCCGTTCGTCAACGTGACCGTCGAGCAGATGAAGCAACTCTCGAAGATCGGTGTTCACTTCAACTTCACTTATGACGAACTGTCGCCGATGCTGGGCGTCGATCCCGGCAAGATGTATCAAGCGATCAGGATCGTGGGGGTAGAGCACTTCACCCTGTCGAGCGACGCCGGAGACGTGCTGTTTCCGAATTCGGTAGAGTCGATGCGGCAGGTCAGCGGTTATATGAAGGCATTCGGATTGACGCAGGACGAAATCGAAACGGTCTGCATTCGGAACCCGGCCTTTATCGTGCATGCCGACGCTTCGGAGGCATTAAACCGGGCGAGAGCTTTGCAGGCGGCTTAAGCTCGGTGGATTGCGCAAAACAAATGGGCTGCCCGGCAAGGCGGCCCATTTTTGTTGGTGCGCTACGACGCGCGCTTCTTGCTGACGCCTGGCAGCAGGCTGAAACGGCGGGCGGGTGTTTCGGAAAGCAGGTCGCGCAGGAAATCGAGAAACGCCTGCAGGCGTGGTGATGCGTGCCGCCGTCGCAGATAAACCATGTAGATCGAATCGCCCTCATAGACATGCTGCGGCAATACAACCTTCAGGTCGCCGGCCGCGATGTGGTCGAAAGTCATGAAGTCCGGCAGATATGCCACGCCCGCGCCGCCGACGGCAGCATCCGTTACCGCCCCCATGTCAATGATGTTGAGCGAGCCGGCGATATCGAGCGACACCGTCTTGCCGCCTACGTTGAATTTCCACTGACGGTAGCGTCCCGTGCCCGGTACGATGTAATTGATAAGTCGATGATGGCGCAGATCGTCGATGGTCTTCGGTTCCCCGTTGCGCTTGAGATAGGCCGGGGATGCGCAGACAACGTAGCTCACGCTGCAGAGCTTGCGGGCCACCAGCAGCGAATCCGTCGGCTCGCCGTAACGCACCGCAATGTCGATCCCTTCTTCCTCGAGATTGAGCGACATGGCATCGAGCACGATATCGACAGAGACTTCCGGAAAACGTTCGAGGAAGGAGGCCATCGCGGGTACGACGATTTTCTTGCCGAGGCCGCGCGGAAGCTGCACGCGCACCCGACCGCGCGGCAGGCCGCGTGCCTGCGCGACCATCGCTTCGGCTTCGTCGAGATCGTGCAGGATCTGCTGGCAGCGCGTGAAATACGCGGCGCCTTCGTCCGTGAGGGTGATGCGTCGCGACGTGCGGTTGAGGAGCCGCGCCCCGAGTCTGGCTTCAAGCCGTGACACAGCCTTGCTTACACCCGACACCGACATTTGCAATTTCTGCGCGGCAGACGTGAAGCTGACGCTACCTCCGACGGTGACGAAAATCGAAATGGCGCTTAGATTGTCGGTAGCGGTCCTGCCGTTTGACATCCTGTCAACCTCGGGTTGATCGCAAACACCTGTATTCGGTCCCGGGGTTTGGCTAGAAATCCTGCCAGAACACGGGTCTGTCACGATCCCGGCAGTTTATTGCTGCCCGGGCGCGAAGGCCAGCGGCTTGGATTAGATTGACTGCAAGGAAAAGGGCGAATGAGCCAGGCTGCTGAAAAGCATGAGGTTAAGGCGGACGCCGCCGAGGTGCTCGCGCAGCATCTGGCCCGGACGACTTATGCCGATTTGCCCGCAGTGGTGGTGAAAGCGGTCAAGTCCAATATCCTCGACCAGATCGGCTGCATCCTGTCGGGGACTGGCACTTCGGATGTGCTGGCGATGGCTTCGCTGGTGAAGGAATGGGGCGGGGCGCCGATCTGCACCCTGATCGGCTCAGGCGGTTTCAGGCTGCCGTCCAACAACGCCGCTCTTTTGAATGGCGCCGCCATTCATCAATACGACTTCGATGACGTGCATGACACGGTGACCTGCCACCCGACTGCTTCGACGCTCGTGGTTTCGCTCGCGGCGGCGGAAGAAAAGGGCGGCGTCAGTGGCAGCGATGTGATGCTCGCTGTCGCGCTGGGTAGCGATATTACCTGCCGGGTCTCGCGCGCCATCGTCGGCACCCACGGCCATCCGTGGTACCGCGCGCCGGTGGTCGGCATGTTCGGAGCGACCGCTGCTTCGGCAAAAATCTTCGGCGCCAACGAAGACCAGTATCTCCAGGCGTTCGGGCTCGCGCTGCCGCAGATCGGTGGCACCTATGCCAGCCTGCTGCATCATGGCTCCAGCGTGCGGTCAATCCGCGACGGGCTTGCCTATAAGAACGGATTGCTATCCGCCGAACTGGCGATGCGGGGGTTGAAGGGCGATCCGGAAGTGTTTGAAGGCAAGTTCGGCTTCTACAATGCCTACTACAAAGGCAGCTATAACCGTGACCGCCTTATTGGTGGCCTCGGTGAAGAATACGAAACCTCGAATGTGTCCCTGAAGCCCTGGCCCTCGGCGCGGCACCTGCACACCACCATCACCGCCGTACTCGATATTATGGAGAAGGAGAAGCTCAGCTTCGCCGACGTGGCAGAGGTGACCTTCGATGTCGGCAAGGTGAATCGCGAACGCTGCAGTCCGATTCCGACCGACGGTGCCGATGCGCACATCGACCTGCTGGCCAACCTGCCTTATGCGGTCGCTGCCGCGATCCGCTTCAACAACGTGACGCTGGATGCCTATGTCGACAACGCCGTGGTCAGCGATGTAATCAAGAATGCGCTGCCGAAAGTGCAGTGGCGCATCAACCCCGAGCAGGATGGCGAATGGCGGTTCGAGCCTGGCCGCGTCGAGCTCAAGACCGCATCGGGGAAAACCTTCAAGGCGCTGGCCAAGACCGCGCTCGGTCACCCCGACAATCCGATGACGCAGCCGCAGCAGCATGACAAGTTCATCCGCCAGGTTGCGATGGCGGTGAAGCCGCTCGATGAGACCACGGCTCGCCGCATTATTGAGACGGTGGCCGATCTGGAATCCCTGAAAGATATCAGC
Source organism: Bradyrhizobiaceae bacterium (assembly GCA_947481685.1). Classification (GTDB taxonomy): domain Bacteria; phylum Pseudomonadota; class Alphaproteobacteria; order Rhizobiales; family Xanthobacteraceae; genus CANKHA01. The sequence goes on from CANKHA010000010.1 coordinate 12,329, forward strand.
CAATTGATGAAGTTGATCGCCTAAAGCCAAGGGTTGAAGACGATGCCTGAACAGATCTCCATCGATTGCGCGATCATGCGCGGGGGCACCAGCAAAGGTATCATGTTCAACGAGCGCGACCTGCCGAAGGATCGTGATGCCCGCGAGCGTCTGCTACTTTCCGTGATGGGTACACCTGATCCCCGCCAGATCGATGGCCTCGGCGGCGCCGACCCGCTGACCAGCAAGGTTTGCATCATCGGCCCGCCCTCGGTTCCCGATACCGATGTCGATTACACCTATGCGATGATCGGAATTGAAGAACGCATGGTCTCGTGGTCGACCAACTGCGGCAATCTCTCCGCGGCGGTCGGTGTCTATGCGATTGAGGAGGGCTTCGTCGAGGCAAAGGAGCCGTTCACCACAGTGCGCATCTACAATACCAACACCAAGCAGATCTTTCAGGCGATCGTGCCGGTGAAGGATGGCGCGCCGCTAGTGTTGGGTGACTACGTCAACCTCGGGGTGCCGGGTACCGGCGCCGAAATCCGCCTCGACTTCTCGCGCACTACCGGCTCCGCGACGGGTAAGTTGCTGCCGACCGGCAACCGGCGGGACAAACTGTATGTCGCCAAGTTGGGATTGACGCTCGAGGTATCGATCCTCGATGTCGCCAAGCCGACGGTCTATTTCCGCGCCGAAGCGATCGGCATGACCGGCGTGGAAAGTCCGGAGGAGTTCACGCCGGAAATCCTCGACCGGCTCAACAATATTCGTGAAGCAGCGGCACTCCTGATCGGTCTCGACAAGGACTCTCGCGTCCCGACTCCGGTCACCGTCGCGCCGCCTGCTACCTACAAGAACTTCATGACCGGCAAGCCGGTGCTGGCGGAATCAATGAGCTTCTCCGCGCGCCGTGTCCTTGGCGTACCGCCGAAGCCGCACAAAGCGTTTGCCGCCACAGGTGCGGTCTGTACCGCCGTGGCCGCGATTATGGAAGGTACTGTCCTCAATGACGTCTATGTGGACCGCGGCGGTGGCGTTGTGAAGATCGGCCATCCCACCGGCATATTTCCGGTGAAGGCGAAGCTGGCAGCCGATGGGTCGGTGGAGGAAGCATCCTATTCCCGGACTGCACGGCGACTGATGGATGGGAAGGCCTACGTTACAGTGAAATCCATCGCGGCTGCTTGAGGAGCGCGAAGTGCTGGACTTGAAACAAGACACAGAGGCCGCGCGCGTGAAGTCCTTCATGGATCGCAAGGTCGATGTCCCTGAAAGCGGTTACGACCGTCTCGGGTCGCCCGTCGCGTCGGTTGTGGTCATCACGACCATGGACCAGGAGGGGCGGGTGAATGCTGCGCCCGTCGCGACCTGCCTGCGCAACAACCATGTGCCGACCTGTTTCGAATTCACGATGGATATAAAGCGCCACACCGCGCAGAACGTGCTGGCCACAAAGCAGTTCGTGGTCAATATCGTGCCGTTCGACCGCGCTGTCCTGGAACGTGTTCATGTCACGGCGATGCCTTTTCCGAAGGGCGTCAACGAGCTCAGTGTTGCCGGATTGACGGCCATTCCGTCGCGCGTGGTGCGCGCGCCCCGGATCGGGGAATGCCGCAGCCATTTCGAATGCGAGCTTGAATGGACCAAGCAGTGGTTCGAAACGCGGCTCACGATCGTCGGACGCGTGGTGGCGGCTTCGATCGACCGCGATTGTATAGATGACAAGGGCTACGTCATCCATGAGAAGCTTATGCCGGTGCAATATGCGGGGCAGGCCTATAACGGCAAATATCTCGGCATTTCCGAGACCATGGACGTGGCCTGGAAATGGGACGGTCCCGATCCAAAGACCTATTATCCTCCCACGAACGGGCAGTGATAATTCTGATGCCTGCAGGTGCCCAACGTGGCATCATCCCGACGTTTAAAAATAATAACGCGGCACGATCGCAACGACGGTCGGTCGACGATAAACGGCAGGGAGGATGTTTCATGCGACGGACAGCCATTGGTGCGTTGTTTTTGCTTGCAGGCGTGCTTGCCGGTGCACATAGCGCCGCTGCGGACGAAGTTGCCGATTTCTACCGGGGCAAACAGGTCAAACTGATTATCGGCTACGCGCCAGGCACCGGCTACGATGTGCATGCCCGCCTGCTGGGGCGCCACCTTGGCAGGCATATTCCTGGCGAACCCACCATTATCCCGCAGAATATGGAAGGGGCCGGAAGCCTGCGGGCGGGGTTGTATGTTTATAACGTTGCGGAAAAGGATGGTCTGTCGATAGGTGCGATGAACCGATCTATGGTGCTGGCGCCGCTTCTCGAGACCATTGAAAGCAACCAAGCGGATTTCGATCCGAGGAAACTTGGGTGGATCGGAAGTATCAACTCCGCGACCACGGTTGGTGTCGTCTGGGCTGCCAGCGGTCTCACAAAATTTGATGATCTGCGGCAGCGTGAGGTCATCGTTTCCTCGGACCAGACGACAAGCGATTCCTACGTATTCGCGCAACTGATGAACAATCTTCTCGGTACCAAGCTGAAGGTCATTACCGGCTATTCCGGAACGACGGCGAGTTATCTGGCTATGGAGCGCGGTGAAACCACCGGCTATATGGGAACGTCCTATTCATCGCTCAAATCCACCAAGCCGGACTGGATACGCGACAAGAAGGTCAACATCCTGATCCAGGTCGCGCTCAAGCCAGATCCCGAGTTGAAGGGCGTTCCGATCATCACCGATCTCGCTAAAACGGCTACGGAAAAACAGGCGCTCGAAGTGTTGCTCGCCCCACAAGAAATGGCGCGTCCTTATTTCACGTCGCCCGGCGTCGACCCCAAGCGTCTTGCGGCATTGCAAAAGGCTTTCATGGAAACAATGAAGGATCCTGCGTTCATCGCCGATGCGCAGAAGCTGAGCATCGATATCGACCCGATGGACGGTAGGGACATCGTCCCGCTACTTGATAAAATCTACAAATCCACGCCGGAGGCCGTTGCGGCGGCAAAGCGCGCGATTGCGGTCGAGAAAAAATAAGCCGCTCAACCGGTAGGACAATGGATCGCACGGCCGAGACTTTCGCAACTTTTGCTTCGGGATTGCGCTGGCAAGATTTGACGCCTTCGGCGATCCATGCCGCAAAACGCAGCGTAATCGATTCCATTGGCTGCGCTTTCGGCGCCTTTCATCAGCCGGCGTCAAAAGCGCTTCGCAGCCTCGCGTCGCGAAACATGGCCAGCCAGCCTGCGACCGTCATAGGCACGGACATCAGGAGCTCTCCCGAGTACGCCGCGCTCGCCAACGGCGGCATGATCCGTTATCTGGATTTCAGCGACGACTACTTTGGCGGTAGCGGCGATATCGGCCCGCATCCGAGTGACAATATCAGCGGCGTGATGGCGGCCGCCGAAGCGGCAGGCGTGGATGGCCGTACGCTGATCGCGGGAATAACCATCGCCTATGAGGCCTGTGCGCAGCTCGTCGACATTGTGAACTACGGCGGCAAAAAGCCGACGTGGGACTATACGGTACTGCACGCGATCGCGACGTCGCTTGGTGCGGGCCATGTGTTTGGTTTGTCGCGGACTCAGATGCGCGACGCACTCGCGCTTGCAACTGTTTCCAACATCACGTTGCTGCAAACGCGCCTTGGTGAACTCTCGAACTGGAAGGGAATTGCGGGCCCAAACGCCAGCCGCAACGGTCTCTTCGCCGCAATGCTGGCAAGGGAAGGCATTACGGGGCCGGACGAGCCGTTCGAGGGCAGGGCGGGATGGATGAAGCACCTTAACATGCCGTTCGAACTGGGCGCGCTTGGTCGCGGAAAAACACCATTCAAGATCGAAGGCATTTTTTTTAAATGGATGCCGGTTCGGTATTCCGCACAACTCATGGTGTGGATCGCGTTGGAACTACGAGACAAGGCCAGCGCGGATGAAATCGAGTCGCTCTGTGTCTATGTGCCAAAGCGCTATGTGTCGTCACGTTCGGACTTTCCCGAATACTGGAATCCCACGACGCGCGAGACGGTCGACCACAGTTTTCCGTTCCTGATCGGAGCGGCGCTGGTTGACGGCGTCATCGACGACAGGACCTTCACTCCGGCGTGTTTCCGAAATCCGGTCACACTCACCCTGATCGAGAGGATCCATATGGCTGAGGATCCGGCGTTTTCAGCGGCGTTTCCAGGTAATTACCATTGCCGCTTCGAAGTGATCCTCAAATCCGGAAAAACCCTGAACGTCCATCAGGCCAACCCAAAGGGACATCCGCTCAATCCCATGAGCGATGAGGAAATCGAAGAGAAGTTTTTCCGGCTAGCGGCCACCGCGGGTGTCTCGGCCAAGCAATGCCGTACGCTGCTCGACAGGCTTTGGAAACTGGAAGAACAAGCCGATATTTCCAGCCTTTTTCCTCTTATGCGCGTTCCCGGCGTTTAACCCCTCTCTCGGCAGCGGGGTGGGTTTTGAATTCTGGTCAACATCGGATTGAACGGGGATTGATTGTTGACCCCGGGTCTCTTGACTAGGCTCACCAGCAAAGAAAAGACCGGAAACTGACGTTTTCCCGAAATGAGCGTCAGACGGTCGACAGGCGGGAGCCGATGGCTAAGGAATTCTACGACGTGGTCGTCGTCGGAGGCGGTAACGCGGCGCTTTGCGCTGCGCTTGCAGCCAATGAGGCTGGCGCCAGCGTCGTTGTACTCGAGCGTGCTCCGGAAGCAGAGTCCGGCGGCAACAGCCGTTATACCTCCGGCTCGCTGCGGTTTTCCTATAACAGCGTCGATAACTTGCGCGCCGTCCTGCGCGATCTTTCTGACGCCGAAATCGAGACAATGGATTTCGGCACCTATCCCGTCGAGGATTTTTTCGACGACATGTTCCGCGTCACGAATTATCGCACCGACCCGTTGCTATGCGAGCAGCTGGTTACGCGCTCTTACGATACCGCGGTCTGGCTTGCTTCCAAGGGCATCCGGTTTATTCCGCGGCTCGCGCATGCGTTCCAGAGCGAAGGGCGATTCAAGATGTCGCCGGGCGTCGTGGCTGAGGCGATTGGCGGCGGTGAAGGACTGGTCGCGCGCGAAACCGAGATCGCTATCAAGAACGGCGTCACGGTCCGTTATAGCGCGCGCGTTCTGTCGCTGAATTTTGACGGGCATGCGGTGCGCGGTGTGCGGGTGAAAACGGGCGCCACGATCTCCGACATTGACGCCGGCGCGGTCGTGTTGGCATGCGGTGGCTTTGAAGCCAATCTGGAATGGCGCACCCGCTATCTCGGACCGCAATGGGATCTGGTGAAAGTCAGGGGGACACGTTTCAATACAGGCGACGGTCTGCGTATGGCGCTCGAGATCGGTGCGGCGCCTTTCGGCAACTGGGGCGGCTGTCATGCGGTGGGATGGGATAGCAACGCGCCGGAGTTCGGCGATCTGATCGTCGGCACCGGATACCAAAAGCATTCCTATCCGCTCGGCATCATGGTCAACGCGGAGGGGCGACGTTTCGTCGACGAAGGCGCAGACCTGCGCCATCTCACCTACGCAAAGTACGGCCACGTGATCCTGAAGCAGCCCGGCCAGTTCGCGTGGCAGATTTTCGACAGCAAAACGATCAGCCTGTTGCGCGAAGATTACCGCATAAAGCAGGTCACCAAGGTCAAGGCTGACACCCTCGATGAACTCGCCCGCAAGCTAGAGGGCGTGAATCCCAATGGCTTCCTCGACGAGGTTCGCCGCTTCAATAATGCAATCCAGACTGACCTTCCATTTTCTCCGGCGGTGAGGGATGGTCGTGCGACCACCGGCCTCGATATCCCGAAATCGAACTGGGCGCTGAAACTCGATCAGCCACCGTTCGAGGCTTACCAGGTTGGCTGCGGCATCACCTTCACTTTCGGCGGGCTGCGCGTCGAGGCAACGACTGCGCAGGTGATCGATCTCGATCTGGGTGCCATGCCTGGCCTCTACGCGGCGGGCGAGATGGTCGGGGGAATTTTCTGTTTCAACTATCCGGGCGGTACGGGGCTGACGTCGGGTTCGGTTTTCGGGCGGATCGCAGGAGGCGCGGCCGCTCGAGAAGCACTCGGGGGCAGGGCTCAACAGCGCGCCTTTGCATAAGAAAAAGCCGGCCCTGTAGGTGTCTGGCGATGGGAGGAAGATAATGGATGTTCGCAAAATTGCTGTGGCGCTGATTTTCGCTGCCGCGAGCGTGGGCAGCGTTCAGGCCCAATCGGTGCAAGAGTTCTACAGCAAGCAGAATGTCACGATCATCTCTGCCTTTAACGCAGGCGGCGGCAACGACGTGTATTGCCGGCTGATTGCGAGATATCTGGGCAAATACATTCCCGGAAATCCGAAAATTATCGTCCAGAACATGCCGGGCGCGGCGTCGATCAAGGCGACAAATTTTCTGTACCAGTCCGCGCCCAGGGACGGGACGGTAATTGCGAACATTCAACGCAGCGTTGCGCTTTACACAATTCTCGACAAGGACAAGTTTGCTTTCGACGTCCGCAAGTTTCTCTGGCTCGGCTCCTCGTCCAGCTTTGCAGACGATGCCTACGTTCTTTTTGCGTGGGCTGACGCCGATGCCAAGACGATCGACGATCTCCGCAAGAAAGACCGCAAACCGCTGATCGTTTCCGGGACAGCCGCCGGCTCGACGAGTGCCGACGTGCCTGTGCTGCTACGCGAGGTGCTTGGCTTTAATCTGAAGGTGATTCTCGGTTATGCCGACAATCCGGCAGAAATGATCGCGCTGGAGCGCAAGGAAGTTGATGGCCGCCTGATCGGCCTGTCGTCGATGCGCGCACTGCGGCCGGAATGGCTCAATCCAAATTCGAAAATCCGTCCCTTGATGCAATATGCACGCGAGACGCGCCATCCTCTTTTGCCGAACATTCCGACCGCGCGCGAACTCGCTCGTAGCGATGAAGAACGACAGATGATCGAAATCAGTGAGCTCAGCTATAAAATCGCGCGACCTTTCGTGGCGCCTCCGGATGTGCCGGCCGATCGCGCGAAGGCGCTGCAGGACGCCTTTCTCGCGACCCACAAGGATCCGGAATTCCTCGCGGAAGCGGAAAAACTCGCGCTCGATATCAGCCCGATCAGCGGGCAACAGGCTCTAGAAGCAATCGCGCACCTGGAGAATACGCCTCCGGAGGTGCTGGCGAAGATCAGAAAAGTGATGGAATCGCAGCTGCAATAACGTGCACAGAGAATGTCTATTATGGCCGGAACAAAGACAGTTGCAGAGCAGCTCGCGAGCTTTGCAATTACACAAGCTAATTTTCCAGATGCTGCGGTCAATGAAGCCAAGCGCATCATCCTCGATCAGCTGGCATGTCAGGTCATGTTCGCTGTGTCGCCCTGGAGCGTTGCATATCTTGATACGGTCAAAGCACTGGGCGCGGGGAAGGGGGCGACGGTCGTCTATCACGGTGATCAATTGGCGCTGGATCAAGCGGCATTCGTGAACAGCGCATTCGGCCACGGTGGCGAGTTCGACGACACGCAGCTTGCATCCAATACGCATTCCGGAGCGGTTATCGTTCCAACGGCTCTGGCGCTTGCGGAAAATCGTTCGCTCTCCGGACAGCAGGCCCTTGAATCCATCATCGTAGGTCTTGAGGTCATGGTCAGGGTTGGCGCCGGCGCGGCGCCGCATCTTGACGAACACGGTTTTCATGCCCCGCCGGTCGTCGGACCTTTCGGCGCGGTCGCCGCGACCTGTCGCGCGCTCGGCGTTGACGAGGCGACCTGCGTCAACGCAATGGGCATTGCCGGGAGCCATTCGAGCGGAACGCGCGAATACACTCGCTCCGGCGGCACAATGAAGCGCATTCACTGCGCTATTCCTGCGATGTCAGGTCTGCGCTCTGCCGTGATGGCTGCTCACGGGATCACCGGTCCCCGCACCATCATCGACGGCGATCGCGGTATCCTGCACTGCTTTGCCGGCGAATATGACCTTTCGAAAGTAACCGACGGATTAGGCGCCGATTACTTGATGGTTGAGACCGCCTACAAGCCCATCACAAGCCCATGGCCCGCGCACGCACCGCTTGAAGCATTCGGCTGGCTGATCGACGAGCACCATCTGAAGCCTGAGCAGATCGCTACGATTGAGGTCGGAACAAGCTCGCAGGCGATGAAGAATATTCAAACCATCAAGGCTCCACGCGACATTATGGATGCGCAGTACAGCCTGGTTTACGGCCTTGCGGTGCGGTTGTTTCGTGGGGGTAACAAGTTCCGCGACTACCGCGAGGAAGATCTGGCCGATCCTCGTTTCCTCGACGTGTCGCGCAAGGTCACCATCAAGCTCGACCCGGTCTGCGATGAAGAGCGCCTGCGGCTAAACAACCGCTCCGCTGTCGTAACAGTCGTGACTACCGATGGCCGACGGCTGGAAAAGCGTGTCCAGTTTTCCAAAGGACATCCGAAAAATCGTTTCAGCAACGACGAACTGACCACGAAATTCGTTGACGCGGCAGAACCGCTGATTGGCGCGGAGCGGACGAAGCAGATTGCGGATGCCGTCTGGAATATCGAGCAGCTTAAAGACGCTTCATCACTGGTGAAACTCACCGTGCCAGGCAACAAGGCCAGTTAACAAATGCAGATCGGATTCGAACGTCTGCAGCTGATGGGAGAAAAGAAATGAAATATCATCGTTTGGGATTGTTGTTCTCGGTGGCGCTGGCGCCGCTCGTTATGAGTGACCCGGCATCCTCCCAGGGCGCCGCCGATTTCTACAAGGGCAAGACCGTCAAGGTGATCGTCGGCTACAGCCCGGGTGGCGGGCACGACGCCAACGCGCGCATGCTGGCGCGTTTCCTCGGCAATTACATTCCCGGTAATCCGAAGGTCATTGTCGAGAACATGCCCGGCGCTTCGAGCATGAAGTCGGTCCAATATCTCGACAACGGTGCGCCCACGGACGGCACGGTCATCGTGGCATTCAGTTCGGGTCTGGTGACGGAGTCGCTGACGAAGCCAGACCATATTCCCGTGAATCTGAGCAATTACGCCTGGATTGGCAGCATTAGCCAGGAGGTTCGCGTCTGTTACATGCGGGCCGATCTCAAGATCAACAACTTTCAGGATCTTCTGAAGCAGCCCGAGATCCATTTTGGCGAAACCGGCAAAGGCTCGGCGAGCTATATTGACTCCGGTATTCTGAAGGAGATCTACGGCGTCAAGCTGAAGACGATCCTGGGCTACCCCGGCGGTGCCGAGAAGAAGATCGCTGTCGAGCGCGGCGAGCTGGATGGCGATTGCACGTCTTTTTCCACGGTTCCGATCGAATGGGTGACGAGCGGCAAGGTCAAGATCATTACGCGAGGCTCGACCGTCATGCTCCCCGGGATGCCAGCCGACACCCCGTACATTATGGATCTCACAAACGATCCGGAAAAGAAAAGCCTGATCAAGTTCCTGCTGTCACCGGCTTATGTGGGGCGCCCCTACATCATGTCGAAGGCGGTACCGGCCGATCGGATTGCAGCGATCCGCAAAGCATTCGATGCGGCGCTGAAAGATCCACAGCTGCTTGCCGAAGCGGACAAGCTTCAGCTTCCAGTCGTTGGTTCGCTGACGGGAGACGAGGCCGCTGCGTACATTGCCGAAATGTACAAGGCGACGCCTGAAGTCATCTCCGATGCACGAAAAATAACTGAATAAGAGAGGCGAGCAGCAGCCATGAACAGGATAGATAATCTTGCGAAGTGCGCGGCGATGCTGGCAGCTTCCTTGCTCGCGACGTCTGTGACGACGCATGCACAAGCGCAGGATTTGGTTGCCGATTTTTACAAGAAGAACAACACCATTCGCGTGATCGCAAGTTCGGAACCCGGCGGTGGGGTGGATGGCTATGCCCGTCTGCTGGCAAAGCACATGGGCCGGTTTATTCCGGGTAATCCCACCTTCGTGGTGCAGAACATGCCCGGTGCCAGCGGCATCGTAGCGGCGAACTATCTCTATAATGTGGCGCGTAAGGACGGTACGGCGATCGGATCGGTCCAGCGCCAGGTGCCTTATACTCAGTTGCTTGGCGAGCCGGGGCCGCAGTTCGAAACCGCAAAATTTAACTGGCTCGGCAGTCTCGCCGGCGAAGGCTCGGTTTGTGTGGCCAATGTCACCAGCCCGGTGAAGACGCTCGAAGATCTCAAGACCAAAGAACTGATCATGGGCGGAAGCGGCGCCAACGACACCGAGACGGTGCCGGCGCTCGCCAACAATCTGCTCGGCGCCAAAATGAAGATCATTACGGGCTATCCGTCCGCGACTGCGATCACGCTGGCGATGGAGCGCGGTGAAGTCGACGGCGTCTGCACGTCCTACGCTTCTTTGCTTGCGCGAAACGCTCATTGGTTCCGGGACAAGAAGGTCAACATTCTTTTCCAGACATCAACCCGCCGGGATCCCGCGATTCCGGACGTCCCGCTCACCTCGGAGTTGGCAACCAATCCCGACGACAAGGCCTTGCTGGAAATTCTCGATTCTCGCTTTCTCATCGGGCGTCCATTCATGCTGCCACCTGGCGTTCCGCCCGAGTACGTCAAGGTGCTGCGTGATGCCTTCGTCGCAATGTCAAAGGACAAGGACTTTCTCGCCGATGCGGCAAAGGAGAATCGGGACGTCGATATCGTGAACGGAGAAGACATGCAGGCGTTGCTTGTCGGAATCTCGCAAAAGCCGAAGGCAACGATAGACAGGATCAACGACCTCCTTAAATACAAGGGCCCGACGGTCACCGCGAAACTCGAAGCCGCGAACGCTGAAGGGACAATTGCGGAAATCGAGGATGGTGGTGGCAAGATTGCCCTCAAGCTCGCCGACGGCAAGACCTTCAAGGCGATCGTCTCCAACTCCCGTACTGATCTGCAGATCGCCGGCAAGAAGGGCGACCGCAAGGAACTCAAGGTAGGCGCGTTCTGCGCCGTGACGGCGCCTGCTGAGGGGCAGGAAGCGTCGCAGGTCGTGTGCAAATAGCAGCCGCCGTGAGCATTGAATTTTTGGATTGTGAATCAGACGGGAATGCATTTCCCGGCGGGGGAGTTTGATCGATGGGCGAGACAATAACGCTGGCGAAATATGCCTCGGAGTTTCAGTTCGAGGATATCCCTGCAAACGTTCTTGAGCGCGCTAAGAATACGATCTGCGACTGCACAGGCGCGATGATCTTCGGCTACGACCTGCCGTGGAGCCAGATGATCGTCGACTACGCGACGAAATATGGGCCCGGCGGCAAGAGCCGCATCCTCGGCAAGGGCGGCGCTCAGGTGCAGCCACAAATGGCAGCCCTCGCCAACGGCGCTATGGCGCATGCTTTTGAACTTGACGGTTCGACGAAGCCGAGCGTTGGCGTGCATCCCTGCGCAACGATTTTCCCCGCCGCGCTTGCGGTGGCGCAGGAACGCGGCTTCAGCGGCCGTGAACTGATCACCGCCTTTGTCGCCGCGACCGAAGTGGTCCTCAGAATCGGTAGCGCTACCCATCATTCCAACGAGATCCGTGGCTTCCATGCGCCGGGCACGACAGGCCCATTCGGAGCATCGGTCGTTGTCGGACGCATGTGTGGATTTGATACGGCCAAGATGACGAATGTCCTTGGCATTGCAGCGTCGCTGGCCTGCGGCCTTGTGCAGTTCTCCCGATCGGGAACCGGGGGCATGGTCAAGCGGATGCATTTCGGTCGCGCCAACGAAAGCGGCGTGATGGCAGCCAATCTTGCAGACCGCGGCTTCGACGGTCCCCATGACATCATCGAAGGTGAATTCGGCTTCCTGCGGGTGTTCTGTAATGACTTCGAGCTTGCCCAACTGACCAAAGGGCTGGGCGAGACGTTCCTGTCCATGACCATTTATATGAAGCGGTACGCCTGCCACGGGGCAGCCCAAGGTCAATTAATGGCTTTGGAAGAGCTACAAGCCGAGCATAAATTCATGGCCGCGGATGTCGAAACGATCGACGTGGAAGGCCATCACGAAATGTGGGATCGTCACAATATCCTTGAACCCAAGGATCCGATGATCGCCCAGTACAGCGTGCCATTTGCGATTGCATTGGCGTTCTTTCGGAATCCGAAGGATCCGCGGTCATTCGATCAATCTGCAATCAATGATCGCAACATCATGGATATGTGCAAGCGGGTTAAACTTCACAAGGAAGAGGGCGCCGGCCACATGACCCCTGGCGCCAGTGTGACCCTGAAGCTTAAAGACGGGCGCGTGCTTACTAAACGTGTCGTCTATTTCAAGGGTACACCGCAGAACCCGGCCAACCGGGATGATGTCCACGAGAAATTCTCGCTTCTCACGCGTCATTGCGACAAGGGAAAAATGGACGAGATTTTCGACCGTCTCCAGAACATCGAAAACGAAAAGAATTTTGACTGGCTAAAAGTATAGCCGTCGCACTCATAAAAGTTCGCACGAAAAGATCGGATAGGGATTTGCAATGACTCTTATGTTATCGAACGACGACGCCGAGAAGGTGCTGACCATGGCCGGCGCGATCGAAGCGCTCGAGCTGGTTTATCGGGACTTGGGCATCGGCAGTGCTGTCAACCGCGGCCGCACTGACATCTTTGCGCCAACGGTTGCCGAGATCGGCGCCGATGTTCCTTCGGCGCATCAGTTCAAGACGCTCGATGGCTCGATTCCGCGGCTTCAGGTAGCATCGATCCGCGTGACGTCGGACGTCGTTGCTTGGCCAGAAGTCAATGGAAAGCGCCGGCGCATCAAAATTCCAGCTGCGACAGGCAAGCGGTATGTCGGGCTGGTGTTCCTGTTCAGCTCCGCCACCGGCGAGTTGATATCGATCGTTCAGGACGGGATGCTGCAACGCTTTACGGTCGGTGCGATCAACGCCATCGGCGCCAAATACATGGCGCGTGAGGACTCTTCGCTGGTCGGCCTGATCGGAGCCGGCGGGCAGGCGGCTCCGCAGCTGGCGGCGCTTAAGCTCGTTCGGCCGATCAAGAAGGTCCGCGTCTATAGCCCAACGGAAGGCGAGGCCGCCGCATTCTGCAAGATCAATTCGGAGGCTATCGGCCTCGAGATGACAGTCGCGTCATCACCGGAAGAAGCGGTTAAGGGCGTGGATATCGCAGTCACGGCCACCAACAGCCGCGTGCCGTTCTTCCCGGCGAAATGGCTGGAGCCCGGCATGCATCTGAGCTGCATGCAGCGCGATGAACCGACTGACGATTGCATCAGCGCGGTGGATGTCGCGGTGTTCCATACCAAGCTGAAGGAACATGAATATGTTTCGACAGATTTTGCCGCGATGGAAAAGAAGCACAAATTCGTTATCCGCGATCATCCGCCTCGGGAATTGAACTGGGACGATTTTCCGGATCTTGGCGAGCTGGTTGCCGGGCGGACTCCCACCAGGACCAATGCGTCCCAGAAGACACTCTTCCTGAACAGCACCGGCGTCGGCACCCAGTTCACCACGCTGGCGCATCTCATCTACACGAAGTCCCTGGAACAGGGGCTTGGCCACAAAGTGCCCGTCGACTGGTTTGTGGAGTCGATACAGCCATGAAAACCATGTTGAAAAAAAGCGCAGAGGGTGATGCTGCGGGTCAGACGGTCACGCTGGCCAAGTATGGCTCCGAGTTTAAGTACGAAGACATACCCGCGAATGCGCTTGCGCGCGCCAAGAACACCATGTGCGACACGGTCGGCGCCATGGTCTTTGGGTATGATCTTCCCTGGAGCCAGATGATCGTCGACTATGCGAAGACCTACGGCCCGGGAGGCAAGAGCCGGATCTTCGGGCTGGGAGGGCCTGCTGTTCAGCCGCAAATGGCGGCGCTCGCGAATGGTTCTCTCGCGCATGCTTTCGAACTCGACGGTGCCTCGAAGCCAAGTGCCGGCTCGCATCCCTGCGCTACGATTTTCCCCGCGTTGCTGGCGGTGGCTCAGGAACGCGGTATCGGTGGTCGCGACGTGATTACGGCCTTTGTCGCTGCGACGGAAGTCATGCTGAGAATCGCTTACGCGACCAAGAAATCCAACGAACACCGCGGATTTCATGCGCCGGGCACGACAGGCCCCTTCGGCGCCTCCGTTGGCGTGGGGCGATTGCTTGGCTTCGATACGAACAAAATGACGAATGCGCTCGGCATCGCCGCATCGCTGTCCGCGGGGCTTGTGCAGTTTTCCCGCTCGGGAACAGGCGGAATGGTGAAAAGGCTCCATTTCGGCCGCGCGAATGAAAGCGGCGTGATGGCGGCCAATCTCGCCGACCGGGGCTTCGATGGACCCCATGACATCATCGAAGGGGAATTCGGATTCCTGCGCGTGTTCGGCGACGAGTGGGACATGAGCAAGCTCACTGAGGAGCTTGGCAAGAAGTTTCTCACGATGAATATCTACATGAAGCGGTATGCCTGCCACGGCACCTGTCAGGCTCCGCTACAGGCGTTGCAGGAGCTGCAGGCCAAGCATCGCTTTTCCGCAGTTGACGTTGAGTTCATCGACGTCGGGGGAACACACGAGGTGGTTGATCGCCACGCTGGTACAGAACCCAAGGACCCCATGCTGGCGCAATATAGCGTGCCGTTCTCCGTGGCTCTGGCTTTCTTCAGAGATCCGAAAGATCCGCGATCATTCTATAATGCTGCCATTAAGGATCGGGATATTCTGGCGTTGTGCAAGCGCGTGCGGCTGCACCAGACAGAGCCCGACGGTAGTTCTGCAGCCTCGGTGACCCTGACGCTGAAGGATGGCCGGGTGCTGAAAGAGCACGTCGAACAGATCAAGGGCACGCCCGTGCTGCCGCCGACACGGGATGATGTGTACGAGAAATATTCTCTGCTCACCCATCACTGTCCGAAGGGCAATATGGATGACATATTTGAGCGTCTGCAAAATATCGAGAAGGAAACCAACTTCGACTGGCTGAAGGTATAGGCTGTCGAACATTCCGCTGGGAGCCGCAAGGCAATCGAAGGACGACCTCTATGGGTATGACGATGGCAGAGAAGATCCTTGCGCGCACAGCGGGCAAGGCAGCCGTCAAGCCCGGCGAATATGTCGACTGCAAGCTCGATGGCATCGTAGCCATGCAGGGTTTCGTCGAAACCCACAATCACGCCATTTCCGCCGGCCTGCCAGAGGGGTTGCCGAGTATCTGGGATCCAGAGAAATTCTACATGATGATCGAGCATCATCAGCCTGCAACGAGCCTGAAGGTGGCCGAGCGTGGCGTGCTGCTCCGCCAACTGGCTGCGCGATACCACATCAAGAATTTCTACGATTCCACCTGCGGCATTGCGCATCAGATGATGGTCGACAAGGCACACGCCCTACCAGGGCAACTCGTCATCGGATGCGATTCCCACACCATCATGCTGGGCGGCATCAATTGCGCCAGCACCGGCATCGGTGAAACCGATCTTGCCTATGCGTCGATGTTTGGAGAGCTCTGGTTCCGCGTACCGGAGACGGTCCGCATTAAGCTCATCGGTGAGATGCCGCCTTGGCTCACGGGCAAGGACATCATGCTGCATCTCGCCGGAAAGCTTGGCGAGGATTTTGCTCTCTACAAATCGATCGAGTTTGTCGGGCCGTGCGTTGAAGTTATGTCGATGGACAATCGCTTCACGATTGCGGATCACGGCGTTGAGGTCGGCGCGAAATTCACACTATTCGAATGCGACGAGAAGACCGAGGCTTTGCTCAAGACCCGGTCGAAGCAGGACTATGAGCCGGTCAAATCCGATCCCGATGCGCATTATTCGAAAACTCTGACGTTCGACCTTACGGGCATGGCGCCGCAAATCGCAGCCCCGCACAGCTTCGGCAACAACCAGCCAATAGAACAGGCGGTGGGCGTTCCGATTCATCAGGGATCGATCGGTTCCTGCGCCAATGGGCGGTTCGAGGATATCGAGGTCGCCGCAAAAATCCTGACCGGCCGAAAAGTGGCTCCCGGCGTGCGGCTACTGGTGTCGCCTGCCTCCTGGGATGTCTACCGGCAATGTCTCGACGCCGGGTTGCAGAAAATCCTGCTCGATTCCGGCGCCCAGTTTCTGAATCCCGGCTGTGGGGTTTGCACCAAGGGCGCCTATCTCGCGCCGGGCGAAACCTGCATTAGCGCGACAACGCGTAACTATCAGGGACGGATGGGCAGCCCGGAAGCGAATATCTATCTGGGCAGTCCCGCCACAGTTGCATGGTCCGCCGTCAAGGGCAGGATCGCGGACGTCCGCGATATCCTGCATTGAGCCGGTAACCGGGAGAACAATGGTGCTGGAGAAAATTCGCGGCCGGGTTGTCAGGCTGCCGTTCGATGACGTGAACACCGACGTGATCGCGCCGAGCGAATTTCGGATGCAGATCAAGGAGAATGATCGCAATCTGACGGCGCTCCGGCCGTATGTGATGCGCGATCTGCGTCCGGGACTCGATGAAACCACGCGCCCGGGCGATGTCTTCGTTGTCGGGAAGAATTTCGGCTCCGGTTCTCACCGGGAAGAGGCTGTCCGGATATTTCAGGTCTGGGGCGTGCAGGCTGTTGTGACGGAGAGTGCGGCGCGGCTTTGGTTCCGCAACGCGATTGCCGCAGGCTTGCCGGTTTTCGAACTGGAAAACGCAACCAAGCTTTTCGACGAGAATGAAGAGATCGAGATCGACATGCGGGAATGGCAGATACGCAACTTGTCGCGTAACGCCGCGAGCCATCCGGTTGCGCGCTTCCCGCAGACAGTCATGGGCATTCTGGAAGCAGGCGGGATCCTGCCCTTGCTGAAAAGCCGCATGGACGCCGAGCTTCGCGCCAAAGGGGCCGTTTAATCCTTGTAAGGCGCCAGGTCGATATCGGCCGCTCCATCGGTGAAGGCACGGATAAGCGCCTGATGGGCCGCACTCAATACGGCGCCTGTATGGGTGATGATGGAAACGTCGGTTTTGTCAAAGTAGCGATCCATTTCAACCTGAATCAGATTTTTCTGCGGCTCGGCGCAGCCGCAAATGGTGTGTACCAAACCCACGCCAAGGCCCAGCTTCACGAATTCCATTACAGACTGGCATCTGCCGACTTCAAGCACATTCGGCATATCGATCGCATTCTTGGAAAACGTGTCGTCGATCATCTGCCGCGTAGGGGAGGAGCGGCGGCGCATCACTACCCGGTAAGAGGCGATCTCTTCGAGCGTTAGAAGCTTTCTGCGTTGCAGGGGATGACCGCGTGGAAAGACGAGGGATATATTTGTTTCCTGAATCTTTTTTCTGCTGACGCCGCGCGGCACGTTCTTAAAGAAGCCGACGCCGATGTCGATCTCGCCGTTCTCTACCAATTCCAGGATCTCACGCGACGATCGCGTCAATATCGTCATGTCGAGCTTCGGGTGCGCCTTAACAAACTCGGCTATTTTGGGCGCATAGAGCTTGCTGAGGTCGGTATGGAGAACGACTGACGCGGTGCCGACATAGCCATCCTCCAAGCCCGCGATGGATGCCTTGGCGCGATCCACCGCCTCGAATACCCGGTTGGCCTCCTTAAGGAAAACCCGGCCCTTGTCCGTCAGCACCAGCTTCTTCGGATAATGCTCAAACAACTTTGCTCCGAGTTCTTCCTCCAGTTTCTTGATCTGGATCGAGACAGCAGGAACCGTCAGGCCGCCCAGGTCGGCCGCCCGGCTGAGGCTTTCGTAGCGCGCCACAATACGAAAGGTACTGAGCTTTTTGAGATCCATGGCAGGCCTCCGTCGCTATTTATTTTTAAGCTAAGAAACAATATAGTTTAAATTGACGCACACGACAATCGATCCGATGAATAAGACAATTCAAATTTGGGAAGCGCTATGCATCGCGCCCCAGTTAATCGGAGCAGCACATGGCGTCAAAGAAGTTGTCCTTTATGGCGGTGGGAGATGTCCGGCCCGATTGGCCGAATCCTGACTCGATCGTCGAGATGGAGCTGGTCATCCCCACTTTCAAGCAGGCAGACCTTCTGTTCGGAAATCTCGAGTCTCCCATTTCCGACAAGGGCGAACGGCAAGTCTGCAACTCGGGTCGAAGGATCAGGCCTGAAAAGATCTCGCTGCTGACCGACGCCGGATTCGACGTGATGTCCTTTGCGAACAACCATCATCTCGACTACGGCGACTCCGCATTCCACGACACCATCGAGCGGATCACCAACGCCAAGATCGCAATCTGCGGCGTGGGTGCCAATATCGTCGATGCGCACAAGCCAACGATCATCGAACGCGATGGGGTGACGTTCGGCTTTCTCGCTTACTCTTCGATCGTGCCAATTGGTTTCGAGGCGAGAGCCGAGCGTCCGGGTTGTGCGCCGCTTCGGGTCACCACGCTTTACGAACAGATCGATCGTGATCCGGGGTCTCCTCCGAAGATCATTACCTTTACAAACAAGGATGATCTGGCCGCGATGGTGAAGGATGTTACCGAGTTGCGATCCAGGGTCGATGTCGTTGTGCTCTCCATGCATTGGGGTGTGCACTACATCCCCGGACTGATCGCGATGTATCAGCGAGAAATTGCTCACGCTGCGATCGACGCAGGCGCCGACCTGATTCTGGGTCACCACCCCCATATCGTGAAAGGCATCGAAACTTACAAAGATCAACGGCTTCGTCGGCGCAGACACGGTCGATGGCGGCGCTAATAACGACACCCTGGCGCTGACGGCGACATCCACCAGCCTGAATGCTGCGACGGACGCGCAACTCGGGAACGTCGAAAATGTGTCGGCCGCGGGTGCAGCGGCGGGCGTTGATATTAATCTTCAGAACCAGACGAGACCATCGCTCTCACCGGCAGTGCCTTCGCTGACCAGCTCGTTGGATCGGGCGCCACAGGCACCACAATCACGGGTGGCGGCGGCAACGATTTCCTCGGTGGCGGTTTGGGCAACGATACCCTGCTCGGCGGTGCCGACGACGACCTTCTGCAAGGTAGTACCGGCAACGACATCATCAATGGCGGCACCGGCACCGGCGATACCGTGACCTATGCCGACATGACCGGGGGTACCGGCGTGACGGTCGATCTCGCGATCACCATTCAGCAAAACACCGGCGCCGGCGGTCTGGATACGATCACGCTCACCGAGAACCTGACCGGTTCCGGGTTTGCCGACACGCTCTTTGGCAACAGCGGCGACAACGTCATTAAGGGTGGTGCTGGAGACGACACCATCGCCGGACGTCTCGGCGCCGACACGCTGTCCGGTGACGGCGGCAACGATGCCTTCGTGTTCAACTCCGGCGACGATGGAGACACGATCACAGACTTCCAGGCGGGCGGCACCGAAGACTTCCTCGATCTCCGGACATTTGGCTTCGGCGACTTCAACGAAGTCCTGGCGCTGGCGACCGACGATGGCACCGACACCACCATCGACTTCGGCAACGGCGATACCATCGTCCTGCAGAACGTGGATAAGACGGCCCTGACGGCCAACGACTTCCTGCTCGCCTGATAGGGAAAGCTTCGGAAGCACGCCTTCCGGAGCCTTCTTTCCGGGGGGGGCACAGACAATCAAGCCGGCGGCATCCGAAAGGGTGCCGCCGGCTTCGTCTTTGAATGACGGCCGTATGGGCGTCCCGGGGGCTGCCTGTGCGGTTTGGACCTCCCGCCTGTGAGTTGACGTCCCGGACGATCAACGCCAAAACACGGCTTGCTCCACCCGTCCTGTTGCCCCGCAACAGGACGTCCCGGCGGTGCGCCGCCCAGAAGAGGTTGATGCAATGACCCAGGTCTCAGAAGAAATGGCGAACAAGTTCGCTACCGAGAAGGAAACGCCCTACGAGCGCTGGGTGAAGTCGGAAGGCCTCGACATCATCCCGGCCCACTACGTCCCGAATCTCCGGCATGTCGCGCTGAAGCCTTGGGCCAGCCGGGGCGGCAAGGCGGTCTTCATCAACCACGAAGCATCGCGCCATTCCAACGACGCCTATGTCTGTGAAATCCCGCCGGGCGGGAAGCTCGCCCCGCGCAAGCAGATGTTCGAGGAGATGATCCTCGTGCTTGGCGGACGCGGCTCTACCAAGATCTGGAACGAGAGCGGCAAGAACATCACCTTCGAATGGAAAGCGGGCGCGATCTTCGCGATCCCGCTCAACTGCCATCATCAGCACTTCAACGGCTCGGGTCAGGAGCCGGCGCGGTTCATCGGCATGACCTTCGCGCCGCAAGTGATGAACATGTATGGCAACCTGGATTTCGTCTTCAACTGCCCGTTCGAATTCACCGACCGCTTCAATGGCGAGCCGGATTATTTCTCCACCAAGGGCGAGCAGAAGGGCTTCCTACTGCAGACCAACTATGTCGCCGATGCCGTCAATCTTCCGCTGATCAGCGCGAAGGAGCGCGGCGCGGGTGGCGGCCATATCCGCTTCAACATGGCGCGTGGCTCGCTCGCGAGTCATATCTCGCAATTCCCGGTCGGCACCTACAAGAAGGGCCACCGTCACGGTCCGGGCGCCCATGTCATTGTGCTGAGCGGCGAGGGCTATTCGCTGATGTGGCCGGAAGGCGGCGAGCCGACGCGCTACGACTGGGAGCCGGGGACGTTGATCGTGCCGCCAAATCTCTGGTTCCACCAGCACTTCAACACCGGGCCGACACCGGCACGCTATCTCGCCCTGAAATATGCTTCGCCGCGCAACGCACAGGGCGTGCCGATGTCGTGGATATCGAGTCGCGTGGGCGGCTACCAGATCGACTATGCAGACGAGAGCAACGCCGTGCGTGACATGTTCGCGGCGGGCCTCGCGAGGCACGGACTTAAATCGGCGATGGAGCCTGCCTACGAGGCGGAGTTGCCGACGCTGCCGCCGAAGCCCGGTGCAAAGCCGGTGGTTGCGGCTGCGATATAGTGTCTCGCAGCCGCCAATAGCCCTGTGTTGATCCTATAAAGGTGCTTGAAGATCGAGGCCTTCGAGCCACAAAGGAGCGTTTGATGTCTGGCTGTTTGAAGTTGATTGCAGGGGTCGCTGTCGGCGTTGCGATTTTCGGGCAGGGCACGGCATTGGCGCAGGCGCCGTTCTATCAGGGCAAGACGGTCACGATGATTGTCGGCTATACGACCGGCGGTCTCTACGACACCACGACCCGCCTGGTGGCGCGCCATATTCCGAAGCATCTCGCGGGAAAGCCGACCATCATCGTGCAGAACATGCCGGGAGCCGGTGGCACCAAGGCCCTGATGCATATTTATAGCGTTGCGCCGAAGGACGGCACGGTGTTCGGTATGGTCAAGCGCTCCTACGCCACCGACCCGATGTTCGAGAGCGACGCGCCGGAATACGATCCCAACAAACTTCAGCCGATCGGCTCGACCTCATCGGAAACCTCGATCGTTGCTACCTGGCACACATCAAAAGCCAAAACCTTCGAGGATATCTTCAAGAATGAAATCACTGTCGGCTCCACCGGTTCGACCGATGGCACCGTGCGCTACGCACAGATGGTGAAGCGCCTCACCCCGGCGAAGCTAAAGATCGTCAGCGGTTATCCCGGCGGCAATGACGTCACGCTCGCGGTCGAGCGCGGAGAAGTCGACTCCAAGTTCGGCTGGTCCTGGGGTAGCGTGAAGAGCCGCGCCAAGAACTGGCTCGACGACAAGAAGATCAACATCATTTTGCAGATGGGCCTGAAAAAAGCCGACGATCTTCCCAACGTCCCCTTCATCATGGATTACGCCAAGACCGATCTGGACAAGCAGGCGTTGGAACTGATTTTTGCCCCGACCGCGTTTGCCTGGCCGTTCGTGGCAGGCCCCGACGTGCCGGCCGAACGTATCGCGGAACTCCGCAAGGCCTTTGACGCGACGATGAAGGATCCGGAATTCCTGGCGGATGCGAAAAAACTCGAAATCGAGATCGAGCCTGTCTCGGGCGAAGACATGGCCAAGATTGTTGCCCGGCTTTCCAAGTTCGATAAAGCCGCCATCGCGCGCGCTGTCGAGCTGACCAAGCCGGAGTAATTGCCCTCCCTAAAGGGGGGCAAACGGCTATTATCAGCCGGCCGGCAGGCGTTTTGCGCTGAAGCCTGAAAAAAGGCGAGCGGCCGGGAGGTTTGACATGCGTTCGGGCGTACTTATTATGGCGACGGGTTTGATCGTGGCTTGCGCGTCTTTGGCTGGCGGCGCTTCGGCTGATGAAATCGCCGATTTCTATCGCGGCAAGCAGGTCACAATAACTGTCGGCTACACCGCTGGCGGCGGCTACGACGCCTATGCGCGCGTTATCGCCCGTCATATGGGCCGTCATATTCCCGGCAATCCCATCATCGTGCTGCAAAACATGCCAGGTGCAGGAAGCCGCGTCGCCGCCAATTGGCTTTATAACCTGGCGCCAAAGGACGGCACTGCGATCGGCACGGTAGGTCAAAACACGCCGATGGATCAGGCGCTGGGCGAAGAAAATATCCGCTTTGACGTCGCCAAGTTCAATTGGATCGGCAATTCGGTGATCGATAACAACGTGACGATGTCATGGGCCGGCTCCGGGTTCGACACCATCGCAGATGTGATGGGGGGCGGCCTGATCTGCGGCGGCACTGGAGCGGCATCGCCGACGGCCATCTATCCGCAGATCATCAACAACCTGCTGGGCGCCAAGATCAAGATCATTGCCGGCTATCCCGGCGGCGGCGATGTCGGCCTTGCGCTCCTGCGCGGAGAGGTGAATTGCCGCGGATCCAATAGCTGGTCCTCGATGAAGGCGACGATGGGTGACCTGATCGATCAGAAGAAAATTGTGGTGCTGGTTGAATGGGGACTCAAAAGTGATCCGGCCATCGCAAAATATCAGGGACGTCCTGTTCCGCTGATCGGCGATCTGGCAAAAACGGAAATCGACCGCAAGGCGCTGGAAATGATCGTTGCGGGCGCTCAGATCGGCCGTCCCTTCCTGGCGCCACCCGGTGTGCCGCAGGACCGCGTGGAAGCGCTTCGCCGCGCATTTGACGCAACCATGAAGGATCCCCTTTTCCTTGAAGATACCGCCAAGCAGAAGATGGACATCGATCCGGTTTCTGGAGCGGAATTGCAGAAGCTGGCTGCCGAAGTCGTCGCGCTGCCTGAATCCGTGATTAAGCGCGCGCGCCAACTGGTCGATCCTCGCGATATCCGCGAATGAGCCGGTCTTTATGCACAGTCGATTGAGCAGGATCCCGTTCCGTCAGAGGGGATATCTGCGCTAACCGTTTCCTGAATCATCGAAGGGAGAAGTCATGCACGACGTACCAGGTAAGCCAGCCGGACCCGGAGAAACCCATTGGCATGAGCCGGCAGGCAACAAGAAGGCGGGTATCGGCGCGTTCACCAAGCTCCCGACCCCTTACGACCGCTTCATGGAAGAGGAAGGCATCCCGGTGTTCCGGGACATCGGCATCAGCAAGGTACAGAACCTGCCGCTGTTTCCGTGGAAGCGGACCGGTGGCAAGGGCCACTTTATCCAGCTCTATGGTACCGAGACAAAATGGGGCTGTTACGTCGTCGAGGTGCCGGGCTCGGGTGCACTGAATCCCGAAAAGCACATGTACGAGGAAATCTTCCTCGTGGTGGAAGGCCGCGGCTCGACCGAAGTCTGGCACGACGGAGATACCAAGAAACACATCTTCGAATGGCAGAAGGGCTCGATGTTCTCGATCCCGATGAATGCCATGCACCAGATCGTCAACGCCTCGTCATCGCCTGCGCTGCTGCTGGCGGGTACGACTGCGCCGAATGTGTTGAACCAGATCAACAGTGTCGATTTCCTGTTCAACAATCCGTATGTGTTCCGCGATCGCTTCTCCGGTGCGGACGACTACTTCAAGGCCAAGGATGATATCGAGGCGGATCCGGTGCGCGGCCTCGCAATGCGGAAGTCGAACTTCATTCCCGACGTGATGAACTGTGAGCTGCCGCTCGATAACCGCCGCTCACCCGGCTATCGCCGCGTCGAGCCATTCATGACCGACAACCAGTTTTATTACTGGATCGGCCAGCATGAGAACGGCCGTTACTCCAAGGCGCATGCGCATACCTCGGCGGCGATCCTGATCTGCCTGAAAGGCAAGGGCTACACCTATAGTTGGCCGGAAAAGCTCGGCGAGACACCGTTCAAAGATGGCCATGGCGATAAGGTCATGCGCCTTGAGTACGAGCCTGTCGGTATGGTCACGGCCGCGCCCGGCGGCGCGCGCTGGTATCATCAGCATTTCAGTGTGTCACACGACCCGTTCCGCCTCACCGCCTGGTTCGGTCCGCACAATCCGGGGCGTGATCCCGGAGCG
Source organism: Bradyrhizobiaceae bacterium (assembly GCA_947481685.1). Lineage (GTDB taxonomy): Bacteria > Pseudomonadota > Alphaproteobacteria > Rhizobiales > Xanthobacteraceae > CANKHA01. The sequence continues at coordinate 36,587 of CANKHA010000010.1, forward strand.
CCGGGCGAAAAGCATACCGACTATACCGCGATCGACGTTACCGAAGGCGGTACCGCCATCCCGTACTGGATGGAAGATCCCTATATCCTTGCGGAATACGAGCGGAAGCTGAAAGAAGAGGGCGTGAGGAGCCGCATGAAGCCTGAATGGTTCCAGCCATCGGAGAACAAGACGGAAAAAGAACGGCTTTGGGACGTGGTGTAGTTGAGCGGCAAGGCCATGCATCTTGATCGGCGACGGTGCGTTGCGAGTAGGCGCATCGCAGCCCCGGGAGGAACCAGATTTTGAATTCGCGCATGACGGGAAAGAGCGCCATCATCACGGGCGCTGGCGGTGGTATCGGCGCGGCGATTGCTGGGCTGTTTTGCCAGGAGGGCGGATCTGTTCTCCTGTTTGACCGCAACGCAGACATTCTAGGAAAAACGGCAGCACAGCTTCGATCGCGAAACCCTGGCGCTCGTATTGAGATTTTCCCGGGCGATGTTTCGGATCCGACGGATGTCGATCAGGCCGTCAAGCATGCCGCGGTTGCTTTCGGAGGGGTGAGCGTGCTGGTGAACAACGCCGCTGTCAGAAATCATTCATCGGTTGAAACATCGGATATCGCGGAATGGAACCGACTTTTGTCCGTCAATGTCCTGGGCGCGGTCAATTTCTGCAAGGCGGCGCTTCCCGCGCTTCGCAACAGCGGCAATGCGAGCATAGTGAATGTCTCTTCCTGCTATGCGGTTGTTGGCCGCAGCGGTATGCCGATCTACGACGCGACCAAGGCAGCCTTGCTGTCCGTGACGCGAACGCTCGCTTTTGAAGAGGCCCAGAACGGCGTGCGTGCGAACGCGGTTTGCCCCGGTGGCACGCTTACTCCGTTCACGATCGGTCGCGGCGTTGCGTCCGGTCGCAACGCAGAAGAGATGCAGAATGACCAGCGGTCGGATTCGCTGCTGCGCCGGTGGGGCAGGCCGGAAGAGATTGCTTATCCCGTGCTCTGGCTCGCGTCCGATGAAAGCTCTTACATGACCGGCGCAACCATCATGGTGGATGGCGGTCTATCAATCATGTAGTTGGTTACTTCGTTGCTCCTGTGACGATCTTTGCGTGCAGGTCGGCCAGCATCTTTCCCGACTCGCGAGCGCCAACGAGATAATTCTCCGGGACCAGGTGATAGGGCGGACGGCATGGGCCCGCATTCATCCAGCCCGCAGCGTTGATGCGCGCCTTCTCCAGGCCGATATTGTATTTTGAAAATTCAGCGAAGTTTCCATTGGGAATGAGCTTCGCCGATGCGGCAGCGATTGCTCCGGAAATTTCCTTCGCCGCCGACCAGTCGCCGTCTTTCTTCGCGGTGGCAACCGTATCGCGCAATCGAAGCTGAACGGCGGGCCCGCACAAGGCGCCGCCAGTCCAAAACGCAGTGCATTCTTCGGGAGCAATCCGCGCCGCGGCGTAATAACTGCCGTCGACCGGCATCAGCCTGATTTGGCCTTTGGTTAGCCGGAGGTCTGCTTCAATGGTGGCGATTCCGACGATCTTCGCCGCCACAACAGTTGGCACCTGGACGATTTGCGCCCAGAAGGGCCGCGGAAAATCAAACTTGAAGGCTTCCGGGTTGGCATAAACGCAGATTGCAACGTCCGGACAGGCTTCTGCAATATCGCGGTAGAACTGAAGCGTGGTCGCGAGATCGGGATAGCACCACATTGGCGGACCAAGCATGGTGCCGTCGATGCCGATATCCGCGCCGGCGCGGGTTTGGCGAACTGTCTCGCGCGTATTGAGGCTTGATGTCCCTGCGAAGTAGGGGACGCGTCCGGCGACGGTATCAACGACAGTTGCCATGAACGCACGCTTTTCTTCCCAGGTCAGGGTCGCGCATTCGCCGAACGTCCCGAGGCTGAGAATGCCATTGACGCCTGCTTTGATCAGGGCGTTGACGATGCGCGCAGTTTCATCGAGATCGACCGTATTTTCAGCCCGCCAGTCGGACGCATTGTCTTTTGCCGGCGTTGCAAGGATTGCCCACATGCCCTGGATGTCGGACGCGGCCAGTCTCTCCTTGTTTTTATTCATAAATCCTCCCCGCGTTTTTCAAACCATAGCATGGGGGTGTCATCCGGCAACCAATTGACAGCATGCGGAGGGTCGGCATACTGTTAATTCAGTCGGAAAAATAAGCCGGCGAAAGGCGAACCAAAATCGCCGCCTAAAAAAGTCTAGGGAGGGAACGCCATGGCCGATTCCGAGCTCTCGGTAAGGTGGCCGGCTGCCTATAACACGCTGCCGAAAGACGTCTTTTATCGGCGCGATGTTTATGACGCGGAACTTGCCCGGATATTTTATGGCCCGGAATGGCATCCGGTCGCCCATCGATCGGAAATACCCAACAAGGGCGACTTCAAGACTCTCCAGATCGGCGAGGCACCGGTCCTGATCGTCCATGGCGACGACGGCAAGGTGCGGGTCTTTTACAACTCGTGTCCGCATCGCGGTACGCAGCTTCAGATCTGCGCGCGCGGCCACACCAAGGAAATCGAGTGCCCGTATCATCGCTGGTTGTTCAGCCTGAAAGGCGATCTTCTCGGCGCGCCGGGCATTGCTGAATTCTCAGCTAACTTCAAAAAGGAAGACTTCGGTCTCAGGGAGCTTCGCTCGGGCGAGTTTTGCGGCCTGATTTTTGCGACTTGCAGCGACGCGGCGCCGGAGCTGACAGAATTCCTGAAGGGGACGGAGGACTATCTCGGCAAGGCGCTTGGCGGCGATGGCCGCCTGACCCTGATCGGTTACCAGAAGACCATCTACGGAACGAACTGGAAGGAATACGGCGACAACGAAGGCTATCATCCGCCGTTGCTGCATCGCGCCTTCCGGTTGCTGAAATGGCAGGGTGGCAAAGGCTCCAACGGCGTGACCGAGCATGGTCACAAGGTGATGGAGGCGGAAGTCCAGCGGCCGCAGCCGGGATTCCTGGACGATCATTCGCTGGTCGAGTTTCGCGATACCTCAACGCCGCCTCGCTCGGTCATCGTTTCGTTCTGGCCGATGACAACCATCGTCAAGCACATGGACGTCATCAACGTTCGCTACGCCTTTCCGCTATCACCGGACGAGACCGAAGTTCATTACGCCTACTTCGCCCATCAGGATGACTCGCCGGAGCTATACGAACACCGCGTCCGCCAGGCATCCAACCTGCTGGGACCGAGCGGCTTCATCTCGCTGGAAGATGGCGCGGTGTTCAGCCGGGTGCACGGCGGCTCGCGCGGCCTCGGGACGGTAGCCTTCCAGAAGGGCTATGCGGACAAGCCGCTCGAAGCGCCTTGCTTCGTTGCCCAGAACGACGAAGCCAGCAATCTCGTCCGCTGGGAGCATTACCGCAAAAGCATGGGGTTTGCCCGTGACTGATGCTGCAGTTCTTGCGCGCATTGATGCTTTGCAGATGGCGTATATCGCGGCGCTGGACCGCCGCGATATGGAAGGCTGGCTGTCGTGTTTCGCGGATGAAGCCGGCTATGTCTGCATCACGCGAGAGAACCACGATGCCGGCCTGCCGGTAGCGCTGATGATGGACGATACCCGTGCGCGCCTGAAAGACCGGGTCAAATTCATCAATGAGGTCTGGTCCGGCACGTTCGAAGATTATGCAACAAGACATTTCGTGCAGCGGCTGGATTGCCGTGCAGGCACGAATGGCCGTTTCGACGTGCAGACCAACTTCATGGTTTCCTACACCAATCGCCGTGGCGGCTCCGACATTCTCGTCACCGGTGTCTATGAAGATGCCGTCTTGATCGCCGGTAATGATGCGCGTTTCGCCAGTAAGCTGGCGATTCTCGACACCGTCACCACTCCCCGTTATCTCGTTTATCCGGTTTAAAACGTGTCCCAGAAAATCAGTGTCACGCCATCCGTCTTGCAATGGACCCTGGATGACGCCTATCGCGGTCCCGGCCATCTCATTCGCCGGTTGCAGCAAATTGCTGTCGGAATCTTTATCGACGAGTTCAAGAGTATCGATATCACGCCTGTGCAATACATGGCGCTGGTCGCCGTCCGCGATCGCCCGGGGCTTGAGCAGCAGGCGATTGCCGATCTCATCGCCATCGATCGCTCGAGTGCGGGTCGCGTATTCCAGTTTCTTGAAGATCGCGGGTTTGTGCAGCGGGTGACGCCCAAGAATAATCGCCGCACCAAACAGGCCTTCGTGACGCCTGCAGGAACGCGGCTTCTGAATGGCTGTTCGAAGCTGATCAGGAAGGCGGAAGAACGCATCCTCAAAGTTCTGAATGCGCAGGAGCAGAAGCAATTCATGCAACTGCTCGTCAAGCTGGTCGATATCAACAACACACAAAGCCGTGCCCCGTTGCGAATTGATGGTCCCAGCAAGGGAAAGCGGAATTCGGCCGCCCCGCCGGCGGATGCGTTGGTGGTGATAGACGGCCGTGGGCGTTTGAAGGGGAGAGGGCTTTGATTCCGGTAACAGCGCTCGGTCATGTGACGTTTGAGACGCCTGACCTGGAACATCAGATCGCGCACTATACCCAGGTCGTCGGATTAACCGTTGCGACCAGGGAAAAGGACCGCGCTATTCTGGCGACCCACCTCGGTGATGAGGTCGTAATCCTGCAGCACGGGGCAGTACAACGCTGCACGGCGCTAGCCCTGCATGTGGATGCCTCTATAGACCTCTCCGCCGCGAACAAGATGCTCAGCGGGAAAGGCATCAAGAGCGAGCGCAGGAGCGACGTCACGCCCCGGATGGCGAGTGCGCTCGTATTCAGTGATCCCAACGATACCCGCGTCGAGCTTTATTCAGAAGTACAGCGGCTTCCGCGCGCCGCTCCCCCGCACGAAGCTGCGCCGATCAAGCTCGGCCATATCGCCTTCATGGTCCGCGATCCCAAGCAGATGGTGGATTTCTATACGTCGATGCTCGGTTTCCGGGTTTCGGACTGGGCCGGTGATTTCTTCGCTTTCCTGCGCTGCGGTTCGGACCATCACACGGTGAATTTTCTGCGCGGTGACGAGCAGCGCCTGCATCATTTTGCTTTTGAGCTGAAGGACTGGGCGCATGTTCAGCGCGCCTGCGATCATCTCGGTGAAAAGGATGTGCAGATCGTCTGGGGCCCCGGCCGCCATGGCATCGGCCACAACATCTTCATCTATCATTTCGACCCTGATCACCGTGTGGTGGAATTCTATACCGAGCTTGATCAGATGAAGGATGAGGCGGCAGGCTATTTCGAACCGCGCCCGTGGCACAAGGATCGTCCGCAGCGGCCCAAGGTCTGGACGGACTTCAAGGCTGCGCGCCTAACCTGGGGGCCACCCCCCACGCCGGAATATGCCGGAACGCACAGCAAGCACACGCCCTCAACGACAGAGAAGGCGAGCTGACGTGGGTAGCGCGCAAACCAGCAGCGTGACGCGGACGATCGATTTCTATTTCGATTTCATCAGTCCGTTCAGCTATCTCGCGCATCAGCGATTACCGCAGCTGGCAAGCCTTTACGGCTACATTCTCGATTATCGCGTGGCCGATCTTGCAGCCCTGAAGCGGCTTGCCGGCAACACCGCTCCCAGAATGGTGGATATGCCGCTGAAGCTCGATTACTCGCGTATCGATCAACAGCGTTGGGCGGAGCGTTATGGCGTGCCGATCACCCCACCACCGGGCTCGCACGATTCAAGCTGGCTCAATCGCGGGACGTTTTATGCGGTGGGCAAAAAGCAAATCGCCGATTACGTCACTGCGGTCTGGACCAGGATGCGGCGCGACGGGCGCGATCTGGCGGAGGAAAGCACTTGGCGCGAGGTGGCGAAAGATTTGGGTTGGAATGTTGACGAGTTCGTGTCGTTCGTTCGCTCCGATGCGTCACAAAAGCAATACCAGTCGGCATCGCAAGTCGCTCACGATCGCGGTGTGTTCGGCGTGCCGACGATGCTGATCGGCCGCGACATGTGGTGGGGTAATGACCGGCTGGATTTCCTCGAAGAGTTTCTGAAGAGCCAAAAGGCGGCCAGTCAAAGAGCCGCTTCGTAGTCAGGGAGTTAGATTGTGCATTGGCCGACGCTTGCAAGTTATGTTGAGGGACTCGAGAAGGCTGGCAAGCTGGTGCGCGTCACCATTCCCGTCAACAAGGATACCGAGCTGCACCCGCTCGTCCGCCTGCAATTTCGCGGATTGCCGGAAAGCCAGCGCAAAGCGTTCCTGTTCGAAAACGTCACCGATAGCCGTGGCCGGAAATACGAGATGCCCGTGCTGGTCGGGGCATTGGCGGCGTCATCGGAGATCTATGCGCTTGGTTTTGGCGTTCCAGTCAAGGAAATCTCCAATACCTGGCGCAAGGCGATCGCCAATCCTCTTACGCCCGCCGAAGTGAAGCAGGCGGCGTGCCAAGCGGTTGTGATCACCGGAGATGAATTAACCCGGGATGGCGGGGGCCTGAGCCGGTTGCCGATTCCGATCTCGACGCCAGGCTTTGACAACGCGCCCTATACGACAGCGTCTCATTGGGTGTCGAAACATCCCGATACCGGCTTGCACAACCTCGGCAACTATCGCGGAATGATGAAGGCGGAGAACCGCATCGGCACATTGCCGGCGATGATCGGGGTCGGTATGCGCGAGCATATCGACTTGTGGCGCGCCAAGGGCATCGAAAGGATGCCGGCAGCGCTGGTCGTCGGTGCGCCGCCGCATGTCACCTATACGGCGGTGACGCGCATCCCGAATGACATGTGCGAATACGACGTGGCAGGCGCCTTGTCCGGCAAACCGCTGGATGTGGTGAAGTGCCTGACCCAGGACATCATGGTGCCGGCCGAGGCGGAAATCGTCATCGAAGGCACCATTCCGACAGACGTGCTGGAAATGGAAGGCGCCTTCGGCGAATTCCCCGGCTATATGGCCGCGCGCGACTACAGTTTCTTCATGGACGTGACCGCCATCACCATGAAGAAGAAACCGATCTTCCTTGCGATCCTAAGCCAAATGCCGCCGAGCGAAAGCTCGAAGATGCGCCACATCAGCCGGGGCGAGGGCGCATACAAGTTCCTGCACAATGCCGGGTTCGATAACGTCACGCAGGTCGAATATCTCGAATGCGCCGGGGCGAATGCGCTGGTCGTTGTCAAGATCAAGAAGCGCAATCCCGACGATGCCAAGAATGCCCTGCGCCTGCTGGCGGGCAAGTTCATCGGCAAGATTGCCATCGCTGTCGATGAGGACATCAACGCGCTCGACGTCGAAAACGTGATGTGGGCGGTTTCTTACCGCTCGCAGCCGTTCCGCGACATGGAGATTGTCGAGGCGCCTCTGTTTGCGCTGGATCCTTCAGCCGCAGCGCCCGGAGAATCGCGCGGGCTCACCCACGGCAAGGCGCCGCGTTCCACTGCTCTGATCATCGATGCCACCATGCCGTGGCCTTATCCGCCACTGTCGCTCCCCAAGAAGGAGTTCATGGACCGCGCCCCGGAAATGTGGCGCGACCTCCAGCTACCAGCATTGAATTTGAAGGAGCCGTGGTGGGGCTATTCGCTCGGCCACTGGACGGAAGAGGAAGAACAGGAAGCCGATCTGGCCGTGCAGGGTCGGCATTTCGAAACCGGGATCAAGCAAGCGCAAACGCGGCGAAAATTTTCAGAATGACCGCGCGAATGAAGGGTGAAGGCGCAGGAGAGGACAATGGCTGAAGGCAACGTGCCGGCTGACAAGTTCATGGTCGACTCCTATCTCGACTGGAGCGCGGGAGAGGGCGTGCCGATCTATGAAGGTTTCGGGATCGATATGCTGGCGATCGAAACGCATCCTTGGGCGCGCTTTGGCGTCAATGGTGCCATCGTGCATGTCAGCGGACGTGGCGACGCCATGGCCATTTTTGTTCTGGAGATCCCGCCGGGCGGGAAGACCATTCCGCAGAAGCATATTTTCGAGGCGGCCTTCTGTGTCCTATCGGGATACGGCAACGGGACGATGGAACGCTACAACGGGGAGCGCCACCAGTTCGAATGGGCGGTCAACAGCGTATTCGCTCCGCCTCTGAACACGCGCTATCAATTTTTTAATGGCTCGGGCAGCCAGCCGGCGCGCATCGCGGTTTCCTGCAACCTGCCCGCTGTTCTCAATCTCTTTCACAACGAGGCTTTTGTATTCGACAATCCCGGGGTGTTTCCGGATCGGGAAGCGCCGGAAAAACATTTCAAGGGCGATGGTGAATTCATTCCTGTGCGCCCCGGCAAGCATATGTGGGAAACGAATTTCATTCCGGATGCAGGTAGCCTCAAGCTGCGCGAATGGTCAGAGCGTGGACAAGGCGCATTGCACGTGCAGTTGATCCTCGCGGACGGGGTGTTGCACTCTCACATCTCGGAAATGCAGGTCGGTACCTACAAGAAGGCGCATCGCCACACGCCGGATGTGCACATCTACATCCTCTCGGGTGAAGGTTATTCGCTGATCTGGTTCGATGGCGACAAGGACTTCAAGCGTGTCGATTGGAAGCATGGATGGTGCTTCGCGCCCGAAGACATGATGTTCCATCAGCACTTCAATACGGGCACCGAGCCCGTCCGTTACATCGCCTTCACGCAGGGCAGCGTCCGCTACCCGATGACGGCGCATATGCGCAAGGTCTATGCGAAGGTGGACCGCAGCGTGAAGAATGGTGGCGACCAGATCGAATATGCTGATCAGGATCCTCGTATTCACGCCATGTATGAAGAAGAGTTAGCCCGCAAAGGGTTGACTGCGAAAATGAACCAAACAGCATCGGTGAGTGCATAGACAAGCTCATCGAGCTTCCTGGGGAGGAGGTAAAGATGTTGAAGAAAACAAGGCAGTTAGGCACGTTAGCGCTAGTTACGACGGCTTGTGTCGGCATCAGTTTTGCCGTCGCGGCACAAGAGGTGGACTTCAAAGGCAAGAGCATTACCGTCCTGGTGGGTTCGGAGGTTGGCGGCGGTACCGATGCATCCGCCCGGTTGATTGCGCCTTTTCTGCAGAAATATCTTCCCGGTCAGCCGTCGGTCGTCGTGCAGAATGTGCCGGGCGCGGGTGGAATCAAGGCGGCGAATTTTTTCGTGCAGCAAGCAAAGCCGGATGGTCTGACGACGCTTAACGGGTCGATTTCGATGCTCGATCCGTTGACCGCGGGGACCAAGAACTCCCAATACGACACCAAGACGCTGAAGTTCATCGGCGGTATAGGTCGCGGTGGTGGCGCCATCTTCGCGACCAAGGATGCAGTCGCGCGGCTGCACGACAAGTCCAAACCGCCGGTTGTCATCGGATCGGCGCTGGCGGTTCCGCGTTCCATCATGCAGCCGGCCCTTTGGGCCATCGAATATCTGGATTGGAACGCCAAATGGATCGTCGGTTACAAAGGCACCAATGATGTGATGCTGGCGCTTGATCGTGGCGAGATCGACATGACCTCCACCGGTAATCTTTTCCAGATCAAGGACCGGCTCAAGAGCGGACAGCTCAAGCTCGTTACGCAGTCCGGATATCTTTCTGGCGGCAAGCTGCTTGCGCGCGAGGACTACGGCGACACGCCGCTGTTTCCCAACCAGATGAAGGGCAAGATCAAGGATCCGGTGGCCTCCAAGGCCTATGACTATTGGGAGGCTCTCAACAACGGCGACAAATGGATGGCGCTGCCGCCTGGCACGCCGGACAAGATTGTCGCTGCTTATGAAGCGGCTTTCGCTAAGATGTCGAAAGATCCCGAATTCCTCGAGAAGGGGGAGAAAATCAGTGATGGCTTCGTGCCAATGACTGGTCCGGATATCGCAATGATTGCGAAGACGCTCGCGGACACGCCGCCGGAATCTCTGGAATTTTCAAAAAATCTGATGCGCAAGCAGGGCATCAACGTCGAGTGACGGCTTCGCATTCGCGGAAGCCGTTGATGAGTGTTCATGTGCGTTGGCCAGCTAGGCCGCATCCATAGCGGCAGGTCGGGCGACGGGAGGGAGAGGCAGTGAAAACAGTCGGTTTGTGCCTGCTTGCAAGTTTCATGGCGAGTTCGCTTGCCCATGCGCAGGGCAGCGACGCGCCCGCCGGCAAAAGCGTCAATCTCGTCATCACCTCAGCTTCGGGTGGCGGTACGGACGCCTATGGCCGGCTGGCTGGAAGATTCCTGGAAAAATATCTGCCCGGCTCGCCCACGGTTGTTCCCCGCAACATTCCCGGCGCCGATGGCATCACCGCGATGAATTATGTGGTGCAGCAGTCTGTCCCTGACGGCAGTACCGTGGTGGTGACATCGAATACCATGGCGGACCCTCTCAATTTCCGAAAACCGCAGTCACATTTCAATCCTGTCGATTTTGTCGTGATCGGCGGGGGTGGCCGCGGCGGTGAGGTCCTGATGATCAAGAAGGAGGCCAAGAAGCGGCTTTACGACAAGAGCCAGCCTCCGGCCGTGATGGGATCGCTCGGCGGCATTCCGCGCTCCGGCATGCAAATGACGGCATGGGGTATAGAGGCCCTTGGCTGGAATGCCAAATGGGTTGTCGGATATCGCGGCACCAACGAACTGACGTTGGCGCTTGAGCGCGGAGAGATCGACATGACCTCGACCGCCAACCTGTTCCTCATTCAGCGCCTGATCGCGACCGGGAATTTCGAGATTCTTTGTCAGAGCGGCACGTTGAAAAATGGTGCGCTCACGTCTCGTCCCGAGTTTGGTGACGCGCCAGTTTTCACCAAACTGGTGGAAGGCAAACTCAAGGATCCACTGGCAGCAAAGGCCTTCGAATACTGGAGCACGATTGCGGTCACGGACAAGTGGATGGCGCTGCCGCCCAAGACTCCCAAGGCCGTCACCGAGATCTATCGCGCAGCCTATGCCAAGAGCATGGCGGATCCGGAATTCCTCCAGGCGGGAAAAAATATTAGCGACGATTTCGTGCCGCTTTCCGCGCCGGAAGTCGAAATCCTGATCCAGAAGCTTGGAAGCCTTCCGCTTGAGGCGACCGAATACATGACCGTGATCCTGCGGAAGCAGGGCCTCGATGTTCAATAGCTGTCCACCAATCGCAATAAGCGCTGCGGCGCTAAACAGGAGATACATATGGCGAATAACATGGAAAAAGTCTCATTCCCTTACCGGGCAACAACGCATCTCGCCTTCCTGCACGTGGTGGGACAGTCGGGATCCTGGGCCAAGCACGGCCTTGATGTGAACTACGACTGGCAGATTTCAAAATCCGACGCTCACCATGCCATCGCCAGCGGCGAGGTCGAGTTTGTCGGCGGTAATCACATTTCAACTTATGGTAAGCGCGCCCGCGGCGACCAATGGGTCTATGTTGGCCAGACGCTGAACAGTGTGCATTCCAAGCTTGTGGTCCGTCCTGACTCCGGCATTAACGGCGTGGAAGACCTGCGTGGAAAACGGGTGGGCACCCGCGGCAACCATCCGGGACTTAATGACTGGCTGTTCTTCAAGCAGCGCGGCCTCGATGTCGATCGCGGCGATTTCGAGTTTGTGCGCGAGTACAAGGGACAGACGGTGCTGGAAGACGTCGAGCAGCTTGAAGGGCCGGAAGCTGCGGCTGCAAAGCAGAAGAAGCATAATCCGCTCTGGGCCTGGGTGCGCGACGGCCATGTCGACGCCGCCCTTGTGATGCCGCCCGGCTATCTGTTCGCCGAAGAAGCCGGAATGAAGGTTATCGACGTCGATCCGCTTCCGATGATCTGGTACACGACCGTCTCCACAAGCCTTCCCTTTGTCGAGAAAAATCCGGAGCTCGTCGAGCGCTTCCTGAAGGGCTTGATCGAAGGGGTGCATTACTTCAAGACGCATCGGGACGAAAGCATCAAGATCATCGAGAAGTATCATACGCGCGAAGGCCAGCTGAACAACGCGCAGGCCACGTATATGTATGACGAGATTGCCCCCGGATTGAGCGCGAAGCTCTACCCGACAATGTCGGCCATTTCGAACGTCTATGAGGCCGCCAAGCGTTTCGACTCTGCTGCCGTGGACATCAATCCCATGGAGCTTTGGGATATGCACCACGTTCGCCGCATCGACGACAGCGGCTTCATCGACAATCTCTACAGCGGACAGCCAAATCCAAAGGCCGCGACCCAAGCCAAGGATCCGGAGTTCAAGAAAGAACAGGCCAAGAAAAAAGAAGACGTGATCGCCAAGATCAAGGCATGCGGTCATCCGATGGGCGAGAGTTGCGGCTGCTAACTTTTATGGACTGAAGGCGCGTCCCAAAAGGGCGCGTCTTTTCACAAGGGCCGTCGAACCGGGACGCGGAGCAGAAGATGGAAGATACTAAGGTCGATGGCATTACGGAAGAGTCGCAACAGGCGGCCTGGCGAGACCTGCGGGAATTCCTCGACATCGCCAAAGAGCGTGGCGAACTGGTCGTCGTCAAAGGCGCCGATCCGCATCTCGAGATGGGCGCGCTCTACGAACTCAGCCTGCGAAAGACCTATCCTCCGGTTCTCCTGTTCGAAGACATCAAGGGCTACCCGAAGGGCTATAGGGTCTGTACCAATATGCGAACCTCACCATTGTTGGTAGGCAACCTCGATCTTGAGGCCGTTAAGAATCTTCGCCGCGCGCGGCAGCGTGGGATCAAGAACAGCATTCCGCCCCAATCTGTGAACACTGGGCCGGTTATGGCCAACATCCAGCGTGACGACGATGTGAAGGTTTTGAGCTTCCCGGCGCCGAAATGGCATCCGCTTGATGGGGGCGGCTACATCGGCACTGAATGCCTCGTGATCAATAAAGATCCCGACAGCGACTGGGTGAATGTCGGCACCTACCGCGTGATGGTGCACGACAACAAAACCATCAGTGTTTTCATCGAGCCCGGTAAGCACGGCGACATCATTCGCAGAAAATATTGGGAGCGCGGACAGCCTTGCCCGATCGTGGTCTGCGTCGGACAGGCGCCGGTTCTCGGAAACGTTGCGGGTTCGCCTTCAGGACAGGGCGTTTCCGAACTGGCACAGGCTGGTGGCCGCATCGGTGAAGCAATCCGTGTCGTGCATGGAGAAGTCACCGGCTTGCCGTTCCCGGCGGACGCGGAGCTGGTGTTTGAAGGCTTCATGCATTCGCCGGAAGTCGAAAGCCGGCCGGAGGGCCCGTTCGCCGAATGGACCGGATACTATGCGTCCCATACGCGCCCAGAGCCGGTTGTCAGGATCACCCGCGTCTATCACCGCGACGATCTCATCGTGCTTGGTCAACCGCCGGCCAAGCCGACCTATCCCGGCCGTCAGTTCAATCTCATCAGCATCGCCGCGCTATGGGACGCGCTGGAAGCGGCGGGCGTGCCGGATATCAAAGGTGTGTGGAAATTGCGGGGTGGCGGCACCCGTTTCATCAATGTGATCTCGATCCGCCAGGCATTTCCTGGCCACGCCAAATTTGCCGGCATGGCTGCGATCGGTACCGTGGGTGCCTTTATGGGCCGCATCAACATTGTCGTCGAAGACGACATCGACATCACCGATACGGCTGAGGTGATGTGGGCGTTGGCGACGCGTTGGGACCCAGCCACGCAAACCGACATCATCAGTGACTGCTGGACCGGCAACCTTGACCCGACGCTGACGCCGGCGAAGCGTAAAAGCGGCGATCTCACCAACAGTCGAATCGTGATTTACGCCGTTCGGCCTTTCCATTGGAAGGACGAATATCCGAAGGTCAATCAGTTCGATGCCGAAGAATTGGAGAAGGTCCGCAAGAAATGGGAGCGGGAGCTGCCGTTTCTGAGATTATAGGTCAAGCAAGTAAGTCGTTTTCGGAGATCATGATGATGCGCTTCGTACCAACCCTGTTTGCCGCAGCGGCAGTTGTCTGCCTGACATCCCCTGTCCACGCCGCCGAACAGGTCTCGTTCGAAGGGAAGTCGATCAAGATGATCATTCCGACGACGGCCGGTGGCGGTACCGATATCTCGGCGCGGCTGTTCGCTCGTTTCCTCGGCAAGTATCTTCCCGGAACGCCTGCCATCGTGCCGCAGAACATGCCAGGGGGAGGTGGCGTCACACCTTTGAATTTCTTCGCCCAGCAGGTGAAACCGGACGGGCTAACGATTTCCTTCTCGTCGAGCACGGAAGCCGATCCGCTTACTTTCCGCGCGCCCCAGGCCCAATACAATCCGGCAAAGTTCGGCATCATCGGTGGTTTCGGGCTGGGCGACCAATTACTGATCATCCGCACGGAAGCGCTTCCGCGCTTGCTCGACAAGAGTAAACCGCCGGTGGCTATGGGCACGGTTGCCGGGCAGCCGCGCGGCGGCATGCGGATGACGCTGTGGGGAAATCTCTATCTCGGCTGGAACACCAAATGGGTCACCGGATATCCCGGAAGTTCCGATCTCCTGCTCGCAATTGAACGCGGCGAGATCGATATGACCTCATTCGCTCGCGAATACATCGTCGATAAATTGATGGATCCCAGCAAGTACCGCGTCTTTTATGCCGATGGGCTGGGCAGGCACGCACGCTCGTCAGGCCGTCCCGATTTCGACAATGCGCCGAAGTTTATCGATGTGATGGAAGGCAAGATCAGCGATCCGAAGATGCAGGAGGCCTATAACTACTGGCGGGCGGGATTCCTGTTCAAGTGGGTTACTTTACCGCCGGATACGCCGCAGGCCATCGTCGATGTCTATCGGGAGGCTTTTCAGAATGTGACTGCAGATCCGGAATTCGCGAAGCTGATGGATCAGGTAATGCAAGGCTACACGGTGGTCACGCAGGAAGAGATGGTCGTGGCGATCAACGAACTCGCGGCAACTCCCGACGAAGCTTTAAAGACCACTGACGAACTCCTGCGCAACCTGAAATAGGCGTGCGCGCCGGTCAGGGATAGGTGATGGCCGCCGGAGTGCCTGGTGCCAGTGGACGCGGATCGACTTCTACAAGGCCGTGACTGAGCCTGATACGATACGTTGTGAGCTTTTCCGTAAATGGCGCCGGCGCGCAGCCGTCCGATAGCCGATATTGATAGCCGTGCCAGGGGCAGGTTACGCAGCCGTCGATGATCCGGCCTTCACCCAGCGGGCCCTGCTGATGGGCGCAGAGATTGGTCAGCGCGCCGATCTGATTGCCATCGCGGAATACCGCGATGCGTTCGCCGCCGGGTGCTACTACGATGCGCGCACCCTTGTCGGGAATGGAGTCGGGTACTCCGACCACAATCCAGCCTTCGCTGTTGACGGCAATTCCCTTATCGACCCCCCACTCGCGCCAGCCAGCCATCAGGTGCAGCACAACGACGGAGCCAAAGCCCCCCACCAGCAGCAGCGGCACAAAGGGGGATTGCGCTTTATCCTGCATGGAACCGAGCGCGACATGCATCACCACCAGCCCGTAGGCGACATAGATCGCCATGTGTATGGCCTTCCAGGCTCGGGGCGTGAGGAACATCAGCCAGAAGTCGTGGCTGGTAGCAGCCATCACGAAAAAGATCAGAAAGGCGGCAATCCCGAACACCTTGAAGGGAAAACCGATGAATTTTGCGTAGTCCTTCCAGGTTGTCAGCTCGACGGCGAGGTTCGGCAAGTTACCCTGCACGATGTACCAGCTCAGCAGGAATCCCACATGCAATGCTGCTACTGTGAACGCCAGCACGCCAAAGTGACGCCGGTTGTACAGAAGCGGCAGGAAGCGCCGGTTCAGTCGGGACAGCGGGCCGATGGAGAGGATGATGCTGATCATCAGAAACGCGCAGGTGCCGGAGGTTTGGATTCCGATATCGATGGCATCCGGAATATTCTTTGGCGGAAACAGTTGCCAGGAGATCGCGGCAAAAACGGAGGTGTAGATCGCGATAGCGACAAGCAGAATCCCGTCATAGATGAGCTTGTCACGGTTCCACTGCACCGCGCGGAAGCCGACGCTCATCGTTGTTCTCCTGTCATGCCATTACGCGGGAGCGTGAAGGGTCAAGGCCAACGCCAGCCCAATCGTGACAGCAAGCCCCAGCAGCGGCCAAAACATACGATGAAAGGAGCGCTGCGACCGCGTCATGGAATGCTACGCGATTTCAGCCAGCGGCCTAGAACGTAAGGCCACAGCAGGGTTGCCGCAGGGAGGAGAACAATCCGGGCGCCCATGGTGAGGGAAGAATGCGTCACTTGTTGTGCGCCAACAGCCACGAAGGCAATTGCCGAAACCAGACCAATCGCGAGATAGATGGCAAAGGCATAAAAGACGGTCATGGTGATTGCGACGTATCCACGTATGTCTGATGGATAAAATCGCCTATTACGCTTCACAAAACAAGGCCAGCCTCTTCTGCGCCGGCAGATATACGGTTGCTCCTCGCGGACGTACGCCTCGGACGGCGATCTTGCTGTCTGCTGGCTGTCTACTTTTTGCGGATGAGAAATGTGAGCTGGCCCTCGGCCCGGGTCGTGTTCTCAATAATGTCTCCGATTTCCCGAATCAGATTGGGAATATCGATTGCGGCCAAGGGATCGGTGCACTGGACAGTGAGTTGATCGCCGGATGTCAGCGTCTTCAATACCTTGCGCGTGCGCATCGCGGGCAATGGGCATTTAAGGCCCCTGAGATCGATCGTTTTTTGCAATCGCCCGGTCCATTTTTTCCATAATTCATTGACACTGGACATTTAGCAGGACGAACGTCAAGTTCGCAAAATGACAGGGTTTTTCGCTCCTGCACAGGCAATCAAGCGCCTCACGCCGTTTTCCCAAGCTCTTTTGGTACTGGACTCCGTCCGTCCCGTAGCCGAGCGGAAAATCCCTGTGGCGGGGTCTGTTGGCTATGTACTGGCTGCGGATGTGGAGGCGCCGGCGGCGCTCCCGAAACGAGCTCAATCCCTCCATGATGGCTTTGCTTTGAGCGCCGAAACAACCCTCGACGCCAGCACTTTTGCGCCGGTTTTACTGACTGAACCGCTTAGCGTTCTGAACGGTACGACGATGCCCGGTGGCACCGACGCCGTTGTGGCATTGAACGCCGTGCAATTTCGCGGAGGTTTTGCGGAAATCGTCACGCCGCTTGCGCAGGGGGATGGCGTTCTTGCCGCAGGTGGAGAATGCGTTGCAGGTATGGTTCTTCGGTCGGCGGGTTACCATGTGCGCGCAAGCGACGCTGCCGTCTTTCTGCTTGCCGGCCTTGAGCGGGTGAGGGTGCGAGCCCCCCGGGTCTTGGTCGGGTATGCGCGGGAAAGCGAAAATCTCCGGATTGCGGCTGACATACTTGCGAAGGAGCTCGAGGCGCAAAATATAAAAGCAAATATAATGCTGCTTGCAGACGCGCTGCGCGATGGAAGTATGGATGCAGTCCTGGGCGTTGGTGGGACAGGCGGCGGAGCAAACGATGTTAGTTTGCTTGAGCTTGCCAAGACCGGGCATGTTGCGTTTCACGGCGTAGGCCTGACGCCTGGTGAGACCACGGGATTTGGCTTCATTCAAGAAAGGCCGGTGTTGCTTTTGCCCGGAAGTCTCGACGCCCTGCTAGCGGTCTGGTGCGTTCTTGGAAAGCGTTTTTTAGCCCGCCTGAGCGGTAGCAATGAAATTGCAATGGCGACGACCGCTGTATTGACCCGCAAGGTGCCATCCACCGTCGGGATGGCCGAGTTCGTTCCTGTACGCGTTAACGCCGGAAAGGCCGAGCCGCTAGCAGCGGGGCACCTTCCCCTATCGGCACTTTCTGACGCTAATGCATGGATGCTGATCCCGCCGGGATGCGAAGGTTACCAGGCTGATACATTGGTAGAAGTACAACCATGGCGATGAACGAGACAGAAGAAAGGAATTTGCTGGCCGCCGTGCGAGCTGCGGCGCGGCAAGAGCAGTTTCTCGAGGTTGTGTCCGCAGAGGAGGCGCGTGCCCGTTTTGGCAAACACGTCACGATGGCGCCGCTCGATGGTATCGTTGTTCCGATTGCAGATGCTCTTGGACGAGTGCTTGTTCACGACGTGATTGCGGCGGTCGATGCGCCACCATTTGATCGTTCCGGAGTCGATGGGTTCGCTGTTCGAGCGCTCGACACAAAGAGTGCTGCAAATAATGCGCCTATGCGGTTATTTTTGAATACTGAAATCATTGCATCCGGGCATCTGCCGAAAATCGAGGTCACGGTGGGGACTGCGACGACGATCGCAACCGGTGGCGTCATTCCGCGCGGTGCGGATGCCGTGTTGATGGTTGAACAGACGGAATTGGTCGAAGAAGCAGGAAAACCTGCAATCGAAATCCGGCGCGCGACCGCGCCCGGTGCAATGGTCGCCTATGCCGGCTCCGATATTGCGCGCGGCGAGACGCTGTTGCGAAAGAGCACGCGTGTAGGCTCGCGGGAAATCGGTATGCTCGCGGCTTGCGGAATAGCATCCGTCGAGGTCGTGCGGCGGCCAAAGGTTGCGGTGCTTTCGACAGGCGACGAACTGGTTTCACCAGACGAAACGCTGCGGCCGGCCGGAATATATGACAGTAATGGTGCTATTATTGCGGCCGCCGTGAGTGAAGCGGGCGGCGAGCCCGTGGCATTTGGCATTGTTCCGGATGACGAATTGGCTTTGGATAAAACGTTGCGTCATGCACTCGCCGCGTGCGACATGGTGGTGCTCTCCGGTGGCACGTCGAAAGGCGCCGGCGATCTTTCTCACCGTGTTGTGTCGAAGCTCGGCAATCCAGGTGTGCTTGTGCATGGCGTTGCGCTGAAGCCCGGCAAGCCGCTCTGTCTCGCTGTGGTTGATGGAAAGCCTGTTGCGGTTCTGCCAGGTTTTCCGACCTCAGCAATATTTACTTTCCACACCTTCATCGGTCCCGTGATCCGTGCCTGGGCCGGCTTGCCATCCGAGGCGGTGGAATCCATCGACGCGCGGGTGCCGCTGTATATTCCATCCGAATTGGGCCGCCAGGAGTTTGTGCTCGTTTCACTGATCATGGGCAAAGGCCTTCCTGTGGCGTTGCCCACCACGAAGGGCTCGGGTTCGGTAACGAGCTTCTCGCAGGCCGACGGGTTCGTGGTGGTGGATGCGCTCTCCTCGTCCATCGAAGCCGATAGCGTGCAGAAGGTAACGCTGATCGGCAGTGGGGCGCGCGGGCCCGATCTTGTCATCACAGGCAGTCATGACATGGCATTGGACGTCGTTCTCGGCGCTGTCGCAGAACAGGGTTTCAGCGCGCGTACAATCGCCATTGGCAGTCAGGGGGGCGCCAGCGTTGCTGCGCGCGGCGAATGCGATCTTGCGCCCGTCCACCTCGTCGATCCCGCCAGTGGAAAGTATAATGTGCACCTGCTTGCGCCGGGGCTCACCCTCATCCCTGGTTGGCGGCGCATGCAAGTCGTCGTCTTTCGGGCTGGTGATAAGCGCTTTGAGAATCGGACTGCGCAAGACGCTGTCGGTTCGTTATTGACGGACGCCTCCTGCATCATGGTGAACCGTAACGCAGGTTCTGGTACGCGTGTGCTGCTTGATAAACTGCTCGCAGGGAATCGTCCTATGGGTTACGCCAATCAACCAAAATCGCATAACGCGGTTGCCGCCGCCGTGTCGCAGGGACGGGCAGACTGGGGTGTTGCGATCGAGCCCGTAGCGACGCTGTACGCCCTCGGTTTCTTGCCGCTGGCGCCAGAGCATTATGACTTTCTGCTGGTGGAAGAGCGCCGAGAGCGTCCAGCGGTACAGGCATTTCTCGCTGCCTTGCGCGATGAAGACGTTCGCGAGCGCATCCGCGCTATCGGTATGCAGCCAGCTGAAACACCGGTTTAGGGAGCGGTTGATGGCGCAACTTACCGATGATTGCTTCGCATTTTCAGGCCCGCTCCTGCCGATTGAAGATATGGAGCGGTTGATCGAGCAGCGGATCACATCGGTTGGAGAAACTGAGTTTGTGCCGCTCGCGGGCGCACGTGCGCGTGTCGTTGCGCAGGACGTGCGCGCACCCGTCGATTTGCCACCGTTCGACAACTCTGCGGTTGATGGTTACGCGGTACGCCACCTCGACCTAAAGAGTGGCGAGTCCACCAAACTCGAGGTTGTTTCGCGAGTAATGGCGGGATCAGCGGCCGTTTCTGCGTTGGGGAAGGGTGAGGCCGCGCGCATCTTTACGGGCGCGCCGATGCCACGAGGCGCAGACACGGTCTTCATGCAGGAGGATGTCCAGGCGGAAGGCGACGAGGTGACCGTGCCGAGCGGCCTCAAAGCGGGTGCCAATCGCCGCTTCGCCGGCGAAGACGTGCGTACCGGCTCCGTGGCTTTGCCGGCAGGCCGCGTTCTCGATGTTCAGCATATTGCCTTGGCTGCTGCTCTCGGCTTGACTCATGTTGAAGTCCGGAGACCTATCCGCGTCGCCGTCTTTTCTACCGGGGATGAACTGGTCGAACCCGGCGGGCGGCTATCCGGAGCAAATATCTTTGACGCCAATCGAACGCTCCTCCGCGCATTGCTCGATCGGCTCGGCTGCATTGTCACCGATCTCGGCATTCTGCGCGACGAACCCGAGGCGCTCACGCAAGCTTTTAAATCAGCCGCTGCAGAGAATGATCTCGTTCTGACATCCGGTGGCGTTTCCACCGGCGATGCCGACCATGTGAAGAGCGTTGTCGAGAGTATCGGAACATTGTTTTTCTGGCGCATCGCCATCAAGCCTGGTCGCCCGGTGGCCATGGGAGTTATTCACGGCGATCAAAATTTGAATTCGGCTTTTGTCGGCTTGCCCGGTAATCCGGTGGCGGCGTTTATAACGTTCGTGCGCGTTGTCCGGCCGCTGATTCTGCGGCTGTCAGGTGCCTTACCGCGCAAACTGATGCCGCTGCCGGTCGTTTCGACTTTCACCTACAAGAAGAAGAAGGGCCGGCGCGAGTACGTTCGTGTCACGCTCCGGCCAGGCGCCAATGGGGCTTACGAAGCGATAAAGCATCCGCAGGACGGTGCCGGCATTCTCTCTTCCCTTACCGAAACCGATGGCTTGGTCGAGCTGCCCGATGACCTGACACAGGTCGAATCCGGCGACCACGTCGGTTTTCTCTCCTACTCATCCATGATCGGCTAAGACGTCCGGGCTACTCCGCCGCTTCGCGCTGCGGCTTCACCGCCTCAAGATTCGCGGCGCAATATTTAAATTCCGGAATCTTGCCGAACGGGTCCAGCGCCGGGTTGGTCAGAAGATTGGCCGCGGCTTCGACATAGGCGAAAGGAATGAACACAACGCCATCCGGCACGGCGTCGTCCTGACGGGCGGTCAGTTCCACCACGCCGCGGCGGGTGGTGACGCGGATCATGTCTCCCGCCTGGATGCCGAGCTTTGAGATGGTGCCGCGTGAAACGCCGGCGACGGGCGCTGGCTCCAGCGCATTCAGCACCGAAGCCCGTCGCGTCATGGCGCCAGTATGCCAATGCTCGAGCTGACGGCCGGTCGTGAGGATGAAAGGATAGTCGGCGTCGGGCATTTCGTCGGGTGCGGTGAATTTGGTTGCGACCAGACGCGCCATGCCGTTCGGGCGCGGGAAGCCTCGGTCGAATACCACGTCGCGGCCCGGGATATCCGTTCCGTCGGTCGGATAGGTGACGTGATCCTCGCGCTCGACGCGTTCCCACGAAATATTGTCCAGCGCCGGCATCATCGATGCCATTTCAGTGAAGACCTCGCTGACATCGTTGTAGGTCCACTTGCAGCCAATGCGCTTTGCCAGTTCCTGGATGATCCAGAGATCCTGTCGCGCATCACCGGGCATGGGTAGGGCCTTGCGGCCCATTTGGACCTGACGATTGGTATTGGTGACGGTTCCGTCCTTTTCCGGCCAGGCGGAAGCCGGCAGAACAACATCTGCATAAGACGCAGTCTCGGTCAGGAAGATATCCTGCACGACGAGATGCTCGAGATGGGCGAGGGCACCGCGTGCATGGTTGAGATCGGGATCTGACATCGCCGGGTTTTCGCCCATGATGTACATGCCCTTGATTTCGTCGGCGTGCACAGCGTCCATAATCTCCACGACCGTCTTGCCGCGCTTGGGATCGAGGGTCACACCCCAGGCGGCTTCATACTTGGCGCGAATTTCCGCGTTCTCCACCGACTTGTAATCGGGAAAGAACATCGGGATCAGGCCGGCATCGGAAGCGCCTTGCACATTGTTCTGGCCGCGCAATGGATGCAGTCCCGTGCCTGGTCGCCCTACCTGACCGCATATCAGGGACAGAGCAATCAGACAGCGTGCGTTGTCGGTGCCGTGCGTGTGTTGTGACACGCCCATGCCCCAAAAAATGATGGCACTTTCTGCGCGAGCAAAGGCCCGTGCTACTCGGCGCAGCACGTCCGGTTCAATGCCACAGATCGGCGACATCTCTTCAGGCGCAAACGGCTTCACGCTCTCGGCGAGCTTGTCGAAATCTTCGGTGTAGGTCTGGACGTATTGCTGGTCGTAGAGTTTTTCTTCGATGATGACGTTGAGGATACCGTTGAGCATCGCGACATCGGTGCCATTCTTGAACTGCATCATCTGCCAGGCGTGACGCTTGAGCGCATGCCCACGGGGATCCATCACGATCAGCTTGGCGCCGCCCTTGGCTGCCTGCTTGAAGAAAGTGGCGGCGACCGGGTGATTTTCGGTCGGGTTGGCGCCTATGACGATGATGACGTCGGAATTCTTGCATTCGTTGAAGGTCGCGGTTACTGCGGCTGAGCCGACGCCTTCGAGCAGCGCCGCCACCGATGAGGCGTGGCATAACCGTGTGCAATGATCGACATTGTTGGAGCCGAAACCTGTGCGAACGAGCTTTTGAAACAGATAGGCTTCCTCGTTCGAGCCTTTGGCGGAGCCAAAACCGGCAAGTGCACGTGGTCCATCATGGTCGCGGACTTTGACAAGACCCGCAGCAGCCCGGTCGAGCGCCTCCTCCCAGGTGGCTTCACGGAAATGGGTCCAGGGATTCGAGGGATCGACCAGGTCGTCAGCATGCTTCGGCACGCCGTCCTTGCGGATCATCGGTTTGGTCAAGCGCTGCGGGTTCGAGACATAGTCGAAGCCGAAGCGGCCCTTCACGCATAGTCGGTTCTGGTTGGCAGGGCCATCGCGCCCGGTCACCGCGATCAGCTTGTCATCCTTGATCTGATAGGTGAGCTGGCAGCCGACCCCGCAGTAAGGGCACACGCTGTTCACGGCACGATCGGGATATTCGGTGCGAACATTCTGCTCGTTCACCAGCGTCGCCGGCATCAGCGCCCCGGTCGGGCAGGCTTGCACACATTCGCCGCAGGCAACGCAGGTGGAATTGCCCATGGGATCGTCGAAGTCAAAGACGATCTTCTCGTTATGGCCGCGGCCGGCCATGCCGATCACATCGTTGACCTGCACTTCGCGGCAAGCGCGGACGCAGAGATTGCACTGGATGCAGGCATCGAGATTGACCGCCATCGCAACATGGCTGCGGTCGGGCGCAGGTTGTTTCTCACGTTCGGGAAAGCGGCCGGTTTCGATACCCATCTTGTCGGCCCATCCCCAGAATTTCGAGATAGGGTCGTGGGATGTTGCCCGCTCCGGCTGGTCGGTGACCAGCAGGTCGAAAATCATCTTGCGGGCCGTCTTGGCGCGATCGTTGGACGCGTTGACCTTCATGCCGGCCGCCGGCTTACGGATGCAACTCGCAGCCAGAACGCGCTCACCTTCGATTTCCACCATGCACGCGCGGCAGTTGCCGTCGGTGCGGTAGCCGGGCTCGGGCGAATAACACAAATGTGGAATTTCGACGCCTTCGCGCTTGGCTACCTGCCAGATGGTTTGGCCTGCGCTTGCGACAACCTCGCGGCCGTCGAGCAGGAAGGCAATGGTGTTCTGGTCTTTGCCGTTCGTTGTCATGATGTCACCACGTCCCGAGCGGTTTTCTCAGGTCCTCGGGAAAATATTTCAGTACGCAGAGGAGCGGGTTGGGTGCTGCCTGACCAAGGCCGCAGATCGATGCATCCTGCATCGCTGTGGAAAGCTCCGTCAGAAGCGCGGTATCCCACGGCCCTTGCTCCATCAGTTTGACCGCTTTTTCAGTGCCGACGCGGCAGGGTGTGCATTGCCCGCAACTCTCGTCTTCGAAGAAGCGCATCAGGTTAATGGCAACGGTCTTCATGTCGTCCTGCTCTGACAGGATGACCACGGCATGCGAGCCGACGATACAGCCGTGTTTTTCCAGCAAGCCGAAGTCGAGCGGGATATCGGCCATCGAGGCAGGCAGGATGCCGCCGGAGGCGCCGCCGGGGAGATACGCCTTGAAGGTCTGGCCATCGGTCATGCCGTCGCAGAATTCGTCAATCAGCTGACGTACGGTGATTCCGGCAGGTGCCAGCTTTACGCCAGGAGTTTTCACGCGGCCCGAAACAGAAAAGCTCCGGAATCCCTTGCGCTCATGACGGCCCTGCGACGTAAACCAATCCGTGCCGCGCTCGATGATGTCGCGCAGCCAATACATGGTCTCGACGTTTTGCTCGAGCGTCGGGCGGCCGAACAGGCCGACTTGCGCGAGATAGGGTGGACGATGGCGGGGCAGGCCACGCTTGCCTTCAATCGATTCGATCATTGCGGATTCTTCGCCGCAGATGTAGGCGCCGGCTCCCCGTCGCAAATGTAATTTTGTATGCGGAGAAAGCCCGGCTTGCTCGACTCTGGCGAGCTCTTCCAAAAGCATCAATCTCAACTCGGGATATTCGTCCCGGATATAGATATAGGTCTCAACGGCTTCGACCACCCAGGCCGCAATCAGCATACCTTCGATGAAACGGTGCGGATCGAGGCCGAGATAGTGCCGGTCCTTGAAGGTGCCGGGCTCGCCTTCGTCGGCATTGACAGCGAACAGGCGCGGTGCAGGCTCGTTGCGCACCAGTTTCCACTTGCGGCCGGTCGGAAAGCCCGCACCGCCGAGGCCGCGCAGGCCGGCATCATCCACTGCCTTAATAATGTCGTCGCGCGTCCGTTCTCCTGCAAGGCAGGATTTCAAAAGCGTATAGCCGCCCTCCACGCGGTATTGCTCGAAGCTCTTTGCGGGATGCCACGGGTGTACATGCGGCATATTTTTTGCCGCTGCTACGACGGTCGCGGTGTTCGCGCTAAAGGTTTGAACATGGCCGACGGCGCATACCGGTGCGCGATCACAGGCGCCCATGCACGGGGCACGCATCACGCGGACGTCCGGACCAAGTTTTCCCGGCAATTCGGCGAGCAGTTTTTCAGCGCCGGCCATCGCACAAGACAGGGATTCGCAAACGCGTACAGTGACGGGTGGCGGCGCGACTTCGCCTTCTTTCACGACGTCGAAATGCGCATAAAAAGTCGCGACTTCGTAAACCTCGGTCAGTGCGAGCTTCATCTCGAACGCGAGGGCCGCGAGATGCCGTGCGGAGAGGTGCCCGTACTTGTCCTGAATGAGATGCAGGTGCTCGATCAACAGATCGCGCTTCCGCGGCCTGTCGCCGAGGAGATTTTGCACGTCCAGAAGTGCGTCGGGCTCGACCTGACGACCTTTTGTGGTGTTGCGAGGCCGCTTACGTCCGTGGCGCCGTGGCTCCGGGGCCTTGGAAGGTGGTGGAATATGGGCGTTCATGGAATGACATTTGAAGAGCTCCAAGGAGAGCGCAATGGCCCAATTCACATGATATGATAGATAATATCTATCATGAAGGGTTGTTTGATATGGAAAAACCGCTCCATGTTGGGAAAGGAGGGCTTTCAGAGTTTCCCTTAGTATTCAAAGCTTTGAGCTACAAAAGGCCCCGCTTGCCCACCGACTCCAGCCGCCGCCGCGCCCTAATCGTCAGATACCGCCGCCTTGCGCCGATTTTTCATGCTTTCCTCTTCGACAAAAGCAAGATCCTGGTCGAATACAATCCGGCTTTCTCCCGCGAGGGCGATGAAGCGCTTGCCGCGCGCGCGGCCGATCAGTGTGAGATTAGCCTTGCGCGCCAGTTCCACCCCCCAAGCCGTAAAGCCTGAACGTGAAATGACGATGGGGATGCCCATGCGCACGGTCTTGATGACCATCTCCGAGGTCAACCGACCGGTCGTGTAAAAAATCTTGTCGTGCGACGGCACCTTCTCCTTGAACATCCAGCCGGCGATTTTATCGATCGCATTGTGGCGACCGACGTCCTCCATATAAACCAACGGTTGATCTTCCTTCGCCAGCACGCACCCGTGAATGGCGCCGGCCTGAAGATACAGCGAAGGCGTCGTGTTAATTGTCTGTGCGAGCCGGTAAAGCCAGGATGTGCGCAACTCCGTATCAGGCAGTGACACATTCTCCAGCGCTTCCATTAAGTCGCCGAACACAGTCCCCTGGGCGCAGCCCGAGGTCTGCACTTTCTTCTTTAGTTTCTTTTCGTAATTGGTCTTGCGCTTGGTGCGCACCACCACGACTGACAGCTCTTCATCAAAGTCGACGCCCGTGACTACATCGTTCGGAAGCAGCATGTTCTGGTTGAGCAGGTAACCAACCGCAAGATACTCGGGATAATCGTTGATCGTCATTGCCGTGACGATCTCCTGCGAATTGAGGAAAATCGTCAACGCGCGTTCCACGGTGACCGATGTTTCAATCTTGGCGCCAGTCTGGTCGATGCCAGTAACGCGTTCGGTTAACCGTGGATCAAGCGGATCGGGCTGTATGATGTAAGGCGATTTCACCATGGGCTCATATAGGGGTTGCGCCGGTCAGGCGCCACTGTCGTTGGCATTCGGATAGAACAGCGGCTCGCCGTTGATTTTATAGTCACCAATGACTTTTTGCCCTTCGACAGAAACCAGCCAATCGATAAATTGCTGGCCAAGGTCCTTTTTAACGTTCGGATGCTTGTCCGGGTTCACCAGCATCACGCCGTACTGGTTGAACATCCGCTTGTCGCCTTGCACTCCGATTTGGAGGTCATTCTTGTTCTTGAAATTGAGCCATGTGCCGCGATCGGAGAGCACATAAGCGCTGCTGGCTTGAGCCGTATTAAGCGCGGCGCCCATGCCCTGACCGATCGATTTGTACCAGGCGTTTTTTTCTTTCTCGATGTCGATTCCGGCCTGCTTCCAGAGCATCAGCTCTGCGATGTGCGTGCCGGACCGATCTCCGCGCGAAATGAATGGTGCACCTTTTGCCATGATGCTCTTGAGAGCGGCGGCAATGTCGCTTGTTCCGCCTATCTTTGCCGGGTCGCTCTTCGGTCCAATAAGAACAAAATCGTTATACATCACAGGGTAACGTTTCAGACTTTGTCCTTCGGACAGGAACTGCTCTTCGGCCGATTTGGCGTGCACAAAGACGACGTCGGCATCGCCGCGCCTTCCGGTGTCCAATGCCTGGCCGGTGCCCTGCGCAATCACTTTTACGGTGATGCCGGTCTTTTTTGTAAAGATCGGCAAGAGATATTCAAACAGTCCGGAATCTTGCGTGGACGTGGTTGAGGCGACGACGATGGATTTGTCTTGCGCAATGCTGCGCTGAGGAGAAAACAAGGAAAGGCAGAGAGCTGTGGCAATCAAAATGCGACGGATGATCATGGTTCGCTCCATACGTAGATAAGTCGACGATATCAAACCAGCAAGTCACCTTCAATGAAGCTGCGTGCTTCGGGGCTGCGCGGGCTTTCAAAAAATTCGCTTGTCGCACCGGTCTCGATAATACGTCCGCGATGCAGGAAGATGATGTCGTTAGCCAATCTGCGGGCCTGGCCCAGGTCGTGCGTTGAGAGCACTGCTTTGACGCCTCGTGCCGTAATGGTTCGCACGATGTCTTCGATCGCCTTGGTGGCGGCGGGATCGAGGCTGGCTGTTGGTTCGTCCAGAAAGATAACCGATGGGTCCCGGGCCAGCGCGCGCGCGATCGCAAGCCTTTGTTGTTCACCGCCGGACAGCCGTCGCGCTGAACGCTTTTGTAATCCGTCAAGTCCGACCAGCTTGAACAATTCCGCGACGCGTCCGTCATGTTCGATGCGAGGCACACCAGCGGCGCTGAGCGTGAACCGTACATTACTCTCTGCGCTGCGGCGAAGCATGACCGGGCGCTGAAAGACGAAGGCAAGTTTGTGGGGCGAAACACCATCTCGTCCACCCCAGGTTACGCGCCCCTCTGTCGGTGCAACCAATCCCATGGCAGCGCGCAGGAAAGTGGTTTTTCCGGATCCATTAGGCCCGATAACAAAGGTTGGTTCACCCGGGCTGATTGTCAGCGAAAGCCGATCGAGGATCGTCACGCTTCCTTCCGTGACGGTCACATTCTCGAATGCGATAGGTAAATCGGACGGGGGCGGGCGCATGTTCTCCGTCATCCTGCGTAGCGCTCGCCTGTGCGGCGGGCCCACCAAGCGAGTGCGTTGATAGCAATGATGATCGCAATAAGGACAATGCCCAGCCCAACAGCAAGCGGCAGGTTGCCCTTGGACGTTTCAAGCGCGATTGCAGTCGTCATGGTTCGGGTAAAGCCATCGATGTTGCCTCCGACGATAATGATGGCGCCGACTTCCGCTGCCGAACGGCCGAAACCGGCGAGCAGTGCCGTGACAAGACTAAAGCGACCATCCCAAATCAACGTGCCAATACGCTGGACAGGTCCGACATTCATCGCCGCGAATTCGTCTCGATATTCCTCCCACAGGTCTTCGATGGTCTGGCGCGCCAAGGCTGCGACGATCGGCGTTACGAGAATTGCCTGAGCGACAATCATGGCCTGTGGCGTGAACAGCATGCCGAGGGAACCGAGCGGGCCGGAGCGAGAAAGCAACAGAAAAACCGCAAGGCCAACGACCACGGGCGGCAGGCCCATCAGCGCATTCAGTGCCACGATCGCCATACCGCGGCCGGGAAAGCGGGTGAGAGCTATCAGCGCTCCGAGGGGAATTCCGATCACCGCTGCTATTAGAACGGCGGACAAGCTTACCATCAGCGACAATAATACAATCGCGACCAGTGTCGGGTCGACAGCGAGCACCAGTTGCAGAGCCGAGGCATCCGTATTCACGACAGCATCCTGCTTTGTCCAGCCGTTCGGCTGAGCCTTGCGCGTTTATGGCAGTGGACTCGACCGGGTCGCTCTGGTGCCATAGCCTTTGGCTATGACGGTCTTTAAACTTTCACGAGATAGCGGCGGTCCCATTTGTCTGGTCTCTACACGAGAATTTTTCAAAACAAGCTTGTAGTGCATCGGAGTTCTTAACAGACGATGGAAAACAATCAAACAGTGTGTAGGTCCGCTGATGTTACCTTGGTAGCCGCTGGAAGCAAACAGACATCGCGATGTGTTTGCACGCGCGCTCGACCCAGCAATTCCATGATCATGCTCCGTCTTCTTTCCTGCACCCTTGCACTACTGATTGCGCCAGTGTCCAGCGTCCACGCGCAGTTGCGCCGACATGGCGGTCCGGTGCGCGCGCTGGCGATATCGGACGACGGCATGACTGCGATCTCCGGCAGCTTTGACAGTTCCGCCATTCGATGGTCGCTCACGCAAAACACTGCGGAGCAGGTGTTGCGTTTTCACGCCGACGCCGTGAATGCAGTGGCCTTTCTTAAAGATGGCCGCGTTGCAACCGGCGGAGCCGATGGGCGCATCGCGCTTTGGGCAGCGGGCAAGCAGCAACCGGATACGGCGCTTGAAGGTCATAACGCGCCGATCGCTGCTGTTGCGGTATCACCAGACGGCAAAACACTGGCGTCGGCATCCTGGGACCGGACCGTTCGGCTTTGGCCACTCGCCGGGGGCGCACCCCGCGTGCTCGAAGGACATACACAGAATGTGAATGGCGTTGCCTTCTCACCCGATGGTCGCGCCGTGATCAGTGTTGGATACGATCTCACGGTTCGGATCTGGCCCCGCGAGGGAACGACATCACCGATTGTGGTGACATTGCCCACGCCTCTCAACGCGGTGAGTGTTGCACCTGATGGCGAGATCGCAGTCGGCGGTGCCGATGGCAATGTCTATTTCCTGACGCGCACGGGAGAGATTCTGGGTGAGGTGCAGGCTGGACCGACGCCTGTGATCGCGATGGCGGTTTCCGGTAACGGCGTGCTACTCGCTGCTGCTGGCATTCGTGGATCGGTGACGCTGATTGAGCGCAAGGAGCGGAAAATCATCCGAACCTTGGTGGGACCGGGGCTGCCGATCTGGTCGGTGGCATTTCTGCCGGATGATCGCACGCTGCTCACGGGCGGAGCAGACCGGATGATCCGCCGCTGGGATACTGTCACCGGCGATCCGATCGGATCGGTTGTGACAGGAGCGCCGGAGGATCCTTTGGCTGTCTATGCGGGCGATTACGGTGCCGAAGTGTTCCGCGCTTGCGTGGCGTGCCATTCGCTACTGCCGGATGATGGCCCCCGCGCCGGGCCTTCGTTGGCGGGGGTTTTCGGTCGCAGGATCGCGACCTTGCCCGGCTACAATTTCTCTGATGCGCTGAAAAAGATGGACATCGTGTGGACGCCCGAAACCGTGGCGCGCCTGTTCGAGGTTGGTCCGACAATATATACGCCTGGGACCAAAATGCCGGAGCAGCAGATCGGCTCGGTGGAAGATCGCAAGGCGCTTACGGATTTTCTTGCCAAAGCGACGAGATAAATGAAAACTTAGGTTTCGCTCGGTTTATCGCGTTCGCGCAGATAATCCTCTGACGTGCGTGGCGCCGGACGCGCCGGCACACCGGCGAACGGGTCAAAATTCTCTTCGCTCATGGTAATCACGCGGCAGTCGGCGCACATCTTCACAACGTCGAGCCGCTTTGCCGAGTCCTTGAACATCCAGTGCTGTCCTTCGAGTTTCGCGACGACCCGATCGACACTGCTTTTCACTCCGAATGCACCACCGCAGCGCACGCAAAGAGCGGGTTCCTCTTCCTTGATGACACGCAGGCGCGCAGTGGCAGCGCGGAAATCAAGCTGCGGTGTCAGGCTGATGACCTTTTCAGGACAGGTCGCCTGGCATAACCCACACTGCACGCAGATAGCCTCTGCGAAGCGCAGTACCGGCCGGTCGGGATCGTCCGACAAGGCGCCAGTGGTGCAGGCGGATACACACGACAAACATAATGTGCATCCTTCAACGTTGACGTTGACGGTGCCGAACGGCGCTCCCTCCGGGAGCGCAACGATATCAACCGGGGCCGGCGCGACACGATGCAACTCACGCAGCGATAGCTGCATCACCTCAGTTTTGCTTCCGACCGGCATGAAGCTCGCTCGAGAGAGTGCGACCTCTGCGGGTGCGATGGTGCGCAAAGCTTCTCCGAGTGCGTCGGGATCATCGCTTTCGATCGTTGCGGTGCGCCCTGCGCCGAAGCCGAGGTCGGTAAGAATTGGTTCGGCAAGCGCAATGGTTTTATAGAGACCTGCCAAATCATGGCGCGGCTTGGCCCGCAGCAGGAACCGTACGCCCGCAGCGCCGTAGCTGAAGGCGGCGGCTATGAACTCGATCCCGACTTGCGTGATCTCGTTGACCGCAAGTGGAATGACATTGTCGGGGAGACCGTCTCCATGACGCGAGAGCGCGTCGATCATGGCGGTACCATGCTCCTCGTCGTGAAGCAGGATGATGGCCCGCTCGCCCCCCGCAAGATGGTAGGCCTTCAGCATTGTACGGATCTTGCGCAGCAGGGCGTCCGCCGGCGGCAGCGCATAGGAGGCCGCTCCGGTCGGGCATGCGGCGGCACATTGACCGCAGCCGGCGCAAATTTCCGCGTTGATCGCCACGTGATTGCCGGCGGGCGTTATCGCCCCTGTCGGGCAAAGGTCGAGGCAGCGGCGGCAGCCGATAATCTTCGAGCGTGAATGTGCACATAGGTCCGCGTTGAAGGTCACATAGCGGGGCTTGTCGAAATTGCCGACAAGATCTCTTGCCTTCAAAGCTATACGCAAGACGGCAGCGGGATCGCGGGGATCGGCTCGGAGATAGCCATCGCGCAGGTCGTGAGCCGGGAACAAGGGTGCACTACCGGAGACGTCGATCAAAAGATCGCATCGCGAAATCGCGCCGTCGCGTGGCGTTGCAAAGATCATGGAGCCACGGGAGGACGGTAGTGGCGCGGCATAATTATCGACCGTCAGTTCAAACGCGCCGATGTGACCTTTGGCGATGCTGATCGTGCCCTTGACGATGGGAAATTCATTCAGGCGCGGCGGTTCGAGTTCGCCCGGATTGCTGATAAGCACGGTCACGTCGAGGTGCTCGGCCAGCAGCCTGCCGACTTCAATCGCGCGCTCGTCGCGGCCGTAGATAAGTGCCACGCCCTCGCTTGCGAGGCTGACCATCGGGATATCCGGCACCTGTTCGGCCGCGGCAGCAAAAAGGGCGGCCATCTTCGGGCCCGCCCGCCCCCCGTCTTTCGACCAGCCGGCGGCTTCGCGCACATTCACGAAAGTGACATTGCCGCCCGTTTCCGCGGCTACTTCCGAGAACAAAGGGGATTCTTGCGTGCATCCGACGGTGAGGGGCACCCCCTCCTTGCTGACAGCGCGAAAACGCTCGATCTCGGCGCGGCAGAGGTGGTCAGCGGTCGATACCTCGGCTCCGGGACAACCGCGCCGGATCGCATCCGCGTCGAGCAGCATTGTGCGCTCGCACGAACAGACCAGAACTTTCTGTGGCCGCTACGTCATGATTTCCGTCGCTATCTTGATTGGACCGGGAAGTACCGGGCCGCGGCGGATTTCGCCGATTTCATTTTCAGCCACCCCGTGTCTATGGTTATAGGCTATATTGTAACCACTACAAAGTGGCCGGAGACGATCCTTTGACCCCGACCAAACGGATGCGCGAGCCATTTGCGCCCGTGCTCAATTTGCCGCCGCCGTTCACCCTGGTGACGGCGCGCGAAGTCGACGACGCGTTCCGGCGCGCGATCAGTCTTGCGCCGGAAGAGGGCGCCGGAACGATGGTCTTTGTCGGCCGCTTCGATTTGGCCGAATTCGCCGTTGTGCTGGAACCCGACGAGCCGCTTCGCACCGCGCGTCGGGCTTTTTATGCCGGCATGACGGCGCTGACGGACGCGCTGCTTGCTTATGCTCCCCCGGAAAAGATGGTGACGATCGACTGGCCGGACGGAATCCGCATCGATGGCGGACTGGTGGGCGGCGGACGCCTCGGATGGCCCCAGGACGCGCCCGAGGATGAGCCGCCGGCCTGGCTGGTGTTCGGTGCGATGATCAGGACAGTGTCGATGACGGATCAGGAGCCCGGCGTTCATCCGCTTGCTTCCGCGCTTGAACAGGAAGGCTTCGGCGACATCGGCGCGGCAACGATCGCGGAAAGTTTTGCGCGCCATCTCATGGTTGCCACGGATGCCTGGCAAACTCACGGGTTCGCTGAAGTAGCGCGGGAATATCTGCAGCGCCTACCGCGTGAGCACGGCATTAGTCGTCAGATTGACGATAATGGCGATCTGCTGACGCGACACGTCGGCAAGGCCGATATCGACTGCCGCAAATTGTTGCCCGCGCTGGTCACGCCGTCGTGGCTCGATCCGAACATCAGTGGCCCACGGCTATGAAATTGCTCCGCACCATCGCGCTTGACCCATCGGACACCTTCATTTTCGATCCGGTTGCGGAACCGGGTGATTGGGCGGTGTCGGGTGTCTTCAGATTCTGGGATCGCGATCCCACGACGCTGGAAGGCAAGGCACGCCTGGCATTTCGCGGCGGATTTCTTGGATTGCAGTCATGGGGCTGGTCGACGCTGGTGCAGATCGTGGAAGCGCGCGAAGAAGATCGCACGGCGGTAGTAAGCCTGCTTGCGCAACAACTTGTCGACAAGCTCGGTGCACCAGACATGGCTCAACCGACACGGTTAAGGCCGGCGCGCATGTGCTTCTGCCCGCTGCCGCCTAGGGCGAGAAGGACGGCACCGTCACGAACTCGGAGCGTCGCATCTCGCGGCAGCGGGCCTTTCTCGCGTATCCCGGCGAAACAAAGCCGGATTGGTGGGCCATCTCACAGGTGGCTCAACGCATGGGCTTTGACGGCTTCGGTTATCGGACTGCCGCCGATATTTTTCGTGAGCATGCTGCTCTTTCCGGCTTCGAAAACACCGGAAAGCGTGCCTTCGATATCGGAAGTCTGTCGGCGATTGGGGACAGCGAATTTAATGCGCTTGCGCCGGTACAATGGCCGGTGCCTGTCAGTGCGGCAAAAACCGAGCGTTTTTTTGGCCAGGGAGGTTTTTTCACCACCGACCGGAAGGCACGGCTGCACGCACCCGAGCGTCCGGAGCCACAGTCACCCTTGTCGATGGAGTTTCCTTTCCGACTCAATACGGGGAGGGTACGCGATCAATGGCACACCATGACCCGCACGGGGTTGAGCCCGAGGCTCGGAGCGCATTTTCCCGAGCCGTTTGTCGAGGTTCATCCCGAAGATGCGGCGAAGGCCAAACTTTTTAATGGTGGCTTTGCGCGCCTGACCACTCTCCATGGCACATGCATCCTGAAAATCATTTTCAGCGAAGGCCAGCGCCGCGGATCGCTCTTTGCGCCCATCCACTGGAGTGACAGCACCGCCTCGTTTGCGCGTGTTGGAGACTTGGTCGCACCGATGACCGATCCCTATTCCGGACAGCCCGAGTCCAAGGCGACGCCCGTCAGGGTAGAGCCGGTCTCGTTCGCATTCAGCGGCTTTGCGTTGACGCGCAACCGGATCGATCCGCCGGCCGATGCATGGTGGTGCCGTGTGGCGGTTAAAGATGGCCATGGGCTGCTGATCGCAAGCAACGATCGGCTTGCGGTCTGGTGGGACATGGCGTGCGGCGAAAAGGTTGCCGAATATATCGACGAGCCGCGCGGCCTTTATCGCGCTGCGCATTTCGTTGAGGGGTCGCTGGAGTCCTGTCTCTTCATCGGTCCAACACAAACCTCTCCGTCATGGGATGCAATGAAGGCATTGTTTGAAGCCGACGCCGTGTCGGAGGGTCAGCGTCGGACGGTGCTATCGGGCAAGTCCAGCGATGGCCTCGCAGATCCGGGAGCGTTGGTCTGCGCCTGCTTCGGGGTCGGCATCAACACGATCCGCAACGCCATCGGTTCAGGCGCGGCCTGCAGTGTCGAAGACATTGGCTCAGCACTGCGCGCCGGAACGAACTGCGGTTCGTGTTTGCCGGAGCTAAAAAGGATAATCGGCGATGGAAGGCTCGCAAAAGCTGTCTGATCAAAAACCAGACCGGATGGCGCCATTGGCGCGATTGCCGGTGTTCCTTGCGCTTGGCGGCAAGCGCGCTGTCATTGCGGGTGGCAACGAAGCAGCCGCTTGGAAAGCGGAGTTACTTTCGGCGGCAGGCGCAAAGGTCGAGATTTTTACACCAGACGCGTGCGAGCAGATGCTTGCACTTGCCATGGACGCACCAAGCAGCTCGATCGCAATCCATCCGCGCGTGTGGAATGCCGTCGATCTGGTGTCGGCAAAGGTTGCAATCGGCGCCTTCGATGATCACGAGGATGCGGCAGGTTTTGCAGCTGCGGCGCGTGCCGCAGGCGTTCCAGTCAATATCATCGATAAGCCGGCCTTTTCCGATTTTGCTTTCGGCTCTATCGTCAACAGATCTCCCCTGGTCATCGCAATTTCCACCGATGGGGCGGCACCCATTTTTGCGCAGGCCATCCGCGCAAAGCTTGAGGCGCTGATCCCGCAAGGCTTCGCGTTATGGGCAGACGCTGCCGCGCGCTGGCGCGATGCCATCAAGGCATCAGGTGTGTCATTCGCGGGCCGCCGCCGGATTTGGCAAGCGTTTACTGCATACGCTGTAACGCATCCGCAGCAGACACCCAAGGAGAGCGACCTCGTCAATTTCATCGATCAGGTCCGCGGGATTGGATCTGCCGCAGACAGTGGATCGGTTACGCTGGTCGGGGCAGGGCCAGGCGATCCGGAATTGCTCACGCTCCGTGCGGTACGTGCGCTGCAATCGGCCGACGTCATCCTGTTCGACAATCTGGTATCGCGTGAGGTGTTGGATTTTTCACGCCGCGAAGCGAAAAAAATGCTGGTCGGTAAAAGCGGTCACGGCCCTTCCTATAAACAAAGCGACATCAATGCACTGATGGTCAATCTCGCCAGGAACGGGAAACGCGTCATCCGGCTGAAGGGCGGCGATCCGATGATTTTCGGTCGCGCTGGAGAGGAAATAGAAGCCTGCCGCGATGCCGGTATTGCTGTTGAGATCGTGCCCGGTATCACTGCGGCGCAAGGCGCCGCGAGCCGTCTTGGGATTTCGCTCACCCATCGCGAGCGTGCGCGGCGGGTGCAATATATCAGCGGCCATGATAGCGCCGGTTCCCTGCCGTCCGACATCGATTGGCGTGGTCTTTCCGATCCGGCGACCACAACGGTGATCTACATGCCGGCAAAAACGTTGAGAGAGCTGGTCGACAAAGCCATCGCGCAAGGCCTTGATGCTGGCACGGCTGCCATCGCCGTTGTCGATGCGACGAGGAAGAACCAGCAGACAATCGCGGGGTCTATCGCCGAACTACCGGATCGGCTTTCGAAAGCCGCCGTGAAAGGTCCGACACTCATTATAGTAGGTCGCATTTGCGAAGACGTGGCTAGGCGGATGGTTATGCCGGCCGATCGCGCTGCTTCGTAAGAACCCCGCAATTGGAGAAGCAGAACCGGCTCCTGCCGGCTGAGCCGCCTGATCTTTCTATGGACAATCGAATTTTTCGGTCATTATAATCCTAAAGTCGAATGACCGAAGTTGCAGGGAAGAAACGACCTTACGCGAGACGGGACATTCATCCCGGCAAAAACAACAAATTCTCGCCGTGAGCAGCAGCGCCGTGGCTTTTAAAACATGAGGTTCTAAAAGGCCTCAATGACTTGGCTCCTGCCGCGCAAAGATGCGGAGAGCCGGCGCTGGAATCTCCGGGGAGGGAGACGGCGATGAGCAGGGCACTTGTTTCGCTAACCGCGATCGCGCTGTCGTGTCACGCCGCGTTGGCGCAGCCTGTCGATTGGCAAAAAGCCTGGGACGAGACGCTCGCGGCAGCGAAGAAGGAGGCCAAGGTCGTTGTGGCCGGCCCTCCGGATACTCAGGTGCGCCAGGCATTACCGGCGGCCTTCGAGGCGCGCTACGGCATCAAAATGGAATACATCACCGGGCGCGGAAGCGACCAGGGGTCCAAGCTTCGGCGAGAACGGGAAGCAGGGATTTATTCCGTCGATGCCGTGCTTGCCGGCAGCCAGACGATGTTCACCGTTCTTTACCGGGAGAAGATGCTGGCGCCGCTCAAACCGGAGTTGATCCTGCCGGAGGTCACCGACGGCAAGAATTGGAAACGTGGAAGCCTTTGGTTCCCCGATCCTGAGCAGAAATATGTCCTGCGGATTTTCAACACAGTCCGCGAGGCTTTCATGGTCAATACCAACCAGGTGAAGCCGCAGGATCTCCGGAAATTCAGCGATCTGCTTGACCCGAAATGGAAGGGGAAAATTGCCTTTCTTGACCCGGCGCGTTCCGGCACTGGGAGCAACCAGATCGCGATGCTCTACGAGCAATTAGGGGAAAGCTTCATCAAAAAACTGCTTGTCGATCAGGACCCGATGATCAGCCGCGAGCGTCGGCAACTGACCGACGGTGTTCTACGCGGCAATTATCCGATCGGATTTGGTGCGGAAGACGGAGAGATGGAAAGGCTTCAGGCCGAAGGGCAGCCGGTCAAAACGATCTGCAGCCTGGAGGACATGCCGGGTTCCGTTTCAGGTGGCAATATGCTTGGCCTGATCGATCGCGCGCCGCATCCAAACGCAGCGAGAGTCTTCGTGAACTGGATGGCGTCCAGGGAAGGCAATGAAATCTATGCCCGCGCCCTCAAGATGGTGCCCGCCCGCGTCGATATCGATGCAGAGAGTTTCCTGCCGCCGGAGGTCATTCCAAAAACCGGCATGAATTACTTCGATGTATTTGATTACAACTTCACAGTCACTGGCAAAGAGGAGATACGGCTTCGCGTGAAAGATATGCTGCGCCGCTAGCCGCAGTCTCATGCAGCCACAGGAATAAGCATGGACCAGAAACAATTCGAAGCCGATATCAGGCCGCTGTACAACGCCAAACCGCTTTACCAGCAGTGGGTCGAAGCGCAAAACGTCCCGGTTATCCGCGAGTTCTATATCGAGGATCTACGCAAGACGAAGCTTGCGCCCTGGGCATCGAAAGGCGGTAGCGGCGCCATCCTCAACCTGATCGGGACCGGCGACGTCAACGATGGCTATCTCACCGAAATTCCTCCCGGGCAGAACCTGAAGCCGCAGCGCGCGATGTATGAAGAGTTGATCTTTGTTGTCGAGGGCCATGGCTCTACGTCGGTCTGGAACGACGCCAACAAGAAGGTCACCTTTGAATGGGGCCCGGGTAGCCTGTTCTCGCCGCCGCTGAATACCTGGCGGCAGCATTTCAACGGCAGCGGCGAAAAGCCGGCGCGCTTTCTCGGTGTGACCTCTGCGCCGCCGCTGATGAACCTGTTCCGCAACCTCGATTTCATGTTCAACAATCCGTTTCCGTTCAGCGACCGTTTCAACCCGGACTCCGACAGTTTCTCCGGCAAGGGCCAGCAATGGATGGCGAAGAATAGGCCGGTCTGGGAAAGCAACTTCATTCCGGACGTCCGGAAGCTGGAGGTATTCGCCTGGAAGGAGCGTGGCGGTGGCGGCGGCAATATCATGATGGAACTGTCCGAGAACTGCATGAGCGCGCATATCTCGGAGTTTCCGGTCGGCACCTACAAGAAGGCGCACCGGCACGGCGCCGGAGCACATGTCGTCATCATTGGCGGCGAGGGCTATTCCCTGATGTGGCCGGCAGGCGAGAAGCCCAAGCGTTTCGACTGGCATGATGGCAGCGTTGTCGTGCCGCCGGAGGACTGGTTCCACCAGCACTTCAACACCGGCGCCAAGCCTGCGCGCTATCTCGCGCTGAAGGCGCGCGGCCGCAAGCACACGCGGCCGTTCGGTTCGAAGGTCTATGCCGTCGATCAAAGCGCCGCCGCCGGCGGAGACCAGATCGAATACGAGGATGAGGATCCGAAAATCCGGCAGACGTTCGAGCAGGCACTCGCCAAAAATGGACTCACCATCCGGATGCTTCCGGTGCCTCGAAAAGTGAAGGCGAAAGCTATCTGGAAGGCAAAACCTAAAGCCAAGGTCAAATCTAAAACCCGGGTGAAGGCCAAGGTCAGGACCAAGACAAAGTCCAAAGCCAAGGCAGCCAGGGGCGCGGCCAAGCGCAAGAAATAGCCGCTACCCGGGAATCAATCGATGAAAAAATATTTTGCCTTGTTGCTTCTGATGCTGATGGCGCAAGCTTCTGTCCACGCCCAGCCAGTCGATTGGCAGAAGGCCTGGAACGAGACGCTGGCTGCGGCAAAGAAAGAAGGCAAGGTCGTGGTGGCCGGCCCTCCGGATGCGGAGGTGCGCACGGCGTTGCCCGCCGCCTTCGAGGCCCGCTACGGCATCAAGATGGAATATCTTAGCGGCCGCGGCAGCGATCAGGCCAACAAGCTTCGACGGGAACGCGGTGCGGGCGCTTACACGGTCGATGCGGTGGTTGCCGGCAACCAGACAATGTTCAGCGTTCTTTACGCAGAAAAGATGCTTGTGCCGCTGAAGCCGCAATTGATCTTGCCGGAAGTGACCGAGGGCAAGAATTGGATGCGTGGCAGCCTTTGGTTCGCCGATCCGGAGCAGCAATATATCTTGCGCATTTTCAATACGGTCCGGGAATCGTTCATCATCAATACAAAAGAGGTGAACGAAAATGAACTGCGGCGATTTAGCGATCTGCTCGACCCTAAATGGAAAGGCAAACTCTCGTTCCTCGATCCCAGTGTTGCCGGAACAGGAGCCAATCAGGTCGCGCTGCTCTTCACATTGTTTGGAGAAGATTACATCAAGAAGGTTTTCGTCGATCAGCAGCCTCTGATCAGCCGGGAGCGTCGCCAGCTGACCGACGCCGTGTTGCGCGGCAGTCATCCGATCACCTTCGGTGCCGAGGATGGCGAGATCGAGCGCCTGCGCGCGGAAGGTCAGCCTGTGAAGGCGATTTTCGGTCTGGAGGACATGCCCGGCGCGGTATCCGGCGGCAACATGATCGCGTTGTTGGATCAGGCGCCGCATCCGAATGCCGCCCGGATTTTTGTCAACTGGATGGCGTCCAGGGAGGCCGGCGAGATCTATGGTCGCGCGCTGAAAATGGTGCCGGCCCGCACGGACATCGATGCGGCGAGCTTCATGCCGCCTGAGGTTATTCCGAAACCCGGCGTCAACTACTTCGATGTCTATGACTACAAATTCACGACCGTGACCAACGCGGAATCGCGCATCCGCATGAAGGATATTTTGCGCAAGCAGTAGCGGCGGAGGGGGAGCGATGGTGAAAAGACTATTCGTCTTGCTGTTCCTGGCAGCGGCAGTGCCTGCGGTCGCACGTGCGCAAACTGCGGACTGGCAGAAGAAATGGGACGAGACGCTCGCGGCAGCGCGAAAAGAGGGCAAGGTCGTTGTGGCCGGGCCGCCGGATACGGAAGTGCGGCAAACCCTGCCGGCAGCCTTCGAGGCGCGCTACGGCATCAAGATGGAATATCTCAGTGCGCGGGGCACCGATCAGGGGATCAAGTTGCGCCGGGAGCGTGAGGCCGGGATCTACGCAATCGATGCCGTGCTTGCGGGTATCCAGACGACATCATCGGTGCTGTACGGCGAGAAGATGCTGGCGCCGCTGAAGCCACAACTCATCCTGCCGGAAGTCACGGAAGACAAGTATTGGCGGCGTGGAAACATGTGGTTCCTCGATCCAGAGGAGCAATATGTCTTGCGGCTTTTCAACACGGTCCGCGAAGCCGTCATGATCAACACCCAGCAGGTAAAGCCTGGGGACTTGCGCAATTTCAGCGACCTGCTCGACCCGAAATGGAAGGGCAAGATCGCTGTTTTAGATATGACGCGATCAGGCACCGGCAGCAATCAGGCCGCGATGATGGAAGGGCAATTCGGCCAGGCCTTCGTGGACAAGCTTCTCGTCGATCAGCAGCCGGTTGTCAGCACCAGCCGGCGCCAATTAACCGATTGGACGGCGCGTGGGACCTATCCCATCAGCATCGGAGCGGAAGACGGGGAAATCGAGAGGTTGCAGGCGCAAGGGTTGCCGGTCGATACGATCTATAGCCTGGACGATATGCCGGGCTCGGTTTCCGGCGGCAACGTCCTGAGTCTCATGGACAAGGCGCCCAATCCAAATGCAGCGCGCGTGTTTGTGAACTGGATGGCCTCAAAGGAAGGCGTGGAGATTTATGGCCGCGCGTTGAAAATGGTCCCGGCCCGCAGCGATATCGCCGCAGAGAAATTTATGCCGGCGGAGGCAATTCCGAAGCAGGACGTCAAATATTTCGACACATACGATTGGAATTTCACAGTTA
This sequence comes from Bradyrhizobiaceae bacterium, assembly GCA_947481685.1. Classification (GTDB taxonomy): domain Bacteria; phylum Pseudomonadota; class Alphaproteobacteria; order Rhizobiales; family Xanthobacteraceae; genus CANKHA01. Next base: position 77,951 of record CANKHA010000010.1, read on the forward strand.
CAACGAAAGGGGACGTAAGGCGTCGCATGAAGGATCTGTCGAAGGCACAATAGCCGTAGGGATTCTCCAGCGAGTCTGTCATTGCATGCTCAAAGGTAAAGAAATCGAACCAATCGCCCTGAAGACTCCCTACCAGAAATGGGCGGAGGCGCAGGGCGTTCCGATTATCAACGACTTCTATATCGAGGATCTGAAGACGGTCCCGCTTGAGCCCTGGGCCTGGCGCGGCGGTCATGGTGTCATCATCAATCTCATCGGCACCGGCGATGTCAACGAAGCCTATGTTTCCGAGATTTCACCCGGCGGGAAACTAAACCCGCTGAGGATGATGTACGAAGAGACGGTCTTCGTGGTCGAGGGCTCCGGCTCCACATCGATCTGGAATGACGAGAAGAAAAAAGTCACGTTCGAGTGGGGCCCGGGCGCTATCTTCGCGCCACCGCTTAACACCTGGCGCCAGCACTACAATGCCAGCGGCACCAAGCCCGCGCGATTGCTGGTCGTCACGTCGGCGCCGCCGATCATGAGCCTCTTCCGCGATCCAAAATTCGTGTTCGAGAACTATTACGCTTTCAATGACCGCTTCGACGCCGACGCTGAGAGCTTCTCCGGCTCTGGCGTTGCCTATGAACGCAGGGGTCGTCATGTCTGGGACACCAATGTGGTGTCCGATGTGCGGAAGCTCGAGTTATTTGCTTCGAAAAAACGCGGGGCTGGCGGCAGCAACATCCAGATCGAGCTTGGCGAAAATGCCATGGCCGTTCATATCTCAGAATTTCCGGTCGGCACCTACAAGAAAGCCCATCGTCACGGCGCCGGCGCTCATGTCGTAATCATCGGTGGGGAAGGCTATTCGCTGATGTGGCCTGAAGGTGAAGAACCGAAACGTTTCGACTGGCGCGACGGCACGATCATCGTCCCGCCGGAACGCTGGTTTCACCAGCACTTCAATACCGGTACTGCGCCTGCTCGATATCTTGCCATTCGCGCCGGCGGCTCGAAATTCGGCCGGCCGTGGGGCAAAGACACCAATATGCAGCAGGAAAAGAGCACGAAGCAGGGTGGCGACCAGATTGAATACGAGGACGAGGACCCGAAAATCCGCCAGATGTTCGAGGCTGCGCTGAAGAAGAGCGGTGCAAAACCTGGTATGGATGCGGTGATCGAAAAAGAGTAAGCAAAGGCTGGAGCTGCTTCATAGGCGGGCGCGGCTTATTCGCATGGCAAATGATAAGAAATTAGGAAACAGTGATGGATCAAAAACAGTTTGAAGCCGATGTCAGGCCGCTTTATGCAGCTAAGCCGCTCTACGAACAGTGGGTCGATGCCCAAAAAATCCCCGTTATTCGCGAGTTCTACATCGAGGATTTGCGAGATGTGGAGCTCAAGTCATGGGCTGCCAAAGGCGGCAACGGCGCGATCCTCAACCTGATCGGCTGCGGCGATGTCAACGATGGCTATCTGATTGAGATTGCGCCCGGACAAAGCCTCAAGCCGCAACGCCTGATGTTCGAGGAGGTTATCTACGTTCTTGAGGGCAACGGCTCGACGTCGGTCTGGAACGATGAGAACAAGAAGGTGACGTTTGAGTGGGGCCGGGGCAGCATGTTCTCGCCGCCGCTCAATACCTGGCGACAGCATTTCAATGCTAGCGGCGAGAAGCCCGTGCGCCTTCTCGGCGTGACGTCGGCCCCGCCTATCATTAACACCTTCCGCGATCTGGATTTCGTCTTCAACAATCCTTTCGCTTTCAAAAGCCGGTTTAGTCCGGATGACGACAGCTTTTCCGGCAAGGGCAAGCAATGGATGGCCAAGAACCGTCCCGTTTGGGAAAGCAACTTCATCCCGGACGTTCGCAAGCTCGAGGTGTTCGCATGGAAGGAGCGCGGTGCGGGCGGCGGCAATATCATGATCGAGCTATCCGAGAATTGCATGAGCGCGCATATCTCGGAATTCCCGGTTGGCACCTACAAGAAAGCGCATCGGCATGGCGCGGGTGCATTCGTCGTCATCATTGGCGGCGAGGGTTACTCGCTGATGTGGCCTGAAGGGGAGCAGCCGAAGCGCTATGACTGGCACGACGGCAGCGTGGTGGTTCCTCCGGAACAATGGTTTCACCAACATTTCAACACGGGCGCGACGCCTGCGCGCTACCTCGCCATCAAGCCGGGCGGGCGCAAGCACGTGCGTCCCTTCGGTCTGAAGCATTTTGGAGTCGACCAAAGCACAGAACAGGGCGGCAGCCAGATCGAATATGAGCACGAGGATCCGGGCATTCGCCGCATGTTCGAGGAAGCTCTGGCAAAGAATGGCGTGACAATGCGAATGCCCCCTCTGGGAGCCAAGAAGTCCGCATAACAGCTAGCGGTGGGAGGAATAAGAAAATGAAAAGTCTGTTGGTTGCTTTATTTCTTGCCACCCTGGCGCTCAGCTTTGCTCAGGCACAATCCTCCGGTTGGCAGAAGACCTGGGACGAAACGCTGAAGGCGGCGCGAGAGGAGGGCAAGGTCGTGGTGACCGGCCCGCCCGACGCGCAGGTGCGCAAAGCGCTGCCGGAAACCTTCAAGAAACGCTACGGCATTGCGATGGAGTACCAAAGCGCGCGTGGATCGGACTCCGCCAACAAGATGCGCGCCGAACGCGCCGCTGGAATCTACACCGCGGATGCCGCGCTTGCCGGAAGCAACACGATGTTCACGGTGATGATGCGCGAGGATATGCTCGCACCCCTCCGACCGGAGTTGATCTTGCCGGACGTTACCGAAGGGAAGAACTGGAAACGCGGAAGCATCTGGTTTGTCGATCCCGACGAGAAATTTGTCCTGCGCCTCTTCAGCACGGTAAACGAGGCCTTTTGGATCAACACCCAGGAGGTTAAACCGGGAGAGCTCCGCAAGGTTCAGGACCTGCTCAACCCGCGATGGAAAGGCAAGATTGCCTTCATGGACCCGTCTGTCGCCGGTACGGGAGCCAATCAGGCGGCGAATCTCTATGCCAAGTTTGGCGCGGACTTCGTCAAAAAGCTTTTCATCGATCAACAAACAGCCTTCAGCCGGGACCGTCGCCAGCTTACGGACTGGCTTGCGCGCGGGACGTACCATATTGCCTTTGGCGCGGAAGACGGTGAGCTTGAGCGGTTGCGTAAGGAGGGCATGCCGATCAATTCGGTATTTGGTCTGGAGGACATGCCGGGTTCGCTGTCCGGTGGCAATCAGGTGGCGCTTTATAAAAACGCACCGCATCCCAACGCCGCACGGGTGTTCGTCAATTGGATGGCCTCGAAGGAGGGCTCGGAGATCTATGCGCGGGCTCTCAATATGGTCCCGGTCCGTGCGGATATCGACGCCTCGGCGTTCATGCCGCCGGAAGTGATACCCAGGCCCGGTGTGAACTACTTCGATCCTTATCTGTACGAGTTCACAGTCACGACAAAAGAAAATGCGCGGGTGCAGATCAAGGAAATGCTACGCGCCCGGCCGCAATAGCAATGTCGGGTAACAGCTGAAGAGGAAGCAGAATGGACACGGTGAATAAGGCGGCTCTGGCGGGCGGCGCTCGCAAGATGGGGCAGACCGATATGGTCGTCAGCCGGCTTGGCTATGGCGCGATGGAGTTGGCGGGTGCGCCTCTGGCCCGTGACCTGTCGGAGAGCGACGCTATCAAGTTCATCAATCATATCGTCGACGTTGGCATCAATTACATCGATACGTCGATCGACTACGGCCTGAGCGAGACGCTCATCGGCAAGGCGTTGGAACATCGCCGCGGCGATTTTTTTCTGGCGAGCAAATGCGGCTGTAAAGTCGGCATGGAAGGCACCGAGAAAGGCGAGTCGCATACGTTTACCGGCGAAAATGTGATGGCCGGCATCGAACAGAGCCTGAAACGGTTGCGCACAGATCATCTGGATGTGGTGCAGGTCCACGGCAGCCCAACGCGCAAGGAACTGGAAGATGGTGGTGCGATAGAGGCCATGCTGAAGGCAAAACAACAGGGCAAGGTGCGCTATCTCGGCATTTCGGCAAGGCTTCCCAAACTGGCGGAATTCATCGACGCGGATTATTTTTCCGTTGTTCAGGTTCCATACTCTGCCCTGCAGCGGAATAACGAAGACGCGATTGCCGCGCTCCGAAAGGCGGGCAAGGCGATTGTCTGC
>CANKHA010000011.1 GCA_947481685.1 Bradyrhizobiaceae bacterium
ATCAACCGTTCAAGTGTTCCGCAATAACTTTAATGGGTCCTGAGCCTAATGAAGCGCATTACCTACTCCCGGGCCAAGTCCCTGTTGCGTTACGCCCCCTACACAGGGCGGCTCTACTGGCTCGTACAAAAGGGCCGTTGCGCCGCAGGATCTGAGGCCGGAACGATCTCCGCCCGCGGCGAATATTACGCGCGCAAAGTCCATATCGATGGCCACAAATATTCGGTCGGCCAGATCGCGTGGCTGTTGATGACCCGCCGGCATGCGCTGGGCATCGTCGATTTCAGAAATGACAATCCGCTGGACACCCGGTGGAGCAACCTTGTCCTGACAGACTTTAGCGGGCGGAATCGCCATGCCTCCCTGCGCAAAACGAATAAGACAGGCGTACCCGACGTCCATTACTGGCGCGGTAAATGGCGCGCACGGATCGCGATAAATGGCGAGAGAAAGTGGCTAGGCTACTTCAATACCAAACAGGCTGGGATGGTGGCCAGACGGCGCGCGACCCCACCCCGTTGATTGAACGAATGCGAGGCCGCCCAAGTCGGGCGGCCCCACATTAATGATTAGTGCGACTTGCCGTCTTTGACTTTGTCCTTCTTGTCGTTAGTCATGCCGGAGTCCTTGGTATGTCCCGGCGCATAGCCCGACGCGCCCGTGGTGCCGGAAACCGAACCCTTGTCTTTCATCTGCTGCCCCGGCGCATAACCGGATGCGCCGGGGCTTCCAGTCACGGAACCCTTGTCCTTCATTTGCTGTCCGGGTGCGTTGTTCGACGCTCCCTGCGCATTGGCCAAGGTGGCGCCGGCGGCAAGCCGTGGCGATGACGATCAGGCTCGTTGCAAGTTTCATTTTCAACTCCTTGTATGTGATGACCCCGGAGTCCAACGGATCAACGCATGACATCGTTCCGATAGAAACGTTGACCCAGATGCGTTCGCGTTCATCCGTCGTTCATGTGCGTGAACGGCCAAACGGAAACCGTCCCCGCTTTTCGCACGCGCATTAACGCCGCCCTCATCTCCCGTCGCTACAAACGCGCAGACGCTAAACAGCGTTGCGTTGTTCCTCGGTAGCTCAGTTGGTAGAGTGGACGGCTGTTAACCGTCAGGTCGGTGGTTCGAACCCACTCCCGAGGAGCCAACTTCCACATCTGCTTCACTCTAAACAATGCACAGCGTGATTTTAAAAAAAGCCGCCCTGTTGTTACAGGGCGGCTGAGCATTGTGCGAAGATGAAGATTACGGCCGCGCCTGTGGCTTCTTCCCGCTGGAAGCAGCCGACTTGGCAGTGGAATCTTCCGCCGCCATGGTCGACTGAGCACCACCAGACGCGGGCGCGCTCGTCTGACCAGGCACTTTCACGACGGCCGGGTTATCCAAGCACTTGTTGCTCTTCAACTTCAGCTTCACGGAACCCGCCGGATCGATCAAATCGACGAAACCGCCCTCTGGTTCATTGGCCGAATCGTATCCTGCGCCGCAGATGTTGTTGTTCTTCACGTCGGTCTGATTGTCGGTAATGGAAATACCGATCTGATAAGGACCCTCACCGTTTCCGCTGGTGTTAAGGACGGCATAGTTCAGGATATCGTTCTCTGAGATGATGTTCTTTTGCGCAATTGCCGGCGCGACCTCGCAACCAGCGGTGAAGTTAAGGAGGTAGATACCTACATCGTTTCCGACCAGGCGGTTGCCATCAAGGATGGTATTTTTCTGGAACGGCAGGCTGAAGCACGGACCACCAAGAATGTTGAGGCCTGCCGAAGCTGCTTCCAGCGGGCCCGTATAGACGTGTCCACCAATGGTGTTGCCGACAATAGCGACAAAGCTCAAGCCAATCGTCACGATCCCGTTCTGGGCAATCTGGTCCGTCGGTCCCTTGCCGGTGATCTGATTGGCTATAATCCTGATGGGCGCTGATGACGTACCAGAACAATTTGCACCGCGCAGGTCGATGCCGCTCTTCTGGTAGTTATAGATGGTGTTGCCGCGAATGAGGCCGCCCGAGGCTTGCGGAGAATCCACTGCGCACCCGATGCCGTAGCCGAAGTTGCCGCCCGCGAAAGGCACCTGCCCGATGTCGTGGATGACGCTTTCGACAACGTTGACTTTCCGCACCATTCATCAGGACGCCATAGTAGCGCGCGCCGAAAATATTCGTGCCGTTTCTAACGGCGCCCGTCTGCCCAGGGCTGTAATACACGCCGATGTCGCAGCCGGTTGCATCCACGACCTGACCATCAACGGTTCCGGGGTCGATCAGCGCAGCCGTGAGATCAATGCTATCCCGCATATAGCCGGTTGCCGTACAGGCGGCGTTCGCCGTCCCGAAGGCCATCGCAACAAAAAAGCCGGCGAGCGCGCCGGTCCACAACTTTGACATGTTACCGTCTCCCTACGTCGCACATCTTGCGCATGTGCCTGTGACAACTCGAGGAGATGCTATGGAGGCGACAATCAAGTCACTGACGAAAATTGCGTTGGACTTCCAAAGTTGCTTCAAAAACGATCTGTTTTTTCACAGAGTAAACAGCGGCAGGCAATTTTCGCCTTAAAAAGGCAATTTTCGTAGCCTGATGCTGTGCGAGAACAAATTGAGTTGAGCGCTGCTGCAGCACGCTCTGTTTGTTTGTACGGCAAATGCGTAGGCGGAAACTTTCACCGCATAAGCAATTTTTGTAGCCCTGAGTTGTGTTTGAACACTTTTAAGTGAGAACGCACGGCGATATCCCCGCGCCCTGGATCAATCGCCGCGCAGCGCGCGAAATTCCGAGGGCGTCAAGTTGGTAAACTTGCGAAACGCTCGGGTGAGTTGCAGCGGATCGTTGAAGCCCACCGCGCGCGCAACATCCTCGACCTTGGTGGTTTGGTTGCGCAAAAGCTCCTTTGCGACTTTGACCCGCTCCATCAGCACATACTGATAGGGTGTCACGCCGACCGTATCCCGGAACGCCCGAATGAGATGGAACCGGCTCGTGCCAGTCAGCTCTGCAAGTTCAACGATTGTTATGGGAGCGCTGATGTTGCTGCTGATGTAATCCCGAATCCGCGCAAGCTGCACCGGTGTCAGCCCGCCGGCATTGCGGGGCCGGCCTCCCGACGGGTGCAATTTGTACAGTTCCTGCAGCAGCAGAAGGCCTATCGTTTCGAGATAAGCGACGTCATCGCAATCATGGTCTTTGATGGCATCCTTGTATTTCAACATGGTTGTAGTCAGCTGCGCGTCTTGAAAGTGCAAGCTTGGCGCAACCGTAGCGATATCGCAGGTGGCAAAATCGCTTACCTGCGGATCAAAATAGACATTCAGATAAGATGAGCGGCGGCTTGGATACTTCGCCCATACTTCCAGCAGCGCGCCTGGGGGAGCAAAGGTCAGCCGGCCCCTGACGTCTTTCAGCGTCGAGCGCTTGCCATCAAGCAAAGTCTCGCCATCCATTTTAACGACGTTTAGCAAGGAAAGGACAGCTTCGCCCTGGTGCCGGAAGCGCACTTGCCGCTCGCCCACCACGCGGATCAGTTCCACGCGGAAGCCCGGGGCAGTTGCTTCACGCCAGGAATCGCCAGGCAAGACATGAGGACTGATGGTTGTTTGTATTGTCGTCACTCCCGGTAACTGACCTGGACGTTCTATCAGACAAAACCAATGACACACGGAAACCCGCTAAATTTGGTTAGCGGGACGAATGGAGCCTTCCAAAGGTATCGCGCCTAATGTTGAAAGACCGTGAGAAGGCGATCGGATAATACGCCTATCGTGCTTTGTTTGATAGAATCCCCCCCCCCCTGTCGGCTGTTTCTTTTTGTTGGACGCGAAGCTGTATTTGGAAGGCGACGTGCCACAAATTGTCAGTCGTTAAATGCGTGTGAGCAAAATGCCGTCGTTCGGCAAAGTGAAGAACGGCTCCAAATAAGGTCACCCCGCCTGCTCTGTCGTTGATAAGACACACAACCAATGCACGCATTGGATTCCGCCGTGGATGACTCAGATAGCGCGCTGTGCGCACAGCATATCCTCGGCCTCGCGGACGCCGCGCCTTTGGCCCCGTATTCCAAAGCTCGACAATTTCCCACGCGCGAGCCGCTCCCTCTCCTCCCGCTGCTTGTCGCTGAGCTCCCTCACCCTACACCACTTGTTCCTGTTATGTTCTTATAATCGCGCTACGAAACCGAAAGAAAGACCATTACGATTTGCGTCCAATTACGGGAGTACCGGCGCGCAGTCTTTCGGGCGGTTTTGAGGCGGGCCGAATATAAAGTCGGACCGAATCCGGTAACCTTATGCAAGAGTTAGAGCCTGTTGGGGTTGCGACTTTGGGGTGGCTCATTTAACCCTTTGGCAAGGGCGTCCACCTAGGTTGATCGACTGTGCCGCTGGGACGCGGCCGGTTCGTTTGTAGAGGGGATTAAGCCGTTTCGGTCGTCTGTCGCCGTTCTCGCCCGCAACGGTGAAACGGCCTGCGCACCGTCCGACCTTCCCCTGCTCTCACGGACCAGTACAAACAGGGATTGGCGCCTTCACGGGCGCTTGCGGAATGGGACAGGGGATGATGCAGAAAAAGGCTGGCAAAGCCGGTTACGGGCTTCGTTGGGGCGTTTTCAGTCTGATCACCGCTTTCGCCGTGATGTCGGTTTGCACCGACCCGGCCGAGGCGCGCGCCAAGCGCAAGCGCAGCGGGAAGGCCGCAGCGTCTGCTCCTTACGTGCCGCCCTACTCTGACATCGTTGTCGATGTGAACTCCGGCGCCGTGCTGCGCGCGACCAACGCCGATGCGCCGCGCCATCCCGCTTCGCTGACGAAAATCATGACCCTCTACCTGCTGTTCGAGCAGCTGGAAGCGGGCAAGCTTTCGCTCAATTCCCAATTGCCGGTCACCGCGCATGCCGCGGCCGCGGCCCCGTCGAAACTCGGCCTCAAGCCGGGTTCGACCATCGCCGTTGAGGACGCCATCAAGGCGACCGTCACCAAGTCGGCCAACGACGTCGCTGTGGTGATAGCGGAAGCCGTCGGCGGCGACGAACAGAGCTTCGGCACCATGATGACCGCCAAGGCGCGTGCCCTGGGCATGCAGAACACCGTCTACAAGAATGCGTCGGGCCTGCCCAATGACGCGCAGATCACCACCGCGCGCGATCAGGCGCTGCTGGGCCGCGCCATTCAGGACCGCTTCCCGAAATATTACGCTTATTTCTCGACTACCCGCTTCTCGTTCCGCGGCGCGATCATCGCCGGTCACAACCGCCTCCTCGGCAAGGTCGAGGGCGTCGATGGCATCAAGACCGGTTACACCGATGCCTCCGGCTACAATCTCGTGACCTCGCTTCGGCGCTCCGGCCGTCATGTGGTCGGCGTTGTGCTTGGCGGCCGCAGCGCCAGTTCGCGTGACGACAAGATGCGCTCACTGGTCAGCGAGACAATCCAGGTCGCCGCCGCCAAGCGCACCGCGCCGTTGCTGGCGGAAGCCTCCGCGCCGTTGAAGAAATCGGTCGTACAACGGATCGCGGCAGCCGTCGTGACGCCTGCCCGTGCGGAGATTGCACCGGCAGCGCCCGCTCCCATGCCGCCCACGGTGTCTGTTGTTGCAGCGCCTGCACCGATGCCAGCCGCGCCTGCTGTTGTCGCAGCGCCGCTCGATACGACACCGCCTTCGGTCAGGCCGGGGTCTGAGGCCCCGCTTGCGCCGATCGCCGTGAGGACTGTCGCGGTGAAGCCGGGCGCGCAAAGCCAGAGCGTGGCTTTTGGAACAGCCGCTCTTGCACCGGCGTCAACGGCCAGTGTCCCCGCCAAGGGCCCGCAACTCGCTTTCGCCGAACCCGTAAACGATGGGAGCCATCGACAGCCTGGCGTGCTTGGCGTCCTGAACATGAAAGTCGCTTCGGCGACGCCGGCACCCGTTGTTTCGCATCCGGTCTCCGCCGCTGTGGAACCTCCGCCTGAATTGCTGCGCCCTTCCGCTGTTCGTTCCGGCTGGATGATCCAGATCGGCGCCTTCGACAAGGAAGACGAAGCCAGGACACGTCTCAGCACCGCGCTGACCCGCGCGAAGTCGGTACTCGGCAGCGCCAATGGCTTTACCGAACGCGTCGCGAAAGGCGACAAGACCCTCTACCGCGCCCGGTTTACCGGGCTCGAAAAGGACCAGGCCGAGGCAGCCTGTCAGTATCTCAAGAAGAACGATATCGCCTGCATGGCCCTCAAGAACTAAACGCGCATGATCCGGCGAAAGGCCTCGCCACAAGGATCGCGCACCGGATAACAAGACCAGGCGTCAAACGAGGACAGGAAAACCGCTCGCTGTAATGTTGTGTTTGGAGTTCAGCGATGACGGCGAAGCAGAATGTCCTTGGCCTCGTTCACACGGGCGGCGAGGTACGTCGATCCCCCCTGGTCGGGATGAAGTTTCTTCATAAGCGAGCGATGGGCCTGCCCGATTTGCTCGGGGGTCGCTCCCGCTTGCAGGCCAAGGATCTGATAAGCCTCCTCTGGCGTCATTTTCCCGGACCGCGTCGGCATGCCCTGCCCCGCTGCCGCATCGCCATCCGCGCGCTCACGCCAGCCGGGCTCCCGGCGGTCAAGATAAGCCATTAGCAGCGCGCTGCTCTCCTCGTCGATGCCGGAGAGCAGGCCAGTCAACGTGGCCACGTCCAGCGCCTCGAGCGTCACGCCTTCATATTGCCCCGCAAGGATACGGCCGCGCATCGCTCCGCTGTCGTGATCGAGTTCCATTTCCACGAAAGCCGAGCGCACACGCGACATCTGCTGGGGCGTCTTGCTGGTGCGACGGCCGAAACCAGCAGCCCCAAAAGGCCCCCAGCCCAGCATTCCAAGGCCGAAAAAACCAAGCGGCAGCGCGACTGCAAGTTCGCCCCGTGCCCCCAGGAAGACCGCAAGCACGAGCGCACCAATGCCCCCGATGGGACGCACAACACGGACAAGCTTGCGGGTATCCGCCTTGGCGAAGACGTTGGCGGCCCACAGCAGCAGCAACAGTGCCGCCGCACCAAGAATGAGTGTTGGCATTCGCTATCTCAATTGCTGCAGCAGTTTTTGCGTGGCGCCGGACTTGCGTGACGCATCCGACAGCGCCTTGAGACCACCCGCGGCATAGGCCGCAACCGCACGCAGGAGTTCCGCCAGTTCCTGCGCCGCACCAGGTGCAAAGCGGCAATAGGCACCACGCGTGAGCCGCGCGATCTCGCGGAAGGCGGGCTCTGCAATGCCATCGTCGCCCTCCTGGAACATGAATACCGGCACTCCAAGCAGCGCGAGCTCACCCGCAGCCTTGCAGAGATCGTCGACCGACTCTTCCATGGCATCACCGACGAAGACCAGCGCCTGGACCTTGGCCTTCTCGGTTTCGCGACGCGTATGGCAGAGCGTTTTCTCGATCTGCGTGTGGCCACCCTGGCAGTCGATGCCTTCCATCAAGCCGGCGAGCTTCTCCGGTTGCGATACCCAGCCGGAGGCCCGGCATTCGTTGAAACCCCGGTAATAGACCAGCTGAATATCAAGTCCGCCGATGCTGGCAGCTTCCTTGAACATGTCCGCTTGCAGACGCCGCGCCGTATTCCACGTCGGCTGACGGCTCATGGTTGCATCGAGCGCGAAGACCAGCCGGCCGCGCTGCCCGGACGGGTTGCGTGGCGCGAGCGACTTGACCTGCTGGAGAAAGGCATCGATTTCGCCACGCGCCGACGTTGTCGCGGGCGTTCGACCTTGTTTCATTTCAGTGGGTGGAAGCGGACGATCTTTGCTCATCGGAGACCCAGGGAGGAGATTCCCCATGCCTCTAACTTGGCGACCGAATGAAGCGGAAGCAATGGGCGGAGGGCGTGACCGACTTAGCCCAGCAAATCGTGAACTTCGAGCGGCCCCGTGGCGGCCGAACGCCATTCGGCACGCGCGGCGGCACGTTTCTGCCCACGCTCATCGAGCGGCAGCTTCAACTGGCTCAGCAGCTGCATGACCTCTTCGCGCGCCGTGACATGCGACATATTCGGCCGGGTGCCGAGCGTGGTCTCGTCGAGTTCGTCCAGCGCCGTCAAACCGCGGGGGAAGAATTCACGGTAGATCACGCGCTCGGCAAAACCATCGGTGAAACGGAAACCGAGCCGCAACGCCAACTCGTTCAGCCCCTCGCCGACCAAACGGCGGTTGCGCGAGCCCAGCATGGAAAGACGATTGCGCACGACAATCCAGTCCGGCAACGCGCCGTCGATCAACCTGCGATGACGGCGCGTCTCCGACACCATCTCCGCATACTGGCTTTGGCCGGTGACGGTGAAGGTTGTCGGATCGACCTGGCCGAGCACGTCGAAATCAAGAAAGCTGTCGTTCAGCGGCGTTACCAAAGTGTCCGCCATCGAGTGCGCGAGCCGCATCAAATAATTGTCGGTGCCGGGCGTATCCACGACGATGAAGTCATGTGTCTTCTCTACTGATGTGATCGCTTCCGCGAAACCGGAGAATTCGATCGCCTCGTTCTCATCGAGCTTGATACTGGTGCCGCGCGCGATGCAGTAATGCGACGGCACTTCAAGTTTGATGTTGGCGCGCTTCGCCCAGTCACGGCGATTTTCGACGTAGTGCGTGAAGCTCTTTTGCCGGGAGTCGAGATCGATGGTGGCGACCCGCTGGCCGCTCTTCATCAACGCAACGGCAACGTGCATGGCGGTGGTGGATTTCCCCGACCCGCCTTTTTCGTTACCGAGAACGATAACGTGAGCGGAGTTTGTCCGCCCGATACTCTGGATACCCATTGCGCTCCCCCGAGGCGCGATAATTCTCGGTTGTTTCCGGGGGGGTGGTCAAGGTTTAGTTCAAATTGGGCGCGTTCATAATTAATCACCCGATGGTCAAATATTGGCATTTTTGCTACGCTTTCGAGCAGCTCGAAATTCTCTCCAAGGCTTCCCTTCATGTCGTCAAAAGTTCCTGTCGCGCGGAGCATTCCGGTTCTGCGCAGGACAATCGCCGGGTTTCGTGCCGCCGGCAAAACCGTGGCGCTGGTTCCGACCATGGGCGCCTTGCATGACGGCCACCTCGCGCTCGTGCGTCTCGCCCGGCGGCATGCCGATCGTGTCATCGTGTCGATCTTCGTTAATCCAACGCAATTTGCACCGCACGAGGATCTGACAAGCTACCCACGCCGCTTTAACCAAGACGCCGCGGCCTTGAGCGGCGTCGATACCGATCTGATTTGGGCGCCGACGGTCGATGTCATGTATCCCGAAGGTTTCGCGACCCGGATCGTTCCTGAAGGCGCCGCTTTTGCCGGATTGGAGGATAAGTTCCGGCCACATTTCTTCGGCGGCGTCGCCACTGTGGTGACCAAACTTCTCACCCAATGCATGCCGGACGCCGCAGTATTCGGCGAGAAGGACTACCAGCAACTCCAGGTCGTGCGACAGCTTAGCCGCGATCTCAGCCTGCCGGTGAAAATCATCGGTGCGCCGATCGTTCGCGAGAAGGACGGTCTCGCCATGTCGTCGCGCAATGTCTATCTCACCCCCCAGCAGCGCGCCGTGGCGCTGACGCTGCACCGGACGCTCAAAGATTGCGCGGCGCAAATTCGAAAAGGCCGCCCGTTGCGCGCGGTACTGGCCGGCGGCAGCGACGCCATCACAAATGCGGGATTCGCGCTCGATTATCTGGAGGCGCGGAATGCCGGAAACCTTGCACCTGTATCGTCACGCAAGGATGGCCCGCTGCGGCTTCTGGTGGCGGCGAAGATCGGCAAAACCCGGCTGATCGATAACGTAGCGGTGTAACTACAGCAGTCCGAGTTCGCGCAACTCCCGCCGCATAGCCTCGGGCATTGTCGCTGCGCCGGGCGCGGCCCGGTCGAGATCGCGCGGCGCACCCTTCGCCTCGAGATACCGCCATCCCTGGAAGGCGCGAAACGGCCGGGGCTCCACCAGCACCACCTTTGTCTCAAGCGCCAGACGGCAGCGGCCGATGCCATCCTTGTCAGTGAAGGGCCGCACAGCCATCAGCCGCTGACGGCACATGATCTGCCCCTTGATCACCCAGTACAGCGAACCGCCGTCCACCAATTCTTCCGCACGTTTCGGCACCATGCGGGTGGTGTGGATGTGCTCGCGTGGTCCTTTGGTTTTCTTGCTGCGCTTCCGCTTCTCGACAATCCACTCCTCGAGATCCTTGACGGAATCGCATCCCACGCAAAGCTTGAGGAGATGGAGAGCCATCGTGGTCTACTGCGGCCGCGCAGGCGCGGGTTTTGCCGATGGCGGCGCAGCAGCCGGCGGCGGTTCCGTCATAATACTGACGGGCGGGATCGAGGCGGCACTCGGAAAATCAATCGGCCTGGTGACCGGAGCCCCGGACAGCGTGGCAGCCGATGGTTGCAAAGGCAGCCCTGAACCGACAGGTGGCGCTGCTGCAACCGGCGCGGATGCCGGCGCCATCCAGTTCGCCGCATGGCGCGCGATGTTATTCTCCAGCGTACGCTCGCTGAGATGGGCTTTCACCGTGCTCGCATCGCCCAAAAGCGCAAAGGTAGTGCAGCTCTCCGCGGTGCAGCCGTCGCGTTGCGCCAGCACGTGGGCGACAAAACCATAGCGATCTGCCTCGAGGCCGCTCCTGAGCTGCGCCCACGCGGCGGCAAATGTCCAATCGGCGCGCTTGGAATAATCGAGACTGTCGGCAAGCAAACGCAATCGCGCTTCGACATAAACGGTCGCTGCCGCCACCGTTTCCGGTTTCATGAACAGCGCAGATTCACACGAGGCTTCGACGGCATCCCCCGCTCCACCATCCAGACAAGCCAGCGCCGATCCGGGTGCGGTCGCAGCAGCGGTGAGTTGGAGCGACCGCATATTCAGCGCCTCACGCTCCGCGGAGCGCTGCCGGACAATGGCACCATCGGCAAGGGTCCAGGCCGCCCAGGCAATGACGACGATAGCAGGCACACCGAACAGCACGGCAATGGATCCCGGCGAGCCTGACCTCCGGAGCGCCATCACGCACACCGCGAGCAAAAGGAGTAGCAAGGACGCTGCCATCCACACCGGCAACACGCCAGTCATTACGTTCAAATCGGGCATTCCGTTCAAAGTCCTATCGGAACCGGAGCAGTCCGGCCGTTACTCTAGCTTGGCGCCGGAGACTTTGACCACCTGCGCCCATTTTTCAATATCCTTACGGAGATACTTGTCGAAATCCGCCGGGCTCATGGGCATCGGCACTGCGCCTTGTTTGGCCCAGGCTTCTTTCACATCGGGCCGGTTCATGATTTTGATAATTTCCGTGTTGAGCTTGTCGACGATCGGCTTCGGCGTCTTCGCTGGCGCCATTACGCCGAGCCAGATCGTCGCCTCGAAACCGGGCACACCGGCTTCGGCCACGGTCGGCACGTCCGGCATGACGGATGAGCGCTGCGTGCCGGTGGTGCCGAGCGCGACGAGCTGGCTGGATTTCACGCCTTCTGCCATCACGGTGATGGCATCGAACATCATCTGCACATGCCCACCCATTACGCTGCTCCGCATATCCCCCGAGCTCTTGTGCGGGATATGAACGATATCGGTGCCGCTCATGGCTTTGAACAGCTCGCCTGCCATGTGATACGGCGTGCCCGGTCCCGACGATGCATAGTTGAGCTTGCCCGGCTCTTTCTTCAGGAGCGCGATGAACTCCTGCAGATTCTTCACTCCGGTCGATGGATGCGTAACCATCAGCAAGTCGGAGGAGTTGATAGGAGAGACCGGCGCAAAGTCGCGCATCAGATCGTAAGGCTTGTTGGGAATGAGGGATTCGTTGGTGGTGTGTGTATTCGACATCAGAAGCAGCGTGTAGCCATCCGGCTCAGCTTTCGCCACGGCATCGGTGCCGACCACCGCGCCAGCTCCCGGCCGGTTCTCGACAACGAATGGTTGCTTGAGCGCGTCACCAAGATGCTGGGCGATGATGCGCGCGTAAATATCAGCTGGTCCGCCCGCGCCGAATGGCACGATGACCTTCACGGGCCGGCTGGGATATTCCTGCGCTATCGCGGCGCAAGGCAAAATCATCGAGATGACGGAAACGGCAAGCGCGGCAACACGCAGCATGAGGTGCATGATTTCCTCCAGCGGTGAATGCGGATAGGCCGCCGCGCTCTGGGGCGGTGTCTCACAGCCATTCAACACGGCGAGCCCGAACGCCCGCAACCCCTGCCAATGGCCTAGAGCGCAATCCGGTGAAAGCCTGTCCCGGACGTGATCCGGGATGGAAACCGGTTCGTCTGTTCGGAAAGACTAAACCCCGCCCGCGGAGCGAAAGCCGGGCGCGAGATCGCTGGCGGCTGCAAATGCGCCTTTTGCTTCAATCGAGGTTATCGCCAGGGTCGTACGCAAGCCGGTGACGCCGCCGCTGCTCCCCGCTGCCATCAGGATCGCCGCCATCTGGGTTTCGCTTGGCGCTTCACCGATCGCGAGAAAGTCATATTCCCCGAAGGTGACGTAGTAGTTCAGCAGTCGCCCGCCAGCCTTGGAAAAAAGCCTGGATACCGCGTCGGCGCGGTCTTCCGGCTTGGTGATCATGCCTTTGATGGCTTCCCGTGTGTATCGGCCCTGCGTGATGAAAATCGACATAGCTCATTCCTCACTGCGCCCACCCTAAAACGGTAACATGGGTTTCAATCGTTTGCAGATTTCGCGTGGATGCGGGCTAGCGGTCCCGCTCGAGCTGGCTTTCCTTGGCAACGCGCTCGAAGGCTTCGCCTGCACTTTTGATCCGGTAGTGGTGCTCGTCGCCGTCAGACGGCAAAAGCCGCACGATCTGATAACTCCCGCTGGCGCCGGGCCGCCCCATCGTGCCGGCGGTAAAATAAACTGCCTGGCCGACGTGGAATTTATGCGATCCAGGCGCGGCAGGGCGCGTCGGCACCGGCGCTGCTGAATCCTGGCGGGGGGCTTTCTTTGCTGAGTTCTTCATGATGGCGGAACTATAGCAGCTAATTTCCGGCCCCGGGGCTAAAAGTACGGAAAAATTGACAATGCCAATTTTTGGCAAAATTATAAAAAGTCTTTTTAATTCAATATCTTGAACTATGAACGTCGAGGCGCGTCGCGGCCGGGGTTGATGCTGACTCAATCCCATCTGATGGAGGTGCCGGCCTACCTAAAGCAGCCGGAAGAGGCCGTTTTTTAGCCGCTCCCACGCCCAATGGGCGTGTTTGGTTGGAGTGGTCTTACGAACCAATTCCGTTCTTGCCACGTTGAAACGGCAGAACCGGTCCTCCAGAGGAGACACCGCATGGAACGTCTGGTCTTCACCTGCCCGCAAACCGGAAGAGACATCGACGTCGGCATTCGCACAGAGTTGCAGACGTTGCTGCGTATCCACGCCAACAAGGTGATCGTCGATCTTTGTCCCTGCTGCGCCCGGCGCCACGAATGGCTGGTGCGGGACGCACAACTCGACCGCGCGGCGTAGTTTTCGGGAACTCCCCGTCCCGCCCTGCGTTTGCTAGGGTCGCAGGATAAATTAGGGATTTGGGACATGCGCTTTTTATTTGGGATTATCGTCGGCATCGGCCTCACGATTTGCGGGGCCTATCTTCTCGACAGCGGCAAGGATTCGAGCGCCGCGGAAACGGCGTCACGCCCGATGGTCAACTGGGACGTCGTGGACAATAACTGGCAGCACGCCAGCACCCGCTTGCGCCAAGAGTGGAACAAGCTCGCCGCGAAATAAGCCAGGCTAAAAAATCAAAAGCCCGCCCGGTTTCCCGGACGGGCTTTTGCATTTCCAGACTTATATTTTACTCGATGACCTGAATGATCTTTCGGGTCTTCGGCTCAACGATCACGCGACGATCGTTGACAACCGCAAAGCTGTAGTCCGTATGGTTGGGAACCGGACGCAGCACGACGGTCGAAGAAAGCGGTTCACCGACCACAATCTTTTCCTGCACGCGTACGGACGGCATCTGTTCGCGGGTCACATAGGTACGAACTTCTGCCGGCGGCTCATTCGCCGCGCCAACCGCCGCACCAACCGTGCCGCCTACAACCGCACCGACAGGACCGCCAACGACTGCGCCAGCCGCAGCACCACCCACTGCACCAGTAGCAGTAGAGGCTTGGGCGAACGCAAGAGTCGGCGCCATGACGGCGATAGCAACTGCTGAAATCAAGACGTGTTTGCGCATGAGGGTTCTCCTTTGTGGCACGCCCGAAAAACGCCTGTGCAACGCAATGGTTCCTGATTCACGCATCCGAAGGCGTCGAAAGCCCAATATATTCGGTCTGAACAGACGTTAATCGGATCAACTTTTGCTGCAATTTACAAGAATCGGAACACTGTTCACGCGCGCCCGTATGCGTGAAGGTCACGGCTGTTTCCAACGTCAATTGGGATTCGTTACAAGGACAACTGGCACCGCCGGAGCACCGTTTTTCATTGGCGCAAGCTTTCGCTAGATTGAGCGAACAATCGAGATAACCGGAGTCCCTGCTATGATCGTCCGCCTTCCCGGCCAGCGTCCAACCCGTTGCCGCGCCGCCATTCATGGCGGCCTGGTATTCGCCGTTGCGGTGGCATCTAATAAAGTTTCATCAATGTACGAACAGACCCGGTCGGCGCTTGCGGATGCCGACGCTACTTTGGCCGAGGCCGGAACCGACAAGTCGCGCATTCTTTCCGCCATGGTCTATGTGGCAGACATGAAACAAAAGGAAGAGATGAACAGAGCGTGGGACGAATGGGCGGATACCCAAAACCCGCCCATGCGTGCCTGTGTCGGTGTCGCATTGGCCGGCGCAAGTCTGGTGGAGATCGTGCTTACGGCGGCGAAATGATCGCGCAGTCCGCAGCAGGTGTGTCAGGATACACTCGAATTCTGGTCAACAGGCTACCGATCCATGTCGCGTCGATCCCAGATCAGCGCAGGGTTGCTGGCGTTCCGCCGAAATGACGGGCTTGAGGTTTTGCTCGCCCATCCGGGGGGGCCCTTTTGGATGAAGAAGGACGATGGGGCGTGGACAATCCCAAAAGGCGTCGCCGACGCGGATGGGGATACTTTGTCGGCTGCGCGGCGCGAATTCACTGAGGAAACTGGATTCGTCGCAACAGGCGACATGCTGGCGCTCAAGGCCGTCCGTCAGCGCAGCGGCAAGACGGTCGTTGCCTGGGCCTTCGAGGCTGATTTCGATCTGACAAAATTCAGTAGCAACGCATTCGAGATGGAATGGCCGCCCCGCTCGGGCAAAATGAAGAGCTTTCCCGAAATCGACCGGCTGGCCTGGTTCCATTATGAGACCGCGCTGACGAAGATCATTGCCTACCAGAGGCCCTTTATCGTCGAACTCGGCGCCGCAATATCGTCCTGATTGATGCAGGAACGATCCCCATCGCGGCACGTTCTTTCCCACTCAACAGGAGATGAACGATGGACAAGGATCGTATTGAGGGCACGGCCAAACAGGCCAAGGGTTCGATCAAGGAAACCGCCGGGAAGGCCCTGGGCGACTCGAAGCTTCAGGGTGAAGGCCAAGCCGATAAGGCCGAGGGCAAAATTCAGAATGCTATCGGTGGTTTGAAGGACACATTGCGGGGCAAATAGTCGTCCCCTCCCGATCAGGCCACGGCGAGAATGCCTTTTTCAGGCATTGCCGCATGCACCGGATCGGTGGCTTCGACCAGTTGAAGGAAAGATGTGCCGGGTAGTGGCGGCGCGAAGACAAAACCTTGCGCCGCCCGAATGCCGCGATCGCGGAGACAGACAACTTGTTCAAACGTCTCCACGCCTTCCGCAACGATATCCATGCGCATGTTGTGAGCGAGATCGACCAGCGTTTCGATGATGGTGGTCGAACTGCGATCGATGCCGATGGCATCGACGAACATCTTGTCGATCTTGATGATATCGACGCCGAGCTTGAGGATGTAAGACAGTCCACTATGGCCGGTACCGACATCGTCGAGCGCCATCCGCACGCCCAGGGCCTGCAGCGTCGCAATCAGCCGGCGCGTTTCGGCCAGGTTTTCAATCGGCTGGCGCTCGGTTAGTTCCAGGACAACTTGCGATAAACGCACCGGGGACTGCCCAAAAATAGCGCGGATGTCGCGAACGATACTGTCGTCCTGGAAGTGCTGCGCGGCCAGGTTGAAGCAAATTTTCAAATGCTGGCGCTCTGCAAAGGCCGGGCCTATTTCCAGACACACTTTGCGCATCAGCGCGCGCGTCATCTCAAGAATAATGCCGCTCGACTCCGCCAACGGAATAAATAGCGCCGGAGGTACCGTGCTGCCATCCGGCTTGCGCCAACGGACCAGAACTTCTGCACCACGCAGCTTCCCGGTCACCAGATCGACGATGGGTTGGTAGTAAGGCACGAATTCACCGGCCTCGAGCGCGCGCTCCAACTCGGCAATCGGATTTTCCCGTTGCCGCGACGGCACAAACGACGCAATCGCGAGCAGGATCATGATCAGCCCGCCGAATATCGCCGATCCAAACATCTGCAGACGAGCTGCAGTGTCCCGGTACTTCAGCTTCGAAACCGTTGTGGTGACTTCAATGCCGAAACTTGTCGACGTTAAGCTCATCGCAAAGCCGGCATCCTCACCCGCTCCGCGCAACACTCCATTCTGGCCGATCAGTGTTCCGTCCTGCATCTCGGCGCGCGTCAGGCCGTCACTCTCGCCGGAACTCATTTTCTCCGAGCGATGGGAAAAAATACGAGACCCCAGCATCATCAATGCCAGCCCGGGAGCATTGTCGCTTGGCAAGCGGCGAATGCGGAGCATGTTTTCGCCCTTGTCGCCTATCGACACGACCTCCAGCATCATTTGCGGATAATCGGAGATCGGGTGCGACGACAGCACCGTACGTTGGCCACCGGGCGGACCCAGAGTGGTGCAATCCGTCTGGCCGTCTGCGGCAACAAGAGCGATTTCCTTGATAACCGGAACGGACAGCGCCGTCTGCCGCAGCATCTGCATGTGCGACGCACGACAGGTGCCGATGCCACGCCTCTGCAGATCGTTCATTATTTCGATAAGCCTGTTCAGGCGATCTTCCGACAGCGCCAGCTTGCGCTCTGCCAAGATTTGCAGCTCTTCGTAGCCTTGGCGAGCGACGAACTGCTTCACGCCAAAGTTGAACGCAAAAAGGCCAGCGCCCGCCACCAGGACACCAGCCAATACCGCAACGACTTTCTGCCGCCGTGTTTGCAAAAAACCCAATCCCACTCGAATATCAAAGTGGGGTATGCGCCGTAAAAGCCGCCTTAAGCCGGACTAGGTGACCGCAGCCGTTCTGCCATGCACAGAAAATGCCCATCGCTATGGTTAGCGAAGGATGAACGGGCCAAAAGCGGGTCCGAGCCAGGGCAGCGCTATTTTTTCGGCAGATCCAGACGAATGTTGAGTTCGCGCAGCTGCTTGGCGGTAACCTCGGACGGAGCGCCCATCAGCAGGTCTTCGGCGCGCTGGTTCATTGGGAACAGCACCACCTCGCGCAGGTTCTCCTCCCCGCACAGCAGCATGACAATGCGGTCCACACCCGGCGCAATGCCACCGTGTGGCGGGGCGCCGTATTGCAGCGCGCGCAGCATGCCGCCGAATTTCTTCTCCAGCACATCTTCGCCATAGCCTGCGATCGAGAAGGCCTTCTTCATCACGTCCGGGCGATGGTTACGGATGGCGCCGGACGACAGCTCCACGCCATTGCAGACGATGTCGTACTGGATCGCCTTCATGCCGAGGATCTTGTCCTGATCCTTGTCATCGAGCGCCAGGAATTCGTCATGCGGCATGTTCGGCATGGAGAACGGGTTGTGCGAGAAGTCGATGCGCTTCTCTTCTTCGTTCCATTCGTACATCGGGAAATCGACGATCCAGCACATCGCAAACTGGTTCTTGTCGATCAGGTTGAGTTCCTCGCCCACCTTGGTGCGCGCGGGACCCGCAAACTTCACGAAGTTCTTCGGATTGCCGGCAATGAAAAACGCCGCGTCTCCGACGCCGATACCAAGCTGGTCGGCGATCTGCTTGGTGCGTTCCGGCCCGATGTTCTTGGCCAGCGGACCGGCGCCGCCCTCTTCGCCCTCGCGCCAGAAGATATAGCCGAGGCCCGGCTGGCCCTCGCCTTGCGCCCATGAATTCATCCGGTCGCAGAAGGCGCGATTGCCGCCCGTCGGCGCAGGGATCGCCCACACTTCGAAGGCAGGATCCTTGTCGAGCATGCCCGCGAAGATCTTGAAACCCGAGCCGCGGAAAGCATCGCTGACATTCTGCATCTTGATCGGGTTGCGCAGGTCCGGCTTGTCGGAGCCGTATTCGCGCATCGCGGTGGCATAAGGAACCAGCGGGAATTTCTGTGTGACCGGTTTGCCGCCACCGAATTCCTCGAACACGCCACGCAGCACCGGCTCGACGGCGTTGAAGACGTCTTCCTGGGTGACGAAGCTCATCTCGATATCGAGCTGATAGAATTCGCCGGGCGAGCGGTCGGCGCGGGCATCTTCGTCACGGAAACAAGGCGCGATCTGGAAATAGCGGTCGAAGCCCGCGATCATCAGCAACTGCTTGAACTGTTGCGGCGCCTGCGGCAGCGCGTAGAACTTGCCGGGGTGGATACGCGACGGAACGAGATAATCGCGCGCGCCTTCCGGCGACGACGCGGTCAGGATCGGGGTCTGGAATTCGAAGAAGCCGCCCTCCTTCATTCGCCGCCGCAACGAATCGATGATCGCGCCGCGTTTCATAATGTTGGCGTGCAGACGTTCGCGGCGCAGATCGAGGAAGCGGTATTTCAACCGCAGCTCTTCGGGATATTCCTGCTCACCGAACACCGGCACCGGTAGCTCCGCTGCGGCGCCGAGCACTTCGATTTCCTTGATATAGACCTCGATCATGCCTGTTGGCAGATCCGAGTTTTCAGTGCCCGCCGGCCGCTTGCGGATGAGGCCGTCGATTCGCACCACCCACTCCGCACGCAGCTTTTCCGCGTCCTTGAAGGCCGGGCTGTCCGGGTCCGCCACCACCTGGGTGACGCCATAATGGTCGCGCAGGTCGATGAACAGCACGCCGCCGTGATCGCGGATTCGGTGGCACCAGCCGGCCAGCCGCACATCCTTGCCGACGTCGCTTTCGCGAAGCGCGCCGCAGGTTTGGGTGCGGTAGCGATGCATGAAAGGTCCTGAAATTTGGGGTTGCCTAGGGGTTCCAGAGTTGCCGGAGAAGCACATGCACGGCCTTGTTTGTCAAGGCAAAGCCCCGCTTTGCGGGGACGGAAAGCTGAGCTATCTAGACTCCATGCAGGTGATTACCACCACTGAGGATTTGGCCGCGGTCTGTACCCGCCTTGCCCAACATCCCTACATTACCGTCGATACCGAGTTTCTGCGCGAGACGACGTATTATCCCATTCTCTGCGTCATCCAGATGGCATCGACCGAAGAGGCCGTGGTCATTGACGCCATCGCGCCGAGAATTGACCTCGCTCCTTTCTTCGAGCTGATGCACGACGAGAAGGTGCTGAAGGTTTTTCACGCCGCACGGCAGGACATCGAAATCTGCTGGCACCGGGCCGGCAAGCTTCCCCACCCCATCTTCGATACCCAGGTCGCCGCCATGGTTTTGGGCTATGGCGATTCCATTTCCTACGACCAGCTCGTTCAGCGCATCACCGGCGACGTACTGGACAAATCCAGCCGCTTCACCGACTGGACGCGCCGGCCCATGACGGAGGCGCAACTCGTCTACGCGGTGGCCGACGTCACCCATCTGCGCGATGTCTACAAGACGCTCTCTGCCGATCTCGAGAAGCGCGGTCGCTCCGAGTGGGTCAGCGCCGAGATGGAAATCCTGACGTCTCCTGACACCTATCGCGCCGACCCGGAGAATGCGTGGCAGCGGCTGAAGAGCCGGGTGCGCAAACCGAAAGAGCTTGCCGTTTTGATGGAGGTCGCAGCGTGGCGCGAGCGTGAAGCGCAGAGCCGCGATATCCCGCGCGGCCGCGTGGTCAAGGATGACGTACTGGGCGACATCGCCGTCCAGGCTCCCACCACGCTGGAAAAGCTCGGGCACCTGCGCTCGCTGCCAAAAGGCTTCGAGCGATCGAAATGGGGCGAGGCGATTGTCGAAGCCGTGAACCTCGGCATCGCGCGCGATCCGAAAACGCTGCCACGGCTTGAGCGTGCACGCGGCGCAGCGAATGGCGGCGCGACGGTCGAGTTGCTGAAAGTTTTACTCCGCATGACAGCCGAGCGGCACGCGGTTGCCGCCAAGGTGATCGCCACCGTCGATGACCTGGAATGCATCGCAGCGGACGACGACGCCGACGTCCCTGCCCTGAAAGGCTGGCGGCGCGAATTGTTCGGCACCAAGGCGCTTGCCCTCAAGCGTGGTGAGTTGGCTCTGGCGGTGGAAAAAGGCCGCGTGGTTCCTGTGGACCGCGTTTAGCATCGCCACAATTGAAGCAAATTGATCGACGTCACTAACGCGATCTTCAGCGTGCGCTGCTCCTATGACGCTGAATCAGCTTTACTTAGGCGCATTCAATGGCCCTATCTTCTACAACGCTTTTCCTGTGCGTCCCTGCTCTTGCCATCGCAATGACCAGTGGCGCCGCCGTGGCCCAGCCCACAAGCGCACCCATTCCCGGTACAGACTGCCCTGCCTTTCCCGCCAATGGGTGGTGGCATGCAGACGTGAGCAAGTTGCCGGTGCACAAGCGCAGCAAGCAGTGGCTCGGCCACATGTCTAAAAAGGCAAAGCTTCACCCGGATTTTGGCCCGTCCTACGGCGAGCAGCCCGTGCCGTACGGCATTCCGATCACCGTGGTCGCTGGCACGCATCCCAAGGTCACCGTCACGTTCCAGTATGCGAGCGAGAGCGACCAGGTTCCTTATCCTCTTGGCGACGACACCATGGTTGAAGGCGGTCAATACACCAGCGGAGACCGCCACACGGTGGTAATCGACAGCAGCACATGCAGGCTTTACGAGACCTGGGCGACGCGAAGGTCAGGCGCAACGTGGTCCGCCGGTAGCGGCGCAGCCTGGGACTTGAACAGCAACAACCTGCGAACCCGTACATGGACCTCGGCCGATGCCGCCGGCCTGCCCATTCTTCCCGGCCTGCTTCGCTACGAGGAAGTCGCAGCCGGCACGATCGATCACGCCATCCGCTTCACAACAGACATGAGCGACAAAAGCTTCCTGTGGCCGGCAAGGCACCAGGCTGGCTCAGTGAGCAACCAGAATTACCCGCCGATGGGCGCGCGCTTCCGTCTGAAGCCCACGTATGTGATCAGCGCAAAGTTGCGACCCGACACCAAAGCAGTTCTTCAGGCCATGAAGAAATATGGAATGGTTCTCGCGGATAATGGCTCGCCGTGGTACTTCCAGGGCACATCGGACGACCGCTGGCCGGAGGCGTTGCTTGATCAGCTCAAAACAATTCCAGCTTCGGCGTTTGAAGCAGTCGACACATCATCGCTGATGCTATCGCCCAACAGCATGCAGGTCATCACGCCGTAAGCCGTCACTCGGTGATGATCACCGGCTCGCGACGAGGAAACCAGATAAGCCACGCGCATGGCAATGCCGAGCCGTCCCCGGAGGGCGACGTTTTGCGTTTATTTGTGCCGCCTCTATACTCGTCGCACTCGGGGGGCATCAAATGGTTCGGATCATGATTGTTCTGGCGTTGACCGCCGCTGTGCTCAGCTTGTCCGGCACTGGCGCACCGGCACAAAGCGGCCCGCCGAATTTCAGCAAAGATGAACTCATGTCAATGTGCCTGGCCAGAACGCATGGCGCCGCCGCACAATGCGAATGCATCCTGAAAACGATGCGCAAATATCTGACGAAGGATCACATCAACATAATCTTCTGGCTGAACTACGATAATCCCGCCGCGGCGAAAGCCTACATGTCGGCGCTTCGCAAGAGAGATCCGCAGGCAGGTAGGAAATATTATAACGCCGCATATCCAGGATGGATCGAAGCTCAGAAGACTTGCCAGTGGCTTTAATGGAGAAAAGTTGAAACTCACGCCACCTTAAGTTAGCAGCCGTCACTCGGTAACGATCACCGGTTCTCGGCCGATCAGGCGCGCCAGTTGCTTCAACCGCCCCTGGATGCGATCGCCCGCCATCGTGCGGTATTTGCCTTTAAGCGTGAGCGTGAGTTTGCGGCGACGCACCTGCAGCGGCGTATTCGGCAATACGCCGGGCATGGAAGCGGAAACCAGATAAGCCACGCGCATGGCAACGCCGAGAACGCGGGCATGATCAAGCATGCTGCTGGACGCAAGTTCGCGCAGCCGCGGCGACAACTCCTCCTCGATCAATCCCATGTGGCGGAAATAGACCGTCAGCGCGAGGAAAGCACGGCCGGGATGATCGGTGGCGAAGAAGCCATTGTTGGCGATGATGTTGAGCGATTGCTCGCCACGGTAATCCGGATGCGTGCGCCAACCGATATCGGCAAGCAGGCAGGCGGCGTGGCGCAGCCGGCGCTGCTGCGCATCTTCCTCCAGGCCGGATGAGTCCATGAAACGATCGGTCCAGCCGATCAACTCCTCGCCGTGCTGCGGCGAGCGCGAACGCAGGATATTGAGATCGGAACAGGCGGAAATCAGCGCGTCTTTCTTGCGCTCCCGGGCCTTGAGCTCCGAGAACAACAAACCCTCGCGCACGCCGAGTACGGAGATCACGATATCCTGTGGTTTGCCGATCCGGATCAGGTACTCGAGCACCAACGCCGCGTAAGGCAGTAACGGGCGGCGCGCCTTGGCCACCACCTCGATGCGCGACAGAGATTCCGGATTCACCCGATGCACAAGCCGGGCAAATTCCAGCGCCTCTTTCGCCGGAATAACGTAATTGTGCATCACATGCAGCGGATAGCCAGTCTGGAACATGTGCAGCCGCGCAAACGAGCGCCAGGTTCCGCCCACGGCGTAGAAAGATTTGCCTTTCATCGCCTTCAGATGCGCGACGCGGCGCAAATTCTTGACGACAATCTTTTCAGCCTTCTTGATCGATTTTCCGGAAGCGTCCGCAAGCGCAAGCCCGCCGAGCGGCAGCGTGACGCGTGCGCCGATTTGCGATCCACGCACCCGGGTACATTCCAGCGACCCGCCGCCAAGATCGCCGACAATACCCTCGGGACGGTGAATACTGCTCACCACGCCGAGGGCAGAATATTGCGCCTCGCGCGAACCGCTCAGTACATCAATCTTGACGCGGCAGATCCGCTCCGCCGCGCGGATAAAGGCCGGTCCGTTCCTGGCGTCGCGGCAGGCGGCAGTGGCGATCACCCACAACCGTCTCACCTGCAGCGTGTCGCACAGTGCGCGAAAGCGTTTCAGCGCCTTCAGCGATTCTTCGACCGCGGCCTTGGCCAGCAAGCCGGTGCTATGCACCTCGCGGCCGAGGCCGCAGAGCTCTTTCTCGTTGAAGATCGGCGTGGGCGCGCGCGTCAGCCCCTCATAGACCACGAGGCGCACCGAGTTCGAGCCAATGTCGATGACGGCGACCGCTGGTCCATGATCCAGCCTGCCCTGCGCGACTTTCTTCACAGCGGATACGCGGCGCTTACGCCTTGTCGAGGCGGCGCGAGAGGCGGGGCGAGGATTCTTTGAGCGACTTGCCACGTCCGGACAGACTCGGATTGGTCATGAAATATTTTTGCGCATTGAAGGGTTCTTCACCCGTCGCGGCCTTTATGCGCGTCGAACTGCCGTCGGGCAAGAGCTTCCAGCTCTGCTCATTGTCCTTGAAATTCGCGATCATGATCTGGTCAAGAACCTGCTCATGCACGGTGGGATTGAGAATCGGACACAAGGCCTCCACCCGCCGGTCGAGGTTCCGCGGCATCATGTCCGCGGAGGAAATATATACCGCCGCTTTTGGATGCGGCAGGCCATGACCGGCGCCGAAGCAATAGATGCGGCCGTGCTCGAGGAACCGGCCCACGATCGACTTGACCCGGATATTGTCGGACAAGCTGGGTATCTGTGGGCGCAGGCAGCAGATGCCGCGCACGACCAGATCAACCTGCACCCCAGCCTGCGACGCTGCATACAACGCGTCGATGATGTCGGGATCAACCAGCGCATTCATCTTCATCCAGATTGCGCCGCGCCGCCCCGCTTTGGCATGCGCCATTTCCTCGGCAATGCGATCCGTAATGCGCTTGCGCAATGTCAGCGGCGATATCGCCATGCGTTCCAGTTCGGCTGGTTCGGCGTAGCCGGTGATGTAGTTAAATATCTTGGCGACATCGCGCGCGATGACGGGATCGGCACTGAAGAAGGAGAGATCGGTGTAAACCCGCGCCGTCACCGGATGATAATTGCCGGTGCCAACGTGAACATATGTCGCAAGCTTGGGACCTTCACGCCTGACCACCAAGGATAGCTTGCTGTGGGTCTTCAACTCGATGAAGCCGAACACCACCTGCACGCCGGCACGTTCGAGGTCGCGCGACCAGCGGATATTGGCTTCCTCGTCGAAACGCGCCTTCAACTCGACCAGCGCGGTGACCGACTTGCCGGCTTCGGCAGCTTCGGCGAGCGCCTTGACGATCGGGGAGTCGGCAGAGGTGCGGTAAAGCGTCTGCTTGATCGCGACCACATTGGGGTCGCGCGCCGCCTGGTTCAGGAACTGAACCACAACGTCGAAGGATTCGTAAGGGTGATGGACGACGAGGTCTTTCTGCCGGATGGCGGCAAAGCAATCGCCGCCCTGATCGCGGATGCGTTCGGGATAACGTGGGTTATAAGGCACGAAAATAAGGTCCGGCCGATCGAGGTGCGTAAGCTGGCCCAACTCATTCAATGCCAGCACGCCGTCGATCAACACGACTTCATCGTCGCTCACCGCCAGCGCCCGTTGCACGAAGCGCCGTAACTCGTCCGGCATCGCCGCTTCCATCTCAAGACGGATCACAGACCCACGACGGCGACGCTTGAGCACGGTTTCGAACAACCGCACCAGATCTTCGGCTTCTTCTTCCACTTCGAGTTCGGAATCACGGATAACGCGAAAAGCGCCCTGACCTTTCACCGAATATCCCGGGAAGAGCTTGCCGATGAACAGGCTGGTAGCCTGCTCGATCGTCACGAGACGCACGGCGTCGCCTTCCGTGCCGGCGAGGCGAATGAATCGATCGATCTTGGCCGGCATACGGATGAGCGCGTTCATCGCCTTGCCATCGCCGGTGCGAGAAAGGTGCAAGGCGATTGAAAAATTCAGATTGGAGATAAACGGAAAGGGGTGCGCGGGGTCTACAGCCAGGGGCGTCAGCAACGGAAATACGTGAAGCAGAAAATGCTCTTCCAGCGCGGTGCGTTCCTGCTTCGTGATATCGGCGCTCTCAACAAGAACAATATTTTCCTTTGCGAGGTCGTTACGTAATTCCTTCCACCGGGCCTGCTGGTCAAAAGCCAGACTGGACGCCATCTCGTTGATGCGGGCGAGTTGCTCGGTCGGCGTCAAACCTTCCGGGCTCCTTTCGACGATGCCTTCGCGCACGTGACCTTTCAGGCCGGCGACACGAACCATGAAGAATTCATCGAGGTTGCTTGCGGAAATGGAGAGGAAGCGCACACGTTCCAGCAGCGGGTGCGCCGCGTTCTCCGCCTCTTCCAGCACGCGCCGGTTGAAGTGGAGCCAGGACAGCTCCCGGTTGATGAAGCGCTCCGGCCCGTTAGGAATCTCAGGCGCAGGAATACCCGCCGGCACTTCTGGCGCCAGAAAAGTGGCATTTTTATCTGCCAGAACAGTAGCTTGTCGGCGATCGGCCATGGACGGAAAGCAACCTTATGAGGGTATTATCGCCGTCATTCGTGACAACGCTATGACACCATGATGGTGCCCCAAAGAGGCCTCCCACCGTCAAGCGCCGGGAGGACGAAAAAGCTCCGCCGCAAGCGAACGGTTAACGGCTCTTTTTTGCCGCAGGGCTTCCCGGTCGAGCAGCGACACAGCAGCCCGGGCGGCGGCGAAGGACCGTTCGATCCTGTTCGCAACATAGCCCACAACGGCCTCATCCACCGGGAGCTGACGGTCGGCGCAAAGCTTGACGATGACCGAACGCAGCAGGGCATCGTCTGGCGCGTCCAGCGTGGCTACAGGCAATACACGCAGACGCGAGGCAAGGTCGCGTAACCCGACCTGCCAACCCGACGGCGCGGTGCGCGCGGTAAGCAGGATGAAAGCGCCCTCTTCCCGCGCCATGTTCAACATATGAAAAAGCACGGCTTCGTCGAAATCTCCCGACACCAGATCCTCGATCACCAGCGCACCGGTTGCGAGCGCAGCGGGCGGTGAGGTTTCAGCCAGCGCACGGCCGGCCATCACGCGCGCGCCGGAAGCGGCAGCCCAGATTGCCGCGAGATGACTCTTTCCGCTGCCCTCGGTCCCCGCGAGCAGCACAACAGGCGCCGGCCAGTCGGGCCAGGCCTCGATCAGCGTCAACGCCGTCGCATTCGACGGCCCTTCAAGAAAATCTTCGCGCGCCAGGCTTTCTTCATGCCCAAGCGCAAGCGCAAGCTGCCTTGGCCGCACAGTCTGATTGGCAGCGGGTGCGCCCATCAGCTTCCGCCCTTATAGAGCGGGCTATCGACATAGCGACCGACCCCGAAACGCACCAGCACACCGACGGCTGCCGCCAGTGGAACGGCCAGCAGCAAGCCGAGGAAGCCGAACAGGTAGCCAAAGGCGAACAGCGCAAACATCAGCCAGAGCGGATGCAGGCCGACACTCTCGCCTACCAGCTTCGGCACCAGAATATTGCCTTCGACGAACTGGCCGAAGACGAAAATGCCGATGACGGCAACAATCCAGATCCAGTCCGGCCAGAACTGCACCACGGCGATGCTGGTCGCCAGCACAAACCCCGTGACCGATCCGACATAAGGGATAAATCCGATCAGGCCGGAGATCAGGCCGATCAGCAAACCGAAATTCAACCCAACCACCGACAGCGCGGCCGCATAAAATACGCCGAGGATCACGCATACCAGCGTCTGCCCGCGCACGAATCCCGCCACCGCGGCATCGACCTCTTTCGCCAGCTTCACGACGGTGTTGTGCTGAGCGCGCGGCACCAGGCGATCAAGGCTTTTGATGATACGCTGCCAGTCGGCGATGAAGTAAAAGGCAACAACCGGCGTAACCACCAATAATGAAAAGATTGAAAGCACGGCAGTGCCGCCGGACCACACTTTGCCGAGGAAGGCCGCCCCGATCGCTGCGCCCTTGGAAATCAGGTCACCGGCAGACTGGTCAACACTGGAAAATTTGTCGCCAACAAAACGGCTCAGCCAGGGCCGGCTGGGGTCTGTGATCATGGCCTGAAGCTTGCGCACATATCCCGGCAGGTCTGCGATAAACGCGGTGAGCTGCGCGCCGATCACCGGCACGATCAGGAAGATCATCAGAATGATGGCCGTCACCATCAGTACAACAACGATCAACGCCGCGATCCACCGGGGAATTTTGAGACGCTGCAACCGGTTTGTTAGCGGATTAAGCAGGTAGGCCAGCACCACGGCCGCCACAAAGGGAAGTAGAACTTCGCCGAGCAGCCACATCGCAAAAAAAATGAAGGCAAACACCGCCACCCAGAACAGGACGTGTTGGCGCAGTGACATCGCTTTGCTTGCCGTCGCCATGTGCAATGCCTTCGCCTAGCTTTCGACTTCCGCCGAGTTCATATGGTGCATCCACCCGCGCAGATAGAAAGCAATCGAAAGAAGTGTCGTTACCACAACAAGCGCCATCAGGATCGTCAGAAGCGGTTCGGCGTTAAAGCCCAAAGCCAGCGACGCCAGCTTGAGGGTCGCAAAAACAATCTGCGTCGCCGTATTGAGCTTGGACACCGGCAGCGGCTTCATCGCGACGGGATGATCGACCAGCCATGACAATAGCACCGCACCCACGATCATGATGTCGCGCGATACCACCAGAATAACCGCCCAGGCCGGGAGCGCGCCCGTGATTCCGAGCGCCACATAAATCGAGACGATCAGCACCTTGTCGGCAAGCGGGTCGAGATAGGCGCCGAGCTCGGTCGCCATGCCGAAGCGCTTGGCGAGGAAGCCATCGACCGCATCGCTGATGCCGGCGATCAGGAACAGCAGGAAGGCCAAACGCATCTCGCCGGAGATAATCGCCCATACCAAAATGGGCACCAGCAGGATGCGGCCAAGGGTAATAAGGTTCGGGATACTCATGGAAACTTCTTGGCCGTTCTTTAGGTGTTCTTTTGAGGGCCTTGCGGATCCGCAATAGCAGTCGCCAGCCCATTGCGACTCTGGGGAAAAAGCGCCGCACAGGGGGCAGTATAGCCACGATCCCGCCATTGCACAGCGTATGATTCCCAAGTACCGAATTGTCAGTTTCGCTGCGTAAAGCCAAGGAAATTTAATGGGCGACAAGGGGTTCGGCGACAAGGGGTCCGGCCTCACCTATGCTGGGGCTGGCGTCGATATCGATGCCGGCAACCGGATGGTGGAGCTGATCAAGCCGCTCGTGCGCGCCACGGCGCGGCGCGGCGCGGACGGCGAAATCGGCGGCTTCGGCGGCATTTTCGATCTGAAAAGCGCGGGTTATGCCGATCCGGTGCTGGTGGCTTCCACCGACGGCGTCGGAACGAAGGTCAAGATTGCCTGCGAAACCGGCCGCCACAGCACCATCGGCATCGATCTGGTCGCTATGTCGGTCAACGACCTCGTGGTCCAGGGCGCTGAACCGCTGTTTTTCCTCGACTATTTTGCCTGCAGCAAGCTCGACCCGGAAACCGGTGCTGCGGTAGTGGCGGGCATTGCCGAAGGCTGCCTGCAAGCCGGCTGCGCGCTGATTGGCGGCGAGACGGCGGAAATGCCCGGTATCTATCAATCGGGAGATTATGACCTCGCCGGCTTTGCCGTGGGAGCGGCCGAGCGCGGATCGCTGCTGCCGACCGGCAACATCGCGCCAGGCGACATCATGCTTGGCCTCAAATCCTCAGGCGTTCACTCCAACGGCTTTTCGCTGGTGCGCAAGGTTGCAAGCCACGTTGGCATCGACTGGAATGCGCCCGCGCCGTTCGAACCGGGCAAGACGCTCGGTGAAGCGGTCCTGACGCCGACGCGCATCTATGTGAAGTCGTGCCTCGCCGCAATCCGCGAAACCAAGGCCGTGAAAGCGCTGGCGCATATCACCGGCGGCGGATTCCCCGACAATATTCCGCGCGTCCTGCCGAAAGGCCTCGGCGTATCTGTGAATCTTGCGAACGTGCCAGTGCTGCCGGTGTTCAAATGGCTCGCGCAGGCAGGCAATGTCGCGCAGGACGAAATGCTGCGCACCTTCAACTGCGGCATCGGCATGGTGCTGGTCGCTGCGCCGAAAGATGCTGCTGCGATCGCCGCTATTCTTCAGCGCGAGGGCGAGAGCGTTGTATCGCTCGGCGAGATCGTCACGGCAGCGAGCGGCCCGCAGGTCCGTTATTCCGGAAGCCTCGATCTCGGACGGTAAACAATGGCGCGCAAACGTGTCGCCGTTCTGATCTCTGGTCGTGGCTCGAACATGACCGCGCTGGTCGAAGCGGCAAAGGCCAGGGACTATCCCGCCGAAATCGCGCTGGTGGTTTCCAACCGGCCGGATGCCGCGGGCATCGGCTATGCGCGCGAAGCCGGTATCGCCACCGCCGTCATCGATCACACCCAATACGGCAAGGACCGCGAAGCCTTCGAGCGCGCGTTGCAGGCCGAACTTGAGAAAAGCCAAATCGAGATCGTCTGTCTCGCAGGCTTTCTGCGGATTCTCACGC
Source organism: Bradyrhizobiaceae bacterium (assembly GCA_947481685.1). Taxonomy (GTDB): domain Bacteria; phylum Pseudomonadota; class Alphaproteobacteria; order Rhizobiales; family Xanthobacteraceae; genus CANKHA01. The sequence goes on from CANKHA010000011.1 coordinate 29,784, forward strand.
CGTGGCTCATTGAACGCTGGGAAGGACGGATGCTCAACATCCACCCTGCCCTGCTTCCGAACTTCAAGGGGTTGCATACGCACGAACAGGCACTTGCCGCCGGCGCCAGACAGCACGGCGCGACCGTTCACTTCGTGACTGTCGGCATGGATGAAGGTCCGACGGTCTGTCAGGCCTCAGTACCGGTGCTGGATGGCGATACGGCGGACACGCTGGCCGCGCGGGTGCTCACCGTCGAGCACACGATCTACCCGCTGGCGCTGAAGTGGCTGGCGGAAGGCAAAGTGCGCGTCGTCGATGGCAGATCCATCCTCAACGACGCGCACGTTCCTGAAGGCGTCACGATTCCGTAAGCGCTGACCTAGCGCGCATGGGCCGGGTGTTTTTGCGCCGCCGTGGCATGGGGGAATTCCTCCGGCCCCGGCGGATCGACGATCAGCGGTTGTTCCGTCATCGTCTTGTGCCTGGCGCTGCGAAGCAGCCAGCCGGCGCCGAGCACAATCAGCACGCCTGCACCGGTCGACCAGTACTCCCATTGATGCACTAATGCCTCACCCAGATAGCCGGCAACCGCGGCATCGTTGATGATGATCTCGCCCGCCACCCAGCCGAGCAGACCGGCGCCCGCCCAGACCAGGATGGGAAAGCGATCGATCATCGCCATCAGCAGCGCGCTGCCGGCGATGATCAGTGGCACACTTGTGGCAAGGCCGAATGTGATCAGCGAGATTTTGACGTAGTAGGCCAGATCGAGCGCCTGCTGGGCCGTAAAGGCAGCCGCCATCTTCACCGCCGCGGAGTCGGCAGCACCGGCGATAGCAATAACATTGTCGAGGCTCATCACGATGTCCGCGATAGCGATGATACGCACCGCGGGCCACAGGCTATCGGCGGCCTTGACCTTACCCTCGCTGTGATCCTCTTCCGGCACCAGCAACTTGATCGCGATCCACAGCAACGCCAGACCGCCGATCAGCTTCAGGAATGGGAAGGCCATGATCTGAGCAACCACTGCCGTGAACACGATACGCAGCAGCACAGCAACACCGGCGCCAAGGATCATGCCCCAAAGCCGCTGGCGCGGCTCAAGCGTGCGACAGGCGAGCGCGATCACCACAGCGTTGTCGCCCGAGAGCAGAACGTTGATCCAGATGATCTGCAGCGCGGCAAACCAGTAAGCCGGATGCGTAACCTCGTCCAACAGCAGTTCCACCTTGATCCCCTATGTCGATAGTTTCGATTGTCTGTTCTTTGCGATCATCTCAATGATTCCGGGACGATCGTTCGCGTTGCTCACATTCCGGGACGATCGTTCGCGTTGCTCACATGGAAGCGGCGCTCTTAATGTCCGGCCGCATTAAATGCCGTACGCGGCGCAGCTCGCTGCGGACGCGGCGGCAGCCCATGCGACGCCCGCCATTTTGGATCGACGGTGTCGGCCCATGCCGCGCAGAGAGCGCTGGCGAAGCCAAGGACACCGACAAGCAGAAGCGACCACTGCAGAAGTTCGGAATGCGCTGCTTCGGGCCGCAGATATTCGAGCAGGGTCAGATACGGAAGCGCCCAAAGCGCAACGGATGCGGCCCAATTTTCCGCAACCGAATTAAGCGAGATGCGCATGCTTGATCTCCTCGCTAGAGAAGCTGTTGGCTGAGGCGCCTTCCCTTAGCGAGTCTTAAGTTTTACGGGCGCAGAGCACCCCCATAAATAAGGACGATTGCCCCGGGTAATAACCTTGGGTAGTTTCACCTAGGGTGTAATATCCGGGTGGAACGCCTTGAAAGGTTATAAAAATTGACGATCGCAGAAGTCCACGCGGAGCGTTCGCCAACAATGACTTTTCCGCGCATCTTCGATGCACCCAAAGTCGTTATTGGCGTGGCCTATCTCATGGCCTTCGCGCTGCTCGACTGGATCAGCTTTATCGAGCCTTACGCGCATCTCGGCATCACGCCCTGGAATCCCGGCATCGGATTGAGTTTCGTTCTGCTGCTGCTGTTTGGCCGGCGGATGTTTCCCCTGCTCCTTATCAGCCCGTTGCTTGCCGACATGCTGCATCAGCAATTCGCCATGCCATGGGCCATGGAAATTCTGTCCTCGGTGCTGATCGGCGGCGGATATGCAATCGCGCTGGTTTTCCTGCTGCGTCCGAAATTGCGTTTCGATCCCGCTCTGTCTTCGATGCGCGACCTGGTTCTGTTGATGCTCGTTGCAGTGATCAGTGCAGCCGTGGTCGCATGCACCTACGTGAGCCTGACGGTCGCTGCAGGACTTTTGCCGATGTCGGAGTTCGTGCCTGCCGTGCTCCGATACTGGATCGGCGACGTTATCGGAGTCACGGTCGTCACCCCCTTTGCGTTGTTTGCTCTCACGCGACGGCGGCTGCTTCCGATGTCCATGGAAACCGCACTGCAATTCGCCGCTATCGGCGTGGCCTTCGCGGTGGTTTTTAGTTTTTCCGGAGAACAGCAGTTCCAGCTGTTCTATGTCCTGTTCCTGCCGATTGTCTGGATAGCTGTGCGCACCGGTTCGGAAGGCGTCAGCGCCGGCATCCTGGTCACACAACTTGGCTTGATCCTGGGCGTGCAATTCTTCCCGGCGGGCGCGCTGGACCTGACCGCTTTGCAGGCATTGATGCTCGTCCTGGCGGTGACAGGGCTGGTTGCCGGTGAACTCGTCACAGAACGCCGCCGCACGGAGTCTCAACTCTGGCGAAACCAGGAAGCCCTCGCCCGCCTCGGACGGCTCGGCAGCATGGGTGAACTCGCCGCCGCGATCGCGCACGAACTGAACCAGCCATTAATGGCGGCTGGCACCTACACCCGACTGGTGGACGACGCCATGACGGGGAGCAACACCGATGTCGTGGTGGTGGCAGCGACCGCCAAAAAGGCCGTAGCGCAGGTCGAGCGCGCCGCTGAAGTGGTGCGGCGACTGCGGGCGCTGGTGCGGCTTGACCGCAGCAACAGAACGCCATGTCGCTTCGACCGTGTCGTCAAGGAGACGCTGGAACTGTGTCAGCCCGATATTGACCGGTTCCATGTGTCGGTCCGATCTAACATCGCACCGGACCTTCCGCTGGTCATCATCGACCTGCTTCAGATCGAGCAGGTGACGATCAACCTTCTCCGGAACGCGATTGAGGCGATCAGCGGGAACGCCAACCTGCGCGGAGCCGTCCTGATAGAGGCCAGGAAGGCGAACGTGGATTTCGTCGAGGTCTGTGTCGCCGATAACGGGCCCGGTTTTCCCCCTCATCTCATCGAAAGCGCATTTCTTCCGCTATCCTCCACCAAAGCCGAAGGTCTCGGCGTTGGCCTGTCGTTGTGCCGATCAATCATCGAGGCCCATGGCGGACAAATATGGCTCACGACCGGTAAAGACGGCGCGGCCATTCGATTCACCCTTCCAATCGCGAATGCATCCCAAACATGACCACACCAGTTCGCATCGCACTGATCGACGACGACGAGGCGGTGCTCGATTCTCTGCGCCTTTATTTCGCGCGCCAGGATATCGACACGACATGCTTCCCTGCTGCCGCAGATTTTCTGACCGCGATCGGCAAGGGGCAGAGGTTCGATTGCATCGTGTCGGACGTGCGCATGCCGGGGATGTCGGGCCTCGAACTCATTCACCATCTCAAGGAGCAGGACATCGCAGTCCCGATCATCCTGATCACCGGACATGGAGACGTCGATATGGCGGTTGCCGCGATCAAGGTCGGCGCTTTCGACTTCATCGAGAAGCCGTTTGATGAGGTTCGCCTGCTCGCAAGCATTCGCAATGCGGTGGAACAGGGACGCGAACGCGATGCCGACGCGACCGAAGTCGAAAGTCTGCAATCTCGCTTCAATACGCTGTCGCCCCGTCAGCGCGAGGTCATGGACCTCGCCGTAGCGGGGTTATCCAACAAGGAAATCGGAACGCGGCTCAAAATCAGTCCGAAGACCGTGGAAAATCATCGCGCCTGGGTGATGGAGCGCATCGGCGCCCGCAACATCGCAGAACTGGTGCGCATCGCGATGAAAGTTCAGAACAAGCCTTAGGCCACGGTCACCGCGGCTTGTTCATTTGTGGTGGCCCGATTGTACTTCCGCCATGCCGGGCCGACTGGACCGCGCAAGAAACAGACCCATCAGGATCACGAAAACCGCGCCCAATATCCCAAACAGCACTTCGGCGGATTCCGGGTTGCCGGGCAGGAATTGCGCGAACGCAGGATCCTCGGGCAACAAGCTTCCAGCGATCCAGCCGAGCAAGGCACCGCCACCCCACACCACCAGGGGGAACCGTTCGATAACGGCCAGGAAAAGCGCGCTGCCGGCAATCACAACCGGGATGCTGACCGCGAGACCCAGACCGAGCAGCAGGTAATTGCCCTTGGCAGCAGCTGCGACTGCGATCACGTTGTCCAGACTCATAACGATATTGGCGATGACGACGACGCGCACCGCGCGCCACAAGTCTTCGACAGCTTCAGGGGTGTCTTCCGCGTCATGCGCCTGCGGCGCGACGAGTTTGACCGCGACCCAAAACAGCGCAAGCCCCCCGGCGAGTTTGAGATAAGGCAACTCCATCAATGTCGCGACCACGCCGGTGAAGAGAATCAGGAGGACCGCCGCCGCGCCCGCACCAAAAACCATGCCCCAGAAGCGTTCCCGGGGTGGGAGGCCGCGGACGGCGAGCGCGATGACAACGGCGTTGTCGCCCGACAGAAGGATATTGATTCCCATAATCTGCAGCGCGGCCAGCCAGAATGTCGGCCGCGCCACCTGATCTACCAGCATTTCCACGGGTGAATTCCCCCAGTTTCGCTTCAAGGATTCGTCATGAACATGACGTGTTTATAGACCCCTAGGTGGGGATACCTAGGTAGTCTATAGGACAGGGTGACCCTATGGCTAGCCGGGAAATCGCAACGTCCCGCCAGCCGCGGAACCGGTCAGCCGACGATCTCTTCCTTGGAGAAAAACTGGGCAATTTCCTGGGCAGCGGCTTCCGGGGCATCGGAACCGTGAACCGAGTTCTCGCCGACGGAAACGGCGTGCTCTTTGCGGATCGTTCCCGCCGCAGCCTTGGCCGGATCGGTCGCGCCCATCACTTCGCGGTATTTCGCGACGGCGTTCTCGCCTTCCAGAACCTGCACAACCACCGGGCCCGAGATCATGAAATCAACCAGTTCGCCATAGAACGGGCGAGCCTTGTGAACCTCATAGAATTTCTCGGCCTGCGGGCGGCTCATGCGGAGCCGCCGCTGCGCGACGATGCGCAGTCCCGCCGCCTCAATCATGGCATTGATCGCGCCGGTGCGGTTACGCGCGGTCGCATCGGGCTTGAGGATGGAAAAAGTACGTTCGGCGGCCATCGCATGATCCTTCAAGAAGAAATCCCGCGCGAATTATGGACTTGGGCGCGAGTCGCGGCGCTTATAGCCGCCGCCTTCGGGGGCGGCAAGACTTGGACAAGACTTGGAACAAGACTTGCCAAAACGAGCGCTTCGCACCCTGACAAGCCTGCCTGCGATAAGGACTTGCATCAGGCAGTCGGCATCGCCACAAAGCGCCCATGCTCAATATCCAGGACCTTTCCATCCGGGTGGCCGGACGTCTTCTCATCGACCATTCGTCGATCCAGCTCCCCGCAAATTCCCGCGTCGGCTTTGTCGGCCGCAATGGCACGGGCAAGACCACGCTGTTCCGCGCCGTCATGAGCGAGCTGGCGCCCGAAAGCGGCAGCATCAGCCTGCCCTCACGCACCACCATTGGCCGGCTCGCGCAGGAAGCCCCGGACGGTCCACAAACCCTGGTCGAAGTGGTGCTTTCTGCCGACGTCGAGCGCGCCCGGCTGCTGGACGAAGCAGAGACGGCACAGGATCCGGACCGAATCGCGGAAATCCACACGCGTCTCGTCGACATCGATGCGCATTCGGCGCCCTCGCGCGCTGCGTCAATCCTGGCTGGCCTGGGTTTCTCGACCGAAGCGCAGGCGCGACCTGTGGGGGAATTTTCCGGCGGCTGGCGCATGCGCGTGGCGCTCGCGGCGGTGCTGTTTTCCGAACCCGATCTTTTGTTGCTGGACGAACCGACAAACTATCTCGATCTCGAAGGCAGCCTGTGGCTGGAGGATCACCTTGCCCGCTATCCGAAGAGCCTGATCGTCATCAGCCATGACCGCGACCTGCTCGACAATTCTGTCGATCATATTATGCATCTCGGCAACGAGAAGCTGACGCTTTACAAAGGCGGCTACTCTTCATTTGCGAAGCAGCGCGCTGAGAAGCAGCAACTCGACGTCAAGGCTGCGAAGAAGCAGGACGATCACCGCAAGCACTTACAGGCCTTCGTCGACCGATTCAAAGCCAAGGCGAGCAAAGCCAAGCAAGCCCAATCGCGCGTCAAGATGCTCGCCAAACTGTTGCCGATCGACGTCATGATGGATCGTGACGTAAATCCGATCTCCTTTCCCGCACCGGAAAAACTGTTGTCTCCTCCAATCATCGCGATGGAGAACATTTCCGCCGGCTACGAGCCTGGCAAACCCGTGCTGCGCAATATCAGCTTGCGCATCGACAATGACGATCGCATCGCCCTGCTCGGGTCAAACGGCAATGGCAAATCGACCCTGTCCAAAATCCTGGCTGAACGGCTGGCGCCGCAGGCCGGAGACATCACCCGCGCCTCCAAACTCAAGATTGGATATTTCGCGCAACATCAGCTCGACGAGCTGCATCTCAACGAAAGCGCCTACGATCATGTGCGCGAACTGATGCCGAGGGCCACCGAAGCGCAGATCCGCGCGCGCGCGGGCGGCATCGGCTTCTCCGCCGACAAAGCCGACACGCCGGTGTCCAAACTCTCCGGTGGCGAGAAGGCGCGGCTGCTGCTTGGTCTTGCGACGTTCGATCATCCGCATCTGATCATTCTCGATGAGCCGACAAATCATCTCGATATCGACAGCCGCGCAGCGCTTGTGGAGGCAATCAACGAGTTCCCCGGCGCCGTGATCCTGGTGTCGCATGATCGCTATCTGCTTGAGGCCTGCGTCGATCGCTTGTGGCTGGTGGAAAACGGGACCGTCGCACCGTTCGAAGGCGATCTCGAACAATACCGCAGGATGGTGCTGCGCGGTGACCAGCGCTCCGGCAACGGAGCGGCCAAGATCGAGACGCCGGTTTCCAAGATCGAGGCGCGGCGCGTTGCGGCCGACAGGCGTGCAGGGCTTGCGCCACTGCGCCAGAAGATCACCGCGGCGGAAAAAGCCATCAGCAAACACAAGGCCGACATCGAACGCATCGATGCCACGCTGGCGGGGAATCTGTTCGCCAAGGATCCGCAAAAAGCCGCAAGCATATCCAAGACGCGCGCAAATACTGCGGCGGCGCTTGCGCGCGCAGAAGAGGAATGGCTGGAAGCGAGCGCAGCTTACGAAGCGGAAACCGTGTAAAAACGCGCGATCAGGTTGCTGCGCGCTTTGGTTTTGGCGCCGGCTTTTGTGGTTTTTGCGGCGCCGCTTCAGCGACGCGTTGGATTTCGGTCAGCCGTCCAGCTGTGAATACATAGAGACCCGGACGATCCCCGCGATTGTACAACAGCTTGACCTGTCGTTCGCCGCGCTCGTTGGCGCCGACATCGATTTTTTCCGGAGCGCCGAGCGCATTTACGGATTCGCATTCCGTCATCTGCAAGCCCACCGCACCCCCAACTACTCGCGTGCCGGCCTCGCCATCGGCCGCAACAGCACCGGCGCAGCTACCATCGGCATTGACGTAATCCGACGCCGCGACCGGTCCCTGTCTGAAGGTCGGCGCAATCGAGGCCGACTCCTTTGAGTACGGATTGAGTTCGATCTTGGAAAAGCCGAGGTCGGAGGTCTTGGGCATCATCTCGGAGACGCGATCCATCGAGCAGGCGCCCAGCATCAGCGCCATGACTGCGACCGGCACGGCGATGCTTCGCGCGTTATTCCGTCCAAGATACTGCATCTGCGAGAAAAACCCTCTCCGGCCCCAACCGGAGGCGACCAAGCCTAATTTTGCGACACGATCATGGCAGCTTCAATGGCCTTGGGACACCGGCCGGGGCGGCATGCCCCATAAGGTTAACAAGTGGATCAGGCCTTTTTGACCCACCGCCCCTGCTCATCCGGCTGCCAATAGGTCGCCTCAAAACCTTGCGCTTTGGCTTCTTTCCAGCGTTCCCGCGCGTCTGTGACGGCATCCGGATCGTCCCCATTGAAAAGCAGGACCACCCTCTCATAATCCGCGCTATTGGCCGGGAACGGAGCGCCGTCGACCAGAAAACGTACCTGAGCGGCATTGAGATTGTCGTCACCGCTGGTGATCAGGATTGGCTGCTCGGCAGCCTCCGACTCCTTTCGCGTGCCATGCGGAAGAAAGCCGTCGTCGGTATAGGTCCAAAGGTGGGCGTCGATCGCATCCACCCTTTCGTCGGAGGATGCCTGCACCACAACGCGCCAGCCGCGCTCCAGCGATTTCTCCAGCAGCGTTGGCAGCACCTTCTCCAGGGGCTGGCGTTGCAAATGATAAAACAGGACCTCGGTCATCACTGCTTATTTCTCGTAATGATCCGACACCAGGCGATCCAGCAGCCGCACGCCGAAACCCGAGCCCCAGCTCTTGTTGATGTCGGTCTGCGGCGAACCCATCCCGGTGCCGGCGATATCGAGATGCGCCCACGGCGTCTTATCGACGAAGCGCTGCAGGAATTGCGCAGCCGTGATCGAGCCGGCATTCCGGCCGCCGGTGTTTTTAACATCAGCAAATTTTGAATCGATCAGTTTGTCGTATTCGGGACCGAGTGGCATGCGCCAGAGACGTTCGCCGGTCGCCTCGCCCGCTTTGGTCAAACGCTCGGACAGTTTGTCGTCGTTGGAGAACAAGCCGGCATATTCATGCCCGAGCGCGACGATGATGGCGCCCGTGAGCGTCGCCAGGTTGACCATGAACTTCGGTTTGAAGCGCGTGTTGACGTAATGCAGCACGTCCGCCAGCACCAGACGGCCTTCCGCATCGGTATTGATGATCTCGATGGTCTGTCCCGACATCGACGTAACGATATCTCCCGGACGCTGCGCATTGCCGTCCGGCATGTTCTCGACAACACCGATCGCGCCGATGGCATTGACCTTGGCCTTGCGCATGGCCAACGCGTGCATCAGGCCGACCACGCAAGCGGCGCCCGCCATATCGCCCTTCATGTCTTCCATCCCGCCCGCAGGCTTGATGGAGATGCCACCGCTGTCGAAGCACACGCCTTTGCCGATGAAAGCCACCGGCGCCGTGCCGGCTTTGCCGCCGTTCCAGCGCATCACCACGAGACGGCTATCGCGTACCGAGCCCTGCCCTACGCCGAGCAAGGCACCCATGCCGAGCTTCGTCATCGCCTTCACGTCAAGAACCTCGACGATGACACCGAGTTTCTTCAGCGCCGAAGCACGGCGCGCGAATTCTTCGGGATAAAGAACGTTCGGCGGCTCGTTGACGAGATCGCGCGCGATCGCCGTGCCCTGACTGAGCGCCTCCCGCGACGCATAAGCTTTGCGAACGGCAGCAAGGTCACCCACCGCAACCGTCACCTTGGCGAGGGCGGACTTCTCATCGCCTTCCTTGCGCTTGGTCTTGTAGAGATCGAACGAATAGGCGCGCAGCTGGGCGCCGAGCGCGATATCCGCCGCCTGTTCCGCCTTCATCGCACCCGCCGGAAGATCGGCGACGATCGTAACCTCGGCAGAAGACTGCGGCGCCCGGCTCAACGCCTTGCCGCCAAGCTTGATGAGATCGAGCGACTTGAGGTCTTTGGCCTTGCCCAAACCCATTACCACCAGCCGGGAAGCCTTCAGTCCCGGGGGTGCAACGAGGTCCAGCCCCGATCCGGATTTTCCGGTGAACTGATCGGCCGCGGCCGCGCGCTTGAAGAAGTCCGCAGCTGCCTGACCGATGATCCGCCTGGAGGCCGAGCCCAGAGCGAGCTTGTCGTCGCAAAAAACAACCAGAGTGCCTTTGGCGGGCGCTGCAAAACCTGAAAATCCGAGCTTGCTGCCTTCGGACATATTTCGAAAATCCCTTACCTGCGCCGCAAAAGCGGACCGTTGCGAAAGGCCTGCCGGACCATATGAACCGCCGTTTCCGGCTCTGCAAATCGTTAATGCCTGGGAAGCCAGAGACCGTCCGGGAAAGCCTGCGCTTCTTTGCCGCCCGACGCTCGCCTTGCCCGCGCCATTTTGTGGAGAAATCAACAGAATCCTGCAAGAGTAACAAGGTTATCCGGGAATCGGCCGCAGCGCTGCGGTGGGGATTATCAGGCGAAAATGGGATCGATCGGCCGCTACATCTTTCGCAATACCATCGGCGCGTTCTTCGCCGTCATCATCTGTCTCACCGCGCTGATCTGGGTCACCCAGGCGTTGCGCGACATCGATTTGATGACAAGCCAGGGTCAGACCGCGATTGTCTTTCTGCAGATTACCACACTGGTCATTCCCAACCTGCTTGTGCTGATGGCCCCGGTGGCGCTGCTGATCGCGGTAGCTTACGTCCTCAACAAGCTGGGAAATGATTCCGAGATCATTGTGATGAATGCGTCGGGCATGTCGCCATGGAATCTTTTCCGTCCCTTCCTTGCGGTGGCAGCCGTGGTTTCGGTGCTGGTGCTGATACTCAGCGCCTATATCGCACCCAAGAGCCTCAGCACCTTTCGCACCTGGTTTCAGGAAGTTCGGACCGATCTCGTCACTTTCATCATCCGGCCCGGCCTTTTCGTAAATGTCCAAAGGGGCGTCACGTTTCATATCCGTGAGCGGCAAAACGACGGTCAACTGCTGGGCGTCCTGATCGACGACAAACGCAATCCGAAGGAGCACGTTTCGATTCTTGCCAAACGCGGCGAAATTCTGAAAAACGAAACCGGGACTTTCCTTGTCCTTCAGGCCGGCACCGTGCAGCGCCATACGGTCGGCGAAGTGGAGCCGAACATCGTGGAGTTCAAGCGCTACGCGTTTGATTTATCCCAATTTTCTCAAAATGCTTCCGTCAACCAGTCCGCTCGGGAAAAATATCTCTGGCAACTCATATGGCCGGACCCGGATGACAAACTCACTAAATCCCAGCCGGGCCAGATACGTGGGGAATTGCTTGATCGGCTGGTGACACCCATCTATCCGTTCGTATTTGTCCTCGTCACCTATGCCTATCTTGGTGCTCCGCGGACCACACGACAAAGCCGTAACCTTTCGCTGATTGGCTGCATCGTTGTTGTTACCTCGCTGCGCTTTTTGGGTTTTGCTTCCGCCGTTCTTTCCGTCACTATGCCTTGGGTTGCCGGGGTGCAATTATTCGTACTCGCCACAGCCGCGGGCTTGAGTATCTGGGCTATCGGCCGCGGCCTTATCATCGAACCACCGGCGTTCATCACCAATGCGGCCACTGCGCTCCAGGAGCGTTTCGCTCGGCGCGTGACCACGGCCTGATCGATGCAAATCACCACAACACTTCAGCGCTATTTCGCCGCCCGTTTTGTCAACGCAGTGATCGCTATCTTCCTCGGCGTCTTCGTACTGGTCGCGATGGTGGACTATGTCGAATTGATCCGACGAACCTCTGACTTTCCCAATGTTTCAAGCTGGACCGTGGCCAAGGCTTCACTCTTCCGGGTGCCATCCATTACCGAGCGCATTTTGCCGTTCTGCATCCTGCTCGCGGCCATCATATGCTTCCTCAATCTCTCGCGCCGTCTGGAATTGGTCATCGCACGCGCCGCGGGTATGTCGGCCTGGCAGTTCATCACTCCTGCCCTTCTGATGGCGCTCCTGATCGGAATTGCAACGACCGCAATCTACAATCCAGTCTCAGCCTTCCTGCAGGAGCAATCAAAACGGATTCAGGCGGATCTCTTTGGCGAGGACATCGGCCTGCGCGCCAATTCCGGTAGTGGCTTCTGGGTACGTCAGCGCAGTCCCGACGGCCAGCAGTCGATCATCAATGCCAAAACGAGCCGCGAACAGGGCATCTGGCTTGGCGGGATCACCGCCTTTACATTCGACAGTTCCGCGCAGTTCAAGGAGCGGATCGAGGCCAAGACCGCGGTGCTGGAAAAGGGCAATTGGCGGCTGGAAGAAGCGCGGGTCTTTGTCACCGGAAGCCCTGCAACGCCCGTGAGCACTTACATGCTGAGCACCAGCCTGACACCCGAGCAGGTTCGCGAAAGCTTCGCCACCCCGGAGACGGTTCCCTTCTGGAGCCTGCCCCTTTATATCGAGCTGGCCGATAGTGCCGGTCTGGGTGCAGCCGGTTATCGGGTGCAGTATCAAAAGCTTCTGGCGCTGCCGTTTTTATTCGTTTCCATGGTGCTGCTGGCAGGCGCGGTCAGCCTGCGGTTTTTCCGGATGGGCGGCGTCCAAAAGATGGTTTTAAGTGGGGTGGCGGCAGGCTTTTTGTTGTATGTTCTGTCGAAACTCTTCGAAGACTTCAGCAAGGCCGGATTGCTTAATCCGATAGCGGCAGCTTGGCTGCCCGTGCTGCTTGGCAGCCTGATCGGCGTGCTCACCTTGCTCTATCAGGAAGATGGTTAGATTGTTCATGACAACACGACGTAACGGACTTTCGATGATGTGTGGCGCGATCGAGAGGCTACTCTGCATTGCAGCGGTGGCTCTCGCCACAAATCTTCCTGCAGCGACTCCTGCAACAGCCCAGCAAGTCGCCGCGATGGTAAACGGCTCTCCTATTACAAGCTATGACATCGAGCAGCGCTCGAAATTCACTCAACTCTCACAGCATAAGGTGCCTGCGCGCAAAGACATTCTTGACGAGCTAATCGAGGAAAAAATCAAGCTTCAAGAAGCCCTGCGTTACAACTTGGATGCCGGAAAGGCAGAAGTGGAGCGCGGGATGGGTGCAATGAGCGCACGAGCTGGGATGAGCCTTGAGCAATTCAAGCAGCTTCTTGCAGCGCGCGGCGTCAGCATTGAAACGATTAGGTCAAAAATGCAGTCGGACGTCGCCTGGAACCAACTCGTCCGCGGTCGCTTTCCCGCATCGCTTTCCATCGAAGAAAAAGAAGTCAGGGATGCCGCTCAGAGTGTGAGCGAAGGCGAGGATGTTTCTTACGATTACCGGCTTCGCCAGATCCTCTTCATCGTTCCGTCCGGCGCTCCTAAATCGTTGATCGATGGTCGCATGCGTGAAGCGGAAAACCTCCGCGGCCGGTTTGAAAATTGCGATGACGGCATCAAAGTTGCCCGCACGCTGCGCGACGTCGCGGTGCGCGATCCGGTCAGGCGAAGCTCTAACGACCTGCCAGATAGTCTGCGTAACGTCATCAATAGCACCCAGGTTGGAAAGCTCACAAAACCTGAGGTGACCGGCCAGGGCGTTGCGGTCTTCGCCTTGTGCGAGAAACGCGAAAATACGACAGACACGCCGAAAAAACAGAAGGCCAAGACGGAGATTTTCAACAAGCGCTTCGATGCCCAGTCCAAGCGCTATCTGGCAGAGCTAAAGCGCTCGGCCATGATCGAAATGAAATAGCTAACAGCTATGTCACGGGCCCTGGTGCTTACAATCGGTGAGCCGGCTGGCATTGGGCCTGACTTAACGCTCGCTATTTGGCGGCAACGGTCCCAGCTTTCGCTGCCACCTTTCTATGTACTCGGCGACGCGGCTTTCCTCGCACGGCGCGCAAATGCTCTCGGGCTCGATGTCCCGTTGAAAGCGGTTGCGCCCTCGGAAGCCGCTGCAACCTTTAATTTTGCCCTGCCCGTCGTTTCCATCGATCGCGCGATCACCGCAGAACCGGGACGCCCCGACGCGTCCAGCGCTCCCGCCGCGATTGAAGCCATCCGCCGCGGCGTGGCGGATGTGCTGAGTGGTGCGGCGGCTGCAATCGTGACCAATCCGATTGCCAAGAGCGTGCTCTATCAGGCCGGCTTCGAAGAACCGGGCCATACCGAATTTCTCGCGACGCTCGTAAAAGAGATGACCGGCAAGATTGTGCAACCGGTGATGCTGTTATGGTCACCGGAACTCGCGGTCGTACCCGTCACGATCCACATCGCGCTGAAGGACGTATTTGCAAAACTCACCACCGATCTCGTGGTGAGAACCGGCCGCATCGTCGCGCGCGATTACAAAACGGGCTTCGGTGTCGCCCGTCCCCGTCTGGCCATCGCCGGACTCAATCCGCATGCCGGTGAAGACGGCGCGATGGGCAGCGAAGATGCCGCCATCCTGCTGCCTGCCGTCAAACAGTTGCAGGCGGAAGGCATTGACGCGCGCGGGCCAGTGCCCGCCGACACCATGTTTCATCCGGCGGCGCGGAAGCAGTATGACGTGGCGTTGTGCGCCTATCACGATCAGGCATTGATTCCGGTCAAGACATTGGCCTTCGACACCGCCGTGAACGCCACGCTGGGCCTTCCCTTCGTGCGCACCTCGCCGGATCACGGCACCGCGTTCGATATCGCAGGCACCGGCCGCGCCGATCCTTCCAGCCTGGTTGCCGCGCTCAAGCTTGCGGCGCGGCTGGCGGAGCGGACGCCCGCATCCGTTCTCGCATGAACGCGATCGACACGCTTCCGCCGTTGCGCGAAGTCATCAAGCGTCATGACCTGATTGCGAAGAAATCGCTCGGCCAGAACTTCCTGCTCGATCTCAATCTGACGGCCCGCATCGCCCGAGCCGGTGGCGATTTGCAAGACGTCACCGTGATCGAAGTCGGCCCCGGTCCTGGCGGCTTGACGCGGGCGCTGCTGGCACAAGGCGCGCGCCGCGTTATCGCCATCGAGCGTGACCGACGCGCGGTCGCAGCGCTTCAGGAGATCTCCGCGCATTATCCTGGACGTCTGGAGATCGTCGAAGGCGATGCGCTGACGTTCGATCCTACGCCGCACCTCGACGGCAGCCCGACACGCGTCATCGCCAACCTGCCTTATAATATCGCCACGCCGCTGCTGATCGGTTGGCTTACAGCAGAACCATGGCCACCCTGGTACGACTCCCTGGTGCTGATGTTTCAGCGCGAAGTCGCCGAGCGCATCGTGGCGCCGCCCGGCTCCAAGACCTACGGACGGCTTTCGGTGCTTGCGGGATGGAGGGTGGAAGGGCGTATCCTGTTCGATATTGCCCCGTCAGCTTTCGTGCCGCCGCCAAAGGTCACCTCTTCGGTCGTACTGCTTTCGCCTCGCCCGACGGTGCTTCCCTGCGATCGCAAGACGCTGGAAAGGGTCACGGAAGCCGCCTTCGGGCAGCGGCGCAAAATGTTGCGGCAAAGCTTGAAGTCGCTCGGTGTCGATCCCGCTGCATTGCTGGAAGCAACGGGCATCGATCCAACCGAACGTGCCGAGCAGATACCGGTGGAAGGTTTCGTTGCGCTTGCTAACGCCTATGATCGACTGCGTTAAAGTTTGGCCTGCAGTCCGCGCACGAAATCCGAAAGCCCCGGCTGGCGCTCGCGTTTCAGGCGCTCTGCGGCCAGGATTGCACTGAGCTTGGCAAAAGTCTCGTCCAGATCGCTGTTGAGCAGAACGTAATCATATTCCGCCCAGTGACTCATCTCGTCCGACGCCTTCGCCATCCGCCCGCGTATCACGTCATCTGAATCTTGAGCGCGCGTTGTCAACCGGCGTTCCAGTTCCGAAACAGACGGCGGCAACAGGAAGACGCTGGCAAAATCTTTTGAGACCTTGTCCCGTAACTGCTGCGTGCCCTGCCAGTCGATATCAAACAGAACGTCCTGTCCGCGCGCCAGCGCTTCTTCCACCGGCGCACGTGGCGTGCCGTAGCGATTGCCGAAGACTTCCGCCCATTCCAGCATTTCGCCGTTACCGACCATCGCATCGAAGTGCGTGCGATCGACAAAATGATAATCGCGACCGTCAACTTCAGCCGGACGCTGCGGACGCGTGGTGGCTGAAATTGACAACTGAATGTCCGAATCCACTTCCAGCAAGCGGCGTGACAGGGTGGTCTTGCCCGCGCCTGAAGGGGAGGACAGCACCAGCATCAAGCCGCGCCGCACAACCTTTTCGCCCCCCGCCATCCCCTACTCCAGATTTTGCACTTGCTCGCGGAATTGCTCGACCACGGTCTTCAGCTCCAGCCCGATATTGGTCAGGTCCAGATCGTTGGCCTTGGAGCAGAGCGTATTCGATTCGCGGTGCAGTTCCTGCGATAGAAAATCCAGGCGGCGCCCCACGGCGCCTCCCTGCTTCAGCAGGCTGCGCGCTTGCGCCACATGCGCCACCAGCCGGTCCAGCTCTTCGCGGATATCCGCCTTGCTGGCCATCAGCAGGGCTTCCTGATGCAAGCGATCGCCATCGAAGCGATCGGAATTGCCCAGGATGGTTGCGATCTGCTCGGCCAGCCGCGCCTTGATGGCTTCCGGCTGCCGCCCCGGCACTGCTTCAGCGCGCGCCGTCAGTTTGGCGATTTCATCGAGGCGCGTGGTCAGCAAATTTCCAAGCGCCACGCCCTCATGCTGACGCATCTTCGCCAGCGCTTCGAGCGCAACCGTGAATCCTGCAATCACGGCTGCCTCGGCGGCGCTGCGTTCCTGCTCGCTCTCATCCTGATCGACGATCTCCACGACGCCCTTCATTCCAAGGATGCCATCAAGACTCGGCGGCGACGCTTCGATCCGCTTCGCCAGATCGCGCATCGTTGCGATCACGGCCGACAAAATCTCTTCATTGACACGGACCACGGGAGCCAGACCCTCGCGCGTCACCGTCAGCGTGCCCTGCACCGTTCCGCGGGACAGCATCTCAGCGGACTTGGCGCGTCCGGCATTTTCCGCAACGTCCCAGCCGGACGGCAGACGCAGCCGGACCTCAAGGCCCTTGGCATTCACGGATTTGAGTTCCCAGGCCCAGGCATAGGGCCCGCTGATACCGTGGCTTCGGGCGAAGCCGGTCATGCTCGAAAGCGCCATAGTCGGCTCCGGTGTTGGCTTTTAACGCAGGCGCAAGCCGTTGGCGGCGGAACCGGTGGCGGCGGGGCCGCTTGCGGCAGGCTTTGGCGCCGCGCGCGCGGCATCCGGTACCGCGTCGGGTGGAACGGCATCCGCCGGCGCCTTTTCGAGGGAGCGCAGCCGCTGGACGTTTTTCTGATGCTGATCGTAGTTCTCGGAGAAGGCGTGACCACCCGTGCCATCGGCAACGAAATAGAGCTCCTTGGTCCGCGCCGGCTTGGCAGCGGCTTCAAGCGATGCGCGGCCGGGATTGGCGATCGGCGCCGGCGGCAGACCTTCAATCACGTAGGTGTTGTACGGAGTCGGCTGATCGATTTCGCTGCGCAGGATCGGACGGCCGAGAGTCGCCTTGCCGCCAACCAGTCCGTAGATTATGGTTGGATCCGATTGCAGCTTCATCTTCTGCTTCAGGCGATTGACGAAAACGGACGAAACCCGCGTGCGCTCATCGGCGCGGCCGGTTTCCTTTTCGACGATCGATGCCAGCACGACGAGCTGTTCCGGCGTTCGCAGTGGCAGATCCGGCTGGCGGTGCTCCCAAACGTCCTTGAGCACACGCTGTTGCGACGCCTGCATCAGCCCGATGATCTTCTCGCGCGCGAAGCCGCGCGTGAAATTATAGGTGTCCGGCAAGAGCGTGCCCTCACGCGGGATTTCCTTGATATTGCCGGTCAGAACCGAATTTTCCAGAAGACGCTGGACGATCTGCTCGGACGTGAGACCCTCGGGAATCGTGATGGCATGCTGAACCACGCGCCCATCGGTGAGCGTATCGACCACCTGCCGCATGCTGGCCTGCTTCGGGAATTGATATTCGCCGTATTTGAGCTCGAGCCCGCGTGCTCTCAGGAGCATCACCCCAGCAACAAACACATAAGGCTGGTCGATAACGCCCGCGCGCACCAGTTGGTCCGCGGTATCGTTCACACCGCTCGGGGGAATGTTGACGACCTTCTCGCTCGCCAGCGGCCCCGGCGCATCGAAGCGCTGCTTGCCCAAAAAGAGCCCGACGCCCGCGCCGACAACAAGCAGGACCAAAAAGGTGATGATCGCATTGCCGATGACAACGAGGGGATGGCGCGCCCGCTTCGAGCGGCGCGTCGGCACCTGGACCTGCTCCGGCTCGAGGGCGGCGCGCGGGCTACGCGGTGTAATCCTTTGTTGATCCATCGAACTCGCGCCAATTCCCATTTAACAGCCGCCCGCCGGAGGCGAAAAAATCACCTCCCTGCCGACGCCGTATATAGCCCGATAGCACCGCCCTACCGCAATCCCCGAAGGTGAGTGCGGCAGGTTTGTCCGGTCCTTTCTGCAAGACCGAATCCACACCTCCCGACAGAAAGTCGGACGAATATGGCTGGAACGTGAAAGGGATAGCAGCCCAGGGCGCAACTAATCGACGAAGCGGCGGAAGACCAGCGATGCGTTGGTGCCGCCAAAACCGAAGGAGTTCGACAAAACAACGTCGATCTCGCGTTCGCGCGGCTTGTTAGGCACGAGATCGATCGGTGTCTCCACCGACGGATTGTCGAGGTTGATGGTCGGTGGCGCCACTTTGTCGCGGATCGCGAGTATTGAGAAGATCGCCTCCGCCGCCCCCGCAGCACCCAGCAGATGCCCGATGCTGGATTTCGTCGATGACATGGAAATCTCGCTGGCGGCGTTACCGACAAGCCGCTGCACCGCACCGAGCTCAATTTCGTCCCCGAGCGGGGTCGATGTGCCATGAGCATTGATGTAGTCGAGGTCGTTTGGCGTGATCTTCGCGCTCTTCAGCGCCGCTTGCATGCTGCGGAAAGCACCGTTGCCGTCCGGTGCAGGAGCCGTGATGTGATGGGCATCGCCCGACATCCCGTAGCCAATCAACTCGGCATAGATTTTCGCGCCGCGCTTCTTCGCATGCTCCAATTCCTCAAGCATGACCACGCCGGCCCCCTCACCCATGACGAAGCCATCGCGATCCCTGTCGTAAGGCCGCGACGCCTTTTCGGGCGTGTCGTTGAAATGGGTGGAAAGCGCGCGCGCCGCAGAAAATCCCGCAAGTGAAATACGGTTGACCGGAGATTCCGAGCCACCTGCCAGCATCACATCGGCATCGCCTAGAGCGATCAGCCGCCCGGCATCGCCAATCGCATGCGAACCGGTCGAGCAAGCCGTCACGACGGAATGGTTCGGGCCCTTGAAGCCGTGTTCGATCGATACATAGCCGGAAGCAAGATTGATCAGGCGGCCGGGAATGAAAAAGGGAGACACACGGCGCGGTCCCTTCTCCTTCAGGATCAGCGACGTTTCGGCGATGCCTTCAACACCACCGATACCGGAACCGATCATGACGCCGGTACGCCACTGATCCTCTTCTTCCGTCGGCTTCCAGCCGGAGTCCTCGACCGCCTGCTTGGCCGCGGCCATTGCATAGACGATGAAGTGATCGACCTTGCGCTGCTCTTTCGGCTCCATCCACAGGTCGGGATTGTAAGTGCCGTTAGACCCATCGCCGCGGGGAATGACGCCCGCGATTTTGCACGGGAGATCCGACACGTCGAACGTCTCGACGTGCTTGATGCCGCTCTTGCCGGCGACGATGCCCTGCCATGTTTCTTCGACGCCGCAAGCCAGCGGCGTAACCATGCCGAGCCCGGTGATGACGACGCGTCTCATGATCTAGGTCTCTGGCCCGGCCTCACGGCGGGCCTTCCGGATGCGAGCCCGGGGGCAATGATCCACGTCATCCGTGGACTGCCGGCGGCTCAGCTTTTGGCGTTCTTTTCGAGGAATTTCACAGCGTCGCCGACTGTCAGAATGGTCTCGGCGGCATCGTCAGGAATTTCGCAACCGAATTCCTCTTCGAAGGCCATGACCAGTTCGACAGTGTCGAGGCTGTCAGCACCGAGATCATCGATGAAGCTTGCGCCCTCGGTCACCTTTTCAGGCTCAACGCCCAGGTGTTCCACGACGATCTTCTTAACCCGCTCGCCAATGTCACTCATCGTTCAAACCTCATGCCTTTCGGATGGGGCTCTATCGGCAAAGCGATACGAGCCGTGCGGTATGGCCTCGTCGTGGTGACGGAGGCGGAAAAAATCGGTGCCGGGCAAATACGCGACGCCAACTTCCGCCCATCCGGTGCCCCCAGCCGGCCAGATGGGTTCGGGTACCATACTTCATTTGCCTTGGCCAGCGTGGATATCCAAATCATATCATGGCCATCCCGCCATTCACATGCAGGGTCTGCCCAGTCATGTAATTGGCCTCGTTGGAGGCAAGATACACGACGGCCGCCGCTACGTCTTCAGAGGTGCCAAGCCGCCCCGCCGGTACCCTGCCCAGGATGGCCTCGCGCTGTTTTTCGTTCAATTTGTCGGTCATTGGCGTCGCGATGAAACCCGGCGCGATGCAATTGGCGGTGACATTCCGTTTGGCGTATTCCGCCGCCACCGACTTGATCATCCCAATCATCCCGGCCTTGCTGGCGGCATAGTTGCCCTGCCCCGGATTGCCGGTCACGCCGACCACGGACGTGATGCCGATCACGCGCCCAAAGCGCCGGCGCATCATGGTCTTCACCGCAGCGCGCGTAAGCCGGAAGGTGGCGGTCAGATTGACGTCAATCACCTGATCCCAGTCTTCGTCCTTCAACTGGACAAAGAGGTTGTCCTTGGTAATGCCCGCGTTGGCTACCAGGATATCAAGCTTGCCCATGACCTCTTCGGCCTTCGGCACCAGCGCCTCGACGTCGGCCTTGTCGGCAAGATTGCAGGGCAGCACATGCGTGCGCTCACCGATCTCGGCCGCAAGTTTGTCCAAAACCTCACGCCGCGTGCCGGACAGCGCAACCGTCGCGCCTTGTGCGTGCAGCGCTTTGGCAATGGCGCCGCCGAGGCCACCGGTCGCGCCGGTAACAAGCGCGGTCTTGCCGGAGAGGTCGAACATGCTGAAGCTCCCTAAGCGCTCGCGCGCCGCAAGCGCGCGATCCGTAAAAGTGGGCACCGGTTTTGCGCAAGATCGCGCGTTAATTCATAAACTTGGCGCATGATCTTATCGGCGAACCGGTTCCCACTTCGCCGGATCATGCGCCTGGATAAACGTTTCGATGTCAGCAGGCGCGCCGACAGCAATACCATTAGCGCCTTCGGCGATCCGTTTGACCAGCCCGCTGAGCACTTTGCCGGCGCCAAGCTCGTAAAAAGTCGTGACGCCCTCACCGGCCATAAACGAAACGCATTCGCGCCAGCGCACCGTGCCCGTGACCTGCTCGACCAAACGGCGCACAATCTCCGTGGGATCGCTGATCGGTTTGGCCAGCACATTGGCAACCACCGGGGCAGCGGGCGCATTGACCGTCACTGCCGCGAATGCCTGCGCCATCACATCGGCTGCCGGCTGCATCAGCGAACAATGGAACGGCGCGGACACCGGCAAAATGATCGCGCGCTTCGCGCCTTTAGTCTTGGCGATTTCACAGGCCCGCTCCACAGCCGCTTTGTCACCCGAGACGACAACCTGTCCGCCACCATTATCGTTTGCCGCCTGGCAAACTTGCCCCTGCGCAGCTTCCGCCGCGACAACCACGACTTGATCCAGTTCCAGCCCGATCAACGCGGCCATCGCGCCCGTTCCGACCGGAACGGCTTTTTGCATTGCGCGTCCGCGCGTACGCAGGAGCCGCGCGGTATCGGCCAGCGAGAAAGCCCCCGCGGCCGCAAGCGCTGAATATTCTCCGAGCGAATGTCCGGCAACGAAGGTCGCGTCGCGTTTCAGATCGAGTCCGGCTTCCGCTTCCAGCACGCGGACAACCGCAAGCGACACCGCCATCAGCGCGGGCTGCGCGTTTTCCGTCAACGTCAGTGTGTCCGCAGGACCTTCCCAGATAATCGTGCTGAGTTTTTCGCCCAGCGCATCATCGACTTCCGCGAAAACCTGTCGTGCGGGCGCGAAGGCATCGGCAAGCGCCTTGCCCATACCGACCGCCTGACTGCCCTGACCTGGAAAAACAAATGCAATGGACATCGTCATACCTTGGAAAACGCGCCGTAAGACACTGCGCTTCGCGCGATGTCAAGCAGCGTGGTGCAAACCTCAAGAATGCGCATCGGGATTTTCCCGCGTGCGCGGGTTGCCGATGCCGAGTGGCTTGGCATCAATCAACACAAAGGCGATGCGTGCCGGCTCCGGCCCGCGGTTGACCCAGGAGTGATTGGTGCCGCGCTGAATGACGATGTCACCGGTTTTCAAAGTCACCGTCGAATCATCCATCACCATATCGACCTCACCGGCCAGCACGATCGCGTAGTCGAGCGTCTCGGTGCGATGCATCAGCCCCGGCCGCCCGGGAGGAATATCGTTGATGGTGAAGCGCGTGCCGTTGACGGGTGGCGCGGTGCCAAGGATTCGCGCACCGAGATCCTCTGCATCTTCGCCGATGGCGATATCTGCCGGCGTCTCGTGGCTCGACCAGATCAGGGTCGACGCGGAGCCTGGACGCGAAGAACGCACATTGGTCGGCGCGCCGTCGATCAGTACTTTCGCGATGCCCTTGACGTCATGACCGGTTACGACGCGGCGGATCGGCGGCAAAGGTGCGGGCATAAACGTTCACTCCGGATGGCGGGTAGGCGGAGAGCGATAACGCATCGGCCGAGCGACTGGCAAACGCCCCCTTTCGGGACGAGGGCTCTAAGACACCCATTAAATATCTGATTTTGTTGAAGATAATTCATTTATTTCAATTTTCCCGATCACCGTAACGAAGCTAAAACGCAAAACCACTAGTATTTCCGGTGTTCTGGAAGGTACTGCCATGGTTGAGTTTACAGCGGTCACCGACGAGGAACTGAAGCGCGCACGGCAAGACCCCGCGTTGCGGCGCAAACTCCTGTCGAACAATCTCGAAGTCCTGATGAGTAAGCTGAACAGCCTGCGGGCCTCGACCCGGGGCCTGGACCAGAATTCCGCCCGCCAGATCCGTGAGGGCGTGGATATGGCGGTAAAATTGTCCGAAATGCTCCAGGTGGCAGAAGCTGAAAAAGCGCCTTCCCAGGCGGCATAAAAGCTCTTTCGGGCGGCCCGAAACCTTGCCTTTCCGGCTCAATCGCGTATAAGCGCCCACTTCGCACGATCCCGGTTGGGAACCGAACGGACGGCCGCACCACTCTTGAGTGCGGTAGGGCCTCTCGCCCGGCGTCCCGGAGTTTCCGCCTTCTGAGCATCGAGCCTTTCCGAAGGCTCGAAGGGCTAGGCGCCGGGGTCGATGATTTGAACAGGAAAGGCTACGCATGCCGTTATACGAGCACGTTTTCCTTGCGCGCCAGGATCTTGGCCCGCAACAGGTGGAAGACTTCACCACGCAATACAAAGCCATCATCGAAGGTCTGGGCGGCTCGGTCGCCAAGACAGAGTATTGGGGCGTGAAGTCGCTCACCTACCGCATTCGCAAGAATCGCAAGGCTCACATGACCTTGCTGAACATCGATGCCCCTGCCCCGGCGCTGGCCGAGATGGAGCGTCAGATGCGTCTGAGCGAAGACATCATTCGTTATCTCACCATCCGCGTCGATGAGCTGGAAGAAGGCCCGTCCGCGATGATGCGTAAAGTAGATCGTGACCGTGAGCGCGACGACGGCCGCCCCGGCGGCGGTTTCGGCGGTGACCGCGGCGGCTTCGGCGGCGATCGGGATCGCCGCCCTCCGCGTGATGGCGATCGGCGCCCGCCGCGTTCGCGTGACGGTGACGACAGCGCAGCGGGAGTGGAGTAACGAACATGGCATTCTCTTCTCAAGGTGGCGGCGCTGGTGGCAGTGGTGGTGGTGCGCGTCGGCCGTTCTTCCGCCGTCGCAAGACCTGCCCGTTCTCGGGCACAGGCGCTCCGAAGATCGACTACAAGGACGCCCGTCTCCTGCAGCGTTACGTTTCGGAGCGCGGCAAGATCGTGCCGAGCCGCATCACTGCGGTATCCGCGAAAAAGCAGCGCGAACTGGCGAAGGCCATCAAGCGCGCCCGTTTCCTGGGGCTCCTGCCCTACGTGATCCGTTGATAGAGGCTGTTTCGGCGTAAGCCGGAGCTGAAAAATCCAGGCTGTCGGAATGGTCCGGCAGCCGATGGCTGGGGTGGACATCGATCCGCCTCTAACCGCCCCTCGTGGCGCGGGACAGCTGGAATGATGCAGATCTTTCTCATTGGTATTGGCGCGGGTGCCGCGGCGGCGTTGCTTTTCGCATCGTTGGCTTCCGGCTCCGTCTTTGCGCTTGTGCTTTTCTATCTTGCGCCGCTCCCAATCCTGATCGCAGGAATCGGCTGGAATTCTGTAGCCGGCCTCGTCGCCACCGTTGTCGCCGCAGCCTGCCTTGCCGCCACGCTCGATTTCTACTTCGGCCTCACATTTCTTGTCGGCATCGGATTGCCTGCCTGGTGGCTCGGCTATCTTGCACTGTTGGCGCGTCCTGCCGATGGCGCCTCGCGCGAAGCTTTGGAATGGTACCCTGCCGGACGGATATTGCTGTGGATGTCAGCGGCCGGCGCAATTGCGACTATCCTTGTCATTCCTTATTTCGGCACCGACGGGGAAAGCGTCCATGCCGCTCTGAAGGCCACTATCGACGCCGCGTTTCAGGGAATCGATCCCGAGAGACGTCCCGATTCCGACACGTTGGCGAAGATTGCGCCGGGAATGGCGGCGGCTCTCGCCACCGTAGTGTTGCTGATCAATACCTGGCTGGCCGCGCGGGTCGTAAAATTATCCGGTCAGTTGCACAGACCATGGCCTGATTTTTCAGCCATCACTTTGCCAAGGACCGCGCCCATAATGCTCGCTGCCGCTTTGGCAGGAATGTTCTTGCCCGGACTTCTGAGTGTTATTTTCCTCGCCATCACCGGCGGACTGATCATTGCTTTTGCCGTGCTCGGGTTTGCCGTGCTCCACGTGGTGACGCGCGGTATCAAAGGCCGACCGGCCGTGCTGACAATCGCCTACACCGCAGTCTTCATTTTTGGATACCCCGCCGTCATTCTTGCGCTGTTCGGTCTTGCCGACACCGCCATCGACCTGCGCGGACGCATTGCCCGCACCCGCGGCCCGCCCACGCTGCACTGAACACCCCAATCACAACCACCTCTCACTTTTGAACACAGACGGAGAAAGATCATGGAAGTCATTCTACTCGAGCGCGTTGGCAAACTTGGCAACATGGGAGAAGTCGTGCGCGTAAAGAACGGTTTTGCACGCAACTTCCTTTTGCCGCAGAACAAGGCGTTGCGCGCCACCAAGGAAAACCGCGAACGCTTTGAAGTCATGAAGGGCGATCTCGAGGTCCGCAACAAGGAGTTGCGCGGCGAAGCCGAAACCGCGGCGAAGAAGGTCGATGGCAAGAGCGTCATCGTGATCCGCCAGGCCGGCGAAAGCGGAAACCTCTACGGCTCGGTGTCCCCCCGTGACATCGCCAACGCTCTCGGCGAGGCCGGCGCTAGCGTCAACCGGACGCAGATCGTTCTCAATACCCCGATCAAGACCATTGGCATGTACAAGGTCCCGGTCGCACTGCATCCGGAAGTCGAGGTCACTGTGTCGGTCATCGTAGCCCGCACTGCCGACGAAGCCCAACGCGTTCAGCGCGGTGAAGACGTTACGATTCGCCGTGAAGAGGGGGACACAGAAGCCGTCGCAGAAGACGCCTTCTTCGAACCGAAAGCAGCCGAAGCCCGGCACGCCAACGAAGAAGAAGAAGACGATTCGGACGACAAGAAGTAAATCAGACCGAGAGTCTGATCCGATCAGATTGAATCGGATCAGACTCTCGATTCGTTAGTTTGTCGCGCAATCTTGCGGCAAACCGGTTCCATCCCGGATCAAGTCCGGGACCGGCTTTCGCCGGATTGCGCTCTAGCGCCTGCTCGCGCGCCCGCTCATTATTGCGGGTTCGCAGGCGGCGTTGCCGGTGCGGACGCCGGCTCAGCCGGCTTGGATTCAGCGGGTTTTGTTTCGGCGGGCTTGGTTTCGGCAGGCTTGGTTTCAACAGCCTTTGAGTCAGCCGCTTCACCTGGCTTGGCCGCCTGGCCTGACTTGCCTTGATCGGTCGCCGCTGGCTTGGGACGCGCCGGACGCACCACCGCCGGCTTGGCGGCTTCCACCGGCCCACCCAACGACACCAGATAGCCGGCAATCGCCGCGGCGCTTTCGCGGCTGGCGGTGTAATGCACGCGCAGAAAGTCCGCGAGGGCATTTGCATTGTCCCGTTGCTTGATCGAGCGCGGATTGCGATGGCAATCGGCGCAGTCCGACGCAAAGAGTTGCTGTGCGGATTTTCCCCGGTTGAGGTCTTCTTGCGCGATGGCTGAGCCTGCGCTCACCCCTGCGCCTGTCACGATCAGCACCGCCACCAGCCTGCGTCCAAACAAAATAGCCTCCTTCGATCACGCGGCTGTGCGCCGCGTCGCTTTTCGCGTCAATCCTTAACCCAAAAAAGCGGCAAGGTGAGGCGAATTTGGTCTCCTTGATAGAGCAAGTGCGGCACCATCAGAATCCCGTTTTTTGATTACCTGCGCTGCTTTTCTGCATCTGCGAGTAATATTTTGCGCTCTGAATCGCACCGGCTATATCCTGCACGAATAATGCAGGCTGCATGCGGCCAAAGACGGTCAGCGTGACCCGCTCCGGCTGACCGGCAAGTAGTCAAGAGAAAACGCCCGGAATTTCGCGATCGTTTATAGCGTGTGAATTGCGTGGGATTGCCGGATAACGCGTTTTCGTTACTACGCCGGCCCAGATGCCATGCTACCCTCACAATCCACTAAGCTAACATCGGTCCCATGGCACAATTTGATTCGACAGCGCGCAAGCTCCTGGAACCCGTCGCCCCAAGCTATCGGACGGCGCCGCACAATATTGAGGCCGAGCAGGCGCTGCTGGGCGCGATCCTTGTTAACAACGAGGCGCTTTATCGCGTCGGCGACTTCCTTGAGCCACAGCATTTCTTCGAACCCATTCACCAGCAGATTTTCGATCTCGCGCGAAGCCTGATCCGCGCAAACAAAGTCGCGACGCCGGTCACGTTGAAGACCTTCCTGCCGGGCGACATCGACATCGCCGGCATGAACATCAACCAATATCTTGCAAGGCTCGCAGCCGAGGCTACCACTGTCATCAATGCGGAAGACTACGGCCGCACAATTTACGATCTCGCGATCCGCCGCCATTTGATCCTGATTGGCGAGGACATGGTCAACGTCGCTTTCGACTCTCCGGTCGATGCCTTGCCGCGCGAGCAGATCGAGGATGCCGAACGGAAGCTGTTCGAGCTGGCAGAAACCGGCCGCTATGATGGCGGCTTCCAGCGCTTCGCCCAGGCGCTCACCACCGCCGTCGATATGGCCGCCAACGCTTTCCAGCGTGACGGCAAGCTCTCCGGCCTGGCGTGCGGCCTCGACGATCTCGACCGCATGATGGGCGGATTGCAGCCGTCCGATCTGATCATCGTCGCGGGCCGTCCTGGCATGGGCAAATCCGCGCTTGCGACCAACATCGCCTATAACATCGCCAAGGCGTGGCAGGGCGAGGTGAAGCCCGACGGCCATATGGTCAGCGTCAATGGCGGGATCGTCGGCTTCTTCTCGCTCGAAATGTCCGCGGAGCAGCTCGCCACCCGTATTATTTCCGAGCAGACCGAGATCCCGTCAAGCCGGATCCGGCGCGGCGGCATCACTGAAACCAATTTCGAGAAGATCAAGGACGTCTCGATCGAACTGCAGAATCTGCCCTTTTATGTCGACGAGACCGGCGGCATTTCCATTGCACAACTCGCGGCGCGCGCACGCCGGCTCAAACGCCAGCGCGGGCTCGATCTGCTGGTGATCGATTACCTGCAGCTTCTGACTGGCTCGAACAAACGTTCTTCCGAAAACCGCGTACAGGAAATTACCGAGATCACCACCAAGCTGAAGGCGTTGGCGAAAGAACTAAACGTGCCCATCATGGCGCTGTCGCAGCTCTCACGTCAGGTGGAAAGCCGCGACGACAAACGACCGCAGTTGTCAGACTTGCGTGAATCCGGGTCGATCGAGCAGGACGCCGACGTCGTGATGTTCGTATACCGCGAGGAATACTATCACCAGATGCGCAAGCCGTCGGAATCCCAGGCCGATAAATTTGCCGAATGGCTGGCAGAGGGCGAGAAGGTTCACGGCAAGGCCGAGGTGATTATCGGCAAGCAGCGCCATGGCCCGACCGGCACTGTCGAATTGCAGTTTGAAGGCGAATTCACGCGCTTCTCCAACTTGGCGCGTACCGAGCGATTGCCCGACCGGTTCTAGGGGTTGTGGCGTGACGGCATCCCCACCATGATGCGCCGCATTCACAACCATGATTGCCCATGTCATTATCGATCATGTCACCGCGCAAGACACCAGACTCCTCCCCTCCACCACCCGAACCGAACGCCGCCGGGCCCGCCGAGACAGAAGCGGGAGGGCTGCTGACGATTGACCTCAGCGCGCTGCGGGCCAATTGGCGGGAACTGGGCCGGGCAGCGATGCCGGTCGAATGTGCAGCCGTGGTGAAGGCTGACGGTTATGGCTGCGGCATCGAGCAGGTGGGCCAGGCGCTTGCCACGGAAGGCTGCAACACCTTCTTCGTTGCCGACCTTGCCGAAGCGCGCCGTCTGCGTACTGCTACACCTTCGGCGGCAATTTATGTGCTGGACGGAGCGATGCCCGGCAGCGGACCTGCATTTGCAGAGATCGATGCGCGGCCGGTGATCGGCAGTCTGCTCGAACTGGCCGAGTGGGACCGTTTCGTCTCCAGTGCAAACTGGAATGGCGGCGCGGCAATTCACGTCGATACCGGGATGAATCGCCTCGGCATGAGTGCGGAGGAAGCCATTGCGCTTGCCCCGCGTCTGCAGAGGGAAAATCACGGTCTGACACTCGTGATGAGCCACCTCGCCTGCGCCGAGACGCCGGACCATCCGCTTAACGATCACCAGATCAGACTGTTTCGCGAAATCCGGGTGCAGTTTCGCGGCCTGCCGGCGTCGCTCGCAAATTCCTCCGGCATTTTCCTCGGCGAACCCGCGCATTGCGACATCGTCCGGCCAGGCGTGGCGCTTTACGGCGTCAACCCGACGCCCGGCAAACCCAATCCGATGAAGCCGGTCGTCAGCCTGCAAGCGCGCATCCTCCAGGTACGCCAGGTGGCAAAGGGCGAAACCGTCGGCTATGGCGGCGCGTGGACCGCACGGCGCGCGGCGCGCATCGCCGTGGTCGCTGTCGGATATGCGGATGGCTATCCGCGCGCAGCAAGCGCGGGCAACGGTGTGGCAGGGGGCGTGGCGATTGTCGGGGGGCAGCGCTGTCCACTCGCGGGACGCATCTCCATGGATTTGATGGCAATCGATATCAGCGAATTAGCCGAGGGCGACGTCCGGCGTGGTGATTTTGCCACGCTGATTGGCGGCGACATTACCGTGGACGATGTCGCAGCCTTTGGCGGCACCATCGGTTACGAGGTGCTGACGCGGCTTGGCCACCGCTACCATCGCGTTTATCGCGACAGCTAGAGCGCAATCCGGCGAAGTGGGTACCGGTTCGCCGCAAGATTGCGCGACAACTGAGCAAACGAGAGTCCGATACAATCGGATCTGACTCTCCCCCTGCGCGGGCCATTGACGCCCGTGTTAGAGTTGATTCGTCATGGCTAAACGCACACCAACCTTCATCTGCCAGAATTGCGGAGCGAGTTCCTCGCGCTGGCAGGGCAAATGCGACTCTTGCGGCGACTGGAACACTCTCGTCGAGGAAGGCGCAGCAGCCGCGGGCCCGATGCCGGGACGCGCGGCGCGCAAGGGCCGCCTGTTTGCGCTTGAACCCTTGGCCGGTGAAACCCATGACGCGCCGCGTCTGCCCTCGGGCATCGCCGAATTCGACCGCGTCACCGGCGGCGGCTTCGTGCGCGGTTCGGTGCTGTTGATCGCGGGCGACCCCGGCATCGGCAAATCGACCATTCTGATCCAGGTGGCTGCCGCATTGGCGCGCGCCGGACATCGGTCCATCTACATCTCAGGCGAGGAAGCGGTAGCGCAGGTGCGCCTGCGCGCCGAACGGCTTGGGCTCTCCGACGCGCCCGTTGAGCTCGCGTCGGAAACCTCAGTCGAGGACATCATCGCCACTTTGTCGGAGGGCAAGACCCCTCGCCTTGTGGTGGTGGATTCGATCCAGACCATGTGGACCGATGTGATCGAGTCGGCCCCCGGCACCGTTACGCAGGTGCGTGGCGCGGCGCAGGCGCTGATCCGTTTCGCCAAGCGCTCCGGCGCGGCCGTCATCCTCGTCGGCCATGTCACCAAGGAAGGCACCATCGCCGGCCCGCGTGTGGTCGAGCACATGGTAGATGCCGTGCTCTCCTTCGAAGGCGAGGGTTCGCACCAGTTCCGCATCATGCGGGCGGCGAAGAATCGTTTCGGTCCGACCGATGAGATCGGCGTATTCGAGATGACCGGCGGTGGTCTGCGCGAAGTCACCAATCCTTCGGAACTGTTTCTCTCGGAGCGCGATCTCGGCAGCCCCGGCACTGCGGTCTTTGCCGGAATCGAAGGCACACGGCCGGTGCTGGTCGAGATCCAGGCGCTGGTGGCGCCCACAACACTTGGAACGCCCCGGCGCGCCGTGGTCGGTTGGGATCAGAGCCGGCTGTCCATGGTGCTGGCCGTGCTGGAAGCCCATTGCGGCGTGAAGCTCTCCGGCCATGACGTCTATCTCAACGTGGCTGGCGGGCTCCGCATCAATGAACCGGCGGCCGATATGGCCGCGGCTGCGGCGCTCGTTTCCTCGCTGGTCAATGCGCCGCTGCCGGCGGATGCGGTCTATTTCGGGGAAGTCTCCCTGTCCGGTGCGATTCGGCCGGTGGCGCAGACGTCCGCCCGTCTTAAAGAAGCATTGAAGCTCGGCTTCAAGCGCGCCGTCATGCCGGAGGCAGCGCGGGGCGAAGCGGCCTCCGATTCTGGCCTCCGCACGACCACGGTTGCAAACCTGGCCGGTCTGGTCGCTGAAATCGCCGCGGAAGGCTCACCCGCGCGCAACGCCGGTGTGGCGGTTAAGAAGTCCGCGGCACGCTAGCCGCAAAACCGGCTGAAAAGACGGGTGACGGCAGCGTCTTGGGCGGCTATACACCGGCCATCGGAAGCTGGATGTTTCGAGGCCACGGCGGCCGGAAAAAGACGCGTAGAATTAACCTGTTGGCTCAATGCTGGGCGGGTCTTGCCGACCACCCTCTGCGCACGTCAGGTATTGGCCCTGCCTACGGTGCGATTCGACGGCCCCCGCGACTTCCGCGGAAACGATGAGCAGTGAATGCCGATTACGTTTCTCGACCTTATTTTGCTTGTCGTTATGCTGATTTCGGCGATGCTCGCCATGATCCGCGGCTTTATGCGGGAAATCCTGTCGATCGCAGCCTGGGCGGTCGCGGCCGCCTGCGCGATCTATTTCTCCTCCCGGCTGGCGCCGCTGGTGAAATCCTATTTCAACCTGAGCGACACCCCGGCCAACGTCATCGCGGGTGCGAGCCTGTTCCTGCTGACGCTGCTGATCGTCAGCATCATCACCGTACGCATATCAGACATGATTTTGGACAGCCGGGTCGGCGCGCTCGATCGCACGCTTGGCTTTCTCTTTGGCCTCGCGCGCGGCCTGATTATCGTTGTTGTCGCGTTCCTTTTCTTCGACTGGCTGGTGCCTGCGAGATCGCAGCCGGCCTGGGTTCAGAGCGCAAAATCCAAGGTCGTGCTGCAAAGCACAGGAGATTGGATCAAGGGCCTGTTGCCGGATGACCCTGAAAGCACCATCTTGAAGAGGTTGAAGCGCCCCAAGGGTGACGAACCGGACACTCCCGATGTTCCACCGCCGGAAAACCGTTCCGACCTTGGCATCACGACCGGCACGGTTGCCGTCGGTGTCGATCCGAGCGGTTACGGCCGCGGCGACCGGGATGGCATGCGGCAGTTGATCGAAGGCAGAACGGCAACCGCGCGATAGCCCGCGCCCGAGAGGGTCTATGAGCGAGACGATGGATGTTTCCGGCGACACTCCCCTCGATCTCGAGGAGGATCGTCTGCGGGAAGAATGCGGCGTCTTCGGTGTCTATAACCATCCCGACGCAGCCGCTATCACAGCGCTGGGGCTCCACGCCCTTCAGCATCGCGGCCAGGAAGCAGCCGGCATCGTCTCCTTCGACGGCAAGCGCTTCCACTCCGAACGCCGGCTCGGCCTCGTCGGCGATACCTTTTCCCGCCGCGAAGTCATCGACCGCCTGCCCGGCCAGATTGCCGTCGGCCATGTGCGCTATTCCACCACCGGCGAAACCATCATCCGCAACGTTCAGCCGCTGTTCGCTGAACTCAACGCCGGCGGATTCGCCATCGGTCACAACGGCAACCTGACCAACGGCCTGACGCTCCGCCGCCAACTGGTGCGCGAAGGCGCGATGATGCAATCGACCACCGATACCGAGGTGATCCTGCATCTGGTGGCGCGTTCGCATAAGGGACGGTTCGTCGATCGCTTCATCGACGCCCTGCGCGAAATCGAAGGCGCTTATTCGCTGGTCGGCATGACCAACAAGAAACTGATCGGCGCCCGCGATCCACTCGGCATTCGCCCGCTCGTCCTGGGCAAGCTCGATGGCTGCCCTATCCTCGCGTCCGAAACCTGCGCACTGGACATCATTGGCGCGCAATATGTGCGCGATATCGAGAACGGCGAAGTCATCGTGTTCGACGAGGAAGGCGCGCATTCCTACAAGCCCTTCCCGCCGATGGCGGCTCGGCCCTGTATCTTCGAATACATCTATTTCTCCCGTCCCGACTCCATCGTCGGCGGCCGTTCGGTCTATGACGTGCGCAAGACCATGGGCGCGGAGCTTGCGCGCGAAGCGCCGGCTTCCGCCGACGTCATCATTCCAGTGCCGGACTCCGGCGTGCCCGCCGCCATCGGTTATGCCCAGGCGTCCGGCATTCCCTTCGAAATGGGCATCATCCGCAACCACTATGTCGGCCGCACCTTTATTCAGCCGACGCAAGCGATCCGCGAGCTTGGCGTGCGCCTGAAGCACGCGCCGAACCGCGCGGTGGTGGAGGGCAAGCGCATCGTGCTGATCGATGACTCGCTCGTGCGCGGTACCACCTCCAAGAAAATCGTGCAGATGATGCGCGACGCCGGCGCCAAGGAAGTGCATTTCCGCATCGCGTCGCCGCCGATCACCCATCCCGACTATTACGGCATCGACACGCCGGAGAAGGAAAAGCTGCTGGCCGCCAACCATGACGTCGAAGGGATTCGCGCCATCATCGGAGCGGATTCGCTGGCCTTCATCTCGGTCGAGGGCATCTACCGCGCCATGGGCTTCGAGAAGCGCGATCCGCTGAAGCCGCAATTCACCGACCACTGCTTCACCGGCAACTATCCAACGCCGCTGACCGACCGCAACGCGCAGGACTCATCCCCGCGCCAACTTTCGCTGCTGGCCGAGGCGAGCTAACGCCAGCGCATAGCCGGGCTTGCCCGGCTATTCATTCCATTGCATTGAATTTGAAAGATGGATGCGTGGATCACGTCCGCGCGTGATGATTGAGAGAACCGCGTGACCGACAAACCCTTTGCCAACCGTATCGTCCTCGTCACCGGCGCGTCGCGCGGCATCGGCGCCGCGACCGCCCTCGCCTTCGGCAAGGCCGGCGCCCATGTGGTCGCGGTGGCGCGCACGACCGGTGGGCTGGAGGAACTCGACGACCAGATCCGCAACGCCGGTGGCAGCACCACGCTGGTGCCGCTCGATATCACCGACACCGGCGGCATCGCGCGCCTCGCTGAGGCGCTGGATAAACGTTACGGCCGCCTCGATGTGCTGGTCGGCAACGCAGCCATCGTTGGCGACGTCTCACCTCTCGGCCATGTGCAGCCGAAGTCCTGGGACAGCGTGTTGGCGATCAATGTCAGCGCCAACTGGCACCTGATCCGTTTCCTCGATCCACTGCTGCAGAAGTCCGATGCCGGACGTGTTGTGTTCATCACCTCCGGCGCGGCGAGCAGCGCGAAGGCCTATCGGGGGGCTTACTCGATCTCGAAGGCAGCGCTCGACGTCCTCGCAAGGACATATGCGGCAGAAACCGCGGCGACAAATATCCGGGTGAATTTGTTCAACCCGGGCCCGACCCGCACCCGGATGCGCGCGGCGGTGATGCCGGGCGAGGATCCTTCCAAGCTGCCAAGGCCGTCACAGGTGGCGGAGACGATCCTGCCACTGTGCCAGCCCAGTTTCACCGAAACCGGCAAGCTGTACGATTTTCCATCCCGCAGCCTGAAGTCTTTCCGCGAACCGGCCTGAACCCAAAACCGGCAACCGGTGTTAACTGCCGTATTCCGCGAGACAATGCCGTACGATCCAGCCGCAATTCACCGCAACGGCAATTCACAACAGCCTGCCGCGTAACTTCCGCTAGACACTCGTCTTTCGGTCTGCGGACACAGGATGTTCACAACCGCAATGCTGACAGCATCTGTTTTCTCGACTTTGCCTCCGACCAAACATAAACCTGCAACAACCTTGCTCGTCCGGGGCGTCATCTAGAGGCGTCTGCATGATGGAGCAACTTGAGTGGGCCGGAATCGGGCAAGCCCGACGCCGGCTGGTGCGGCGCCTGCGGCGTGGCTCGCAACCACGCTCCGGGGCGTTTCGGTTGGCTGTCCGCTCCAAATACGTGGGGCTGCCTTCAATGGCTGGACGTGGACGCGGCAAAGGCGGCGAAAGCCGCCAAATGAGCGAAAGCTCCCGCGCGCCCGGAAGCACGGCTCCGAAGCGAAAAGTCGCCGTAGTGGAGCGCCGGAGGGCGCGGCATCCGCGCACGAGCCTCGCAAGCTTGATGGCGTTGGATGTCCATGCAGCGCAACGCGGGCTTCGCAAGCCTGCCGCGCGCAGCATGACTGGTTTGATGCGCCGTTCGGCGCTCCGCTCCCCGGTTATGGGGAGCAACAACAGAAAACGACAGGCATCCCGTCGCCTGACCAAAAACACGGGCTGATGACGCTTGGCTGTTTGACATCGTGAGCGCGCAACACACTCCGCCCTCATCCTGAGGAGCGAGCGTTAGCGAGCGTCTCGAAGGATGGCCGGCGACCTGAAGATCCGAGTTTATCCGGAGATCGGCACTATGGGTGCGCAAGTCGGCTATAGCCGACTTGCGATGGTTCGAGACGCGTTGCTTCGCAATGCTCCTCACCATGAGGAGAGAGATTTGAGCGAGCGCCGCCTAAGCTGCCGCCTTCGCCTTCACATCCTTGATGTCGGTGAAGGTAATACCGGGCGCGCGCTCCCGAGTGTAGTCGAGGTAGAACTGGTTCTTGGCGAGATAGACCACATCGCCATCCAGATCCTCGGCGATGCTCGAACCGTTGGCGCTGACAAAATCATCCAGCTTCTTGCGTTCTTCAGCTGCGATCCAGCGCGCCATCTGGAATTCCGATTGCTCGAAATCGACCGGCAGGCCGTACTCGTCCTTGAGCCGCACCTTCAGCACATCGAGCTGCAGCGGGCCAACCACGCCAACCAGAGCGGGCGAGCCATCGAGCGGACGGAATACCTGCACCACGCCCTCTTCCGCCATTTCCTGCAAAGCCTGCTTCAGCTTCTTGGCCTTCATCGCATCCATCAAGCGCACGCGGCGCAGGATTTCCGGCGCGAAGCTCGGCACGCCGATAAAGGTCATGTCTTCGCCTTCGGTCAGCGTATCGCCGATGCGGAGCGTTCCATGGTTGGGAATGCCCACCACGTCGCCGGCATAGGCCTCGTCCGCAATAGCGCGGTCCTGTGCAAAGAAGAATACCGGCGAGCTCAATGTCATCGGCTTGCCGGTCCGCACCTGCTTCACCTTCATGCCGCGCGACAGCTTGCCGGAGCACAGCCGCGCAAAGGCGATGCGGTCGCGATGGTTCGGATCCATGTTCGCCTGGATCTTGAAGACGAAGGCGCTCATGCGTGGCTCCTCGGCTTCGACCCGGCGGTTGCCGGCGGCCTGCGAACGTGGCGGCGGCGCCCATGTTGCGACGGCGTCGAGCAGATCCTTCACGCCAAAATTCTTCAGCGCCGAGCCGAAGAACACCGGTGTCAGATGGCCCTCGCGGAATGCTTCAACATTGAAGTCACCGCGGGCGTCCTTCGCCAGTTCCAGCTCTTCGCCGAGCGTTGCAGGATTGAGATTGTGGTTGAGCGCGCCGATCTCCGCCATCGTCATGTCACGGAGATCGCCGGTCTTGCCGTCGGCGTCGAGCAACCGGACCTTCCCGGAAGCGACATCGAAGGTGCCGACGAAGTCGCGGCCCTGCCCGATCGGCCAGGTCATCGGCGCGGTGTCGAGCGCCAGCGTCTTTTCGATCTCGTCCAGGATGACGAATGGATCGCGCGCTTCGCGGTCCATCTTGTTGATGAAGGTGACGATCGGGATGTCGCGCAGCCGGCAGACTTCGAACAGTTTGCGGGTGCGCGCCTCGATGCCCTTGGCGGCGTCGATCACCATCACGGCGGAGTCGACGGCGGTGAGCGTGCGATAGGTGTCCTCGGAGAAATCTTCATGGCCCGGCGTGTCGAGCAGGTTGAACACCCGGCCGTCGTATTCGAAGGTCATCACCGAGGTCGCGACCGAGATACCGCGTTCGCGCTCAATCGCCATCCAGTCGGATCGCGTCGAGCGGCGATCGCGCTTGGCCTTCACCTGCCCGGCAAGCTGAATGGCGCCCCCGAACAGCAGCAGCTTTTCGGTGAGCGTGGTCTTGCCCGCATCCGGGTGGGAAATGATCGCGAAAGTGCGCCGGCGTTGCACTTCCGCCGCCAAAGGCGACGGTTTGGCAGCGATTTCCGCGGCAATAACTGGCTGATTCATCCGCTGGATGTGGCAAAGAAAGCCGCTGGGATCAAGGGCAGACGGCGCCCGCCGCACCGTTCCACAACTTGACTTGGGCGGGAGACGTCACCATCTATAGGTGTCCATGAGAACCGCAGCCCTCATCGTCAGCGAATTCGTATTCCGGGTTTGTCCCATCGCGGGATATTAGCCCCCGGTTCGGTGCTTTTGCGCCCGGGCCGAGGGGGCGTGTGATCACCACATGCAACATTCCAGCAGGGCTTTGAAGCCGCCTGGATTTTCTGCGCAATTCCAACAATGCACGCCGCTGGCAGCGTCCCGGATTTGGACGCCGGCCAAGTGCGGCCAAAATGCGAGTATTTCGAATGCAGGACCAAACACAGACCCGGCGGAAGCCGGATATCCGGATTTCCGAGTCCGATTGCGCACGCTTGTCGACGCTTGCGATCAAGATCGCAGAGCATGATCCGGAGCTGTCCGACGCGTTACTTATCGAACTCGAACGGGCAAAAGTCGTAGCCGACGGAATGATCGCCGACGACGTTATCCAGATGGGATCAACGCTTCGCTTCAGGCCGGACACCGGCAAGGCGCGGACTGTCACGCTGGTTCTTCCGGACGAAGCGGACATATCGCAAGGCAAGATCTCTATCCTGACGCCAATCGGCGCAGCCTTGATCGGCTTGTCGACAGGACAGTCAATGGAATGGACGGACCGTAACGGGGTTCGCCACGAGTTGTCCGTCCTCTCCGTGACCCGCCCCTCACCGGCTGGGAGCAGCGATGGGATTCGAGACGGCGCGCCTCACCGCAATAGCGGCTCTAGTTTGTCACCCGCGCTAATTCGGCCAGGCGGAGCTTGAGTGCACGCAGTTCCTGAAACCGGGTGGTGACATCCCGCAGGATCGCCGCCATTCCGGTTACCCGCTCATCTGCGTCCCGAAGGACGATGATGGTGAACTCGACGGAGATCTGCTGTCCATCCTTGCGCACCGCCGGGACGGATAGCAGATCGCCGGCGCCGTAGCGTGTTTGTCCACTCTCCATCACGCGCCTAAACCCATCCCAGTGCCGCCCGCGCAGCCGCTCAGGGATGATCAAATCGAGTGAACGCCCGACGATCTCCTCCGCGGTGAAACCGAATATGCGTTCCGCTCCGGGATTCCAGAAGCAAATCGAGCCGTCCCGGCCGGTCATCAAAATCGCGTCGGAAGTCGTCTTGAGGATCGCTTCCGCGAGGCCGTCGGGGATATCCGTCAAGGTGCGCTCCCTCGGTTATCGTCAAGATCTGCGCGCCGCAACCTCTCGCCTTTGCCGAGCAGCACATTGTGGGCACCTGCGATCCCAAGCTCCAGACTCTCCGCGATACGCCGCGCACGTTCGATGAAATGGTCCGCAGCCTTGGGCGGGCACAGGTCGCGGGCCGTCGCCTCGAACAACGCCAGCCAGCGGTCAAAATGCCGCCCATCGATTGGCAGCGGTAAATGTTTGCGCATCGGCTGGCCGTGATAGCGGCCCGTCATCAAGGCGACGGACGACCAGAAGGCGCACATCTGCTGCAGGTGCGGTTCCCAATCCGTAATCCGCGCCGAGAAAATTGGGCCGATCAGAGCATCGTCTCGGACACGGACGTAAAATGCTCGAACCAGACGCTCGATCATCGCCTCGTCAATGCCGGTTTCTGTCTGAATGGCCGCCGTAATTTCGGCGCGCCGTTCAGCCCCTGATTTAACGGGAATGCTCATGCGCGCATTCCCTCCTCAATTGCGATAAGACGGCGGATGCGCCGCAACGATGCAGGATTGCGGATCAGGTCGGCGAGTGAGTAACGATCGAGCACCGCGAGAAATGCACTCAGTGCCTCAGCGAGTGGCCCGCGCAGTCCGCAAGCCGAAGCCACGACGCAGGTGTTCCGTTCCTTCTCAAAACATTCGACCAGCGCGAAACCGTCTTCGGTGGCGCGCACGACACCGCCGATATTGATCGCGGCAGCGGAACGCCCAAGCCGCAGCCCCCCACTGCGACCACGGAGGCTCTCGACAAAACCGGCCTGCACCAATGTCTGCGTCACTTTCATCAAATGATTGCGTGAAATGCTGTAACGCTGGGCGACTTCTTCGATTGTGTGAAGATGATCCGGCTCCATCGCCAAAAGCATCAACAATCGGAGCGCGTAATCGGTATGCAGAGTGAGATGCATTGGTTATCCGGTTCCGGAGGAACGGTCCTTATAAGAAGTATATTATATACCTCTTTATCTCAGGCAATCCATTTATCGATCCCTGTTCGCCACATACTTAGGTATTTACCTACGTATTTAGCCGTCTATTCGGGTGGAGAATTGAGGAGACGCCCAATGCCTGCACTGGCGGCCCGCCAAGTGGGCTTCCGGGACGGTTGGGCACGGCGCTCAGCAGATCGCTGCCCACATCAAGACGACGTGAGGCGGCAATCCATCCGGCAGATCACTTCAAGCCGGCATAATCTTCCGGCCTGAAGCCCACCAGGATCGTGCTCCCGCCAACTTCAAGCACCGGACGCTTGATCATCGAAGGTTGCTCCAGCATCAACCCAATCGCCTTCTTCTCGTTGAGGTCTTCCTTGTCCTTCTCCGGTAATTTCCGGAACGTCGTGCCGGCGCGGTTGAGCAGGGTTTCCCAGCCTACCTTCTTTGCCCAGCCCTCCAGCCTGGTGCGCTCGATGCCCGAGGCTTTGTAATCGTGGAAGCTGTAGGACACGCCCTTCTTGTCGAGGAAGGCCCTCGCCTTTTTCATCGTGTCGCAATTTTTGATGCCATAGATAGTCATGGGCATGCGGTCATCTCTCTGCTTGTTGGTTTGAGTAGCGCCCGGACATAATCCGCGGCAAGTCCACTACGGGTCGATTGAATAAATAAATCCACGCTTGCGCACGAGTCCCATCCTCGAGGTGAATGGTCTCCAGCCGGCGCACGAATTCGGGCGGCTGTGGAGCGTCCGGGCCGCAACCCTCGTAGTCGTCGAGGGGCCCCAGCACTTTTTGCGGATCATTCATCCGGTAAAGCTCGCCGAAAACCTTGTCGTCCGGATGCGAAGACGGGATCGCGCCCGGATATGGACCGATCCGATAAAGCTGTCCGTTGAAATAACCCTCCCCTGCATGGGCGGCATTGCCGGCGAGGTGCCGATGCATCGCGTGCTCGGAATGGCTTGCGAGCGTGCCATAGACAAACAGAAATTCGCTCATGGGATGCGATTGTAAGCAGAATAGCCGATTGAACCATCCCCGGCGTTGCGAGTTAAGTCGCGATGGACCTCACCGAGCGCCACGACCTGCGGAGCGGATCTGCCCCCTGGGATGACGGCTCCCCCGAGAATGCTCCGAGCGATAACCTTCCCGGCCGGACGGTCGATGTCGCGATCTGCGGCGCCGGCATCATGGGCGCGATGCTGGCGGAGCGCATGTCCGCCGCAGGGCTTGAGGTCGCGCTGGTGGACCGCCGCCCGCCCGGTCACGGCAGCACGTCGGCATCGACTGCGCTCATCCTGTGGGAAATGGATGTCCCGCTCACAACTCTCTCGCGCAAGGTCGGCACAGACGAGGCGGTCCGCCGATGGCATCGCGTGCGCCGTGCCGTCAACGGACTTTGGGAACGCTTCCCTCCGCCACGCACACGGCAACGGCGCCCGGCCAAATAAGGCCTGATGCTTGGAAAAAGGGGCGCCCGAGCGCCCTGGGACAGGGCCGTGCTGGCGATTGCCTTCCCCCTACGTCAGTGCGAAAAGACCGGCCATAATCGTCAATAGATCAACTCAGCCGGAACAAAAGCGGCGCGTGGAGGTGCAAGCATGTCGGATCTCGAAATCGTTTGGACGAAGGTGGATGAAGCTCCCGGGCTTGCGACATTTTCCCTGCTGCCGATCGTCGAAGCCTTCGTAGGCGCAGCCGGCGTCAAGATGAAGCTGAAGGACATTTCGCTCACCGGCCGCATCCTTGCCAACTTCCCCGAAAAGCTGAAGCCGGCGCAAAAGATCAACGACGAACTCGCCGAACTTGGCAAACTTGCCGTGCGTCCCGACGCCAATATTATCAAGCTGCCCAACATCTCCGCCTCGATCCCGCAGCTGAAGGCCGCGATCAAGGAGTTGCAGAGCAAGGGCTATGACGTGCCGAACTATCCGGATAGCGACGCGACACCGGCGGACAAGGAAATCCGCGCCCGCTACGGCAAGGTGCTCGGCAGCGCCGTCAATCCGGTGCTGCGCGAGGGCAATTCCGACCGCCGCGCGGCCGGCGCCGTGAAGCAATACGCCCGCAAAAATCCGCATAAGATGGGCGCCTGGAGCAAGGACTCAAAGTCGCGCGTGACGCACATGTCGGGCGGCGATTTCTACGGTTCGGAGGTCGCCACGACCATTGCGGCACCGGCCAATGCCCGTATCGAGCTGGCCGCCAGCGATGGCGCGGTCACCGTGCTGAAACCGAAGATACCGCTTCAGGCCGGCGAGATCATCGACTGCTCGGTGATGAACCGCAAGGCGTTACGCGCCTTCTTCGCCGCACAGATCGATGTCGCAAAGAAGGACGGCATCTTGTTCTCGGTGCACCTCAAGACAACCATGATGAAGATCTCCGATCCCATCCTGTTCGGTCATTGCCTTTCCGTGTTCTTCGCCGACGTGTTCGAGAAGCATGGCGCGACACTCACGCGCCTCGGCGTCGATCCCGACGACGGTCTGGGCGATATGCTGACCCGGATCGAGACGTTGCCCGAGGCCGAGAAGGCCGCCATCAAGGCTGATATCCAGGCCGTCTACGCAAAGCAGCCCGCCCTTGCCATGGTCAATTCCGACAAGGGAATTACCAATCTGCACGTACCGAGCGACACGATCATCGATGCGTCTGTGCCTGCGATGATCCGCGAATCCGGGAAAATGTGGGGCCCCGACGGCAAGCTGCACAACGTCATCGCCGCGATCCCCGATCGTTGCTACGCGCCGCTGTTCCAGGCCGTCATCGAGGATTGCAAGGCGCATGGCGCCTTCGACCCGAGCACCATGGGCTCTGTGCCGAACGTGGGATTGATGGCTCAGGCGGCCGAGGAGTACGGCTCGCACGACAAGACGTTTGAAATCGCAGCAGCCGGAACGGTGCGCGTGGTCGCCGATGACGGCACTGTTATGATGTCACAGCCGGTCGAGACCGGTGACATCTTCCGGATGTGCCAGGTCAAGGACGCGCCGATTCAGGACTGGGTCAAGCTTGCCGTGCGCCGCGCGCGCCTGACCGGCACGCCTGCGGTGTTCTGGCTCGACGCCAAACGCGCGCACGACGCGCAGTTGATCGCCAAGGTCGAGAAATATCTCAAGAACGAGGACACATCGGGTCTGGACATCCGCATCCTGGCGCCCGTTGAGGCAATGAAGTTGTCGCTCGATCGCATCCGCAAAGGCCAAGACACGATCTCCGTCACTGGCAATGTGCTGCGCGACTATCTGACCGATCTTTTCCCGATCATGGAGCTGGGCACGTCGGCTAAAATGCTGTCGGTCGTCCCTCTGCTGAATGGCGGCGGATTGTTCGAGACCGGGGCCGGCGGTTCGGCGCCCAAGCATGTGGAGCAATTCCAGCACGAGGGTTACCTGCGCTGGGATTCGCTCGGCGAATTCCTGGCGCTTGGCGCATCGCTGGAACACCTGGCGCAGACGACGGGCAATGAGAACGTGAAGGTGTTGGCCGAGACGCTCGATGAAGCCAACGGCAAGATCCTTGAGGACAACCGCTCGCCTGCGCGCAAGGTTGGCGAACTGGATAACCGCGGCAGCCATTTCTACCTGGCCAAGTATTGGGCAGAGGCGCTGGCCAGGCGTGACAACAGTTCGCCGATGGCAGCACGCTTCAAGCCGCTGGCGGAGGCGCTGGAAGCCAACGAGGCCAAGATCAATGCCGAGCTGATCGCCGCGCAGGGCAAGCCGGTGGACACCGGCGGTTACTATCTGCCCGATCAGAAAAAGACATCGGAAGGCATGCGGCCGAGTGCAACACTGAACGCCGCACTCGAGGCTCTTTAAGAGCAGCATCACGGAACTTAACGGCGCGCAATTCCCCTTGCGCGCTGTTTTTCTTTGCGCTAGATACTGAACCATATGGTTCAGTATACGACGACCCATCTTAATGCCTCATTCGCCGCGCTCTCGGACGCCACCCGGCGCGGCGTTCTGGGGCAGCTCGGGCGCGCGGACTCTTCGATCACGGATCTTGCCGAGAAGTTCCACATGACCCTCACGGGCATGAAGAAGCACGTCGGTGTCCTGGAACAGGCTGGGCTCGTCGTCACAGAGAAAGTCGGGCGCGTGCGTACCTGCAGGCTCGGCCCGCGCCGGTTAGAGGAAGAGACGGTATGGCTCGAGAAATACCGCGAGCTCTGGGCCTCACACTTCGACGCGCTGGACGATGTTGTCGCGGAATTGAAACGGAAGGAAAAGGCCGATGGGCGCAAACGAAAAAAGTGATCGCACGGACAACAGCCGCACGACGATTGAACGGGAGTCCGAGCGCGAACTCGTCGTCACGCGCACCTTCAACGCCCCGGCGCGCATCGTTGTAAAAGCCGGAGCAATAATCCCTCACTGAAGCGGCCGATTGGTTTGGCTGCGCCGGAGTCAAACTGCGGCAGTTAGAGTCCTTTGCCTGAGTCGGCAG
The DNA here is from genome assembly GCA_947481685.1 of Bradyrhizobiaceae bacterium. Lineage (GTDB taxonomy): Bacteria > Pseudomonadota > Alphaproteobacteria > Rhizobiales > Xanthobacteraceae > CANKHA01. The sequence goes on from CANKHA010000011.1 coordinate 73,342, forward strand.
GGGGCGTGGGATGAAG
>CANKHA010000012.1 GCA_947481685.1 Bradyrhizobiaceae bacterium
CACACGTGACGGCCATTCCTCTGTGACGACAGTTACCTGCCGACTCTAGCAACCTACCCGGGCGGCAATCCGGATACAGATTCGGGAGATTGCTCTCCCTGCGCCGCCCCTATTCGGTTTTGCTCCCGGTGGGGTTTGCCATGCCGTTTCCGTTGCCGGAAACGCGGTGCGCTCTTACCGCACCCTTTCACCCTTACCGCGACATACACAACGCTTCGCGGCGGTCTGCTCTCTGTGGCACTTTCCCTGAGGTCACCCTCGCCGGTCGTTATCCGGCACCGTACATCCATGGAGCCCGGACTTTCCTCCACGGCAACCTTTCGGTCGTAGCCGCAGCGGCCGTCCAGCCGACTGACGCGTTAGGAATGGGGGGCAATGACGGCTGCGTCAAGGCAGAGCCTCGTTACAGCCCTAACGCCTCATCCTGAGGAGCCCGAGCGCCGATCCCGGGTTTACCCGGAGATCGGCACTACGAGTGCGCAAGTCAGCTAGAGCTGACTTGCGTGCGAGGGCGTCTCGAAGGATGGGCCGCAAAAACGGTGGCCGCCCCCTTCCTTCGAGACGGTCACCCCCTGTCGGGTGTGACCTCCTCAGGATGAGGCGGGGTTAGGTATGACTTGAAACCGGATGGCAGAACGGCTCCAGTATCGAAAATATCAGGAGGAAAACATGGCGCGAGATTTCGAAGACCATTGCTGGAAAGACCTGATGCCGCCAGAAATGCTGGCGCTCTACCAGAGCTATGCGCGCACGCTGTTCGTCGGGCCGTCGCCGGCGCTGGTTGCGATCGACCTCTATGAATCCGTCTATCAGGGCGGCAACAAGCCGGTGATGGAAGTCGCCAAAACCTATCCCGGCTCCTGCGGCGAGAATGCCTGGAAAGCGATCGAGCCGACCAAGATGTTGTTTGCCGCCGCGCGCGCGGCCGGCATTCCGATTTTCTATTCCACCGGCGACACCCGGCCGGAGAGTCATCCGGGCCAGGTCAATGTCAGCGCGACCAAGCGCCGGACCAAGGCGATGCGCGATCCGGCGATGTATGCCATCCGCCCGGAATTCAAGCCGCAGCAGGGCGACGTGGTGATCTTCAAGCAGCGCGCCAGCGCCTTCTTCGGGACGCCGCTGGTGGCGCATCTCAACCAACTTGGGATCCAAAGCGTCATCATGTGCGGTGAAAGCACGTCAGGTTGCGTGCGCGCTTCGGCGGTCGATGCCTTTTCCTTCGGCTATCACGTCACGCTGGTGGAGGAATGCTGCTTCGACCGCAGCGACATCTCGCACAAGGTCAACCTGTTCGACATGCATCACAAATATTGCGACGTCATGCATCTGGATGAAGTGATTGCGCATCTCGACGGGATGGCGGTGCGCAAGGCGGGCTGATCAGCGGCGTTCTTCTAAAAGCTTGTGCAGCGTACGCAGTGTCGAGCGGTCGGCGATGCCATCGACGCGCGCGGGACGGAAATGCCGTTGAAACGCCGTGACCACGTCGCGGGTGGCTTCGTCGAAGGTGCCGGTCACCGGCACGCCATAACCGAAGTCAACGAAAGCCGATTGCAACCCGCGCACGTCGTCGCCGGTGTTGCCGAGTTCGAAGTTGGGGCCCTTGTCGCTGAGCCGCGACGGCGTCACCCATGCGCCGACACCGGAGGATGCCAGCAGCCGCCAGGGAAATTTCTCGCCGGGATCCTGCTTGCGCGACGGCGCCACGTCGGAATGCGCCAGCACGCGCTCACGCTTGATGCCGCGCCGCGCCATGATGCCCTTGCAAAGCGCAATCACCGCAGCGATCTGCCGGGACGGAAAATCCGGACAGCCGCCGTCGTGGCCATGATTTGCGATTTCGATGCCGATCGAAGAGGAATTGATATCGGTCTCGCCGGCCCAGTGGGAAATACCGGCATGCCAGGCGCGGCGGCTTTCCTGCACCAGCTGCACGATGCGGCCGTCCTCGAACACGAAATAGTGCGACGAGACCTTGCTGTCCGGCGCACTCAACCGCTCCAGCGCGGACTGCGCGGTCTTCATCCCGGTGTAATGCAACAGGATGATGTCCGGCTCCCGGCCGTCCTTACGCTCGTCATGCGTAGGCGAGGGGACAACATCGGCGACGACGGAGGATTCCGGCTGAAAGAGAGTCATAGCCGGCATATACACATCCTCATTCCGTAACAGAAGGTTGATCGCGTCGTTCGCTGCACCGGACGGTGCCTTTTTGTCGCAAACATGGCGGCAATAGAAAACGCCGGCCCGGCAAGGCCGGACCGGCGTTTCTCCACACACTTACGCAACTGCGACGCTACTGAACCGTTACGGACGCGCCGTGCCCGACGGGTTGGCGTTCGGCGACATTGAATTGCCTCCGGCCGCATTCGGCGCAGTCCGCGTGGTTGCGCCGGTGGTCGCCGCGCCGGTCGTAGTCGGGCGGTCCTTATGCCGCTCGAAGTTCGGCGCTTGGGCCAACTGGTCCTTGGTCATGCTGACCTTGGCCTTCCAGGTGTGGTTATCTTGCATGAGCTGGACGGAGGATGGGGCAAGCGCCACTTCCTTCGCGCCGACACCGAGGAATCCGCCGACGCTCAGCAGATACGCTTCAATCTTGCCGTCCTTCGAGAGCAGGATGTCGCTGATGTCGCCGATCTTCTTGTTATCGGCGCCGAAAACATCCGCACCCTTGACCTTGGAGGCCAAAAGTTGGTCCGACGACTGCGACGCTATTGTCGCGGCAGAGCTGCTCACGCCTGTGCTGGACTTCGACAGATCGGACTTCATCGCGTCCGGCGATGACTGCGCCATGGCGGACGACAGCATCAGTCCGCTCAGCGCGGTGGTGACCAACAGTTTCTTCAGCATTGGAAAACCTCCATGCATGTTGTGTGAGATTGCAGGACACGGCTTTTCTTGTTCGATTTTATGAAAACCGGACCTCATCAAGACAACGTTTGAGCCATGGCGGCGTTCCGATTTGTCTTCCGCGACGCAAAATACGCCTTTGCAACCCAAGGTTGCTGCAACCGTTCCTTAAGATTAACCGGGGTTAATAGCGGCTGAAAAACGCTGCGTCGGACCAGCTTTCAGCGGGTTGGGGACGCAATGACACCTGTGAATTGACGCCCATATTATCCCATGATAGCCCATATTATCCCATATTCGGGAGCAGTACGGCGGGTTCCGCGTAGGTGGGCGTCCCATGGACCGCTTTGTGTCCAATTTCACGTTGCGTCTGGATTCCAAGGGCCGCGTATCGATTCCGGCGCCGTTCCGCAGCGTGCTGACGCGCGATGGCTTCCAAGGCCTTTATTGCTACCCGACGTTGGATCGTCCGGCGCTCGATGCCGGCGGCAACGCGCTTCTGACGGAGATCGAAGCGTTGATCGCGCGCTTTCCACATTACTCGAACGAGCGCGAGCGTTTCGCGACGGCGCTCTACGGCACGAGCGAAGTGCTGCGGATGGATGGCGAAGGCCGGGTTGTGTTGCCGGAAGCGTTGAAGACCCATGCCGGGATCACGGAGGCGGTCGCCTTCGTCGGCCTCGGCAACAAGTTTCAGATCTGGGAGCCCCATCGCTTTCGGTCCGAGCTCGCGGAGGCCACCGAACAGGTGCGCGCGCTCAAAAAGCAGTTGGGCACCCAGGGAGCCGCGCCGAAAGCGCAGGGAGCACGGGAATGACGATGGGCGGCGACACCGGGAAACCGGCTGTCGCTGGCGGACTGGCCCGTCACATTCCCGTGCTCGCGCTTCCCGCGATCGCTCATCTCAATCTCCACGACGGGGGCACCTATATCGACGGCACCTTCGGCGCCGGTGGCTATAGCCGCATGATCCTCGATGCCGCGGACACGCGCGTTATTGGCATCGACCGCGACCAGAGTGCAATCGCGCGCGGCTTCGACCTGGTCGAAAGCTATCGCGGGCGGCTGACGCTGGTGGAAAACCGGTTCTCGACGCTCGACGCGGTGGCGCGCGATTGCGGCGCGGACAGCGTCGATGGCGTGGTGCTCGACATCGGCGTCTCGTCCATGCAGCTCGACGAAGCCGAGCGCGGATTCTCGTTCCGGCTCGACGGTCCGCTCGACATGCGCATGGGCAAGTCTGGCCCAAGTGCTGCGGATGTGATCGCCATCGCCTCCGAGCGCGATCTCGCCGATATCATTTTTCAGCTTGGCGAGGAGCGGCATTCGCGCGGCGTGGCGCGCGCCATCGTCGCCGCGCGCAAGGAAACGCCGATCGCCACCACCGGGGCGCTGGCCAGCATCGTCGCGCGCGTGGTGCGGCACAAACCGAACGAGATTCATCCGGCGACGCGGACGTTTCAGGCGCTGCGGATTTTCGTCAACGAGGAGCTCAATGAGCTTGCGGCCGGGCTTGCCGCAGCCGAGCGCATCCTCAAACCCGGCGGACGCCTTGTCGTCGTGTCCTTCCACTCGCTGGAAGACCGGATGGTGAAGACCTTCTTCGCCGAACGCAGCCGTACTTCGGTGGGCTCACGCCACCTTCCGGATGTCGCTGCGCCGGCGCCGACTTTCACCGTCCTTACGCGAAAGCCCGTAGTGGCGGACGATGCCGAGATCGCGGGCAACCCGCGCTCGCGCTCTGCCAAATTACGCGCCGGCGAACGCACGCAGGCCGCAGCACGCGCTGTGGATGCACAGCCGTTCGATCTTCCGTCCCTCGATGACGTGATGCGGGGGCACTGATGTTCTGGCGTCTCCTCAACATCGCGGTGATCGTGGCGCTGGTTTCCGCCGCCGCCTATGTCTACGAGATTAAATACGAAGCGACGCTGCACGCCGAACGCGTGGTGACGCTGCGCCAGGACATCCGGCGCGAGCGCGATGCGATCGCGAGCCTGCGCGCGGAATGGGCGCGGCTCGGCAATCCGCGCCGCATTCAGACGCTGTCTCAGAAGCATCTTGAGCTGAAGCCGTTCGACACCAGCAAGCTCGACACCTTCGACAACCTGCCGATGCGGCCGCCGCAGATTGTACAGCCGGGAACCGGCGATCCCATCGGCGCGATGCTGGAAGACAACAGCGACGACCTGACCGCCTCGACCGGCAGCATCGATTCCCTGCTCGGGACGGAGCAAGGCACGACCGACAAGACGGACAAGCTGCAATGACGGTGAGTGCGGACGCTGCGATAAAGTCTGGACTGAGCTGGCGCCGCCGTCTGGTGCAGCGCCTGCTTTATGGCGTGAATATCGACCGCGCAGCCAAGTCGCGCGCCCGCGTCGGTCTCGCTATTCTGGCGTTCTTCATCGGCTATGCGGTGATCGCGGGCCGCCTGATCCAGCTTGCTGCCGCGCCGGACAATCACACCGTGCGCCGCGCCGCCGATGCGGTGTCGACCGCGCGCCCGGACATCGTCGACCGCAACGGCGAAATCCTTGCCACCGATGTCAAAGCCGCGTCGCTGTTCGGCGAGCCGCGCAAGATCATCGACGTCGATGAAGCCGTCGAACTGCTCACCGCCGTGCTGCCCGATCTCGACGCCACCGAATTGCGCGAACGCCTGTCGTCCAAAAAGGGCTTCGTCTGGCTCAAGCGCGAAATCACGAAAAAGCAGCAGCAGGAAATTCACCGGTTGGGCATTCCCGGCGTCGGCTTCCTGACCGAGAACAAGCGCATCTATCCGAACGGCGCTGAGGTCGCGCATCTCATCGGCCTCGTCAACATCGACAACCAGGGCATCGCCGGCATCGAGAAATGGCTCGATGGGCGCGGCCTTGCGGATCTGCACATGGCGGGCCTCGCGGTCGACCGGATGGACAAGCCGATCGACCTTGCCGTCGATCTGCGCGTGCAGCACGCGATGCGCGATGAATTGATCGCGGCGCGCGACAAGTTCAAGGCCATCGCCGCCGCTGGCCTTGTCATGGATGTGCGCACCGGAGAGATCATCTCGATGGTGTCGGTGCCGGACTTCGATCCGAACAATCCGAAGGAAGCCAATGACCCGACCCGCATCAACCGCCTCACCACCGGCGTCTATGAGATGGGCTCCACCTTCAAGGCGCTCACGCTGGCGATGACGCTCGATGCCGGCAAGGCCACGTTGGCGTCGTCCTTCGATGCGCGCACGTCGCTGCGCTACGGCAAGTTCACCATCCACGATTATCATGCGCAGAACCGCATGCTGACCGTGCCGGAGATCTTCACCTATTCCTCCAACGTCGGCACCGCGCGCATGGCGCTGGCGATGGGCGTCGAGCAGCACAAGGCGTTCCTGCGGAAGATGGGCCAGCTCGAACGGCTGCGCACCGAATTGCCCGAAAGCGCCGAGCCGATCGTGCCCAAGCGCTGGGGCGAGTTGAACACGGTGACCATCGCCTTCGGTCACGGTCTTTCGGTTGCGCCGTTGCAAGCGGTGATGGGCATCGGTGCGCTGATGAACGGCGGCATGCTGATCCCGCCGACCTTTATGAAGCGCACCGAGGAAGAAGCCGCCAAGCTTGCGGTCCGCGTGGTGAAGCCCGAGACCAGTGACAAGATGCGCTACCTGATGCGGCTCAACGCCGAGAAGGGCACCGCCGGCCAGGCCGACGTGAAAGGCTATTACGTCGGCGGCAAGACCGGCACGTCCGAGAAGGTGGTCGGCGGGCGCTATTCCAAGACCAAGTTGCTCAACAGCTTTACGGCGGTGCTCCCGGCGGACAAGCCGCAGTATCTCCTTCTCATTATGATCGATGAGCCGAAGGCGACGCCGGAGACCCATGGTTATGCCACCTCCGGCTGGAATGCCGTGCCGGTCGGCGGCAAGGTGATTGCCCGCATCGGGCCTTTGCTGGGCATCGAACCCCGCTTCGACCTGCCGCCGTCGGACCGGCTGATCCTCGCCAAAGGGCGCTAAGGTCTGGGACGCTAAGTTCTGGGGCGCTAGTATCAGGATCGAACTGCCCGTCTCGCCCGGCGTTGTATAGCGACCGTGGCGTGAGGCAATCGTTCCTATGATCCATTACTCATCATGAGAAGGCTCGGGCGTTCTCTTGCCATTCTGTTGGTGGCAATCGTGACTGCCATGGCGCTTGGCACGCTGGTGCCGCAGCCGCTGTGGCGGGCGGCGGTCGCAAGTCCCGGCGCCACAAGGCACATTCTTGTGTTCAAGAATCCCATCCATACCGATATCGCCATTCCCGTGGATGATAGCGTGCGCGCGCGCTTCCAATTCCTGAATGACGCCGGCATTTCCATCGCCAATCCGGCAGTGCGTTACATCGCCTTCGGCTGGGGCGGCCGCGCTTTTTATCTCGAAACGCCGACATGGGCGGAGCTGAAGCCTTTACCCACGATCAAGGCGCTGACGCGGGACGCTGCGGTGATGCATGTCGCGATCACGGGCGACATCGTCGAGCCGGATGCGAACGTCGGCGGTTTCGACATCAGCGAGGAAGGCTTCATGGCTCTTCTCGATTTCATCGCCGAGAGCTTCCAGCAGGGGCCGAACGGGCCAATCGTTATCGAGAACGCCGCCTATTCCAAATTCGACCGCTTCTATGAGGCGAACGGTTCCTTCAACGCCCTGGTCGGCTGCAATACCTGGACGGCGGCGGCGTTGCGCACGGCGGGACTGCGCACCGGCTGGTGGAACCCGCTGCCGGCATCGCTCGGCTTGTCGATCCGGCTTTACAATTGAAGGCAGACGATGGTCCCGCTTCAACCTGAAGCCCTCGGATCGGCTGATCCTCGCCAAAGGGCGGTAGGTATAACGGCCAAACCCGCTTGTCTTGCCGGGCGCTGCCGGGCATTCAATAGCGCATGAAGCTGCAGGAATTGCTCAGCGACGAGGCCCGCGCCGAGAACGCCATCGGTGCGATGGAGCTTACCGGCATCACGGTCGACAGCCGTGCGGTGAAGCCGGGCAATGTCTTCGTTGCCGTGGCCGGGGCCAAGGCGGACGGGCTGCGTTTTGTCGATCAGGCGATCAAGGCGGGGGCGGTCGCGGTGGCGGCCGAGCGCCGGCCGGAATCGCTGCCGCCGGTCGTCACCTATATTGAGACGAAGAATGCGCGGCGCTTTCTGGCGCTGGGTGCGGCGAAATTCTTTCCGCGCCAGCCGGGCGTGATTGCGGCGGTCACCGGCACCAGCGGCAAGACCTCGGTGGCGGCTTTCACCCGTCAGATCTGGGCCGCGCTCGGCGACCGCGCCGCCAGCATCGGTACCGTCGGCATCGTGACGCCGGAAAAGGAAATCTACGGCTCGCTCACCACGCCCGATCCGGTGTTGCTGCACAAGCAGATCGACGGTCTCGTGGGCGAGGGGATCACCCATCTCGCGCTGGAGGCGTCGTCGCACGGCCTCGACCAGAATCGGCTCGACGGCATCCACATCGTGGCGGGCGCCTTCACCAATCTCAGCCGCGATCACATGGATTATCATCCGACGATCGCGCATTACCTCGCCGCAAAAATGCGGTTGTTCGATACCTTGATCGATCCCTCCGGCACCGCCGTCATCAATGTCGATCACGACTATGCGGATCAGGTTGTCGCGGCGGCACGCAAGCGCAAGCTGAACGTGTTGACCGTCGGCCGCAGCGGCGACGGCATTCGTTTGCTGGATTCCGGCATCGATGGCTTTGCGCAGAAACTCCGCATCGCGCATGGCGGGCGGGAATTCAATCTGCGCCTGCCGCTGGTCGGCGGTTTTCAGGTGGAGAACGCGCTCACCGCTGCGGGCCTTGCGATCGCCACCGGCAGCAACGCAGACAAGGTTTTTGCCGCGCTGGAAAAGCTGGAAGGCGCCAAGGGCCGTCTGGAACTCGCCGGCGCGCGCAACGGCGCGCCGGTGTTCATCGATTACGCCCACAAGCCCGACGCGCTCGCCAAGGCGCTTGAGGCATTGCGGCCCTATGTCAGCGGACGGCTGGTCGTCGTATTCGGCGCGGGTGGCGATCGCGACAAGGGCAAGCGCCCGCTGATGGGCGGCATCGCGGTGGAGAAAGCCGACGGCGTCATCGTCACCGACGATAATCCGCGCAGCGAAACGCCCGCCGTCATCCGCTCGGAAATCCTCGCGAGCGCCAAAGGCGCGCGCGAGATCGGCGACCGCGGCGAAGCCATCCGCATTGCGGTCTCCGAATTAAAGCAAGGCGACGTGCTGCTGATCGCGGGCAAGGGCCACGAAACCGGGCAGATTGTCGGCGACAAGGTTCTGCCGTTCAGCGATCATGAAGCGGTCGCGGCGGCGCTGAAGGGACAAGCATGAGCGAGCCGGTGTTGTGGAAGATCGATGCGATGGCATCGGCCATGGGCGCGCAACGGCAGGGCGCGCTGCCGGCGGGCGTGACCGGAATTTCCATCGACAGCCGCAGCATCGGCCGGAGCGAAGCGTTTTTTGCCATCAAGGGCGACAACCGCGACGGCCATGATTTCGTGAACACCGCTTTGCAGAACGGCGCGGCGCTGTGCGTCGTGGCCGCCGGCAAGCGCGATCAGTTTCCAGAGGATGCGCCGCTTCTCATTGTCGAAGATGTGCTGGAAGGCTTGCGCGGGCTGGCCCGCGCTGCCCGCGCACGTCTCAAGGCGAAAGTGATCGGCGTCACCGGCTCGGTCGGCAAGACCGGCACCAAGGAAGCCTTGCGGCTTGCGCTGTCGCGCGACGGCGAAACCCACGCGTCGGTCGCGTCCTACAACAATCACTGGGGCGTCCCGCTGTCGCTTGCGCGCTGCCCGGAACATGTCGATTTCGCGATTTTTGAGATGGGCATGAACCATGCCGGCGAGATCGAACCGCTGACCAAGCTGGTGCGGCCGCATGTGGCGATCGTCACCACCATCGAGCCGGTGCATCTGGAATTCTTTCCGGCGGGGATCGAAGGCATCGCCGACGCCAAGGCGGAAATCTTTTCCGGTATCGAGAAGGGCGGCGCAGCGGTGATCAACCGCGACAATCCGCAATACGCGCGCCTGCGCAAGAAAGCGGAGCAGGCGGGTGTCGGCAAGATCGTCTCGTTCGGTGAGGCTGCCGACGCCGATGTGCGGGTGACGAAATTTGCGCTGCATGCCGAATGCTCGGTGGTACAGGCGACCGTGCTCGGCACCGATGTGACCTACAAGATCGGCACGCCCGGCCAGCACCTGATCTGGAACTCGCTCGCCGTGCTGGCGGCGGTGAAGCTTGTGGGCGCCGATCTCGCCATGGCTGCGCTGGCGCTCGCGGAATTAAAGCCGGTCACCGGCCGGGGCGTGCGCGTCGCGCTCGGGCTCGCCGGTGGCGGCGCCGCGCAACTGATCGACGAGAGCTACAACGCCAATCCGGCGTCGATGCGTGCGGCGCTGTCGATCCTTGGTGGCGCTACGGTCGGCACGCGCGGGCGCCGCATCGCCATTCTCGGCGACATGCTGGAGCTTGGCGCTGAAGGCAAAAAGCTGCACCGGGACCTCGCCGACGCCGTTCTCGTCAACAACGTCGATCTGGTTTTCTGTTCCGGTCCGCTGATGCGCGAACTGTTTGACGCGCTGCCATCCGGCCGCCAGGGCGGGTATGCGGAAGCATCATCGGGCCTTGAATCGCCGGTGCTTTCCGCTGTTCAGGCGGGCGATGTGCTGATGGTCAAAGGCTCGCTCGGCTCGCGCATGGGGCCGCTGGTGAAGGCGCTGGAGCGGCAATTTCCGGCGCGGCCTACCGGCTGATCTCCCGGGGGCTTTTATCTGCCTGGAATCCCTGTGATATCTTGTCTCAATTCACGGTGCCGGGGGTTTGATTCGCATGCTGTTTTGGCTTGTCGATCTGTCCGATAAGATCAATTTTTTCAATGTCTTCCGGTACATCACCTTCCGCACGGGCGGTGCGATGGCCACCGCCGGGCTGTTCACCTTCCTGTTCGGCTCGTCGATTATTGACTGGTTGCGACTGGCGCAAGGCAAGGGCCAGCCGATCCGGGAGGACGGGCCGCAAAGCCATCTCATCACCAAGAAAGGCACCCCCACCATGGGTGGCCTGATGATCCTCTCCGGTATCGTGGTGGCGACGGTGCTGTGGGCTGATCCGTCCAATCGGTATGTCTGGATCGTGCTGGGCGTGACGCTTTGCTTCGGCCTGATCGGCTTCTACGATGACTATCTCAAGGTGACACGCCAGACCCATCACGGCTTTTCAGCTGGCACGCGCATCGTTGCGGAGGCGCTGGTCGCTCTGACCGCTTGCTACTATTTATCTCAGCTCGGACGGCCGCCGTTTGCGACCTCGCTGGTATTTCCAGTGTTCAAGGATCTTGTGATCAACCTGAGCTGGTTCTTCGTTATTTTTGGAGCTTTCATTATCATCGGCGCGGGCAACGCTGTGAACCTCACCGATGGTCTCGACGGCCTCGCGATTGTTCCGGTGATGATCGCGGCGGGAAGTTTCGGCATGATCTCCTACCTCGCCGGCAACTTGATCTTCGCCGACTATCTGCAGATCCACTATGTCGCCGGCACCGGCGAACTCGCCGTGCTGTGTGGCGCAGTGCTCGGATCGGGCCTCGGCTTTCTCTGGTACAACGCGCCGCCTGCGTCCGTCTTCATGGGCGACACCGGGTCGCTCGCACTCGGCGGTATGATCGGCGCGATTGCGGTCGCCACCAAGCATGAAGTCGTGCTGGCCATCATCGGCGGCCTGTTCGTGCTCGAAGCGGTGTCGGTGATCGTTCAGGTGGTATCGTTCAAGCTTACCGGCAAGCGCGTGTTCAAGATGGCGCCGATCCACCATCACTTCGAGCAACTCGGCTGGACCGAGCCGCAGATCGTGATCCGCTTCTGGATTATCTCCGTCATCCTGGCGCTCGCGGGTCTTGCGACCCTGAAGCTGCGGTGATTGTGCGGGCGGCCCGATGACCCCCATCACATCCTTTGCCGGCAAGAAAGTCGCGGTGTTCGGCCTTGGCGGCTCCGGCCTTGTCAGTTGCAGCGCGCTGCTGGCCGGCGGCGCCGATGTCATTGCCTTCGACGACAATGCCGAGAGCGTCGCCAAGGCCAATGCTGCGGGCATTCCCACCGCCGACCTGCATGGCATCGACTGGCCGCGCCTTGCGGCACTGGTGCTGACGCCGGGCGTGCCGTTGACGCATCCGGCGCCGCACTGGACGGTGCCGCTGGCACAGGCGGCGGGTGTTCCGATCATCGGCGATATCGAATTGTTCTGCCGCGAGCGCGCAGTGCGCGCGCCGGACTCCATGTTGATCGCCATCACCGGCACCAACGGAAAATCGACCACCACGGCGCTGGTCGCACACATTCTGCGCGCGGCCGGTCACGACGTGCAGATGGGCGGCAACATCGGCGTCGCGATACTTTCGCTGGAACCGCCGAAGAGCGGCCGTCACTATGTGATCGAATGCTCGTCGTATCAGATCGATCTGGCGCCGAGCCTTAATCCTTCCATCGGCATTCTCACCAACATCAGCCCGGATCATCTCGACCGTCACGGCACGCTGGAGCATTACGCCGCGGTCAAGGAACGGCTTGTCGCGCAATCGGATCTGGCGCTGGTCGGCGTCGACGACCCGCTGTCGGCTGCGATTGAAAAACGCCTCGACGAGGCCGAGCACAACGTCGTGCCGGTTTCCGCGGAGCGCAAACTGGACTGGGGTTATTTCGTGCGCGGCACGCAGGTCGTGGGCAAGGGCACGCAAGAGACCGACGCGCAGGCCGAAGTGCTGGGCGAGCTCGCCGGCATCTCCACCTTGCGCGGCCAGCACAATGCGCAGAACGCGGCCTTCGCTTGCGCCGCAGCTCTCCATTGCGGCCTCGAACCGAAAGACATTGCAGCGGCGTTGAAAAGTTTCCCCGGCCTGCCGCACCGGTTGGAAGAAGTCGGCCGCAAGGGCAGGGTGTTGTTCGTCAACGACTCCAAGGCGACCAATGCCGACTCCACCGACAAGGCGTTGTCGTCTTTCCCCGGCGATATTTTCTGGATTCTCGGCGGCAAGGCCAAGGAAGGCGGCATCGCGGCGCTGACAGGCTTCTTTCCGAAGATCGCCAAGGCCTATCTGATCGGCGAGGCGACCGACGAATTCGCAAGCGTGCTGGAGGGCAAGGTGCCTTACGAACGCTGCGGCACGCTCGATGTCGCAACGGCAAAGGCGGCGGCCGATGCGGCGGCTTCAACGGCAGGGGAGCCGGTGGTGCTGCTGTCGCCAGCCTGCGCGTCGTTCGACCAGTACCGGAATTTCGAAATCCGCGGCGACCATTTCCGCAAGCTGGTGCAAGCGCTGCTGGCGTAATAGGGCCAAAGGTTTACTCTCCCGTCTCACTGCGGCCATGCGCATAGGGAGACTTCAATGACATCAACAATAAGGAATTTCGTCAGCCGGACTTCATATGGCATGGCGGTTGTCTGTTGCTTGTTTATCTTCGTTTTCCCTGCAAAGGCGGAAACCATTATCGACGAGTGGCCGAAGGTGGAAATTCCACCGACGCCGGAACTCAAGAAAGTGACCGTCGATCCAAAGACCACCGTCTTGCTGGTCATGGGTTTCGTGCGCGACTCCTGTAACGCCCAGCGGCGTCCGCGCTGCGCGGCGACGATCCCTGCTGTGGCGAACTTCTGGCCGGTGCGCGTGCACGTGGCGTGTTCGTGATGCACAGCGTGCCATCGACCAATCCGGGCGGCGACTACATCGTGAAAGAACTGGTTCCGATGGATGGCGAGGGAATTATTCCGCCGAATGGCCCGAACAAGTTTCTGCCGGTCGATCCGGAATTTCCGCAATTCGCGGACTTTTCCCTCGACAAGATTCTTCACGACAAGGGCATCAAGACAGTCATCACCGTCGGCAAACAGGTGCAGACGGGTGTCCTGCACACCGCCGCGGAAGCGGCGCTGCGTGGTTATGAGGTTATTGTTCCTGTCGACGGCATGTCGGGAAATACCGCCTATCCGGAGCAGTACACCGCGTGGCATCTCGCCAACACGCAGCGCGTGATGCAGCACGTGACTTTAACGAAGGTCGATCTCGTCGGTTACTAGGGCCGCGAGTGATCACTTCACGGTGCATTGGGTGGCCTTGCGGCCTGCGCGCTTCAGCGTGAGGGCGCCGCTTTTCATCATGCGCATCGAAACGTCACCCTTCACGTAGCGCGCGCCATACCAGGAGCGCCGCTTGGGCAGCGTGATGGATTTTCCATCGAGTTCCACATGCGCCGCGTAATTGGGCGGATAGAAGGAAATCACGAATTTAGAGCCATCGCGGCATTGATAATCAATGACGGTTTGCGCGGATGCGGACAGGGGGGCAAAGCAAAATGGCAGACACGCCGAGAATAAAAATGAAATTGCATGGACGCATCGATGGGCTTTCTGTCACTTCGCTCTAGCCTCGCTCAGTTCGTGCCGCATTCAGTGACACGCTTGCCGCGTTTCAGCGTCGTAATGCCGGCCTTGTTTGTTGTCACCGAGATGTCGTCTTTCGAATAGCGCAATCCGGACATGGCGACCCGCTTCGGCAGGGCAAGGGCTTTTCCGTCGAGTTGCAAATGCGCCGTCCTGCCACGCTCGTAGTCGTAAAGCGCGACGACGAATTCGGAGCCGTCCTGGCAGCGGTAGGTCTTGAGCGTATCCGCAAACGCCGGCTTCGGGCCAAGCAAAATGGCCACGCCGCCGGCAATGATGCCGCCAATGAAAATGAGATTGCGTAGACGCATCGGTCGCCCCCTGTCGCTTGCCCCAGCGCAGGGGGAAATTGACGGAGCTCAGCCCTTAACGCAAGCGTTCACGAATTTCCGCCGTGCCAGCAGCCCAAGCTTCTGCTCTTTGGCCTGCTTCTGGCAGGCGGCCCGCTTTTCCGCCATGGCCCGGTCATGGGCCGCCATTTCGCCCGGGGATTTCGGCTTGGTGGGTTGGGCCTGTCCAGCGGTGGCCAGAAGCAGGATCGCGCAGGCGAGCATCAAGCGAGTCATCGTATCTCCACGGTGGGCGGGAATGGTCGCGAAACTTTGTGTTTTTAGACGACGCAAAACAGTAATTAAACTTTCACGCGAATCAGTTATGCTGACTCCCGCATGATGGCTCGTATTGTTGCGAACGGATGACAGGAACGTATCCTCACCCAGGATACCTTCGCTCGCAGCCGCCTGCCTCACTGCCCTTCGACATCACCACAACCTCTGCCAATACAATCTCTCATGACTTTGGCTCCGTGCTTCCGCACGGGGTGCGCGTTCGCGTGACTAATCCTCTTGGGTCCAGAAAAGGAGTCAGGCTTTGGGTAAACACGTCAGCAGCAAATCCTTTAACAACAAATGCCTTGGCAAAAAACGCCGCCGCCACGCGCAACCGTTTGAAACGGCGGAAATCATAGAGTTTCAGGGAAAGTTCGAAACCGAGCGGGTTCTCCCTCCGATCAAGGCATTAAATCCCACGCAGGCGTCTTACCTTGACGCCCTCCGTGTCAGCCCGCAGGTCATCGTCCTCGGGCCGGCCGGGACCGGCAAGACCTGGATCGCCGCCACCCATGCTGCTGACCTTTATCGCAACCGGAAGATCGACAAGATCATCCTGACCCGCCCCAACGTGCCGTGCGGTCGCTCGCTAGGTTATTTCCCAGGCACCATCGAAGACAAGTTTGCCCCTTGGGCCGCGCCGGTGATCGAAGCGATCAAGGAGCGGATGGGCAAGGCCGCCTATGAGATCGCGCTGAAAAACGGCGATATCGAGCTGCTTCCGTTCGAGGTCATGCGCGGCCGGTCGTGGAAGAATGCCTTCGTGCTGCTCGACGAAGCCCAGAACAGCACGGTGACCGAGATCAAGACCTTCCTGACCCGCATCGGTGAAAACTGCACGGTCGTCATCAACGGCGACGTCAGCCAGTGCGATCTCGAACAGGCCAGCGGTCTCGCCACGGCGATTCACCTGATTAAATCGCAGATGCTGCCGGTGCCGGTGATCCAGTTCACCCGCGACGACATCGTCCGTTCGGGAACCTGCGCCATGTGGGTGCGCGCCTTCGACGAGGCGAGCCTTTAAGATGGATAACTGACCCCTCTCCCTGAAAAGGGGGAGGGGTTTTCCTTTTGTGCGGCTGCGAAACAAACGCTCGCTAGCGATCTGCGACGCGAGCGATCCCAAACTCCCCGAATTCTTCTTTCGTCAGGAAGTGAAGCTTGTTGTAGGGGGTGCTTTTGGCGAGGTCTGCGAGGCGCAGATCAATTCCCATTTCGCGGAGAAATGCTCGCAACGTGCTATCGAAGCGATTGAAGTCCGCCTTCTGTTGCGCAGTTGCCTTCTTCATATCTACGGCATCGAGACTGCCAGCTTTGCGCATCACCGCGAGTCTGGTCTCGTGCACGCCGAGAGTTGTATCGGGCGAGACCAGTCGCGTCGCAGCGCCGAGAAATGCATAAACACAGGTTGAGTTACACCTGCCGCCCTCCGGCCACGTCTTGGCGAGCACGGTTTTTCCCGATCGTTTCAGGTCCAGACATTCTTGCGTGGTCGAGCATGCAGATATGATGGTTTTCGCGACGCCAGCCGTAAGTCCGCGTTCGCGCAGAAGGCGGCCCATGCTGAGGGCTTCATCGAAAATGCCGCCGCCGGAGTCGAAAAAGACGGGCAGCTTCTTGCCGGCGCGATTCAATACGGCACGCAGCCGAGCAGCCGATCCCTCGCCGATAGGCCCTTCTGCCGCGATTTTGCCGCAGGCGTCGGGTTCGCCGTTGGCGACATAGACAACCATGGTGGGATGCGGGGGTAATGCTTCAGCATGCGCTACGGTTACGCCGAAACTGAAATCGAAAATCGCCAACGTAAAAAAAGCCGCCAAACCGGCGGCATTAAAACGTGATTGACCGATGCGTTTCATGCCGGCCTCTGAGCGCTACCGCAGAATAAATGGATCCTTTTTCCGCTCCGTTAACAACCCCTAAACCATAACGAGTCAGGACTTAAGGCCGGGAAATCTTGGGGAACCGGCATGGTCTCGCGCGCGACACGCACGCCCTTCGGCGAGTGGTGGTGGACGGTCGATAAGCTTTTATTGGGTGCGCTTGCCACGCTGATGCTGGCCGGCATCGTGCTTTCGCTCGCCGCCAGCCCGCCGGTGGCTGCGCGGCTTCACCTCGAGCCATTCTATTTCGTCAACCGTCATGTCTGGTTTCTGCTGCCCGCCATCGTCATCATGCTGGCAACGTCGTTTCTCACGCCGCACCAGATCCGCCGCCTTGCGCTGGTCATGTTCACGCTGAGCGTCGCGATGGTGATCTACACCATCCTGTTCGGCGCCGAGATCAAGGGCGCGCGGCGCTGGATGACCTTCGCCGGCATGACCATCCAGCCGTCGGAATTCCTCAAGCCGTCGTTCGTGATCCTGATCTCCTGGTTGTTCGCGGAATCCGCGCGCCGCCCGGAGATGCCGGCCAACAGTCTGGCACTCGGAATTCTCTTGTTCGTGGTGACGCTGCTCGTGCTGCAGCCGGATTTCGGCCAGACCATGCTGATCCTGCTGGTCTGGGGTGCGTTGTTCTTCATGGCGGGCATGCGGCTGGTCTGGATCGGCGGACTATGCGCGGTGTCGCTCGTCGGCCTGACCGGCGCTTATTACACCATGCCGCATGTGGCGCAGCGTATTCAGCGCTTCATGGATCCGTCGAGCGGCGACAGTTTCCAGATCACGACGTCGGTGAGTTCATTCCTGCGCGGCGGCTGGTTCGGCCTCGGGCCGGGCGAGGGCACCGTGAAGCGCATCCTCCCGGATAGCCATACCGACTTCGTGTTTGCGGTGGCGGGCGAGGAATTCGGCGTCGTGCTCTGCCTGATGCTGCTTCTGCTCTTTGCCTTTGTGGTGATCCGTTCGCTGCGCAACGCGATGCAGAACGAAGATCCCTTCACGCGCTTTGCCGCGGCCGGTCTTGCCATTCTGTTCGGCCTCCAATCGGCCATCAACATGTCGGTTAATCTGCACCTCATGCCGGCCAAGGGCATGACGCTGCCTTTCATCTCTTACGGCGGGTCTTCGATGCTCTCGCTTGCTTACGCCATGGGCATGCTGCTGGCGCTGACGCGCGAGCGTCCGCGCGCGGAAATGCTGGCGAGCTATGTCAACGTCGCTCCGGCAGGGGCCCGCGCCTGATGGGCACCGGCCGCGCGCGGCATGTGCTGGTCGCGGCGGGCGGGACCGGCGGACATCTGTTTCCCGCGGAGGCTTTGGCCGCAGCGCTGGGGCGGCGCGGCGTAGGCTTCGATCTCGCCACCGACGAACGCGCCGTGCATTACGGCGGCAACTTTCCGGCGCGCGCCACCCACATTATTCCGAGCGCGACCGTGCGCGGCCGCGATCCGTTTTCGCTGATGAAGACCGCGGGCACGATCGGCGGCGGCATCGTGAAATCCTGGGCGCTGCTCGGCGACCTGAAGCCGGTGGTGGTGATCGGCTTCGGCGGCTATCCCACGCTGCCACCGCTGCTGGCGGCAAGCTTGCGCGGCATTCCTACCATCATCCATGAGCAGAATGCGGTGATGGGACGCGCCAACCGTTTCCTCGCCAAGCGTGTCACGGCAATCGCCACGGGATTTCGCGGCCTTGCGATGCCGACGCAGGAACTCGGCGCCAAGACCACCTGGGTCGGAAATCCGGTGCGTCCCGCGGTGATCCTTGCTTCCTCGACGCCTTATGCGGCGCCGGAAATTGGCGGCAAGCTGAACCTGCTGGTGTTCGGCGGAAGCCAGGGCGCACGCGTGATGTCGGACGTCGTGCCGCCCGCGATCCAGCAGCTCGAACCGGCCTTGTGGTCGCGGCTGCATGTGGTGCAGCAGGCGCGCGACGAGGATGTCGACGCGGTGAAGAAAATTTACGCAGACATGCGGATCTCGGCTGACGTCGCGCCGTTCTTCCCGGATTTGCCGTTGCGGATGGCGGCATCGCATCTGGTGATCGCACGCTCCGGGGCATCCACCGTGGCGGAGCTCGCCGCGATCGGACGCCCTTCGATCCTCGTGCCTCTGCCGGGCGCCATCGATCAGGACCAGATGGCCAACGCAGGAATGCTGGAAATCGCGGGCGGGGCGATCCGCCTGCCGCAGGCGGAGTTTACCCCGGCCCGGCTGGCCTCGGAGATTTCCGCGCTGGCCGCCGAACCGCAGCGGCTCGCCGCCATGGCCGCCGCAGCCAAAAAGGCCGGCACCCTGGACGCCGCCGACCGGCTGGCCGATCTGGTGCTGAAGGTGGCGAAAGGCTAAAGCTTTCGCCATCAGCCAGCCGTCAGGCGTTAAGGGACAACACGATCCATGAAGCTGCCGCAGGAAATCGGCCCGATCCATTTTGTCGGCATCGGGGGCATCGGCATGAGCGGCATCGCCGAAGTGCTGCGCAATCTCAACTATACAGTGCAAGGTTCTGACGTGGCCGACAGCGCCAACGTCAAGCGCCTGCGCGACCTGGGCATCAAGGTCATGATCGGCCATGAGGCCAAAAATATCGACGGCGCAGCGGTTCTCGTGGTTTCGTCGGCCATCAAGCGCGACAATCCCGAGCTTGCCGGCGCGCGCGGACGCCGGATTCCGGTGGTGCGCCGCGCCGAGATGCTGGCCGAACTGATGCGGCTGCGGAGTTGCATCGCCGTTGGCGGCACCCACGGCAAGACCACCACCACGTCGATGGTGGCGGCGCTGCTCGATGCCGGTGGACTCGATCCGACGGTGATCAACGGTGGCATCATCAATGCCTATGGCACCAATGCGCGCCTCGGCGCCGGCACCTGGATGGTGGTCGAAGCCGATGAATCCGACGGCACTTTCCTGAAACTGCCCGCGGACGTCGCTATCGTCACCAATGTGGATGCCGAGCATCTCGATCACTTCAAGACTTTCGAAGCGGTGCAGCAGGCCTTTGTCGATTTCGTCGAGAATGTTCCGTTCTACGGCTTTGCGGTGATGTGTACCGACCATCCGACGGTGCAGCAGCTCGTTGGCCGCATCGAGGACCGCCGCGTCATTACCTACGGCGAAAACCCACAGGCCGACGTGCGGCTGACCGATCTCGAACATTCCGGCGGCCAGTCGCATTTCTCCGTGGTGTTCCGCAACCGCGCGCAGGACGTCATGCATGAGATCAGGAATCTCAGCCTGCCGATGCCGGGGCGGCACAACGCGCTCAACGCCACGTCCGCCATCGCCGTCGCGCACGAGCTCGGCATTGCCGACGACCAGATCCGCAAGGCGCTCGCAGCCTTCGGCGGCGTGAAGCGGCGCTTCACGCGCACCGGCGAATGGAACGGCGTGACGGTGATCGACGACTACGGCCATCATCCGGTGGAGATTGCCGCGGTGCTGCGCGCCGCGCGGGAATCCACCAAGGGAGAGGTGATCGCCGTGGTGCAGCCGCATCGCTATTCGCGCCTGCAATCGCTGTTCGACGGGTTCTCGACCTGCTTCAACGACGCCGATGCGGTGATCGTGGCCAATGTCTATCC
The DNA here is from genome assembly GCA_947481685.1 of Bradyrhizobiaceae bacterium. Classification (GTDB taxonomy): domain Bacteria; phylum Pseudomonadota; class Alphaproteobacteria; order Rhizobiales; family Xanthobacteraceae; genus CANKHA01. Next base: position 20,385 of record CANKHA010000012.1, read on the forward strand.
CGCGGGCGAAGCGCCGATTCCGGGTATCGATCGCGATGCGCTGGTGCAGGGCCTGCGCGCGCACGGTCACCGTCAGGTGATGCCGCTCGACGATCCCAAGCAGATCGCGTCGATGGTGAAGGGTCTGGCGAAGCCGGGCGACACCGTTGTGTTCCTCGGCGCTGGCAACATCACGGCGTGGGCTTACGCGCTGCCCGGCGAATTGAAGGCGCTCGGATAGCGATGGCCTTTCCAGACATTACGCCCGACCTGAAAGCGAAGATGCCGCAACTGCGCGGCCGGCTGATGGCGAACCAGTCGCTTGCGGAGTTGACATGGTTTTGCGTCGGCGGACCGGCGCAGGTGTTGTTCATGCCGGACAGCGAGGACGACCTCGCTTACTTCCTGCAAAATCTTCCGTCTGAGATTCCGGTGATGGTGGTGGGGCTCGGCTCCAACCTGATCGTGCGCGACGGCGGCGTGCCGGGCGTCGTGATCCGGCTCGGCCGCGGCTTCAACGAGATCGTGGTGGAAGGCACGCGCATCCGCGCAGGCACCGGGGCGCCGGACGTGAAGATCGCGCGCACGGCGCAGGAGGAAGGGCTTGCGGGCCTCGCATTCCTGCGCGGCATTCCCGGCGGCATCGGCGGTGCGCTGCGGATGAACGGTGGCGCTTACGGACGCGAAACCAAGGATGCGCTGGTGGAAGCGCGCGCGGTGGACCGGCAGGGACGCATGCATGTGCTGAGCAACGCCGACATGCATTATACGTACCGGCATTGCGGCGCGCCGGAGGACTTCATCTTCACGCAGGCGCTGTTTCAGGGCACGCCGGGCGACCGCGCGGCGATCTCCGCCGAGATGGACAAGATCACGGAGTCCCGCGAGGCGACGCAGCCGATCAAGAGCCGCACCGGCGGATCGACCTTCAAGAACCCGCCGGACAACAAGGCCTGGCAACTGATCGATGCCGCCGGATGCCGCGGGTTGAAGGTCGGCAATGCGCAGGTCTCGGAGCTGCACTGCAACTTCCTGATCAATCTCGGCGGCGCGACCGCGGCCGACATCGAGACGCTGGGTGAAACCGTGCGTAAGCGCGTGCAGGAAAAGTCGGGCATCGCGCTCGACTGGGAAATCAAGCGCATCGGCGAACCCGCGCAAGCGTAACTGTGCGCTGGATGCAGGGCGTCCTGTTGTCACAGGTCCCGCCGCCGCTTCCCCAGTTCCCTTTAAATTGAGCTTCAGCCGTCTAACAGCAACTTTCGTCCAGTTGCCAGCGGACGTCATGCCATTGCACAAATAGGGGAATACCACGTCCCGACACCAAGAGACGTGGATTACCGGGAGGAATGTGATGAAAAGCTATTCGAAGATTGCCTATCTCGCTGCGCTGATGTGCGTTTCGCTGCCAGCCAGCGAGGCTCTGTCGCAAGCGCCGACCGGCAAGGTCACTGTCGTCACTTCGTTCTCGAAGGATGTGACCGATCCTTTCAAGAAGGCTTTCGAGAAAGCCTATCCCGGCACGACCCTCGAAGTTCAGAACCGCAACACCAATGCGGGCGTGAAGTTCGTCGAGGAAACGAAATCCAACAACCAGGTCGATCTGTTCTGGGCCTCGGCGCCGGACGCCTTTGAGGTGCTCAAGGGCAAGGGCCTGTTGCAGAAGATCACTATCACGGCGACCGGCATTCCCGAGAAGGTCGGCTCGTTCCCGATCAACGATCCGCAGGGCTTCTATTACGGCTTCGCGGCGTCGGGCTACGGCATCATGTGGAACGACCGCTACGTGAAGGCCAACAAGCTGCCGGAGCCGAAGGAGTGGTCCGATCTCGCCAAGGCTCCGTATTTCGATCACGTCTCGATCTCGGCGCCATCGCGCTCGGGCACCACGCATCTGACGATCGAAACCATCCTGCAGGGCGAAGGCTGGGACAAGGGCTGGCGCACCGTCAAGGAACTCGGTGGGAATTTCCGTACCGTCACCGATCGTTCGTTTGGCGTTCCGGAGGCAGTCAATTCGGGGCAGGTCGGTTACGGCATCGTCATCGATTTCTTTGCCTTCTCTGGACAGGCTTCCGGCTTCCCGGTGAAGTTCGTTTATCCCACCGTGACAACCCTTGTGCCGGCGAACGTTGCCGTCATTACGAATGCACCGAACAAGACGGCCGCAGCAGCCTTCGTGAATTATCTTCTCTCTCCCGCCGGTCAGGAAGTGCTGCTCGAGCCAGGCATTAGCCGTCTGCCGGTAAACCCGGCGGTTTATGCCAAGGCTCCGCCAAGTCTGCCAAATCCCTTCACGGACAAGTCGCTCGGCGCGCAGGTGAAGTTCGACGTCAACATCTCCGAGAAGCGGACCAACCCGGTCGATACGCTGTTCGACCAGTTGATCACTTTCCAGCTCGACGGCCTGAAGGCGGCGACCAAGGCCGTGCATGACGCCGAAGCGGCGCTGGCGAAGAAGGACAACGCCCAAGCGCGCGGCCTGATCAAGGAAGCCCGCGACCTGATCGCTGCAATGCCCATTACTGCAGCGGAGGCCGAGTCGCCGGAAATTACCGGCGCCTTCACCGGCGCCAAGGAAAAGGGCGCGCGCCAGGCCGAGCTGGAACAGAAATGGGCCGCCTTCGCTAAGGAGCGTTACGCCCAGGCAAAGACAAAAGCCGAGGAGGCGCTGAAGCTCGCGCGCTGATAGTCTTGCGCGTCGCGCTTCAAGCATTTCGGACCAGGGAGACGCTATGGCGCTCGCCATTGCCCGGCCACTCGGCCGCCTGCTGGCTTCGCCAGGTCAGGCCGCGCTTGCCGGCGTCATAGCGCTCTTCCTGCTGCTGTTCCTGGTCGTCCCGGTGACGACCGTGATCTATGTGGCCTTCACAGAAAAGGGCACGGGCGTCTTCACGCTGATCAATTTTGTCGACTTCTTCCGCACTGACCTGTTCGTCAATGCGTTCTGGAACTCCATCTACGTCTCGACCGCAACCGTCCTGGTTGCGTCGATCTTCGCCCTGCCGCTGGCCTATATCACCACGCGCTTCAGCTTCCGGGGCGCAGTGCTGATCCAGACGTTGGGATTTCTCCCGCTCATCATGCCTCCGTTCGCCGGCGCGGTAGCGATGCAGTTGCTGTTCGGCCGCAACGGTTCGGTCAACCTCCTGCTCGACGACTGGTTCGGCTTCAAGATCGGATTGATGGAAGGGCTCAACGGCGTCGTCTTCGTGCAGGCGGTGCATTATTTTCCTTTCATCCTGGTCAACCTCTCGGCGGCGCTGCGCAATATCGACCGTTCGATGGAGGAGGCGGCGCAGAATCTCGGATGCTCCGGGTTCCGCCTGTTTCGCCGCGTGGTGTTTCCGCTGGCATTACCCGGCTATGTCGCCGGTGCGTCGCTGGTGTTCGTGAAGGTGTTCGACGATCTCGCGACGCCGCTTCTGCTCAACGTCAAGGACATGCTGGCGCCGCAGGCGTATCTGCGCGTGACATCGATCGGCATCGCCGATCCGATGGGCTATGTCATCGCCGTGGTGCTGATCGTGGTGTCGGTGCTGGCGATGTGGGCCTCGACCTTGACACTCTCGTCCAAGGATTATGCCACGGTGCAGCGCGGCGGCGGGGGGCTCGCGAAGCGCACCTTGCGGCCATGGGAAAGTGCGGTGGCTTATTGCGTCGTCGGCCTGATCCTGGCGCTGGTGCTGGCGCCTCATCTCGGGTTGCTGCTGTTGTCATTCGCGACGGTCTGGTCGTTCAGCCCGCTGCCCGACGCCTACACCTTCGCGCACTATGCCCGCGTGTTCGGGGACAGTTCGGTCTACATCAAGAATACACTGGTCTATGCGTCGCTCGCCGCGCTGATAGACGTGCTGATTGGCGGCGCCATTGCCTATCTGATCCTGCGGACCAAACTGATCGGCCGGCAAGGGCTCGACTGGGCTGCGTCTGCGGCGCTTGCAGTTCCGGGCGTGGTGCTGGGCATCGGCTATCTGCGGACCTTCTATGACGTGCCGATGCCGGACGGCCGCCCGCTTGCCACCTTCTGGATGATGATCGTGCTGGCGCTTGCGATCCGGCGGTTGCCTTATGCGTTGCGCGCCTGCCACGCGGCGCTGGAGCAGATTTCGGTGTCGCTCGAAGAGGCGGCAGAAAATCTCGGCGCCACCAAGATGCGAACGGTGCGTCGCGTCGTCGTGCCACTGATGACGGGCGGCATTCTGGCGGGCTTCATCTCAAGCTTTGCCACCGCGGCTGTCGAACTCTCCGCAACGCTGATGCTGGTGCAGTCCAATTCCGATGCACCGCTGGCCTATGGTCTTTACGTTCTGATGCAGTCGCCCGCTGGCCGCGGACCGGGCGCGGCGCTTGGCGTCATCGCGGTGATCCTTGTCGCGATCTGCACTTTCCTGTCGCATGTCGTCATCGAACGCAGCCAGCGCGCCAAGGGCGCGCTTCACTAATTCATCGGAAGAGAAGCATGAGCCAGACAGTGATTTCTCCTTCGCTTCGCGCCACGGCAGCAGGCGTGCGGGTGGAAAACGTCAATCTGGCCTACGGCTCCAACCCGGTGCTCAAGAACGTCAGCGTTGAAATCGAGCCGGGCGAGTTCTTCGCCTTCCTCGGCCCTTCCGGCTCCGGCAAGACGACGCTGCTGCGGCTGATCGCGGGATTCAACAAGGCCGATAGCGGTACTGTCTTCGTCGGCGGCAAGGACATTACCGATCTGCCGCCGTGGAAGCGGGATGTCGGCATGGTGTTCCAGTCCTATGCGCTGTGGCCGCATATGACGGTGCAACGCAACGTTGCCTTCGGCCTTGAGGAACGCAAAGTCCCGCGCGCCGAAATCAAGGCGCGCGTGGCAAAGGCTCTGGACCTCGTCGGGCTCGGACATCTGGCGGATCGCAGGCCGTCGCAACTGTCAGGCGGGCAGCAGCAGCGCGTCGCGGTCGCGCGCACGGTCGTGGTGCAGCCCAAGGTCCTGCTGCTCGACGAGCCGCTGTCGAATCTCGATGCCAAGATGCGCGTGCAGGTGCGGCGCGAGCTGCGCGATCTTCAGCAGCGGCTGGGGCTCACCACAATCTTCGTGACCCACGATCAGGAAGAGGCCAACACGATCTGCGACCGGATTGCGGTGATGAGTGACGGCGTGATCCAGCAGGTCGGGTCTCCGATGGAGCTTTACGAGCATCCCGCGAACCTGTTCGTCGCCAACTTTCTTGGGAGCGCAAACATTCTCGACGGCAGCGTGCTGACCGAAGGCGCTGCGCGCGCCTTCCAGTTGACGGGAGGAATCCGGTTTCCGATTCCGGCATCAGCTTCGGTGCCGACGGATGCCAAGCTGGTCTTCCGGCCGCAGGACGCTTCCATCGGATCGACAGCCGGTGGCGGCGGAAACGCGTTGTCTGGTGTCGTCATGCATCGCGAGTTTCTTGGGTCTGTTGTTCGCTACGCGGTACGGATTGGGGACTCCGACATCATCGTCGATGCACCCTTCCGCTCCGGCGATGCGCTTTACGAACCGGGAGCGTCCATCACGGTGCGGATCTCCCTGGAGTCTGCCTTGTGGCTGTCTTCCTGATAAGCGTGCAGCGTAACTCTATAACGTTGCGTGTACTGTGATTGTATAACGCCGCCCTCATCGCCCATATGAGTCTCCAGAGAGCGAGGACTCGATGGGCGTCAGCTGCTGCAGCACCACACCGGTTTTTGAAGGGCTTTCCGCCGACTACAAACGGAGGCTCTGGGCCGTCATCGCGCTGAATGCCGGCATGTTCATCGTCGAGATCGCCGCCGGCGCCTTTGCCGGCTCGCGCGCCTTGCAGGCCGATGCGCTCGACTTCTTCGCCGATGCGGCAACTTACGGCATCAGCCTCGCGGTGATCGGTGCGCCGCTGGCGATCCGCTCCAGGGCCGCCTTCGCCAAGGGCCTCAGTCTGACCGCGATGAGCCTGTGGGTGTTCGATTCGACCGCGTATCACGTGGTGGTGCTCGGCGTTCCCAAGGCGGAAGTCATGGGTGTCGTCGGCGCGATGGCGCTCGCGGCCAACCTCGCCAGCGTGTTTATCCTCGCCTCCTATAAAGACGGCGACGCCAATGTCCGTTCGGTCTGGCTTTGCTCGCGCAACGACGCCATCGGCAATATCGCGGTCATGATTGCCGCGTTCGGTGTCTGGGGCACCGCCACGCGATGGCCCGACCTGATCGTCGCGGCCGGCATGGCCGGACTGTTTCTGACCTCGTCGATTCAAATCCTGCGTCAATCGTGGAAGGAGCTTCGCTCTCTGAAGGAGTCCGAGCCTCCGACTTTGAAAGCGCCCGAGCACAATCACGCGCACGAAGGCCACGACGACTGCTGCGATCACGCGACCGCGCCCCTTCGTCAGAACTAAAAAGACTCACCCCAGCTAAATTTCTTGCGGACTCTCGACGGGCCGCGAAATCTCGATTCTATTGGGCATTAACGAATCAGTGGCGCTGCTGGGGCTGAGCCATGGGGAAACACGTCGCCGTTCTGTTGGGAGGCTGGTCGGCCGAGCGCGAAGTATCGCTCCGGTCGGGCAAGGCCTGCGCCGACGCGCTTGAGCGCAAGGGCTATCGCGTCACCCGCGTCGATGTCACTCGTGACATCGCCCGCGTGCTGAGCGAGCTCAAGCCCGACGTCGCGCTCAACATGCTGCATGGCCGTCCGGGCGAGGACGGCGTGCTGCAAGGCATGCTCGAAATCCTCGGTATTCCCTATAGCCACTCCGGCGTGCTCGCCTCTGCCGTGGCGATGCACAAGGAGATGGCGAAGAACCAGTTGCGCGCCGCGGGCGTGCCTGTGGCCGAAGGCGTCGTCGCCTCGCGCTTCGAGGCCGCCAAAAAGCATCTCCTCGAACCGCCTTATGTGATCAAGCCGGTGGCCGAAGGCTCCAGCGTCGGAGTCTTTCTGGTCGTCGAGGGCCAGGAACACCCGCCGCAGGAGCTTTTCCGCGAGGACTGGTCCTTCGGCGAGCAGGTGCTGTGCGAGAAATACATTGCGGGCAAGGAGCTGACCTGCGCGGTGCTGGGCGACAAGGCGCTCGACGTGATCGAGATCGTCCCGACGGTGCGATTTTACGACTACGAGGCGAAATATGCCGCCGGTGGATCTAAACACGAACTGCCTGCCCGCATTTTACCTTTTGTTTACCAAGAGGTCCGAAGACTAGCAGTCCTGGCGCATTCCGCGCTCGGCTGCCGTGGGGTCAGTCGGGCTGACTTTCGCTACGACGATCGCGTCGAGGGGACAGGTGGATTGTTCTGCCTCGAAGTGAACACGCAACCGGGCATGACGGAAACGTCGCTTGTGCCTGAACTTGCTGCCCATGCGGGAATAACGTTCGAAGAGCTGGTGCAATGGATGGTGGAGGACGCCTCGCTAAACCGCTAAAGCGGGCGAGGCTATCGGATCCGAAAGGATCCAAGGGGGACGGAGCGCGGGGGCACATGCGTGCCGGCCGCCAGCGCCGTCATCGTCTTCGCCGTTTTGCCGATACCACCGCAAAATATACCGGTCCGATGGGCCGCATCGTGCATCGCACGGTCACCTTCATGGCCGACGTCCGAATTCCCCGCTTCGCAAGCGTGGGCCTGACCGTGCTCGTGGTCGGCGGGGCTGCTGCCTATGGCACCGTCGCGGGCGGTCATCTTTCCATCGTCACAGACCAGCTTGCCGCCATGCGCGACGGCACCGCCAACTTTGCGGGCTTCAACATTGCCTCGGTTGCGCTCACCGGCCAGAAGCAGATCAGCCGTGAAGATGTGCTGACCGCCGCCGGCATCACCGGCCGCACCTCTCTCCTGTTCCTGGATGCCGAAGCGGCGCGCAAGCAGCTCAAGGCCAATCCCTGGATCGCGGAAGCGACCATTCTCAAGCTTTATCCCGACCGGCTGCAGATCGGCATCACCGAGCGGCAGGCTTTTGCTCTCTGGCAGAAAAACGGTGAGCTTTCGGTCATCGCCGAAGACGGCTCCGTGCTTGAGCCTTTCGTCGCCCGGCGCTTCACCGGCTTGCCGCTTGTGGTCGGCGCGGGCGCGCAGGAGCGCGCCAGGGAAATTCTGACGCTGCTCGGCCATTACCCGGAATTGAGCAAATCCATCACCGCGGCCGTGCTGGTGGCGCAGCGGCGCTGGAATCTCCGCATGAAGAGCGGCATCGACGTTCGCCTGCCGGAAACCGATGTGGAAACTGCCATCGCTACGCTGGTCGATCTCGACCGCGAGAAGAAGATTTTGTCCCGCGACATCACCGGCATAGATCTGCGTTTGCCCGACCGCGTCACGGTGCGGCTCTCGGACGATGCCGCGCAGGCGCGCGAAGATGCGCTGAAGGCCAAGACCAAGAAGAAAGGGGGCGCCGCATGAGCTCCCTGCATTACGGCGTGACGCCGAAGATGAAACCCGTTTCCGCCAAGCGCACCGCGATTGTCGCAGCACTTGATGTCGGCACCAGCAAGATCGCCTGCATCGTTGCGAAGTTGAAGCCGCAGGCGCCGCAGGAAGTGCTGCGCCGCCGCACCCACGGCATCGAGATTACGGGCATTTCGCATACCAGCGCGCGCGGCATGAAGGCCGGCGTGGTGGTCGATCTGGCCGAAACCGAAGCCGCCATCAGCCACGCCATCGATCTCGCCGAGCGCATGGCGGGCGTGCAATTCGAATCCGTCATCGTGTCGGTATCCGCCGGCCGCATTGCTTCCGAACTGTTTGCCGCATCGGTCGATGTCGGCGGGCCGACCGTCTCGGAAGGTGATATCGCCCGCGTTCTCTCCGCCGGCAGCCGCCATTCGGTGCGCGACGGCCGCGCGCTCCTGCATTCGCTTCCGATCAGCTACGCGCTCGATGGGGTCCGCGGCGTGCGCGATCCGCGCGACATGCTGGCGCGTAACTTCGGCGTCGACATGCATGTCATGACCACCGATATCGCGGCGGCGCGCAACCTGATGCTGGCGATCGAACGCTGTCACCTCAATGTCGAGGCCATGGTGGCGAGCCCTTATGTGGCCGGCCTTGCCGTGCTTGCCGACGATGAAGCCGACCTCGGCTCGGCGGTGATCGACATGGGCGCGGGCACCACCACGCTTGCGGTGTTTTCCGCCGGGCATTGCGTGCATGCCTCGGGCTTCGCGGTCGGCGGCCTGCACGTCACGATGGATATCGCGCGTGGCCTCAACACCCGGGTCACGGACGCAGAGCGAATCAAGACGTTCTATGGCAGTGTGCTCAACGGTGGATCGGATGAGCGCGACATGATCACTGTCCCTCCCGTCAGCGACGATGAGCGCGAGGCGCCGCAATTTGTCTCGAAGGCCAGCCTTGTCGGCATCATCAAGCCGCGGGTCGAAGAGATTCTGGAAATGGTGCGCGACCGCCTCGCGGATTCGCCGTTCGCTTCGGAGCCGCGCGCGCGCGTGGTGCTCACCGGCGGCGCCAGCCAGCTCAACGGATTGCCCGAACTTGCAGCCCGCATTCTCGGACGTCCGGTGCGCATCGGCCGTCCGCTCGGCATCGCCGGTCTTCCCGACGAAGCCAAGGGACCTGCTTTCGCCGTCGCGGCCGGACTTCTGGTTTATCCGCAATCGGCCCATCTCGAACATTTTGAACCGCGGCGAACGCGGCAGCTCATGACAGGCACAGGCGGTTACATGAACAAGGTCGGCCAATGGCTTCGGGAGAGCTTCTGATGATGGCCAACCCACAAGTTTCACACAGCATCCGGTGGCGGACCGGCAGCAATCTGCGGCGCTCAGAAGCCCGCGTATCGAAGAGGCACCCATGACGATCAATCTCAAGGTTCCGGATATCCGCGAACTGAAACCCCGCATTACAGTGTTTGGCGTCGGCGGCGCCGGTGGTAACGCCGTCAACAACATGATCACCGCGGGATTGTCGGGGGTCGACTTCGTCGTCGCCAATACCGATGCCCAGGCACTGACCATGTCGAAGGCCGAGCGCATCATTCAGATGGGCGTGCAGGTCACCGAGGGGCTCGGCGCCGGTTCGCAGCCTGACGTCGGGCGCGCAGCAGCCGAAGAGGTTCTCGACGAGATCCGCGACCATCTCTCCGGCGCGCATATGGTGTTCGTCACCGCCGGCATGGGCGGCGGCACCGGCACTGGAGCAGCGCCCGTGATCTCGCGCGTCGCGCGCGAAATGGGCATCCTCACGGTCGGCGTCGTCACCAAGCCGTTCCAGTTCGAGGGCCAGCGCCGCATGCGCTTCGCCGACCTGGGCATCGAAGAGCTGCACAAGGTCGTCGATACCCTCTTGATCATCCCGAACCAGAATCTGTTCCGGGTTGCGAACGAGAAGACCACCTTCGCCGACGCATTCGCGATGGCCGACCAGGTGCTCTACTCGGGCGTTGCCTGCATTACCGACCTCATGGTCAAGGAAGGCCTGATCAATCTCGACTTCGCCGACGTCCGCGCGGTGATGAAGGAGATGGGCAAGGCAATGATGGGCACCGGCGAAGCTTCCGGCGAGAAGCGCGCGCTCACCGCCGCCGAAGCCGCGATCGCCAATCCGCTGATCGACGACTCCTCGATGAAGGGCGCCCGTGGCCTGCTGGTGTCGATCACCGGCGGCAAGGACCTCACGCTGTATGAAGTCGATGAAGCCGCGACCCGCATCCGCGAAGAAGTGGACTCCGACGCCAACATCATCGTCGGCGCGACCTTCGACGAAGGTCTGGAAGGCGTCATCCGCGTCTCCGTGGTTGCCACCGGTATCGACAAGGCGCGCACCCAGACGGGCAGCACCGACAACCGCATCCAGGAACTGACCAAGCAGCTCCGCAGCGACACCCACCGGATGGCCGAGCGCATCGAGCGTGAAATCGCGCCGATCGCCCCGCGTCCGGCCCAGCAGCAGTCGGCTGCCGCCATGACCCAGGCGTTCACGGATACGATTGAATCCGCCGCCAAGGCAGCGGTCGCAGCCGCCGTGATGACCCCGCAGACCGCCTCGGAAGACGTGATGATCCGGCCGATCCCGCCGAAGCCGTCATTATTCCCGGAGCCGATCTGCGAACTCGGACAGCATGAGATGCCGGCGCCGCGCGCTTTCATCCCGCCGGAGCCGGAGCGTGCCGTGCGCCAGCCGCGCATGCCGCGCATCGAAGAACTGCCGATGCCTGCGCAAAACCAGCTCCGCGCCAAGCGCGGCGTGGTGAATGACGCCGATCATCCGGAGAAGCGCCGCATGACGCTGATGCAACGGCTCGCCGCTGTCGGTCTCGGCCGCAAGGACGAAGCCACTGAGGCTCCGATGGAGGCGCGTCCGCTGGTCCGCCAGCAGCCGGGTTTCGACCATATGCCGACCCGTCCGGCCGCGCCGCGCGCCACTGATTCGCGCGATCCGGTTTCGCAATACGCCAAAAAGAACGCTCCGCAGGGGCTCGATCCCCTCGGACGACAGGCTGCCATGCATAATTCGCCCGAAGACGATCAACTTGATATCCCGGCGTTCCTGCGCCGGCAGGCGAACTGAGCCGCAAAAATTAACCAATTGGGCCGCCGGCAGCGATGCCGGTGGCCCAATCGGAAAGCTGGCGACGGTGAAGCGGGTAAAATTCGCAAACGGCTGAAACAACTGCCGTTTTGAGTACAAAGCGAAAAACCTGCGGGTGAGGGACGCTACTGCGGCGCAGCATTTTTGCTGGTTTGGGTTCCGCGCCAGCGTTAACGATTGCCCTAGACTTGGCTGGAATGGGGCAGGATCAAGGTAACAATCAGTAAGAAAGCGTGAGTTGCCTCACCTTTGGTCAGGACTAAGGTGCCTCATCCATTGAGGCATTCGTCCCGGGGGACGAGGGGGCCACACAACAAGACGATCCGTACCTGAGGCCTGAAATAAGGCGCAGGGAAATTGGGGTAGGTCCTACGCAAACGCGCGCTGGACCGAGGGTTTGGGAGTAACGAATGAAGGCTGCTCGCCAAACAACGCTGTGTGATCAAGTCGCGATCAGCGGCATTGGCGTTCATTCCGGCCTTCCCGTTACGTTGACCCTCCATCCCGCCGATCCGAACACCGGCATCATCTTCGTCCGCTCCGGCAACCAGGGCCGTTATGAGCGCGAAATCCGCGCCAACGTCCATGCCGTCAGCGCCACCGAATTCCAGACCGTGCTGAGCGACTCCAACGGCCCACTGGTCTGCACCTCCGAACACGTTCTCGCGGCTATTCGGGGTCTCGGCATCGACAACGTCATCGTCGAGCTCGACGGTCCGGAAGCCCCGATTGGCGACGGCAGCGCAGCCGCTTTCGTCACCGCCATCGACCAGGTCGGCATCATCACGCAGATCGCGCCGCGCCGTTATCTGCAGGTTCTCAAGACCGTTCGTGTTGCCGGCAAGGATGGCACCTATGGCGAGCTTCGTCCCTATGCCAAGGGCTTCCGTCTCGAATCCGAAATCGAATTCGATCATCCGCTGATCGGCAAGCAATCGGTCGCGCTCGATCTCGAGCCGCAGAGCTTCCGCCGCGAACTGTCCCGCGCGCGCACCTTTGGTTTCATGAAAGACGTCGCCAAGCTCTGGAGCGCCGGTTTCGCGCTCGGCGCGTCGTTCGAAAATACGCTCGTCGTCACCGAGAACCGCGTTCTCAATCCGGATGGCCTGCGCTTCCCGGACGAGTTCGTCCGTCACAAGGCGCTCGATGCCCTCGGCGACCTGGCTTTGGCCGGCGCCCCGATCCTCGGCGCCTACAAGAGCGTCCGTGGCGGCCACAGGCTCAATCACGCCGTCCTGTCGACCCTGATGGCTGATCCGAGCGCCTGCGCCATGGTCGATACCGCCCAGCCGCAGCCGCAACCGCAACCCCAGTACCAGCCGGCCCGCCGCGCCGTCCGGGGCTATGCCGAGGTGGCCAATGGCCTCGCGGCCGCCGCTTACGGCCCCGACCGGTCGTAAAGACCGGTCTCTTCTTAAAATCAGAGCGTTTTCTTCACGCGAACCTGTTTCCACTTCGCTTGAAAACGCTCGCGCCGGTCGTAAAGACCGGGGTCCAGACGGGCCCTTTCCGGCTTTAACCTTCGCCATATTCCGGGCCGATTGGCCGCATAAATCCTTTAATAGTGCGCACCCGATACTGTATTGAGGGTGGGATTTTGCAAGGGTGCCCTTGGGTGCCCTTGGGTGCCCTTGGGCGCCCTTGGGCGCCTTGGTCCCTTGTGGCGCCAGGTTCTTGTGGCGGGGGCTGGGACGTGAAGTCTTCGCGGGGAAGGGAATTTCAAGCGTGGTGATGTCGTTGTTTGTATCCAGGGACACCCGGCGGCTCGGTCTTGCCCGCCTGCTGGCACTTGCCGTGTTCGCGGCCCCGCTCGGCGCGTGCAGCAGCGGCGGGCTGAGCAATTTCAGCATGGCGTCGCTGAATCCCTTCGCCAAGAAGGACGTGGTGACTCCCGATGAGCCTGCGGAGAAGCTCTACAACGAGGGCATCTATCTCCTGAACGAGAAGCGCGACTTCAAGGAAGCCACCAAGCGCTTCGAAGAAGTCGATCGCCAGCACCCCTATTCGGAGTGGGCGCGCAAGTCGTTGCTGATGAGCGCTTATGTTTCATACGAGGCGCGCCAATTTGATGAGTGCATTTCCGCGGCGAAGCGCTACATCGCGCTGCATCCCGGCACGCCGGACGCGGCTTACGCCCAGTTCCTGATCGGCTCTTCCAACTACGAACGCATTCCAACCGTGCAGCGCGACCAGGCCGTCACTGAAAAGGCGCTGGCCGAACTGGAAGAGGTCTACCGCAAATTCCCGAACACCGAATATGCCGCGAGCGCCCGCAAAAAGATCGAAGTGGCGCGCGACAATCTCGCCGGCCGCGAGATGGACGTCGGCCGCTTCTACATGAACAAGCGCAACTACACGGGCGCCATTAACCGCTTCAAGGTGGTGGTGACGCAGTATCAGACCACGCGCCATGTGGAAGAAGCGCTGTACCGCCTGACCGAGGCCTATATGTCGCTCGGCATCAACGGGGAGGCACAGACCGCCGCCGCGGTGCTCGGCCACAACTTCCCGGAGAGCAGCTGGTACAAGGACGCCTATACGCTGGTGAAGACCGGCGGCCTCGAGCCAAGCGAGGCCTCGGGCTCCTGGATCAGCAAGGCCTTCAAGAAGGTCGGCCTGGGCTAATTTCTACTGAAAGGCTTAGCTGTGTCTGCCGCTCCAAGGGAAGTTCTGCGATGCGGCTCCTGGCGATATGACGGCGAAGCTTTTGGCCACGTTCGGATAGTCAGGGTGGAGGGGCCGCCAGATATATTTGATGATGAAGCTTGCGAGGTGAGGCCCGGAAAACCAACTCGCGAAGACCAGCATCACTATATCGCTGAGTTCGGATTGCAGCCTTTAGGCGCGGCCACCTCTGCCAGTTCCGGATATGACACTATCGAAGAGGCTCTCCGGTACGCCGAGGAAAAACTCCCTGGACCTGTGTCGTGGAACACCTAAATTAGGCTGGGTTTGCAAGGTGATCTCGCCAATTTTTAACCCTCCCGTTACTCTGACCTCCTGATCTGTTCCCTTTTCGTTCCAGATCGGCTATAGTCCGATTCTGAACGGGTTGGCCCGGCATGGGGCCGGCCATGACGAGGGGACAGCATGCTTTCCCGGCTATCGATCCGTGACATCGTTCTTATCGACCGGCTCGACATCGACCTGGCCTCCGGGCTCTCGGTGCTGACCGGCGAAACCGGTGCGGGCAAATCGATCCTGCTCGATGCCTTTTCGCTGGCGCTCGGCGCGCGCGGCGACGCCGGTCTGGTGCGGCAGGGCGCGGCGCAGGGCAGCGTGATTGCCGCCTTCGACGTTGGGCCGAAACATCCTACCCACGCATTGCTGGCCGAGAACGATATTCCCGCCGAGGACATGCTGATCCTGCGCCGCGTGCAGCTCGGCGACGGGCGCACCAAAGCTTTCGTCAACGACCAACCGGTGAGTGTGCAGGTGCTCAGGAGCCTCGGCGCGCTGCTGGTCGAGATCCATGGCCAGCATGACGACCGCGCTTTGGTCGATATGGCGACGCATCGCCGCCTGCTCGATGCCTTCGGTGGACTGGAAAGCGAAGCCGATGCCATCGGATCGCTGTGGGATGACCGGCGCAATGCGCAGCAGGCCGTCGCCACCCATCGCGCCGATATCGAGCGCGCGCTGCGCGAAGCCGACTGGCTGCGCCACGCCGCCGCTGAATTGCAGAAACTCGCGCCGGAAGCGGGCGAGGAGACCGCGCTTGCCGATCGCCGCACCGCGATGATGGGCGCGGAGAAAGTGGCCGAGGATCTGCGCGCGGCGCACGACACCGTCGGTGGCCACGAGTCGCCGATCCCCGCGCTGGCCGCCGCCGTGCGACGCCTCGAGCGCCGCCACGCGCAGGCGCCGGGTCTGGTCGAGCCGGTGGTGAAGGCGGTCGATGTCGCCATCAATGCACTGGAGGAAGCGCGGCAGCATCTCGAACATGCGCTGCGCATTGCCGATTACGATCCGCATGAGCTTGAGCGGATCGAAGAGCGGCTGTTCGCTTTGCGGGCCGCCGCGCGCAAATACAATGTGCCGGTGGATGAACTGGCCGCGCTGGCTGAAAAATTCCTAGCCGATCTTGCGCTGATCGATGCCGGCGCCGACCGTTTGAAGGCGCTCGAGGTCGCGGCGCTCGAAGCCGAGCAGCGTTACGGCGCAGCCGCCAAGACATTGTCCAACTCCCGGAAGAAAGCAGGCGATGGGCTCGACAAGGCGGTGAACAAGGAACTTGCGCCGCTCAAGCTCGAACGCGCGAAATTCTCCACCCAGCTCACCAGCGACATGACGAGCGCCGGGCCGCATGGCATCGACCGTGTCGAGTTCTGGGTGCAGACCAATCCGGGCACCAAGCCAGGGCCGCTGATGAAGGTCGCTTCCGGTGGCGAGCTCGCGCGCTTCCTGCTGGCGTTGAAGGTGGTGCTGGCCGACCGCGGTTCGGCGCCGACGCTGATTTTCGACGAGATCGATACCGGCGTGGGCGGCGCGGTGGCGGATGCCATCGGCATGCGGCTCGCGCGCTTGGCGGGGCGTGTGCAGGTCGTCACTGTGACGCATGCGCCGCAGGTCGCTGCGCGCGCGGGCAAACACTTCGTCATCAGCAAGGGCGCGCTCGACAAGGGCAAGCGGGTTGCGACGCGTGTCCTCGAGGTGGATGCCGATCACCGCCGCGAGGAGATTGCCCGCATGCTGGCGGGCGCCGAGATCACCAAGGAAGCCCGCGCGGCCGCCGAGCAACTGATCAGGGCGGCGGGTTAGGCGTTTTCTGCTACGATGGGTGCGTGAAGGCCGCCCGACGGCCGGCACCCAGGTGCTTCCATTTATGCCCAAGACAGCACCAGATGGGAGCATTAAACTCCGCATCGGCCGAAGAAAAAATCATTAGGGGGCACTCGATGCGGAGCTTGCGGCTTTTATCGTATCTCGTTGCTACGTTCTGTATCGCAACACCGGCGATGGCGCAGTCGGTCGCGGACTTTTACCGCGGCAAGCAGGTGCTGCTGATCGTCGGAGCGGCTTCCGGCGGCGGTTATGATGCGCAGGGCCGGCTGCTCGCGCGGCACATGAGCAAGCATATTCCAGGAAATCCCACCGTTATCGTGCAGAACATGCCGGGAGCAGGCAGCCTGCAGGCGACCAATTATCTCTACAACATAGCGGCAAAAGACGGCACCGTGTTCGGCCTTGTCCAACGCGACATGCTGATCGCGCGGTCAATGAATCCGGAGGGCGCCCGTTTCGAGGTCGATAAGTTCAACTGGGTCGGCAACCTCGCTTCGGAAATCGGGATCGTCGTCGCCTGGCATACGTCGCCCATCAAGACGGCCGACGATCTTTTCAAGACCGAGATGATCATCGGCGGAACCGGGCCAACCATCGACACCGAAACCTCGGCCCGGTTGATGAATGCGCTGATCGGAACCAAATTCCGCATCATTACGGGTTACACCGGCACCACCGAGGTGTTGCTGGCGATGGAGCGGGGCGAGGTGATGGGACTGGGCGACTGGTCGCTCTCGAATATTCGCTCTCGCAATGCGGCGATGCTCAGGGATGGAAAGATCCGGCTGCTGATGCAGACCACGTTGAAGAAAGTGCCGGACCTGCCGGACGTGCCGCTGACACTCGACTACGTGAAGAACCCGGAAGACCGGCAGGTAATGGAAGCCTTTCTGTCGCAGAAGGCCGTTGCGCGCCCGTTGCTTGCGCCGCCCGGAATCCCAGCCGAGCGGATCAAGGCGCTCCGTACTGCCTTCATGGCGACGGCAGCCGATCCGGAGTTCATTCAGGACGCTGAAAAATCGCGCATCGAAGTCAGCCCGACTTCCGCCGAGGAAGTCGAACGCGTAATCGACTATATCGGCAAGGTACCGCCGAAGGTCATGCAACGGCTGAAGGAAGCCATCGCCCCGCCGGCCCGTTAATAGCGCAATGTTGCCGCTATCGCGTGGAGGCGCGCGCAGCGCGAGCCCGAATCTGTAATCACAAGGCTTCGCCGCGAGGAGATTGCCCGCATGCTGGCGGGCGCCGAGATCACCAAGGAAGCCCGCACCGCCGCCGAGCAATTGATCAAGGCGGCGGGCTAGGGCGATCAGTGGCGGCTAGGCCACTTTGGCTTCGGTCGCCGGGTCATCACGGATGACAATGGTGTCGAGGATCGGGACGATCTGGTCGCCCGGCATGCCGACGCGCTTCGCGTGTTCGCGCAGGGATTCCGGGTCGCGCGCCTGATAGATGCAGACGGTCCCAAGGCGGCCGTCGGCTTCTTTCACCACATAGCTGCGGATCCAGCGCACGCGGTCCGACATCTCCTCGTTGCCGACCTTCGCGGATTTCGCTCCGGCGGCCTGAAGCTCTTTCACATCCGCCCATGCGCCGGGGCGGCGAATGACATACATATCCATTACATTTCTCCTGTTTCCTGAGCCCGTCTCAGGGAGGGCGCTTCCTAGCCCGGCTGGCGCAGGCTACGAATGATCGCGCGTCCGCAATGCTTGATAGGGCGTCCGGGATACATCACAGGATGGATGCGCTTTCAGAAGTCCTCAGAACGGTAAGGCTCACCGGCGCGATTTTTTTCGATTGCTCGGCGCAGGCGCCGTGGGTCGCGGAGCAACCGCCGCGTGAAGCCATCCTGCCGAAGGTGCTGCCCGGCGCCGAACACCTGATCGCCTATCACATGGTCACGCAGGGCCGCTGCTATGCCAACATCATCGGTGGCGAACCTATTGCGGTCGAAGCCGGCGAGATCATCGTCTTTCCGCGCGGCGATGGGCATGTGCTGGCGAGCAGCCCGGGCATGCGCGCCGATCCCCTCGCGCCGAATACGCTCGATTCCGCGGGCGGCAGGCCGCTGCCTTTCGTCATCAATATCGGCGACGAGGGCCCGATGGCGACGAAATTCGTCTGCGGGTTTCTCGCCTGCGACGCGCGGCCGTTCAATCCGCTGATCGAAAGCCTGCCGCGGGTGATCAAGACCAGCAGCCGCGAAGCAAGCGGCGAGGGACGGCTTGCGGAGTTCATCCGCGTTGCGATGACGGAGTCGGCGCAGCAGCGGCGCGGTGGCGACAGCGTGCTCGCCAAACTGAGCGAGTTGATGTTTATTGAAGTGGTTCGCCAGCATCTTGAAGCATTGCCGCCGGAAGAAGGTGGTTGGCTTGCCGGGCTGCGCGATCCCGTCGTCGGAAAGGCTCTCTCGGTGATGCACGCAATGCCCGCGCGGAACTGGACACTGGAAGATCTCGCGAAACAGGCGGGCGTCTCGCGCTCGGTGCTGGCGGAGCGCTTCACGGCGCTGGTCGGCCTGCCGCCGATGCAGTATCTCGCCAAGTGGCGCATGCAGATCGCCTGGGGCCTTCTCACAGGCGGCGCTAATATTGCAACCGTTGCCGCCGAAACGGGTTATGGATCGGAAGCGGCGTTCAGCCGCGCCTTCAAGAAAGTGGTGGGTGAAACGCCCTCTGCCTGGCGCACCCGCAACGCCCATGGCGTGGTGTAACATTCGTTTTTCGTCATTCCGGGGCGCGCAACTTTCCTCGTCATGCCCGCCCTTGTGCGGGGCATCCACGTCTTTAGATTGCAGCTAGAACGTGGATGGCCGGGACAAGCCGGCCATGACAATAAGCAGCACATGTCCAAAACGCCAAAAGAAATACCCATAGAATCCCTGACCGCGAAACAGGCGAAGGCCGAGCATGTCCGGCTCGAGCTTGAGATATCGCTGCACGACAAGCGCTACTACCAGGACGACGCGCCGACGTTGTCGGACGCGGAATATGACAAGCTGCGCAAGCGCTATCAGGCGATCGAGGCGCACTTTCCCGATTTGAAGACGCTGACGAGCCTGACCGCCAGAGTTGGCGCGTCGCCCGCGCGCGGCTTCGCCAAGGTGCGCCACAGCGTGCCGATGCTGTCGCTCGACAATGCCTTCAGCAATGAGGACGTATCGGATTTCGTGGAGCGTATCCGGCGCTTTCTGCGGCTCGACGAGAAGGAAAAGCTTGTCTTCACAGCGGAGCCAAAGATCGACGGGCTGTCGCTGTCGTTGCGCTATGAAGACGGCGCACTGGTGCGCGGTGCGACCCGTGGCGATGGCGCGGAAGGCGAGGACGTCACCGCGAATGTGCGGACGGTGAAAGCGATTCCGCACACGCTGAAGGGCAAGGATTTGCCCGCCGTTGTCGAGGTGCGCGGCGAGGTCTACATGACCAAGAAGGATTTCCTCGCGCTCAACATGCGGCAGGCTGACGCCGACGACACGGTGTTTGCCAATCCGCGTAATTCAGCCGCCGGTTCGCTGCGCCAGAAGGATGCCTCGGTCACCGCATCGCGACCGCTCGGCTTCTTTGCCTATGCCTGGGGCGAGATCAGCGAGATGCCGTCCGAGACCCAGTCCGGGATGCTGAAATGGTTCAAGGCGCGTGGCTTCGACACCAATCCATTGTGGAAGACCGTGTCGTCGGTGGAGGAGATGATCGCGTTTCACCGCGACATCGGCGAAGAGCGCGCGGGCCTGCAATACGACATCGACGGCGTCGTTTATAAAACCGACCGGCTGGACTGGCAGGAGCGGCTTGGCTTCGTGTCACGCAGTCCGCGATGGGCCATTGCGCACAAGTTTGCTGCCGAGCAGGCGACGACGGTGATGAACGGCATCGAGATCCAGGTCGGCCGCACCGGCGCGCTGACGCCGGTAGCGAAGCTCGAACCGGTGACCGTCGGCGGTGTGGTGGTGTCTAACGCCTCGCTGCACAATGAGGACTACATCAAGGGCATCGGCAACGACGGCGAGCCGATCCGCAACGGCGTCGATATCCGCATCGGCGACACGGTCATCATCCAGCGGGCAGGGGACGTGATCCCGCAGATCGTCGATGTGGTGCTCGCCAAACGCCCCAAAAACGCGAAGCCTTATGTCTTCCCCACGGTTTGTCCGGCCTGCGGCAGCCATGCAGTGCGCGAGGTTAATCCGCGCAGCGGCCGCGAAGATTCCGTGCGCCGCTGCACCGGCGGGTTGATCTGCCCAGCGCAGGCGGTGGAGCGGTTGCGCCATTTCGTCGGCCGCGACGGCTTTGATATCGAAGGCTTCGGCGAGAAGCAGGTGCAGGCCTTCTTCGATGAGGGCCTGGTGATGGAGCCTGCCGATATCTTCACGCTGGAGGCGCGCGACAAGCGCGCATCGAAGAAACTCGCGAACCGGGAAGGCTATGGCGAGACCTCCACACGCAACCTGTTTGCCGCCATCGATGCGCGCCGCACCGCGCCGCTCAACAAGCTGATCTATTCGCTGGGCATCCGCCATGTGGGCGAGACGAACGCGCGGCTGATTGCCCGGCATTACGGCACGCTCGACGCGTTTCAGGCGGGCGTGATCGCGGCGGGGAAGGGCGAGGACACCGAAGCCTTCCAGGAACTCACCACCATCGGCGGCATCGGCGATGTGGTGGCCGAAGCCATCGTCGAATTTTTCAAGGAGAAAAAGAACCGCGAGGCGGTGGAGCGGCTGCTGGCGCAGATCACTGTCACCGAGATGGAGCAGGTCAAGCGCGACAGCCCGGTGGCGGGCAAGACGGTCGTGTTCACCGGGGCGCTGGAAAAGATGACGCGCGACGAGGCCAAGGCCAATGCCGAGCGCCTGGGCGCGAAGGTTTCAGGCTCGGTCTCGAAGAAGACCGACATCCTTGTCGCCGGTCCGGGAGCAGGCTCCAAGCTGAAGGACGCGCAGAAGCACGGCGTTCAGGTGCTGACCGAGGACGAGTGGTTCAAGCTGATCGGCAAATAAGCGCTAGTAGGTAGGGCGGATTAGCGAAGCGTAATCCGCCGGCGAAGATGGCACGTCAATGCGGTGGGTTACGCCTGCGGCTAACCCACCCTACATGTCCGTCAACAGCTTCGGCCGCACCAGCGTGACATAGGCCACCATCGCGGCCACCAAGATCAACGCCATCATGATGCAGAGCGGCAGCGCGGTCTGCGCGCCCGCGAGCGCCCAGGTCGCAACCTGCGTCGCCACCGCGCCTATCGCCATCTGTGTGAAGCCCGCCATGCCGGAGCCCGCGCCCGCCGCCTGTGGCCGCACGCTCACCGCGCCCGCAAACGAGTTCGGCAGCAGCAGGCCGTTACCGCCGGAGATGATGATCTGCGGGATGAACAGTGTCGCCGGGCCCCAGTGCGGGAAAAATCCCGTGAGGCCGAGCGACAGCGCGACGCCCGCGATCGAAATCAGCAGGCCCCACCAGATCATCCGGTCGATGCCGTACCAGGAAGAATAGCGCGCGGCGACGAAATTGCCGGCGAGATAACCGACGGCGTTGATGGCGAACCACAGGCCATACTCCGCCGAGGTGCGGCCCATCAGGCTCACCACCACATGCGGCCCGCCACCGAGGAAGGTGAAGAAGGGGGCGGTGCCGAGCCCGGCGCAGAGCGCGTAGCCGAGGAAGCGGCGGTCGCGCAGCAATCCGCGGATTTCCACCAGCACCCGGATCGGCCTGGCCTCGGGCGCTTTCACGCGCGTTTCCGGCAGCGCCAGCGCGGCCCACGCAACCACGGCGATGCAAGCGGCAGAAACGAAAATGAAAATGGATTGCCAGCCGAACAGCGTGTCGAGGAAACCACCGAGCAACGGGGCGACCATCGGCGCCGCGATCACCACCATGGTGATCGACGCGATCATCGAGGCGGCGCGGTCGCGGTGATAGAGGTCGCGGATGATGGCGCGGCCGACCACAAGCCCGGCGGATGCGCCGAGCGCCTGCAGGCTGCGTGCGAGGATCAGGCCCGAAATGGTGCTCGCGAACAAAGCGCCCGCGCTGGTGATGGCGGTGAGCGCGAGGCCCACGATGATCACCGGCCTTCGGCCATACTTGTCCGACAGGGGTCCGAGCGCGAGCTGGGAACACGCCAGCACCATCAGATAGAGCGAGATTGTGAGCTGCACGGTGTCGGCGGATGCGTTGAGGACGACTGCGAGATGCGGCACAGCCGGCACGATGATGTTGAGCGTCAGCGGCGCAATCGCCGTCATCGCGATCAGCAAAGCCAGCAGCCTGCGGCGCGCGGCAGCGGCCTCAGGCGTTTCCGGCGTTTCATGATGGGGGGGCGGTGACAACAACGGGCGATTCCTCAGGAAGCAAAGAGATAGACGAATTTGAGAATAGAAGGTCCAGCGAAACCGCTGGAGCACCTATGCGCTAGAGCGGCGCGGTGGCCTGATCGAGCCAGACCTTGGTCTGCGCATCCACCAGCGGCGTCAATCTGGCGCGCACGGTGCGATGGTAATCGTCGAGCCAGGCGATCTCGCTCTTGCTCATCAGGCTTGCGTCGATCAGCCGCCGGTCGATTGGCGCAAAAGTGATGGTCTCGAACGCGTCGAGCGGCTTCTCGCCGCCTGCGACCTGTGGCGCCGCTACCACCAGCACCAGATTCTCGATCCGGATGCCGTAAGCGCCCGTTTTGTAATAGCCGGGCTCGTTGGACAGGATCATGCCGCGCTTGAGCGGCGCGGTGCCGAGCTTCGAGATACGCGCCGGGCCTTCATGCACCGAGAGATAGCTGCCGACGCCGTGTCCGGTGCCGTGATCGAAATCGAGTCCGGCGGCCCACAGGTCCTTGCGCGCCAGCGTGTCGAGTTGCGCTCCGGTGGTGCCTTCCGGAAAGATGGCGCAGGCAATCGCAATGTGTCCCTTCAGCACGCGGGTGAAGCGGTCGCGCATTTCGGGAGTGGGCGTGCCGACAATTACGGTGCGCGTCACGTCGGTGGTGCCGTCCTGATACTGCCCGCCGGAATCGATCAGGAAGATCTCGCCGGGCGAGATTGTGCGGTTGCTCTTTCGCGTCACGCGGTAATGCACGATGGCGCCGTTCGGTCCGCTGCCGGCGATGGTGGAGAATGACACGTCCTTCAACAGCCCGCCTTCGCGGCGAAAGCTTTCCAGCGTCTCGACAGCGTCGATCTCGGTGAGCTTGCCGCTTGGCGCTTCGCGGTCGAACCAGGCGAGAAATTTTGTCAACGCCGCGCCGTCGCGCAGATGCGCGGCGCGGGTGCCGGTGATCTCAGTAGCGTTCTTCACCGCTTTCATGGTGGCGATCGGGTCTGCCCCGCGCGTGGCCTTGCCGCCTTGCTGCTCGATGATGCGCGCCAGTGCGTCGGCGGCGGTCGATTGATCGAGCCGCAGGATTTTCTTTGCGCCTGCCAGCGCGCCAAGATCGATGGCAAAGGTGGACGGTTCGCGCACGTCGGCGATCTGTTCGAGCGCGTGGCGTGTTTCGTTGCTCAGCTTGCGGCCATCGAGATAGAGCGCGGGCCGGCCTTCGCTGCCGACGATGGCAAAGCCCAGCGCCACCGGCACATGGGTCACGTCTGCGCCGCGAATGTTGAACAGCCATGCAAGTGAAGGCGGATCGGACACCACCAGCGCATCGGCGCGCAGCGTCTTCAGTTCGTCGCGGATGCGCGTGAGCTTCGCGTTCGCATCTTCGCCGGCGTAGCGCGCATCATGCAGCGCCACCTGACCCAGCGGGGGCTGCGGCCGCTCTTTCCAGATGGCATCGATCGGGTTCGGCTCGACCGCCACCAGCGTTGCGCCCGCGGTAACCGCTGCCTTGCCAAGCTTCTCGGCGTTCTCGGCGGTGTGCAGCCAAGGGTCGTAGCCGAGCTTGGCGCCTGCCGTGAGGTTTTCCTCGATCCATACGGACAGCGGCTTCTCCACCATATGCACGATGGTGAAGAGCGCTGGATCGGTCTGCTCGCGCGCCTGCAAGGTGTAACGCCCGTCGGTGAACAACACCGCGCGGTCGGCGAGGATCACGGCATTGCCTGCAGAGCCGGTGAAGCCGGTGAGCCAGGCGAGGCGCTCTTCGGAGGCGGGCAGATATTCGCTCTGGTGCCGGTCGGCATGCGGCACGATGAAACCGTCGAGCCCGCGCCGCTTCAGCTCGGCGCGCAGGGCCGCGACGCGCGGCGCAGTGGCTCCACCGCCCGCAGGGTCGTCGAAGGTCTGGAATTTCGCTTCGTACATCGGGGCAATGTATGGCCCGCGCGTCACCGCGGCAATGCGGGTACTTTTGTTGTCCTTCCCCTTGCAGGGGAAGGTTTGCGCAGGATCAGTGTGGTCCAGCCTTCGAGCCGGATGCGCTTCTCCAGCATCAGGCCCTGCGCCCGGTAAGCCATCAGTGCGGTATGCGCGTGGCTGTCGAGCAGGCCGGACAGCACCACGCGCGCGCTGGGGGCCAGCAGCGGCGGCATCAGCGGCGCGAGCCGGACCAGCGGGCCGAGCAGGATATTGGCGAGCACCAGGTCATAGGGGCCGCGCTGACGGAAGCGATGGGCGTTGAGCCCTGCGGCGGTGATGATCTCAACCGCAGGTCCGACATCGTTGGCGCGGGCGTTCTCGCGCGCGACCTTCACGGCGAGTGGATCGATGTCGCTTGCCAGCACGCGCATCTTCCACGCCCGCGCAGCAGCAATGGCGAGCACGCCGGTGCCGGTGCCGACATCGAGAATGCGGCGTGGCTTGCCCGGCCGCTTCACCAAATAATCCAGCGCCAGCAAACAGCCGCGCGTAGTGCCGTGATGGCCGGTGCCGAAGGCGAGCGCCGCTTCGATCTCGATGCCGATATGGTTGGCGCGCACCTTGCCCTGATCGTGCTGGCCGTGGACGAAGAAGCGCCCGGCTTCGACCGGCTTCAGGCCTTCGAGGCTGGCGGCGACCCAGTCCTTCTGCTCGACCTGCTCGAAGATCAGCGCGTTGGCGGCCTCGCTGCCTGCCTCCAGCGCCACCAGCGCGCGCAACGCGGTCTGGTTCGGGGGGCCCGAGAAATAGACCGCCATGGTCCAGCTGCCCTCAGCGGACTCGAAGGCGGCGGTGACCACCTGCTGCTCGTCCAGGGCTTCCGTCAGGAAGCTCGCCAGCCGCTCCGCGGTGGCGCGGTCGGTAACGAGCCGCACCGTCTGGGCTGGCGTGGTGGGGGCGTTATCAACCATGGGTCGAGAGATCGGCTCCTTGCGGTGAGGAACAAAGGTTTTCTACCGCAGTTCACTGACAATCAACCGGCTATCCACAGCTTGTGAACATGCATAGGCTGACCGCTAAATCACCTAACCATCGGGAGACTTCCATGCGTGCATCGCTTCGCCTGTTCGGATTGACCGCCCTTGCGCTCGCCGCCGCCACGCTGCCGACGCAGGCGCAGACCGCGACTGCGTCGCTGAAGACCGCCGACGGCAAGGATGCCGGCAGCGTCACACTGACCCAGACGCCCGGTGGGGTGCTGCTGTCGCTGGCGGTGAAAGGCCTGCCGGCGGGCGAGCATGCCTTCCACATCCATGCGGTGGGCAAATGCGAGGCGCCATTCACCTCAGCTGGCGGACATTTCAACTCGGCCAGCAAGAAACACGGCATGATGGTGATGGAGGGCGCACACGCAGGCGATATGCCGAACCTGCATATTCCCGCCAGCGGTGAACTCGCCGTGGAGGTCATGAACACCGCAGTGACCCTGGAAAAGGACAAGCCGAATTCTGTGTTCGATGCGGATGGCTCGGCGGTGGTCATTCATGCCGGCAAGGACGACTACAAAACCGATCCGACCGGCGGCGCCGGCGACCGCATCGCCTGCGGCGTAGTGCAGTAAGGCTGCGGTTAGCGCCCGCGGTTAATCGTTAATTAAGGCAAAGATTTCGTTAACGCCGCCATCGCGGTAAGCCCATTTTATTCCGATCTCCGGGCAAGCCCGTGATCGGTGCGCACTTGTGCGGGATTGGGCTTAGGTCATGAAAGCATTGCTGCTGCAGTTCCTGCGCGACGATTCCGGCCGCGGTGTCGCCGAGGCTCTGCTCGCGACCGGCACCGGATTGCTGATTGTCCCCACGGCCAACGACGTCGGCGCCAAACTGGTCACGGTGTTCGAGAAGCTGACCAAAGCGCTCCACTAGCCACAGCAGTTCTTCTTCGCTCCACAGCTTTTCCACAGGCTTGCCCACAGCTGCGGCCTTGACCGGTTCCGTGCACAGGCGAATAGGTGGCGGATGGAAAACGCACCAACCAAACCCGTCCGCCCGAAAACGCTCAAGCGCTGGCTCAAGAGCACGTCGAACCGCACCTTTGCGCTCTATCCGGGCCTGATATTTCTGTTTGAACTTGCCCTGCATGGCGGCCGCATTCACTGGTTCGGTCTGAATTTGCTGATCGGCGTTCCGTTGCTGATCTGGGGCTACGGTCAATATCGCCTCGGCGGCAATTTCCGCACACGCCATGGCGGCGGTGGGCCCGGCATCGAAGTCCCGCCCGACCGCATCGTCGATAACGGCATTTATGCCTACACCCGCAATCCGATGTATCTCGGCCACATGATTTTCATGGTCGGCCTGGCGGTGACATTCTGGTCGTGGGCGGCGTTGCTGCTGCTGGCCTTCCACATCTACTGGTTCCAGCAGCGTGCTCTGGAAGACGAAAAGCACCTCACGCAAATGTTCGGCGCTGACTACAAGGACTATACGCTTCGCGTGAAGCGCTGGATCCCGTTTGTTATTTGACCGATCACGGGCTTGCCCGAAGATCGGCACTCAAACTTAGCGCCCGCGCTGCAGCCGCCGGATCGCCTGATCGAGGGCGGACAGAAACGCCGAGCGGTCGCGCGGCGAGAAGGCGCGGGGGCCGCTGGTGGTCTCGCCTGCGGATCTCAAATCCGTCATCAGGTCGCGCACCGCCAGAGCCATGCCGATGGAATCCGCGGTGAAGGTCTTGCCGTTGGGCGCGATCGCGGTTGCGCCGGCTTTCACGCAGCGTCCCGCCAGCGGAATATCCTGCGTGATCACCACAGCAGAGGCATCGGCGCGTTCGGCAATCCAGTTGTCGGCGACGTCGGGACCCGCCGGCACGATGACGCGCTCGATCATCGGATCGTCCGGCACGCGGATGAAACTGTTGGAGACCACGAACACCGGAAGCGCGAAGCGGGCGGCGACGCGATAGATCTCGTCCTTCACCGGACAGGCGTCGGCATCGACGTAAACGCGGATAGGTGAGGGCGGAGAATGCATGCGGCCATCATAGGAAAAATTTGCCGACCCGGCAGAGGATACCGCCGGACATCCACGGTTTGGATCGCAAGAAACCAGCAAATCCCGGGTTTTTCGTGTGGCATCGCGGTTGCAACGAATCCAGCGAGATCAACGGGGGATTCGATTATGTCTGTTTCTTACTTCTATGCCGGCATCCGCCGCGCCGCCTTGCCCCGTGAAGATGTTGGCGTTCCGGTTGGGATCGAAGCCGAACCCAGGCCGCTCACCGACCATGAGATCAAGGAACAGATCCTCGAATTCGCGTTCAGTATGCTGGCGCGTTTCCCGTCCATGAAAGCCTTGCAGCGGATGTCGCGCGGAAGCTGACACCGTCCTCGCTCCCTGCAAACAGCAGCGCCCCGGCCTCGCGGCCAGGGCGTTTTCGTTTGTTCAAGACGTTATGGAAGGCCGAATCCCTAAAATGCCGTCTGTAATCAACTAAGTCCGCCGAACAGCCAGACCAGCAGAATAATCGGCAGGGGAATTCCGATCAGCCAAAGCAATAAGCCTTTTCCCATGGTTGCCTCCATCAATCGATAAACTGTGATCGGATAACGGGGCAAAAGGCGTTGGGTTCCCGCGTCGGATTTCCGTCATTGCGGAAGCCGCGGAGCCCGTCAGGCAACAAAAGCCTCTTCATTTCGGGATGCGATTGCCTACATGCGGGGCGGAGGACACCGATGTCGAAACCGCTGACCGTTTCCATTCCGCACCGCCTGGGCAAGGCCGAGGCCATGCGCCGTCTGAAGACGGGGCTGTCGTCGGCCCAGACCGACTACAAGAACTTCTTCACGGTGCAGGAAGAGACCTGGGAGGGCGACACCCTGACCTTCAGGCTCAGCGCGCTTGGCCAGGCGGCCTCCGGCGTCATCGATGTGCGGGAGGATCATGTCCAGCTGGAGGTGCAATTGCCCTGGCTGCTGCATCGCATCGCCGAGAAGGCGCAATCGGTGATTCAGGCCCGCGGCAAGGTGCTTCTGGAGAATAAGAAGTAGCCGCAAGCGCGAGCAGCAAAAGTGGACACCGGTTTTGCGCCCGGTCGCGCGGAAATCTCAACGCGTGGAAATCTCAAATTGAGCCTGAAAAAGCAACGCCGGAGCACACAGTGCCCCGGCGAATTTTTTAGTCCCGGTTTGATCCCTGTTTGATCGCGTTGGAACGAATCGCAACACGAAGAATCGTCACCGGCGATGTATGAAGAGAATGTTGCGCTTTATGCGCGCCGCTTGGCCGATTTCTTCTTCTTGCCTTTGCCGCGACGCTGCGAGTTCAACGACAGACCGAGCGCCAGGGCCTTCTGCCGGATCGCGCCTTCCGTGCGCTTCAGCAGGCGAGCAATCTTCCCTGCCGGTACAATAGCCTTTGCGGACGCCTTCAGTGCCTTCACTTCCGCCGCGAGCCACGAACGCCGATTTTTCTTGGTAGCCAATGGAATCTCCTAAAATATTGAGAGGCGCATTCTAGCACAGGCTTGTGCGGAAGAAACCCCCATTTCCCGAGAAGCTTTCACGGGTCTTAATTAGATGCCTGCCAGAGCAGGGCGTTTGTGCGGCAATCCAACCCACTAAATTTAGTCGCCCCCATCAAAGATAGGGGCGGAAACAAGCAAACTGTCCTGTTATTGGATCGGGATGGACCCTGTCGAAGCCGAGATCGCGGCCGGGCGGTGCATGGGCGCGACCTGAACAGCAACACCGGGAGCATAGCCAAAAGCCTGCTCCGGCGTCACCATCGATGCACTTGCCACCGGCGAATCGGACTTGCGGACCACTTGCACCGGCTCCGGGACCTGGCGTTTCACTATCACTGGGGACTTGGGATCGTTCAGCACCACCACCTGTGTGTTACTCACCCCTCTGCGCTGGACCAGCGCGAACAGCTTGGCAGCGTTCTTGGTGGCGAGGCGCACGCAGCCATGAGAGGCGCGGGTGCCGAGCCGGCCGACAGCGTTGCTGCCGTGGATGGCGTGGCCCCATTGGGTGAAGAAGATGGAATAAGGCATCGGCGCCTCGTCCCATTCCTTCGAATAATGCTCTTCCTCCATCCGGAACGGCTGGAACTCGCCATACGGCGTTTCGTATTTGCCCCGCTGACCGGTCGAGACGGGCCAGGAGAACTTTTCGCTGCCGTCCACCACCACGGTCATGTTCTGCGCCACCTTATCGCCGGTGATCAGGATGCCTGCCTGGGCGGGTAACGGCAGCAGCCACAGAAAAACCGCCGCGAATGGCGCGGCGGCGGATATCCGGAAGCGGGGCATGAATTTGTCCGTAAAAAACCGTGTGGGCATTGCGCTGAAACAAGCGTTTTGCACCTTTTTGGTTCCCCGGGTCAGTACGCAATTTCCAATTATTTCTGGAGGTTACTCCGATGACCCTGGCTTCATCAAGCAGACAATTCCGGAGAATGGTCATCGCCAAACAAAGGATGCCGCGCCGACTATTGCTTGTTGCGCGCGCGTGCCGCGAGCAGTTGCTTGATGTGGTCGTGAATGGCGTGGTGGTCATAAGGCTTGTTCAGCGCCGGACCGTCCTTGCAGAGATCCCGTGCCGCCTCCACGGATTTGGACAACGTTCCCGCGAGCGTGACCTCAACACCGGGATGATGAGTACGCACCCATTTGGCGAGGACGAAACCGCCTAATTCATCCGCGGCGTCCGCATCGACCAGCACCACATCGATACAGTTGTCGCTGGCGAAGAATTGCTGTGCCTCGTCTCCACTGGCGGCCTCGATGACGCGATAGCCGCATTCCCGCAGGAAGGCCGCGAGCGGGCCGCGGATGAGGATGTCGGATTCAACCACAAGGATGCAGACGTCATTCATGGGAGGTCCTCGAAGGATCGCGCCCGAGGGTGGCAAGGATTAAAGCAATAACCCGGTCGGCACTGTATGGCTTTTGAACAAAAATGCCGGGCATTCCATCCGGCGGGGGGCGGAGCGTTGCAGAGGTGATAATCACCGGGATCGACGGATAGCTGGCGAGCAACTGCCGCGCGAGACTGAGCCCATCCATGGCGCCCGGCATCATAACGTCGGTGAAAACCAGATCGACCGCTCCGCCGGAGGCGATATAGGTCAAAGCCTCTTCGGCATGGCTTGCTTCGATCACCGTGAAGCCCGCTTCGCGCAGTTCGTCGGAGATCAAAAGCCGGATCAGGGCTTCGTCTTCGACAACCAAAACCCGGACCGGATTGTCAGCCCCATCGAGTGGCACGGGCACCATTTGCAATTCCAAATTTCACGCGTCAGTGCAATACCGGCTGTGGCAAAGCGTTCCAACGGAAATCTGGCGGAAATCTGGGTTGATCAAATGATTGTGTGGGCGCCGATGCGTGCGCCGGACCCGGAGGGAGCGGGAACTAGCGCCCGAACTCGAGCGCCCAGTAACGCTGGCCCGATGCTGCGGTGGCGGACCCCAACCCATAACGCGTGAAGTCCGGCCGCAGCATGTTGGCGCGGTGCGGCGGCGAATTGCTCCACTGCAGCATCGCGCAATTTACGTCGGCGCAGCCGACGCTGACATTCTCGCCCGATGCGCCACGCGGCGCACGCCGCTCGAAGAAGCCGGCGTGATCCATCGACTGGCGGCGCGCCATGTCGGCTGCGTGCGCCTTGGCCAGTGCGGCGAGCGGGCCGTTTGCGCGCATGGGCTTCAGCCCATTGGCCTTGCGCAGGCCGTTGAGGTCGAGCGCCTGGGCGGGCAGGGCAGTGGTGGCGAGCAGCAGCACGAGGGGGATCGATGACAGGCGCATGCCGCGCAGTGAACAGGCAATCGCGGCATCATTAAGCCGGACGCATCAACGCTTTTTGGATGCGGCCGATTCCATATATTGCTTGCCTCCGCTGCGTTGCGCCCGTGAGACCGGCGCGCCGCCGCCGAGTTCCATCACCCAGTAGCGCCGGCCGTTCGACGACACCACGGTGGCGAGACCGTAGGTGGTCACGTCCTTGCGCAGCATGGCGGCGCGGTGCGGTCCTGAGCGCGACCATTGCAGGATCGCGCAGCTTTCGTCACCGCAGCCATAGCTGACGACTTCGGCGGAGGCCCCAAGCGGCCCGCGCTCGGTCGCGAAGCCGCGATGGTCCAGCGCATTACGCACCGCCAGGTCGCGCGCGTGGAATTGTGCGATCCCGGCGAGATGCGAATCCACTGCCAGCGGCGCGCGGCCGTTCTTCGCGCGATAGCCGTTGACGTCCAGCGCCTGGGCGGAGGTGGCAAGACCAAACAGAACGCAAGCGGTGAGAAAGCTGCGCATGACAGGCTCCTGCGTCGGCGCGGGGGAGGATTATTGTTTGTGCAGAATTGATCACTGATCGGTATATCCCGCGCAACCAAACAAGCCTGGTCTTGGCGCAAGGCGGTCGCCAGGGCCGTCGTAACACGGGGCGGAAACACCATGTCCATTGAAGCACTGCTTATCATCGTGCTGATCGGCCTTGCTGCCGGCTGGCTCGCCGGCCAGATCGTACAAGGCACCGGCTTCGGGCTTGTCGGCGATATCGTCATCGGCATCGTCGGCGCATTGATTGCAAGCTTGCTGTTCCCAAGGCTCGGCTTTGCGCTTGGCGGTGGCTATCTCGGCGCGATCATCTCGTCCGCCATCGGCGCAATCCTGCTGCTGGTCGTGGCGCGGCTGATCAAGCGCGGCGGACGCTGGTAGCCGATCACGCGTTTACGCGAAGATCGGCAAGTAAACGATCGCGGGCCTGTCCGAAGATCGGTGTGTCAAACGATCACGGGCCTGCCCGAAGATCGTATGTAAAAATCCATATGTCATGGCCGGGCCAAAGCCCGGCCATTCGCTTTTCCAGATCGTTCGCGCTGTAAATATCCCGGGACAAATGCCGCTGGTGCGGGAACCTGAAGCACCCGTTCTCCGTTTCTCCCCACGAGCCGTTCACATCGGCCACAGGGAGAAATTACCATGCGCGCGAAAGCATTGATTCTGTTCGCCGCTTCGGCCGCCTTGCTCATCAGCGGCGCAGCGAATGCTGCCGAGAAAAACGGCAGGCCGTTGAATCCCGCCGATCCCCTGGCCTCGAGTGCCATGAAGGATAACTGGCGCACACGCGCGATGAATGCCGCGCGCGGAGGCGCCGGTCGGTTCGATTGCGGCGCCGCGTCGTGGTACGGCGCATGCTGTCGATGAGCGCGGCGACCGCAAGGACGGTGAGGAAAGCGGTGGCGGCCGTCTGCGCGAAGATCGCGGCGAGGGTGCTGCGGAATAGCGCGGCGACCGCATGGTTGCGCCGTTACTCCGGCGTCACAAGCCGGCGCGGAATACCCCCTTTGGCCAGCATCCCGGCCCGCAAAACCGTGTATGCTTTGGACAGGGAGCAAAGCTGAACCCTCAGGTTTGGCGGCCGTTCTCCCGGTTTTTTACCTGCAGGAGCAGACCATGAGTATTTTCGGAAAAATCATGTCAGCCATTTTCGGCAGCAGCGCTGCCGCCGCCCCCGGCAGCACGGCGTCGTCGCCTTCAGCCTTGCCTTCAGGCGCAACGCCAATGTCCGATGTCGATGTCGGCGCCACGCTCGACGCGCTCGCCAAGACGAACAAAGAGAAGCTCGACTGGAAACACTCCATCGTCGATCTGATGAAGCTGCTCAACCTCGACAGCAGCATCACCGCACGCAAGGAGCTCGCCAAGGAGCTCAATTATACCGGCGACACGAACGATTCCGCGACCATGAACGTCTGGCTGCACAAGCAGGTGATCGCGAAGCTTGCGGCCAACGGCGGCGAGCTGCCTGCGGACATGAAGGCCTAGAGACCCTTAACCATCGTCGTCATCGCCGGAACTCGGGTACATCCTGGGTTCCGCATGTTTGGTGCCCACATCGGGTAGACCCGATGTGGGCTATCACATCCGGCGATGATGACGGGCGTGTCCTACGGTTCTGTTAGTGGGTATTGCAGCTCCGTATAGGGTACGGTCAGATTTCCTGACGTCGTGATGCCCGTCTTGTACGGGTTTGGATGCCCCGCCGCCTCGAAGATGCGGCCAACACATTGCTCGAACGCAATAGTCCGCCCGGGGTTGTCCAAATAGGTCATGCGCTGCTGGCCGCCCGGATCGCGGGAGCAAACGGCGCTTACCAAGATGGCGCATTGGCGGAACGGGCCCGTGCATTCTTCCGCTGCTGCCGGTGTCAATCCCCCTGCGGAGAACGTCGTGGCGACGGTAACAATTACGGCAATCGGCAGCGAGATTTTCATGACCCACCTCCAAAGCTGAAGGCCGCAAGTTTATGCGCATCCGGGAAGACTGTCTAATCGCGGAAGACGGTTGCGTGTTAAGGATTACCGCTTCGGAGTCGGCTGTGCTGACGATGGTATAGGGTTCGGCGCGCCGTGCGGACTCGTGAACCTCACCGATACATTCCTCAAAGCGGTTGCTGGCGCTCTCGCGGTCCCTGTACCAGATCATCATCTTGCCGTTCTCGACCTCGCAGAAGCTCCGACATCCCTGGCGCATTGGGCGTATGGGTCGGTGCACGGCACAGTCTTCGCCTGCGCCCGCGCCGCGCTGGCTGAAAAAGCCAGGCTGGTCTTGCGGCTGCAAACTACAAAGCCGCTATCGAACGCGGTCCCAAATACACCATTTGTTCATGCTGCATTAGGTGGCGCCCACTACGCCCATCATGATTACGATGCCGCGATTGCAGACTATTCTGCTGCGATTGCGCTTGCACCGAAGACGGCGAATTATTATCAACGCCGTGCCAACGCCTACTGGGCGAAAGGCGACGCAAAGAGCGCGAATGCGGATAATCAGACCGCAACGGATATATTCGCGGCAGCGGAGCCGAAGCAGTAACTACCGCACCCGCTCCACAAACGAATCCACCACGCGCTTTTCGCCGGCCTTGTCGAAGGCGATGGTGAGCTTGTTGCCGTCGACGCCGACCACGTTGCCGTTGCCGAATTTCTGGTGGAACACGCGGTCACCGGGGCTGTAGTCGGAAACCGCGCCGGTGGATTTCGCCACCAGTTCGCCCTCGATCGTGAGCGGCGGGCGGGAATAGCCGGCATAGTTGCTGCGCGGCTCGCTGAAGCCGCCGCGCTGGTTCTCGCTGGAGCGGGCATTGCGCGTGCGATTGGCTTGCGCGCGTTGCCAGCCCGGCGTGGTGTAGCTCGAACCGAAGCTCGACATCTCGTCGAAGCGCGAGGGGCCGTAGCCGCTGCCCCCGCCGTAGCCGCCGCCGACGCTCTCGGTCACTTCCACATGCTCTTCCGGCAATTCGTCGAGGAAGCGCGAGGGGATGTTGCTCGACCAGGTGCCGTGCATGCGCCGGTTGGTGGCGAAATAGATCTTGGCGCGCTTGCGGGCGCGCGTGATCGCGACATGGCCGAGGCGGCGTTCTTCCTCGAGCCCGGCGCGGCCCTGGTCGTCGAGCGCGCGCTGGTTGGGGAACAGGCCTTCCTCCCAGCCGGGCAGGAACACGGTGTCGAACTCGAGCCCCTTGGCGGCATGCAGCGTCATGATCGAGACACTGTCGACGCCTTCGCCCTTGTCCTTGTCCATCACCAGCGAGATGTGTTCGAGGAAGCCCTGCAGGTTCTCGAATTCCTGCATCGAGCGCACAAGCTCTTTGAGGTTTTCGAGGCGGCCCGCGGCGTCGGCGGAGCGATCCTTCTGCCACATCTCGGTATAGCCGGACTCGTCGAGTACGATCTCGGCGAGTTCGCTGTGGGGCAGGGAGTCCTTTTGCGCGCGCCAGCGGTCGAAATTCTCGATCACGGCTTTGAGCGCGCCGCGCGGCTTGGGCTTCAGCTCGTCGGTATCGACCATGGAGCGCGCCGCTTCGGACAGCGGGATCTTCTGCTTGCGCGCATGGTCGTGCAGCATCTGGATGGTGGCGTCGCCCAGCCCGCGCTTCGGCACATTGACGATGCGCTCGAAGGCCAGATCGTCGGCCGGAGATTGAATCACCCGCAGATAGGCCAGCGCATCGCGGATTTCGGCGCGCTCATAGAAGCGCGGGCCGCCGATCACGCGGTAGCTCAGGCCGAGGGTGACGAAACGGTCTTCGAACTCGCGCATCTGAAACGACGCGCGCACCAGAATGGAGATTTCGTTCAGCTTGTGGTGTTGCCGCTGGAGCTGCTCGATCTCCTCGCCGATGGCGCGGGCTTCCTCTTCGGAGTCCCACGCGCCGGTGACGGTGACCTTCTCGCCCGCGACATCCTCGGTGCGCAGCGTCTTGCCGAGGCGGCCCTGGTTGTGCGCGATCAGGTGCGAGGCGGCGGCGAGGATATGCCCGGTGGAGCGGTAATTGCGTTCCAGCCGGATCACCTTGGCGCCGGGGAAATCATGATCGAAGCGCAGGATGTTATCGACCTCCGCGCCGCGCCAGCCATAGATCGACTGGTCGTCGTCGCCGACGCAGCAGATGTTCTTCGGCTTTCTTTCTTCCGGCCTTGCAGGCGGAGCAAAAGTATCTGCGAGGTCGAAGGACTCGGCCTCGCCCTTCGAGACGCTCGGGCTTTGCCCTCGCTCCTCAGGGTGAGGATCAATGCTGTGGTTCCCCTCATCCTGAGGAGCCGCACGCAGTGCGGCGTCTCGAAGGACGAGGCCCGAACTGTCGAGAGATGAAGTTTGCGCCAGCAGGCGCAGCCAGAGATACTGCGCGACGTTGGTGTCCTGATATTCATCGACCAGGATGTATTTGAAGCGATTTTGGTATTGCGCCAGCACGCCGGGGTGCTGCCGGAACAGCCGGATATTTTCCAGCAACAGATCGCCGAAGTCGGCGGCGTTCAGCGTCTTCAGCCGCTCCTGATAGGCGATGTAAAGTTTCTTGCCCTTGCCGTTCGCGAAGCTCGAGGCTTCACCGGCCGGAACCTGATCGGGTGTGATGCCGCGGTTCTTCCAGCCGTCGATCAGCGAGGCCAGCACGCGCGCAGGCCAGCGCTTCTCGTCGATATTCTCCGCCGCGAGCTGCTGCTTCATCAGGCGGACCTGATCGTCGACGTCGAGGATGGTGAAGTCGGGCTTCAATCCCACCAGCTCGGCGTGGCGGCGCAGGATCTTCACGCCGATGGAATGGAAGGTGCCGAGCCATGGCATGCCCTCGACCACCTGGCCGACCATCCGGCCGACGCGGTCTTTCATCTCGCGCGCGGCCTTGTTGGTGAAGGTAACGCTGAGGATCTCGCTCGGCCGCGCCCGCCCGGTGGCGAGGATGTGCGCGATGCGCGTTGTCAGTACCCGGGTCTTGCCGGTGCCCGCGCCGGCCAGCACCAGCACCGGACCGTCGAGGGTTTCCACCGCCTCGCGCTGCTCGGGATTGAGCGCCTCGAGATAGGCGCGGGCGGCGCCGGCCCCCGGCATCGCGCGCGCGGCGATCCCGCCCGGCTTGAAGCCCGGCAAGTCGTTGTTTCCGGGCGTATTTTTTACCGGTTCGGCCATGGAATCCTGCTGCCCAGCGTTTGGCTGGACATTTACCATCTATCGCATGGGGGAGCGATTCTTCCCATTAAAGATGGCGATGATGGCGGCAGAATGGGAGGGGTGCGGGGGCTGATCCTGCCCTCGCATGCCGCGGCATCATCGCGTGTCATGCGGTGTCGCGTCATCGTACAAATGCCTGTATATTTTGACATTCCTTAAGTCGGGGCGGGCTTAACTGGGCCAAATTCGGCTCTTACCGCGGAGGCTCTGTGCAGACCACGCTGCTTGGCATTGCGATCGCATTGATCCTGGCGCTGGTGGCTGCCCTGGTCGGGCCCTCGGTGGTGGACTGGAATCGTTTTCGGCCAAACATCGAGGCTGAGGCCACCCGCCTGATCGGGACGCCGGTCCGCATCACCGGAAAGATCGACGCCAATATCCTGCCGAGCCCGTCGCTGACCTTGCGCGGGCTGGAGGTCGGACCGTCCCATGCCGGCAGCAGCATCCGCATGCGGTCGCTGGAAGTGGAGCTCAATCTCGGCGCGCTGGTGCGCGGGCAATGGCGCGCGCAGGATCTGCATCTCGTCGGCCCGGACTTCAATCTCGGCATCGACGGTGCAGGCAATCTCGCGCTGCCGCCGATCATGCCCGGCTTCGATCCCGATCGCCTGTCGATCGAGAAACTCAATATCGAAGACGGCCATGCGGTGCTGGCGGATTCCCGCAGCGGTTCGCGCGTCGTGCTCGACAAGCTGTGGTTCAACGGTGATTTGAAATCGCTGCTCGGACCGATCAGGGGCGACGGCGCTTTCGTGATCGCGGGCGATCTCTATGCCTATCGCGTCTCGGCGGGGCGCGCGGAAGAGGGCGCGGTCAAGGTCCGGCTCAACATCGATCCGGTGGAGCGGCCGCTGTCGGTCGAGAGCGAGGGCACGCTGTCATTCGCGGGCGCAACACCGAAGTTCGATGGCAGCATGGTCCTGTCGCGGCCCGCCGGGATCGCCTTGCCGAACGGCCGCATCGTTGCGAGCGATCCCTGGAAGCTCACCAGCAAGGTGAAGGCGAGCGCGGCTTCGGCTTTGTTCGAAGCCATCGATTTCCAGTACGGACCGGAGGAGCGCGCGCTGCGCCTTGCCGGGACCGCGGAATTGAAATTCGGCGACAAGCCGCGCTTCGAAGGCATTCTCGCGGCATCGCAAATCGATCTCGACCGGACCATGGCCGCCGATGCGGGACGGCAATTGCCTTTCGCCGCGCTGAAGACATTGGGCGACGGCTTCTCCGGCGCCATGAAATCCTCGGTGCCCGCGCGCATCGGAGTCAGCATCGATACGCTCACGCTGGCCGGCTCGACGATCCAGAACGTCCGCGGCGATATTCGCAGCGACGGCGAAGCCTGGAACCTCGAAGGCTTTGAACTGCGCGCGCCGGGTTACACGCAGGTGACGCTCAGCGGCAAACTCGATCTGGCGCCCGGACGGTTCGGCTTCGCGGGCCCGGTCAGTGTGGACTCTACCGACCCGACCGCGCTGATGGCCTGGCTTGAGGGCAACAGCACGCCGTCGGCTGCGCGCATGAAGCCTTTCCGCGGCCGCGGCGATGTCACGCTGGGCAGCGAGACCATCGCGATCGACCGGCTCAGCGCCGAACTCGATCGCAAGCATGTGGAAGGCCGCTTCGCCTATATCTGGGCCGCGGGCGACAAGCCGGCGCGGCTCGAAACCGAGCTGAATGCCGCGGAGCTCGATCTCGATGCGCTGCTGGCCTTCGTCGATACCGCGCGCGGCTCGACCACCTTCGAGACGCCGCGTGAAGTGACGCTTGGGCTCGGCATCGGCAAGGCCGTGGTGGCAGGGATGGAAGCCACGAACATCAACGCGCGCTTCCGGCGCGACGCCACCGGCCTGCATGTGGAAAAGCTCGCGATCGGCAATTTCGGCGGCAACAGCTTCGACGTCAGTGGCCGGATCGACGCCACCGCTTCACCGCCGCAGGGTGCACTGAATGTCCGCTTCGACGCGCGCGACATGGCGGGTGTCGTGGTGCTTGCGGAAAAATTAGCGCCGGATTCCGCGGCCTGGGTGCGCCGCCTCGCTCAACGCGTCCCGGAGCTGCATCTGAATACGACGCTGGCGCTCGAGCAAAGCGGTTTAGCCAAATTGTCGATCGATGGCCTCGCCGGCGATGTGCGCATCAACATGCGGGGCGAAAGCGCGCGCAGCAACGCCTCGTCAGCCGACTGGCAGAACATCGCGGCCGGCGATCTGAAACTCGACGCGACGTTCGCCTCCGACAAAGGCCAGTCGATCGTCAATCTGCTCAATCTCGGTGGCGTGATCGCAGCCGACGCCGGCCGGCCGGGTCAGCTCACTGTCGCGGCGACCGGTCCGCTCGATAACCTGCAGCTTGAGAGCCGCCTCGTCGCGGGCGGACTCGATGCTTCCGGCAAAGGCCCATTGCGACTCGGCAGCGAGATGAAAGGCGAGTTGAAACTGACGGCCAACGTCAATGCGCAACCTTTGCGCCGGGGCGGCGCGCGGGTGTCCGAGCCGCTGTCGGTGACGCTGAACGGCAATCTCGGGTTTACGGCGCAATCGCTGATGCTGAATGACTTCTCCGGCACCGTCGCAGGCGTTCCCGCGCGCGGCAAGCTGGCGTTTGATTTCAGCAAAGGAATCGGGATCGAGGGGCAGGTTGACCTGGACAAGCTCGACGGACCCGTGCTGCTCGCGGCGCTGATCGGGCTTCCGGCGTCGCCCGATGCGCGCGGCTGGTCGGCCGAACCGTTCCGTCGCGGCGCGCTCGACAGTGCCGAAGGCCGGGTCGTTGTGCGTGCGGCGCAAATCGAATTCACGCCAACGCTGACACTGCGGCAGGCGCGCGGTGCGCTGAAATTCAACGGCAACGAGATCTCCTTCACCGATATCGAGGGCAACCTGGCGGACGGGCGGGCCAAAGGCCAGATCAGCTTCAACAAGCGCGACGCCGGGCTCACCATGAACGGGCGCATGCGCGTGTCCAATGCCGATGCGGCCATCCTCGTCGGTGGCGAAGGCAAGCCGGTGACCGGTCGCCTGACGCTGCAGCTTGACGTCGAGGGTGTGGGCCTGAGCCCGCAGACGCTGATCGGCTCGCTCTCCGGCAACGGCCTCGTCTCGCTGTCGCAGGCACGGTTCGCCGCGCTTAACTCCAAGGTGTTTGAGACTTCGACCCGCGCGGTGGATGAAGGCGCTGCGATCGACATGACCAAGATTGGCGATGCCGCGCGCTCAACGCTCGACAGTGGCGCGCTCGCGGTGCCGTCGGCTGATGGCGTGATTACGATCGCGCATGGGCAGTTGCGGCTGACCAACCTGATTACCCGGGCCGATGGCGCCGATCTGTCGGTGACCGGCAGCGCGGATCTGACGGAACAGACGATGAGCGCGCGGCTTGCGCTGTCGTCGAACAAGGGCTCCCAGCCAGCGAATGACCGTCCTGCGGTGTCGGTGTTTCTGAGTGGGCCGATCGCTGCGCCGAAACGCGCCGTGGATGTGAGCGCGCTCACCGCCTGGCTCACGCTGCGCGCGGTTGAGCAGCAGTCCAAGCAGATCGAGGCGATTGAAGCCGCGCGTCAGCAGTCGACAACGGCGAAGCCGCAGGAAGATCCGGGCGTCACCCAGTCGGTGGCACCGACGCAAACGCAGGCGCCGGCGTTGCCGCCGGCGATTGTCGTTCCAAACCTGAATATCATGGAAAATAAACCGGCTGCGCGTCCGCCGGCGAGGGCACAGACCGGGACCGCGGCGCCGCCGCGTCCCGTGCCTGCAAAGCCGCTGCCGCTGTTACCGGGCAGCTCCTACGACTGATGCGACTGTACGGTATTGAATCGGCTCGTTGTGTGCCGACCTGTCGTCCTTCGGGGAATCTCCGGCCATCGACCGGTAGTGATCCAGCACGAACAAGCGAATGCCTGACGACAGGTTACCGTGACGGCGGTCGGTATCGATGGTGGCGACAAGCTCCGACAAGGTCATGTCGCGTGAAGCCGCGATATCCTTGAGGCCCTGCCAGAAAGCGTCTTCGAGGCTAACGCTGGTCTTGTGCCCGGCGATGACAATCGAGCGTTTCACAACTGGCGATTTCATCATTTTTCTCCCATTTCAATCCGGTGGCCGTCCAGATCGCGCCCCGCTTTCGCGTGACGCGCTTCATCAAGCTTGCGGTCGGATTTTGACGTTCCGTGGGCGAGACGATTGGTGGCTGCGTCTTTCTCTGCCTGCTGGTGGTGCGCCCGTTTGCGGGCGGTGCGGAGATTGACGATATCAGCCATGAGTGATCTGAACTTTCAGCGGAAGCATGATTATTTTCTGCCGTAGCAGACCATGATCGTTTCGCCATCTGGTGGCTCAAATGCGACCACAAAGTGGCGAGCATAACAAATCAGCAGACTGACAGGATGCAGGTGAAAGCGATCACGGGCAAGACACGGTTTGTTGAAGTGTGCGCAGGTGCGTCAATGCGCCCGTATTTTACGAGTCGGTAAGGATTGTGACAGCGATAGAGGTCAATCAATACCGATCGCGATCAGCCGGGCCGGATCATTTTCTCCGGCCGCACCAGTGCATCGAATTCTTTTTCTGTCACATAGCCGAGCCGGATTGCCTCCTCGCGCAATGTCGTGCCATTGGCGTGTGCGGTCTTGGCGATTTTCGCAGCCTTGTCGTAGCCGATCTTCGGCGCGAGCGCCGTCACCAGCATCAGTGAGCGCTGCATCAATTCCTCGATACGCTCCTTGTTGGCGCGGATATCCACAACGCAGTGATCGGTGAAAGAGCGCGCGGCATCCGCCACGAGGCGGATCGATTGCAGCATCGTGTAGGCGAGGACGGGCTTGTAGGCATTCAACTCAAAGTGGCCCTGGCTGCCGGCGGTTGAAATCGTCGTATTGTTGCCGAACACGCGTGTGCAGACCATCGTGAGCGATTCCGACTGCGTCGGGTTCACCTTGCCCGGCATGATCGACGATCCGGGCTCATTCTCCGGCAGCAGCAACTCGCCGAGCCCGGAGCGCGGACCGCTGCCGAGGAAACGGATGTCGTTGGCAATTTTGAACAGCCCGGTGGCGACCGAGGTGAGCGCGCCGTGTGTGAAGACATAGGCGTCGTGCGAGGCCAGCGCCTCGAACTTGTTGGGCGCGGTGACAAACGGCAGCCGCGTGATCTTCGCCACTTTCTGCGCGAACAATTTGGCGAATTGCGGCTTGCTGTTCAGCCCGGTGCCGACCGCGGTGCCGCCCTGCGCCAGAGGATAGAGTCCTTTTAGCGCGAGCCGCATCCTGCCAATGCCGGACTTCACCTGCGCGGCATAGCCGGAGAATTCCTGGCCGAGCGTGAGCGGCGTCGCATCCTGTGTATGGGTGCGGCCGATCTTGATGATCGAGGCGAATTCCTTGACCTTCACCTCCAGCGCGCCCTGCAGATGCGCCAGCGCCGGATCGAGCAGGTAGGCGATCTGGTCCGCCGCCGCGATATGCATGGCGGTGGGGAAGGCGTCGTTTGTCGACTGGCTCATGTTGACGTGATCGTTGGGGTGGATCGGCTCCTTGTCGCCGCGCTTGCCGCCCAGCATTTCGTTGGCGCGGTTCGCGATCACCTCATTGACGTTCATGTTGGTCTGGGTGCCGGAGCCGCTCTGCCAGATCGAGAGCGGGAAATTGCCCGCAAGCTTGCCGTCGATCACTTCCTGCGCCGCGGCGATAATGGCGCGCGCACGCCTGGCATCGAGCAGCTTC
This sequence comes from Bradyrhizobiaceae bacterium, assembly GCA_947481685.1. GTDB lineage: Bacteria > Pseudomonadota > Alphaproteobacteria > Rhizobiales > Xanthobacteraceae > CANKHA01. The sequence continues at coordinate 63,121 of CANKHA010000012.1, forward strand.
AATTCCCGATTGGTCTCGGCAGCGGCGCGCTTGACGATGGCCAGCGCGCGGATGAGCGACACCGGCATGGTCTCTTCGCCGACCTGGAAATTGTGTCGCGCCCGCTCGGTCTGCGCGCCCCAATAGCGGTCCACCGGCACCTCGATCGGGCCGAAGGTGTCGGTTTCGGTGCGCGTCTTATTCATGCTGACCCGGCTATTTTTTGCGGAAACGATCCAGGCTCACGACCTCAGCGCCGGACGTTTTTCCGCCTTTTGGCGGCTTGTCGCCGTCGCCGTCGGGGTCTTCATCCGCCGGCGGCGGCACGGCCGCGAGCGGCTTGGCTGGATATTTGCGTTCCAGTTTCACCGGGGCCAGCTTTACCGGGGCAAGCTTCACCGGTTCGGCTGGCGTCTGCGTGTTTTCCGCCTCGGGCAATACTTCGGCGTCGTCATTATCCTCTTCCACCACGGTGGAGAATTGCAGCCCGAAATCCACCGAGGGATCGAAGAAGCCGTTGATGGCGTCGAACGGCACGCGCAGCCGCTCGGGCACGCCGCTGAAAGAGAGGCCGACTTCAAACGCCTCGTCGGACACTTCCAGGTCCCAGAACTGGTGCTGCAGGACGATGGTCATTTCCTGGGGATACTGGGCGCGCATGCGGGGCGACAGCTTCACCCCGGCCGCGTTCGTATCGAAGGAAATCTTGAAATGGTGATCCCCGGCGAGGCCCTTTTTCGCTGCCTCGGCCATGACAGTACGCACCACGCCACGGAGCGCGTTTTGGGCCAGAATGTCGTAGCGGATGTAATCGGTGCTCATTTATGGACAGCTTGGGGCTAAAACGGCGGTTAGGCCACTAAAAATGGGGTCGGAAAGGCCCGAAAGCCAGAGCCAATCCCCGGCCGTCAGCCCCGCACAGACGAATAATAGTCGATTCGCCGTTCCAGTTCCCCCATTCCGGCATCCATCAGGTAGGCGAAGAAAAACAGCACCAGAAGCAGCGCCCACATGTGCTCCATGAGGAAATTGCTCGAATAGATTTCGAACAGGTAGCCGAAGCCGATCACCGACACGAGCAGTTGCCCGATGATGACGCCTTTCACCGCGCGCACGAGGCCGAGCCGGATGCCGGCGAGGATTTCCGGCAGCGCCGCCCACAGATAGATTTTGATGAACGCCTGCCAGCGCGTGGCGCCGTAGCTGGTCGCCATCTCCATCAATGATGGCGAGATGCCTTTGCTGCCGGCGCGGGCGTCGAGGATGATGATCCAGATCGCGAACAGCACCACGGTGAGCACGATGGTGGTTTCGTCGAAGCCGAACAGCGCCATGATCACCGGCACCAGCGCGGTCAGCGGCGCGCTGACGAACAGGCTGACCCAGGGCAGAAACAGCCGGTCGATCAGCGGCGAGCGGCCCATCACCACGCCGAGCGGCACGCCGACCAGAATGGAAACCGCCATGCCGAGAGTGAAGGCTTGCGCGGTGATCCGCATGGCGGACCAGAAGGTTTCCGTCGGCACGATCTCGAACAGCTTCATGAAGCAGGCCGACAGCGGCGGCAGCAGGATCGTGACATGCGCCTGGCCGACGATCTCCCAGATCACCGCCCAGAGCCCGAGCGACGCCCACATCGGAATTCTGTGTCCGTACAGTTCCATCATATTTCTCTGGGTTATTCGACGTAGTCCTTGAGGTTCTGCCAGATCGACTCGACCGTATCGAGATAGCCGGGCTCACGGCGGATCTGGTCCGGCGACAGCTCGCGCGGCATTTTTGGCTCGATGATCTTCCAGACTTTGCCGGGACGGGGCGACAGCAGCACGATCCGGGCGGAGAGATAGACGGCCTCTTCGATCGAGTGCGTTACGAAGATGAAGGTGCGCTTCTCGACGGAGACGAGTTGCAACAGGTCTTCCTGGAACTTGCGCCGTGTCTGTTCATCGACAGCGGAGAACGGCTCGTCCATCAGCAGCACGTCGGCTTTCACCGCCAGCGCGCGCGCGAGGCCGACACGTTGCCGCATGCCACCGGACAGCTCATGGGGATATTTCTGCTCGAAACCGCGCAGTCCGACGTCGCCGATATATTTCTCGGCGACGGCTTCACGCTCTGACGTAGGTACGCCGCGCAGTTCCAGGCCGAAAGCGACGTTGCGCATCACCGTGGCCCAGGGCAGCAGCGCGAAATCCTGGAATACGAAAGCGCGCTCCGGGCCGGGGCCTTTCACGGTCTTGCCGCTAACGGTCACTGTGCCCGCGGCGGGCTCGAGCAGGCCCGCAATGATCTTCAGGAGCGTGGTCTTGCCGCAGCCGGACGGCCCGAGCAGCGAGGTGAGCTGACCTGCGGGAAAATCGAGATCGATATCCTGCAGCGCCTGCACCGGTCCGGGATAGATCATCGACACGCCGCGTACACTGACGGCGGCGGTGCCGGCTGCCATGGTTGCATTTACTACGGTCACGCGGTGCGCCTTTCAGGCCGGAACAATGCGACTTCCAGCCGGTCGAGAAATTCCAGAAACAGGGCGGAGAGGATGATCACCGAGACGATTGCCGCATACATCTGCGGATATTCCGCGATCGACTGGTGATAGGTGATGAGGTCGCCGATCCCGGTCGGGCTGATCAACAACTCAGCGAGGATTGCACCGACGAAGCCCGCGGCAGTGCCGAGCCGAAGCCCTGCGAAGATCACCGGGCTCGCCGCAGGCAGGATCACCTTGAAGATGGTCTGCAGCCGTGAGCCGAGGAAGGCATGGCTCATCTGTAACAGCGACGGCGGCGTGTGCTGCACCGCCTTGTAGGAATTGAGCACGATCACCGGCACCGCCATGATGCAGACCACGGCGACCTTAGCGGCAAGGCCGACGCCATAGGCCAGCACCAGCATCGGAATGATCGCCGCAAGAGGTGCTGCCTGCAACACCAGGAACAGCGGAATGCCGACCCACTCGACCTTCCTGTTGAGTCCGGTGGCGAGACCAAGCAGCACGCCCGCGATGGCGGAGATCGTGACGCCGATCAGCATCGGCACGATGGTGATGCCGAGCGCGGTCGGCAGGCGGCCGTCGCGGATCATCTCCCAGCCCGCAACGGCGGTGGCCGAGAGCGACGGAAAGGCATTGCTGACCGGCAGGCGTCCGGCAAATTCCCAGGCGCAAAGCACGAAGGCAAAGGAGGCGAAGGTCAGGGCCGTGGAACGATAATCGCGCGACAACGAGCTTCTCGATTTCTGTTCAGGCGAAACAGTGCGAGCGCGCCCCCTTTAAGGGCCGATCTTCGGGCAAACCCGTGATCGGTTTTCGCGCTCGCAGGTCTCAGAGGGGAAATGTGCGGCCGGTTACGAACCGAGCTTCTTCACCGCTTTGTCGTAGGGCGCGACGTACCAGAAGTCGTCAATCTTCAGAGACTCCGGTGCGCCGGTCAGCTGCCCGGCTTCCAGGTAGAATTCGAAGTCGGCCTTCGCGGCGTCGGCGCCGCCGGCCTTGTAGAGGCCTTCCTTCACGCCGGTGGTGTAGAAGGCAGTGGTTTTACCCACGATCTCCTTCGGCAGATCCTTTAGCAGCCCGCGCTTCACCCGCTCGGTCTCAATGATGGCGGGATTCTTCTGCATCTCGCCCCACAGCTTGACGAATTCCTCGACCAGGATATCGACCTTGTCCTTGTTCTTTTCGATCCAGTCGGCGCGCGCGAACAGGATTTCGTCGCTGGCCGGATTATCCACGCCCGGCAGCTTGGCGAAGCGGTCGCCGGCCTTTTCCATCAGGATGTTGGTGTTGGCGAGATCGAGGATGGTGGCTTTGATCTGACCGTTCATCAGCGCGACGATGCGGTTATCCGATCCGGAGATGTAGTTGCGCTGGCCGAAGGTGATGTTCTGGCGCTTCGCCATGATGTTGCCGATGGCTTCGGTGCCGCTGCCACGCGAATGGAACGTGAAGGGCTGGCCGTTGAGATCCTTCCAGCTCTTGTAGGTGGCTTTTTCGACGATCGGGAAGAACACCAGCTTGGTCAGTGAAACGAGGTTCTTCACCGTGCCGGCGGACTTCTGCATCACGGCGTAAGGCGTCGCGATGCCGATCTGCGCCTGGCCGCTGATCACGGCCTGGATTGCAAGTTCTTCCTTGGAGAAGGACGTGACCTTGAGATCGACACCGCGCTCCTTGGCGCGCTCGAAGGCGATGGCCATGGCGAGCGTCTCGACCGAGACCGGTTCGCCGAGCGCGACCTGCGCCTGCTGTGCGGTCGCAGGCGCAGCCATGACGGCGGTCATACCGGCGGCCACCATCAATGCGTAAATCGAATTGCGGGACATAATTCTCCTCCCGTGCCGTGCTCTGCGGCCGGCACATGTCTGGTTATTTATGCGGCGCATTATTCGGGGCGGCGCAAAGCCAAGGCAATCCGTCGATGGGGGCAAATACCCGCGACACACTGGCGCGGCTCTCCTTGCACCGGAACTTTGCCGGGGCCACATTTCAAGCGGGCGACATTTGGAAAGGCATGCAGCACCCGCTGCTTGGATAGAGAGATGAGCTACTTCCGCACGGCGGTTCTTCTTGCCGGCCTTACGGCGCTGTTCATGGGCGTCGGCTTCCTGATTGGCGGCGCCAACGGCGCCATGATCGCGCTCGTGGTTGCCGCGGGCATGAACCTGTTCGCCTACTGGAACTCCGACCGGATGGTGCTGTCGCAGCAGGGCGCGCAGGAGATCGACGCCCGCTCGGCGCCGGAACTGTTTCAGATCGTGAGCGAGCTTTCGGGCCGCGCCGGGCTGCCGATGCCGCGCATCTTCATTATGGATGAGCCGCAGCCCAACGCCTTTGCCACCGGCCGCGATCCGCAACATTCCGCCGTTGCCGTGACGACCGGGCTGCTCAACATGCTCAACCGCGAGGAGCTGGCGGGCGTGATCGCGCACGAGCTCGCGCATATCAGGAACCGCGACACGCTGCTGATGACCGTGACCGCGACCTTCGCCGGCGCGATTTCCATGCTGGCGCAGTTCGGCATGTTCTTCGGCGGAAGCAATCGGGATAACAACAACGGCTTTGGCGTGATCGGCAGTCTCGCGATGGTGATCCTCGCGCCGATGGCCGCCATGCTGGTGCAGATGGCGATCAGCCGTACCCGCGAATATGCCGCCGACGACATGGGCGGGCGGATTGCCGGACAACCGATGGCGCTGGCATCGGCACTGGTCAAGATACACAACGCGGCGCAGCAGATTCCGAACGATGCCGCGGAGGCACACCCGGCGAGTGCGCATCTGTTCATCGTCAATCCGCTGACCGGCGGGCACGGTTGGGACAATCTGTTTGCGACCCACCCGGCGGTCGAGAACCGCATCGCGGCGCTTCAGCAGCTTGCCGGCGAAATCGGCGGTGGTGGATTTGCTGCGTCGCCTGCCGCCTCGCCTGCGTCCACACCTGCGACGCCATCACGCGGAGCCTCAAACGGTCCTTGGGGCAGCAGCACCCGCCTGCGTGGCCCGTGGGGCTGATCGCCGTCATCCAAACATAAAAAAACCCCGGCTCGCGCCGGGGTTTTTCCGCTGATGTCAGCTGTCAGCTGGGGGACGCCACGCCTAGAAGCGATAGTTGACGCCAACCTTGATGGTCTGAATCTTCACGTCGGTATCGAGGCCGCCGCCGACGTTTTCGAAATAGGTCGCGGAGCCAAGGCTGTAGTAGAGATATTCAAGCTTGGCGGTCCAGCGCGATGAGTAGGCCCATTCGAGGCCCGCGCCGGCAACCCAGCCGATATGGCCCTGCTCGTCGGAAATGCTCGCGGTGAAACCGGGAACGGTCGCACTGACGCTGACTTCGTTTTTCGCGTAACCGACACCGGCGGTGAGATAAGGCAGCCAGTGATCCCAGGCATAGCCGGCGCGGACGCGGGCGCTGCCGAGATATTTGACTTTGGAATCGACGGTGGCGGTGAGAACGCCGGAAACTCCGGTCTCCGAGCCGTCAATGCCTGCCCAGTCGAGATCGGCTTCAACACCGAACACCCAGTTGCCCGGCTGCCAGTTGTAGCCGATCTGACCGCCGATCAGGTAGCCGCTCGTGTCGATCGAAGCGCCGGCGATACCGAAGTCGGTGGTGCCCTTGGCGTATCCGCCGTTCAGACCGAGATAGAAGCCGCTCCAGTTGTAAGCGGGATTGTATGGAGCGCTGTAGGATCGCGGCGCGCCCTTCACCGGCATGTCGGCGCCGATGGCAAATTCAGTCGCAGCAAACAGAGCGGTCACGCTCAGCGCTGTCGTTATAAGGTGACGAATCGTCATTGCATTCTCCTCCGGAGACTTTGGTGGGTGTTACTGGGTGGGTGAACAAGAATGACGAATCATCGCTGATTCGATGGTTTTCAGGTGGGACAAAATAAACCATACGATCTGTTTGGTCGTGTCAGTTGCATTTCAACAACATGCAATTTGTTAACTATTGTTGTTCGCGCGGAAATAGACGTTGCGATCTGTTTGTTTGTTAATTTTTACGATCTGTTTGTTGACACTGGTTAAAAAAAATTAATGCCGCGAGATCTCTTGTTGCTCTGCATAAACCCGTTCGGGCCGCGCCCAGCAGGTCAAGGCAATCTCCCCGGTGGTTTTGCCGGGCAGGGCGGCGTCCGGTCGTAAAGATGCGGACTTGTCCTCGTCGCTCCGGCGGGCTTGCCTAGAGCGGGTGGTCCACGACGTGAATGCGGTAAGTGCCCATGGATGTTTGGAGGCGGCCGGTGCGCCCTATGTACTGGAAGCGCACCGTGATGGAATCCTCGCCGGCCTTTGCTGACTTGTAGATAATCTTGGTGAGGATCGTCGTTGCCTGGCCCAGCGTCGGTTTCGCAACAATTTCGATCGGCTTGTGCATCCCGCTCAGGGTAGCGAAGTTGAGGTAGCAACCCGTCGTGGCCTTGGCCTGTCCGGGTTGCGGCTTTCTCGCTGTCGCAGCCGTCACATACCATTCGCGGGTGAGATTAGTCCCTTCCGGAAACGAACCATCCTGGCTGTTGCAGTAGACATCGCCAGCTTGCACCGTTGCTGCGCTGAGCAGCAAAACCGGCAGAGCCATCCATCCGGCTTTCATTGTTTGCCTTCCCGCGAAAATTGTCTGGCGAGTATTACAGCGGACGATCGACGACGTGGATGCGATACTGGAAGACACCGCTTGTGAGAGAACCGGTCCGGCCGACTTCGTGAAGGCGGATGGAGAGGAAATCTTCGCCACTTTTGGAGGAGCGATAATGGATGCTGTTACGGCCTGTTTTGACCTCGCCCAAAGTCGGCTTGGTGACCAGCTCAAGCGGACGATACATACCGCCCACAGAGCTGAAGCTGACACCGCATCCGATGGATGGCTTCTTGCTTCCCGGCAATTGCGGTGTTCTCGCCTTGTCAATGACGACATACCAATCGCGTACGCGATTGGGCGAGCCCCCGCCTTTCATGTCGCAATAAATGTCGCGCGCCTGCGCGACGGTTGTGCCGAGCAATAACGCCGGCAACAGAATCCATGATGCTGATTTCATTGTTTCTCCCCCGAGACCCGCAACAAATTTAGCAGCGGTGACGAGAGTGCGCAGCTTCTAAATCCCAACCCAATACGCTGATTGGGCCGGTGCTTAACATGGGCGAGGAGAGGGGGAAATGAAGTGGAGGTTTCTGTTGCCAGGTACCTCCGAACCCCGCCTAACGGAGCTTAACCCGTTAGGACTTCAGACTTGGTTTTTCAAACCGCTTACGCGGCCTGAGCAACCGGAGCATAGTTGTCGTTTGCAACTAGTGCTTTGGCCCGATGTCGGCGGGTACCATACCGAGCAAAAGTTCGCCCTTTACACCCTCGTCGATCCTAGTTCGGCCCCGCCGAAACCCAGACCTGGGTCTGGGCTTGGGTGGAGCCGCCGGGTACTGCCCCCGGGTCCGAAAGGCTTATTACGACGTCCGTTTATCGCCATATCCGGGTTGCCCCGGCACACCCAATATAGGGGCTGAAGCTTAAGGAAAAAAGGCCAGTTTTTGAGGGTCCGCCAAGGGTGCTTGCGTGTGCGCTTTTAACCTCGGCTTCACGCGTTCCGCAGGCTTGCGTGCGGTCGCACGCCCTGACAGACAACGCCCCACGCTTTGCAGGGTCGATCAACGCAGGGACAATTCAGGTGAGCATACAAGAACGCGTGGGAATTATCGGCGTCGGCCGCATGGGGCAGCCGATGGTCAAGCACATGCTGGCGCACGGCTATCCTGTGGCGGCGCTCGATATCAGCGCCGAGAACAGCGCCAAGGTGAAGGCAATGGGCGCTATAATCGCGACGGACGCCGCAAGCCTCGCGCGCGACAGCAGTTTCGTGATCCTCGGCGTCGGATACGACGACGAGGTCAACGCCGTATGTCTGGGCGGGCAGGGCGTGTTCTCTTCACTGGCGAAGGGGGGGATCGTCGCCGTGTCGTCTACCGTTGCGCCCGATACCGTGAAGCGTCTGCAGGATGTTGCGGCGAAGACCGGTTGCTTCGTGCTCGATGCGCCGATCTGCCGGGGCCGCTGGTTCGCCGACGAGGGCAAGTTGCTGGCGTTGTTCGGCGGTGCCGAAGATGTCGTGGCGCGGGGGCGGAAGGTCTATTCCGCGTTCTGCTCCGATATCGCGCATCTCGGTGAGGTGGGCCACGGCCAGGTCGCCAAGGGCCTCAACAACCTGATGCTCTGGATCACGTCGATCGGGCTGATCGAGGCGGGCCGGATTGCGGAATCCACCGGCATCGATCTTCCCAAGCTGCGCGATGCGCTGATGCTGAGTTCCGGCAAGAGCCAGGCGCTGGAAGACTGGGATCAGACAACCTTCACCTGGGCTTTGAAGGATATGCAGATCGTCGGCGGCATGGCCGATGCCGCCGGCCTTTCGCTCCCCATCACTGGCGCGGTGAAAGAGCTGGTGAAGGAAGCGCGCCGCGTGAAAGCCGCCAATCCTCCTGGCTGGACGCGAAAATAGCGGCGTTGTGCACCGCAAAAAATTGCAGTCCAGTGATCAGGCTGCGCTCGTAAAATTCCCTTTGGATATTCTCTGTTTTCGACAACAATCGACCCAAGATCAAAAAACGGAATTGGGAGGAAGTCGATGCAGAACCCCTGGGCGCCGAGCGAGCGCGTTCACAAGCCTGCGCAGTTCATGCAGCCGATCGAAGGGTCTGCTTACTGGTATCCGCAGGAATTCGCCGACAGAAATAAGTATGTCTATGCTCTCAACGAGAGCGAGATCGGCGAGATCAAAGATGCCGCCGCAAAGGTCGAGGCGCGCGGTCTCGACATCAAGAATATCACCAAGGCGGATTTCCCGCTTCCGCGCTTCGCTGCGACGCTGGCCGACATTCGCAAAGAACTGCTGGAAGGCCGGGGCTTCGCGCTCATACGCGGTTTTCCGCTCGAAGGACGCAGCCGGTATCAAAATGTCGCGGCCTTCTGGGGTGTGACCAACCACTTTGCCCGCGCGCGCCCGCAAAATGCGAAAGGCAACCTGCTCGGCCATGTCACCAACAAGGGCGCATCGGTGACGACCGCCACCGGCCGGGGCTATCAGTCGAACGAGGCGCTCGGCTTCCACGCCGACGGCTGCGATCTCACCTCGCTCTTTGTGTTGCAGACCGCCAAGGCTGGCGGCACGCACAAGCTTTGCAGTTCGCCCGCTCTTTATAACGAGATGCTCAAGCGCAGGCCCGATCTCGCGGACGAGATGTCCTTCTTCTTCTATATGTCGCGCAAAGGCGTTATTCTGCCGGGTGAAACCCTGCCATATTTCCGGATGCCGATTTTCAGCATCAAGGACGGCTATTTCACCGCGCGTGGCGCCAGCAACACGCTCAAGCGTGGGCACCAGCTTCCCGGTGCGCCCCCTCTGACCGCTGCACAAACGGAAGCCATCGAACTCTTTCAAAAACTCGCGGCGGAGCTCTCGATCGATATCGAGTTCGAGCGCGGCGACATGTCGTATTCCAACAGCCACGTAACCTTGCACTCGCGGACAAAATTCGAGGATTGGTCTGAGCCCGAACGCCGCCGCCACCTGATCCGGCTCTGGATGCGGGTGGAAGAGGGCAGGCGGCCGCTGATTCCGGAACTGGACAA
>CANKHA010000013.1 GCA_947481685.1 Bradyrhizobiaceae bacterium
CAATTGGCGGTTTCGTCGAAGCCGCGGAAGACCGGAATGATCACGTCGATCTTCAGGCCTGACGGCAGATCCCGCTTCGCGGCCGCGAGCGCATCCCATTGCTGCTGCGTCGGCGCCTTGGGAGGCTTGGCCGATTTTACGACGGGCGGTAGCGATCGACCCTCCGCCCGCCCCCACCGCAGATAATGATAAAGCGGATTGAGCTCCACGCTTTTGACATCGGGATTTTGGGATAGGTATTCGGACCCATCGAAAAACAGAGACGGATTGAAACCCTTTTTATGGCCGAATTTCAGGTAGTGATCGACAGGCTTAAGACCGGACGAGTGCAACAGATCGCCATGTGACTCCCGGTAGTAAACCTCGTCGAACAGGTTGCTTCCGAGAATGAGATCTCGCGCAACGTTCAGAGTTGCGTTCTTGCTAAACCGCTTCAGGAACCCCGGTAACTTCATTATTTCCTAACTGACGCGCGCCCCGTTGCCGGCGTATTGTGCGCGCCATACAATCATTACACTTGGCCAAAAAAGAGGCCGCAAAAGAAAACTTAAGTTGGCTGGCAATCAGCAAAGAAGAACGTACCTCGTTTCTACGTCGAGTACGTTCCTTTGGCCTGCACCCGGTTCCGAAGACACCGAGTTAGGTGTTTTAATGGAACCGGAGGTGGATCATGGAGAGGCGGAAGTTTACACGCGAATTCAAGCTTGAGGCAGTCAAGCTGATCAAGGATCGCGGCGTGTCGTATGCGCAAGCTGGGCAAGACCTGGGTGTTCATCCGACGCAGTTGCGGGGATGGGCGAAGCAGTTTGTGGACGATCCGGCGCAAGCTTTCCCTTGACAAGGTCAGATGAAGCCCGACCAAGCCGAGATCGCGCGGTTCAAGCGCGAGGTGATCAAGCTCAGACTGCCCATTCTCATAATTACAGGCCGCCGCTTGCTGTGCACAGCGCACACTGATTTTCTCAACTTGTCTCCCAACCAAGACATACCAGCACGGCGCGGCTGGGGAGGAATAGCTATCAAACAGGCTGCTCCACCAGGCCGGAGAGTCTGGATTGATCTTGTCGTAGATCGTGCTCCGGGTGAGCTTCAGTCGCGCTTCAAGATCGCGGCGGCGGAGGACCAATCGCTGCGAGACCCGTTTCAGGAGTTTTCAACAGCCCGCAACGCTACAAATCTAACCCCACAAACTTGCCACAAAACCCAGGCCCTTCGCCGCTTAGGTATTTGTTATTGCTAGTAGATTTTAGCTGGTGCGGCCAAGAGGACTCGAACCTCCACACCTTTCGGTTCTAGCACCTCAAGCTAGCGCGTCTACCAATTCCGCCATGGCCGCATGCTGGGAAAAACGCTGGCCCGTAAGGCTCGCGCTTCGGTCGCGCCGACGATGTAACAAATCGCTTTCCGGGGTACAAGGCCTGATAACTGCCGGATTTTTCGAGTTTATCCGGCCGTCAAACGAGTTTAGCGCACGTCCGGCTGGCGTGGGAGCAATTGCGTGACCTCGACCGCGATGCGGTTGCCCTGAACCACCACTGTACCCCTGGCCACCGGAAGATTGTTCGCAAGGATATGCACCTCGTCGTCCTCCCCCGCATCGAGCTCGATAATGGCGCCACGGCCAAGCCGGAGAACCTGATGGATCGGCATGGAGGTCGTACCGAGAACAACTGCGATATCGAGCGTGACATTATCGAGGGTGGGCATGCGGTGTCCTTGAAGGCCGGCAGGGCCTATATGCAGAGCGCGTTCAGCAAAAGTGGGCACCGGTTTTGCGTCCGAACGCGCTCTAAGTCTTTAAAGAACGCGTTTTCCTCACGCGAACCGGAGTTCACTTCGCTCGAAAACGCTGTACGTCACCATGGTATGGTTAGCAGGTGGTTAACGCGCGCAACGATCTGACTTTAGGGCTGCAAACAGGCCCGGAATCGCCTCCCGCCGAATGGCGCCGAAGCGACGGCCTCGTTCCCTATGAGGCATCGCTCGCGGCCATGGAGACGCGCGTGGCTGCGATTCTGTCGGGCGACGCGCCTGAACTGGTCTGGCTGCTGGAGCACCCGCCTCTCTACACCTCGGGCACCAGTGCGCGGCCGGAGGATCTGATCGATGCGCGATTTCCCGTGCATGCCACCGGCCGTGGCGGGCAATTCACCTATCACGGCCCCGGACAGCGGGTGGGTTACCTGATGCTCGACCTCAACCGGCGCGCGCCCGATGTGCGGCGCTATGTGGCCACGCTGGAAGAATGGATCATCCGCACCCTCGCCGCCTTCGGCGTGCAGGGCGAGCGCCGCGAGGATCGCGTCGGCGTCTGGGTGCGCCGCCCGGACAAAGGCGAAGGCTTCGAGGACAAGATCGCGGCCATCGGCATCCGGCTCAAGCGCTGGGTGAGCCTGCACGGCATCGCGCTCAACGTCGCACCCGACCTGATGCATTACTCCGGCATCCTCGCCTGCGGCGTGTCCGAGGCGCGCTACGGCATCACCAGCCTGCGCGACCTCGGCGTGAATGCGAGCATGGCGGATGTCGATGCGGCGCTGAAACGAGAATTCGAGCCGCTGTTTGGCGCGACACAGGATGCGGTCGCTGACGCGCTCGCGGAGCGCAGCTAAACAGTCGGCAATACGATAAAATCCGCGCCAGTCGGCCGCATCGCGAGATCCTCCGATGTGCCGGGCCGCTGATCGACGCTGGTGACCTGCGCACCGGGCGGACCTTTGCGGCAGGCCTCAAGCATGCGCTCCACCGCCTCACCCGGACCGGCGAACACCGCCTCAACCCAACCGGCACGCCGGTTGCGGACCCAGCCTTGCAGCCCGAGCTTGCGCGCGGTCTCCTCGGTCCAGGCGCGATAGCTGACGCCCTGCACTTTGCCGCGGATCGACACATGGCGGAGTTCGAGCAGACTCATGTTTGCAGTCCCGGCTGCCTCGCAGCCCAAACGGAAAATACCGGGGGGATCAGCAGCGCCACACAGGCCACAAGCCCGAGAAGGGTCAACAGGTCGCCCGCCCCGCGGTTGAAGCTCATAATTTGCCGAACCAGCAGAAACGATGCCGGCGTCCACCCGGCGATAGATACGTTTTCCATGTAGAACGCCCCGACCAGCACCAGCAGCACGATGGCAAGAACGTGAATGACAGCGATTCCTTGCGCTGCAGCAATGCCACGACCGCCGGCCCGCAGCCTTTGCGCGTGGAGCGTGTACCACGCTCCGATCAGCACAATTTGCAGGATCAGGAACGGCCAGAGGCCGACATATGCGAGTACCGGCGACGCCGTCAGGAACTGCCCGGCTGCTCCGGCCAGATAGATCGCGGCAGCGCCCAGCATAAAAGGCCAAGGGCCAATTATACCATTCGGCCAATTGGTTCGGGTTTCGCTCAACAGGATCAACCTCGCATTCGGATTTGAAAAAGGTGCTACAAAACGGCATTTTTCCGATTGCAGCATCCAAATAAACGCAGGATGCTACGCCTCAACCGTCGATAGAAAAATATCGACTCAACAGCTCCCATTCAGAAGGAGCTAGCATCCAGGGAGGCGGCAATGAAAGTTTCGCAGACCAAGGTCGACCGGCGCAAATTTCTCACCGGCGTTGCAGTCGCAGGCGCCACAGCAGCAACCGTCACAACCGCGAAGTCGGCGCCGACAACCGCAGATGGCGGCCGGCTCCCCGCCGCTCTGCCACCGAGTGCGCATCAGATCGCCATCGAGACCGGCTCGGTTACAGACAGTTCAGAGAAGAGCCGCGGCCGCCCCGGTTCGGACTACATGCTCGATGTGATCAAGTCGCTGAAGTTCGACTACGTCTATTCCAATCCAGCCTCGAGCTTCCGCGGACTGCATGAGTCCCTGATCAACTACGGCAACAACAGCGCGCCCGAGTTCATCACCTGCATGCACGAAGAATCCGCGACGGCGATGTGCCACGGCCATTTCAAGGCTACCGGCAAGCCGCAGATGATGCTGTGCCACGGCACCGTCGGTCTGATGCATGCGACGATGGCAATCTATAACGCCTGGTGCGATCGCGTGCCGATCATGGTCATCGGCGGCAATGACGCGGACGCCGCCAAGCGGCCACCCGGCGTGCCTACTTACCATTCGGCACAGGACATCGGCGTTCTTGTCCGCGACTATACAAAATGGGACGACACGCCGGTCTCGCACCAGCATTTCGGACAGTCCTTCGTACGAGCCTATAAAGCGATGATGACGCCGCCCTATGGGCCGGTTCTGATCTCGCTCGATGCAGGCATCCAGGATTCGCCGATAGACGATCCCAAGCTTTTCATTCCGAAATACACCGCGCCGTCCTCGTCCCAGGCGGATGTCGGTGCACTGCGCGAAGCCGCGAAGCTTCTCGTGAACGCCGAGCATCCGGTCATCGTTGTCGATCGCATGGCGCGCGACCAGCAAGGCGTGGACAACCTGGTGACCCTTGCGGAGCTGATCCAGGTTCCGGTTGTCGACCAGGGCGGCCGCATGAATATGCCCAACGCGCACTACCTGAACCAGAGCCAGGGCGGCCAGCAGTTGATCCGCAATGCCGACGTGATCCTCGGGCTCGAATGCTCCGACTTCTGGAATACGGTCAATCAGTGGATCGACAACGGCGAGAACCATGGCCACGGCCTGCAGGAAAATCGGATCAAGCCGACCGCCAAGCTGATGACCATCAGTGGCGTCGATCTCCTCACCAAGTCCAATTTCCAGGACTTCCAGCGCTATCAGCCCGTCGATATCGCCATGGCCGGCGACTCGCAGACGTCGTTGCCGGCGCTGATCGAGGCGGTCAAGGCGGCGATCCCGGCCAAAAAGAAAGATGCCTTCGAAAAGCGCGGCGAAGCGATGAAGGATGCCTGGAAAAAGGATCGCGAACGGCTCCGCCAGCAGGCGGCCGTTGCATGGGACGCGAGCCCCATCAGCACCGCACGGCTATCCGCGGAGACCTATGCGGCAATCAAGGACCAGGACTGGTCGCTTGTGCAGGGAGGCAATATCCGCGTCTGGGCTGCGCGCATGTTCAACAACGACAAACATTATCGCTTCCTCGGCGGCTCCGGCGGTTCCGGCCTCGGTTACGGCCTGCCGGCTTCCGTCGGCGCTGCGAACGGCAACAAGGGGCTTGGGCGTTTCTCGGTCTCGTTCCAGGGCGACGGCGACATGATGTATGCGCCGGGCGCACTGTGGACCGCGGCGCATCACGAGATCCCGCTGCTGACGATCATGCACAACAACCGCGGCTATCATCAGGAAGTCATGCACGTGCAGCGCTTGTCCAACCGGCGCAACCGCGTGGCCAATCTCGGCAAGAACGTGGCTCCGATCGGCACCGGTATCGAAAACCCGAACATCGACTATGCCGCCCTGGCGAAATCGATGGGTGTCTGGTCGATGGGTCCGATCACCGATCCGAAAGAACTCGGGCCGGCCTTGAAGAAGGCCGTCGAAGTCGTGAAGAGCGGCCAGCCCGCCCTCCTCGACACTGTCACGCAACCGCGGTGAGGAAGACAATCATGCAATCACTCCTTCATCGTCTCGGATGGGCGGCCCTTGCCGCCACCCTCGTCTCCGGCAGTGCATTTGCGGGAGACGCGGCCAAAGGCAAGGTCGCCTTCGTCAAGAACGGTTGCTACCAATGCCACGGCTTTGTCGGCCAGGGCGGCGCGGGCGCCAAGCTTGCACCTAAACCCCTCCCGCTGGAGGCGATGGTGAGCTTTGTGCGTTCGACCAATCGCCAGATGCCGCCCTACTCCGAGCAGATCCTGTCAAACAACGACCTCGACGACATCCATGCCTATCTGGAGTCGATCCCGGTGGGACCCGATCCGAAGAGCATCCCATTGCTCAACCCGTAGCCTACAACCATGGCCCGGGCGCCGTATTTGATGCGGCCTCCGGCCATGGGCTGGCCCGTTTCCCGGCTGGGAAGGCCATGCTACGTTTGGGGCTCCCGGCATAACGTCTCTTCCAACGTCCGCCATTTCTTTGAAATGTGGCTGCCTTACATTCCGGCGGCCCATCCTATACTTAGAGGCATGCGCGGTTCCTGGGGAACCGGCCGGATTTCGCTTAGGTTTCAGGAGGTTTAGATGACTCTCGCGATTGGTGAAACTGCCCCGGATTTCGAGGCGGAAACGACAGAAGGCAAGATCCGCTTCCACGACTGGATCGGCGACAAATGGGCGGTGCTGTTCTCGCACCCGAAGGATTTCACCCCGATCTGCACGACCGAACTTGGCTACATGGCCAAGATCAAGCCGGAGTTCGACAAGCGCGGCGTCAAGATTATTGGTCTCTCGGTCGATCCGATCGACAAGCACGCCAAGTGGGCCGACGACATCGAAGAGACGCAAGGCTTCAAGCCCAACTATCCGATGATCGGCGACACCGACTACAACGTGTCGAAGCTCTACGGCATGCTTCCGGCCGCCATCAGCGGCGACCCGTCGCAGCGTACCGCGGCCGACAACCAGACCGTGCGTAACGTGTTCGTCATTGGCCCGGACAAGAAGGTCAAGCTGATCCTGATCTATCCGATGACCACCGGCCGCAACTTCGACGAAGTGCTGCGCGTGATCGACTCCCTGCAGCTCACCGCCAAGCACAAGGTCGCAACGCCGGTGAACTGGAAGAACGGCGAGGACGTGGTGATCGCCGGATCGGTATCCGACGACGACGCCAAGAAGATCTATCCGCAGGGCTGGAAATCTCCGAAGCCCTATATCCGTATCGTGCCGCAGCCGAAATAAGGCTCGGCGTTTTCATCGAACGGGGCGCGGTACACACCGCGCCCCGTTTTCGTTATTAAAGCTGTCATGAGCGCCCTGCCCGATATCGGCTTCATACATAACTATGTTCCGGCCACCGATCGCACCCGCGCGCCTTTGCTGTTGCTGCATGGCGTTGGCGGCGACGAGAACGCATTACTTCCGTTCGGAGAGCGGCTCGCACCCGGCGCCGCAATATTGTCGCCGCGTGGCAAGCTGCTTGAGAAGGGTCAGTCGTTGTTTTTTAGACGCTTTTCCGAGGGCGTCTTCGATCTCGACGACCTCGCTTTCCGCACCCGTGAACTTGCAGACTTCATTGCACGAGGGCGCAAGGTTTACGGACTCGCTAAACTAATCGCTTTCGGATTTTCCAACGGCGCAAACATAGCCGCCTCGATTTTGCTGACGACGCCAGACGTTCTTGCCGGCGCTGTGCTGTTGCGCGGGACGGTACCGTATGAGCCGAAAATGCTACCCAATCTCAAAGGTTTTCCGGTTCTCATGCTCGCGGGCGCGGATGACCCCATTGTCGCAGCGGACAAGCGCGACAGGCTTGCCGCAATCCTGCGAGAAGCAGGCGCAGACGTGACCTACGAGGTATTCCAGGCGGCGCATGATTTGTCGCCGCGCGATATTACCGCTCTCACTGCCTGGCTCGGCGAACATCGCTGACGCGGAGCAGCCATGCGGCTGTTCCTGTGAGGATATTCCTAAAATTGGATCCAAACATATCGCTGTTTGGAACCCTGCTTTCCGCCAGTCGTTGACATACAGGACCCATTCCCTACGGAGGTATCTCATGACCTATCAAGATCCCGATCCGTTGCGTGATCGCGACCTCAATCGCAACAACGACCTCGATCGCAATAAGCGGATAAGCCGTGAGTACAGTTCTAACGCCATGTGGGGCTGGATTGCCGGCGCCGTGGTCGTTGTGCTGATGCTGGCGTTTCTGTTTGGCGGCACCAACGAAACCAATACGGCGTCCAACACCCCGAGCGCGCCGATTGTGAATACGCCGCCCGCCAACAACACGGCGAACGCACCGCGCAGCACGTTGCCCATGGGCAATTCATCAACCGAGACAACCGGAAGCTCGACGCCGAACACGACGCCGCCCCCGGCCTCCTCGGCTCCTCCGCAGTAACGGTAGCGTTGGTTTGAGTTGAATGGCGCGCCCTCACCGGCGCGCCATTTCTTTAGCCTCGTCGCAGCCGGCCATTCCAGTTAACCAGGAAGACGCCGGTGACGCAGATTGCCATGCCGACCAGAGCGAGCGGCGCGAGGCGCTCGTCGAATAACAGCCACGCCATCAGCGCCGTGACCGGCGGCGTCAGATAGAACAGGCTCGTCACCCGCATGGCGGCTGTCCGCCGGATCATGAAATAAAACAACCAGATCGCCCCAAGCGACAAAACAAACGCCGACCAGCCCAAGGCGAAGATGAATTGCGGCGTCCACTGCACGACGCGCGTCTCAAACAGCAGCGCGCCGAAAACGAACAGCACGCCGGCGGCGGCGTATTGCACCAGGAGCCCGATGCGCCAATCTACGCCGCCCGCAAAACGCTTCTGATAGAGCGTGCCGAACGTGATTCCGAGCAGCGCAACGAAGACCGTGATCCATCCGATGAGCGCCACATCGCCTCCGCCCGTGCGCTCATGCACCACAAGCCAGACGCCAACGAGACCGAGAGCCAGTCCCACCCATTGATGCGGCTTTACGCGCTCGCCCAGCCACCGGTTGGCCAGGGTCGATGTCAGGATCGGCTGCAGGGCTACGATCAGCGCCGACAGGCCTGCGGGCAATCCGTGATAGATCGCGATGAATACGCCGCCAAGATAGAGACCATGCACGCAAAGCCCGGCCACCACGTTATGCAGGATGCACGAGGTTGAAGGCCACGCCGGACGCTGGATCAAAACCAACGCGCCCAGCACCAGGACCACCAGCGCCATGCGGAGCGTGAGATAGGTCATAGGCTCGGCAAACGGCAGGCCCGCCTTGGAGGCGATAAAGCCCGAACTCCACAGCACGACAAACAGCGCGGGTGCCGAAACGACAACGATATCCTCGAGTGAACGTTGTTTCATGCGTCAGGCCGTTGGCGCCAGACGCAGAACTTCCGACGCCGCGAGCATTTCGCCGAAGCGATAGGCCCGCCGTTCCAGCACGCGCTCATCCTTGCCCCAGAACTCCATATTCCAGTCTTCATCGACATGCGCCGCGGCCCAGGCCTCATCGACAGAGAGCCTCCCGCGCAGCATCGCAAGCGCGAGCAGCGCCGAGCCGGTCAGCGTGGTGATGGATGACACCGCGCCAAGCCGCCATGCATCGTGCGGAATTGGAGACTTCGCCGCGGACACCGCCTCCTCCGGCTGATCGACAAACATCACGCCCGCAGCCAGCAAAAAGCGCGCACCGAGAACATCGCGCGCCCAGGCCATGATCGGATCCCATTGACGCTCCTGCCGCTCGACCAGACCTTGCGGCCCTTCCGCGCGGTAGAACAACAGGTCGGACCCGAGATACTGCGCAATCTCATCCGCCACCGGGAGCGGCGCCTGCGCGACGCCGTCGATGATGGAATTGGCAAGCCGCGTGAGCGGCATCAGGCCAGGATGAATAACATCCTTTTGCGCTTCCCATTCCGCAGCGAGCGCTTCGGCAAGTTCAATGGCCGGCGCCGTCAATGCCCGCTTCATCGGCGTCCGCACCGGCTTGCCATCCAGAAAAACCGCGAAGCCCTCGGGCGCGCTCTCTGCCGTCGCTTTTTCATAGAAGCGGCGGCGCGAGGGCGACCGCATGGATCGGCGCGCCGCCTCCATGGGATTGAGCGGTTCCTTGGCAAAGATGTCTTCGAAAATATCGCGCATGTCTTCTTTTACGGCTTGCGGCGCATGGCGTCACGCGGTTGTGCAGCGCGGCAGATATACCAGCGGCACCCCGGTTTTATTGCTATTCGGGCTCCCGCTCTGCAGCGTAAATCTTAAGTCGTAAAGGGCTGTGGCCAGGCTAACCATTTGACCGCTTTCGGTAGCATTCATGCATCTCCTCCACTAAAATCCCGTTGCGGATTCGACGCTCCTTACCAAGCCAAAGTGCCATGGAAGTGACGCAGTCTCATAGTCAGCTTCTGCGTCTCCCGTCAGGCGAGGCGTAATGAAGAATACTGACGTTTTCGCGCCCAACTACTTCCATAAAGTCGTCGATTGCCAATGGGCCTGTCCTGCACACACGCCAGTCCCGGAATACATCCGCTTGATTGCGGCGGGACGCTACAGCGACGCCTACATGGTCAACTGGAAGTCCAACGTGTTTCCCGGAATTCTGGGACGCACCTGCGACCGGCCGTGTGAACCAGCCTGCCGCCGCGTGCGCGTGGAAGAGGAGCCGGTGGCAATTTGCCGCCTGAAGAGGGTTGCTGCCGACTACAAGGACGACATTCGCGATCGCCTTCCCCCGCCCGCCACCACAAAAAATGGAAAACGCGTCGCCCTCATCGGAGGGGGGCCGGCGTCGCTGACAGTCGCACGCGGACTTGCCCCGCTCGGCTATACCTGCGTGGTCTTCGATCAGGATCCGAAAGCCGGCGGGATGATGCGCACGCAAATTCCGAAATTCCGCCTGCCGGATTCCGTCATCGACGAGGAAACCAACTACGTCCTCAACCTCGGCATCGAATTCCGCGGCGGGCAACGCATCGACAGCCTCAAGGTGTTGCTGGCGGAAGATTGGGACGCGATCTTCGTCGGCACCGGCGCGCCGCGCGGGCGCGATCTCGATCTTCCCGGCCGCCAGGAAGCGGCGAAGAATATCCACATCGGCATCGACTGGCTTTCCAGCGTCTCCTTCGGGCACATCACAAAGATCGGCAAGCGCGTGATCGTGCTTGGCGGCGGCAACACCGCGATGGACTGCTGCCGCTCCTCGCGCCGGATCGGCGGCGAAGAGGTCAAGGTGATCGTGCGTTCCGGCTTTGAAGAAATGAAGGCATCGCCGTGGGAAAAAGAAGACGCGATGCACGAAGGCATCCCGATCCTGAATTTCATGGTGCCGAAGGAATTTACCCACGAGAACGGCAAGCTCACCGGCGTCGTGTTTGAGAAGGTGAAGGCGGAATACGACGACAAGGGCCGGCGCAATCTGGTGCCGAGCGGCGAGCCCGACGAGCATGTGCCTTGCGACGATGTGCTGGTCGCGGTCGGCCAGGAAAATTCCTTCCCCTGGATCGAGCGTGACGCCGGCATCGCATTCGATAAATGGGGCATGCCGAAAGTCGATCCGAACACCATGGCTTCCAGCAATCCGAGGGTTTTCTTCGGCGGCGACAGCGCCTTCGGCCCCAAGAATATCATCTGGGCGGTTGCCCATGGTCACGAGGCCGCGGTTTCCATCGACAAGATGCTCAATGGCGAAGACATCAACGACCGGCCGATCCCGGCCGTGGATTTGATGAGCCAGAAGATGGGCATCCACGAATGGAGCTACGACAACGAAATCGCGCTGGATCTGCGCTACAAGGTGCCGCACCGCGAGAAGGCGATAGCGCTGAAGGACATCAAGGCCGAGGTCGAGCTCGGGTTCGACCCTGCGCTGGCGCTGGCGGAGGCCGGGCGTTGCCTGAACTGCGATGTGCAGACCGTGTTCAGCTCCTCGCTCTGCATCGAATGCGACGCCTGCGTCGATATCTGCCCGATGGACTGCATCACATTCACCGAGAATGGCGATGAAGCGGACCTGCGCCAGCGGCTGAAGGCGCCCGCCAACAATCTGACACAAGACCTCTATGTCATGAACGAGCTGAAGACCGGCCGGGTGATGGTGAAGGACGAGGACGTCTGCCTGCATTGCGGCCTCTGCGCCGAGCGCTGTCCCACCGGCGCCTGGGACATGAAAAAATTTCTCATCGAGATGACTTACGCGGGTCCAGCATGCCGATCGAAAGCGTAAACGATTTCGTCCTGCGGTTTGCCAACGTCAATGGCTCGGGTTCGGCCAGCGCCAACGAGATGTTTGCCCGCGCGGTGATGCGCATGGGCATTCCCGTCTCGCCGCGCAACATCTTCCCGTCCAACATTCAGGGATTGCCGACCTGGTACGAAGTACGGGTCAGCGAAGCCGGCCATCTCGGCGCGCGCGGCGGCACCGACTTCATGGTCGCGATGAATCCCCAGACCTGGGACAAGGACGTCGCCTCGATCGAACCCGGCGGCTATCTGTTCTACGACTCCACCAAGCCGATGCCGTCAGGGAAATTCCGCGACGACATCACCGTCATCGGCGTGCCGCTCACCGCAATCTGCAACAGCCAGTACACCGACCCGCGTCAGCGCCAGCTGTTCAAGAACATCATCTATGTCGGCGCGCTGTCCGCGCTGCTCGACATGGACGTGGCGGTGCTGGAGAAGCTGATCGGCGAGCAATACAAGGGCAAGGAAAAGCTGATCCAGCCCAATATCCATGCCCTGCATCTCGGCCGCGACTACGCGCTGCAACACCTCACCTGCCCGATCGGCCTCAAGCTGCAGCACTCCGACGGCGTGGGCGACCGCATCCTGATTGAGGGCAATTCGGCGGCGGCGCTGGGCGCGGTCTATGGTGGGGCTACGGTCTGCGCCTGGTATCCGATCACGCCCTCGTCCTCGCTGGCCGAGGCCTTCACCAGCCACTGCAAGCGCCTGCGGACCGACCCCGAGACCAAGCAGAACCGCTATGCGATCGTGCAGGCGGAAGATGAGCTCGCGTCCATCGGCATGGTGATCGGCGCGGCCTGGAACGGCGCGCGTTCTTTCACCTCCACGTCCGGTCCCGGCATTTCGCTGATGCAGGAATTCCTGGGACTGGCCTATTTCGCTGAAGTTCCTGCCGTGGTCTTCGACGTACAGCGCGCGGGCCCCTCGACCGGCATGCCGACACGCACCCAGCAATGCGACCTGATCAACTGCGCCTATGCCTCGCACGGCGACACCAAGCACATCCTGCTGTTACCGGAAGACCCCGCGGAAGCCTTCGAATTCGGCGCAACGGCTTTTGATCTGGCTGACCGGTTGCAGACGCCGGTCTTCGTCATGCTCGATCTGGACATCGGCATGAACCAGCGCCTCTGCCGTCCGCTGCGTTGGGACGACTCCCGGGTTTATGACCGCGGCAAGGTCATGACCGCAGCCGAGCTGGAAGCCGGTAAGGATTTCGGCCGCTATCTCGACGTCGATGGCGATGGCATACCCTATCGCACGTATCCCGCCACGCATCCGACCAAGGGCTCATACTTTACCCGCGGGACGTCGCGCGACCGCTATGCGCGCTACACCGAGGAAGGCGGCGCCTATGTCGACAACATGCAGCGGCTGCTGCGCAAGTTCGATACCGCCAAGGATCTGGTGCCGCGCCCCTTGCGCGCGAACTGCGAGAAACCGACACGCTTCGGCGTGATTTATTTCGGCTCGACCAGCCCGGCCATGGATGAGGCGATTGCGATGCTGTCGGCGCAGGGGCAACACCTCGACCGGCTGCGGCTGCGCGCCTTTCCCTTCCATCACACCGTCGATGATTTCATCAGCGAGCACGATTTCATCTTTGTCGTTGAACAAAATCGCGACGCACAGATGCGCTCACTGATCGTGAATGAATGCGGCATCGACCCTGCCCGGCTGATCCCCGTGCTGCATTATGACGGCACGCCGATCACCGCCCGTTTCATCACCGGCGCTATCGGCGACCGGCTCGACACGTTGAAAGTCACACCTCTGCGGAAAGCAGCGTCATGACCTATCTCACCAAGCCGAAATTCCAGCACCCCGATCTGCCGAAGAACGCGCTGGGTTATACCCATCGCGATTACGAGGGGAAAATCTCGACGCTCTGCGCAGGCTGTGGCCATGATTCAATCACGGCCGCCGTCGTCGAAGCCTGCTATGAGCTGTCGATCGAACCACATCGGGTAGCGAAGATTTCCGGCATCGGCTGCTCGTCAAAGACGCCCGATTACTTCCTCGGCAATTCGCATGGCTTCAATTCCGTGCATGGCCGCATGCCGTCGGTGCTCACAGGCGCCAATCTCGCCAACCGCGACCTTATCTATCTCGGCGTCTCCGGCGACGGTGACAGCGCCTCCATCGGCCTCGGCCAGTTTGCCCATTGCATCCGGCGCGGCGTGAACATGCTCTACATGGTCGAGAACAACGGCGTTTATGGCCTGACCAAGGGACAGTTCTCCGCCACTGCCGACCGCGGCTCCAAAAGCAAACGCGGTGCGGTCAACTCCGACAATGCCATCGATCTCGCTGCGCTCGCGCTGCAGCTCGGCGCCAGTTTCGTGGCGCGCAGTTTCTCGGGCGACAAGACGCAGCTCGTGCCGCTGATCAAGGCGGCGCTGGAACACAAGGGCGCGGCTTTCATCGACTGCATCTCGCCCTGCGTAGCGTTCAACAACCACGCGGGCTCGACCCGCAGCTTCGACTATGTGCGCGAGCACAACGAGGCAGTGAACCATCTCGACTTCATCACAGGCCGCGAGGAGATCAAGGTCGATTACGAGCCGGGCTCCGTCGAGCTGGTGAAGCAGCACGACGGCTCGACGCTGGCGCTGCGCAAGCTCGCCAAGGACTACAACGTCAACAACCGGCTGGCGGCGATGAGTTACCTGCTGGAGCGCAACGCCGCCGGCGAAGTGGTCACCGGCCTGCTCTACGTCGATCCGGAGTCCGACGACATGCACGCCGGCATGAACACGGTGGCCCAGCCGCTGAATTCGCTGAGCGACAAGGATTTATGCCCGGGCTCAAGTGCCTTGGACAAGATCAACGCGGCGTTACGGTGAGAGTTGGAAATTAGAACGCGCAGTTGTGGATGTAAGTGCCCTGCTGACCGGCGGGCAGTCCACCGAGGGCGCCCTGATGCTGGCAACGCGCCACGCGATCCTGCGATGTCTCGCCAGCTCCGCCATTCGGCAGGACCGGAACGCTCGGCACATTCGGATAACCCGGCACGTCCGGAGCCCGTGTCACCGTGCCGGTGACCACCGGAGATTGCGGCACGGTGATCGGCTGCATCGGATATTTGCCAGGCTGATTGCTGGTGACGACGCCGCCTGAACCGACGCGCGCAGGCCTGTTCGTTTTCTTGATGGATTTCTTGTGCGTGCTTTTAGCGACTGGCTTCTCGGACACCATGATGTCCTGAGCCGCGGCGGGCGTGGCGCCCACTTCAACAAAGCCGCGCTCCGGCAGCTGGAGCGTCGGGCTCAGCAGCAGCCAGTTCAGGGTCATCAGCGCTGTCAGTACAAGTCTGCGCATGTTGAATCAAATCAATGCGTTGCGTCCGAAAGAAGACGCCCAACCCCTAACAAGCAAAGGTGAACGCTTTATTCCCGCAGAGCCTCCAACCTCATGGAACAGGCTCGTCACTTCGTCACTGAGGCATGATCTTGTCCGAAAACCGGTTCCCACTTTTCGGGATCATGCCTCCTCGGGGGCCTCCTCGATCGGGTCATAGCGACCGGTGTCAAAACCGAGCAGGTTCCACGTCTGCAGCATGTGCGGGGGTAACGGCGCGGTTACGTCGATAGTTCCGCCCCGGGGGTGCGGAATTACCAGCCGCCGGGCCAGCAAATGCAGGCGGTCCTGGATGCCCCCCGGCAGCTCCCAGTTCTCCTTAGCGAAGTATTTAGGATCCCCGACGATCGGGTGCTTGATGTGGTCCAGATGGGCCCGGAGCTGGTGGGTACGGCCCGTGACCGGCTTCAGCGACAGCCAGGCCAGCTTGGAGGCGGCGGTTTCGACCACCGCGTAATAGGTCACCGCGTGGGCGGCGCCGTCATCGCCGTGCTCGGCGATCCGCATGAAGGAATCCTCTTCCAACTGCTCCTTGGCCAGGAAGGTGGAGATGCGGCCCTGCTTCGGCTTCGGCACTTCCACCACCAGCGCCCAATAAATCTTGCGCGCCGAGCGGTGGCGGAAATTCTTCGCCAGAGCCGCCGCGGCAAAGCGCGACTTCGCCACCAGCAGGCAGCCCGCCGTATCCTTGTCGAGCCGGTGCACCAGACGCGGCCGCTGGCCGTCGCGCGAGCGCATCGAGTCCAGCATGCCGTCGACGTGACGCGACAAGCCCGAGCCACCCTGTACGGCCAGGCCATAAGGTTTGTTCAGCACCATCACGTCGTCGTCTTCGAACAGCGTGATGGATTTCAGGAAAGCCCGGGTCTTGAGTTCTTCCGGCGCGTCCTCGCGCAGCTTCGGTGGCTCGGACTTGAACGGCGGAATGCGCACGCCTTCGCCCGCCTTCAGGCGATCCTTTGGCTGAACGCGCCTTCCGCTCACGCGCAATTCGCCTTTGCGGATCACACGCTGGATATGGCTGAACGACAAACCCGGAAAGCGCGCTTCCAGAAAGCGATCGACGCGCATGCCGTTTTCGTCTCCCGAGACGACAACATTCTGCACCGGCGTGGAGACCATAACCGGCGCCGGCGGCTCCTCGCGGATCGCAACAGGGGGCGGTGCCTCCGCTCGGCCCGCTGACGGACGGCGCTTGTCGAAGCTTCTTTCGCTCCCCCCGTCTCCGCGCACATTCTCCTCGCGCGGACGGAAGGACGAAGGCTTGCCGCGTCCGCGGGCTTCGCCCCGCTCCCCTTCGCTGCGTGATTTGAAGGCAGCCCGGTCCCGGCCGCGCCCGGCGCTGACCGGACGCTGGGTTTCGCTGCGCTGACGGAACGAAGGCTTGGCGCTGCGCTCGGTTTTTTCCTGCGGTGCCGCTTCCCCGTGATCACGGAATGACGATGGCTTGCCGCGGCCACGCGCGGGCGCTGCACCCCGCTCCGTGGGGCGGGCGCGAGAGGCAGGCTTGCCTCTGCTGGGAGCCGCACGCCGGTCTTCTTCGCCGGGGGTTTTGAAGGCGGAATGTTTGCCCCGGCCACCGCGCGGCGGCGCTTTGCCACCGGCGCGCGACGGCGGTTTCCCGCGCGCACCAGGACGCGAGTCTACCGTTCGCCTGCCGCCGCGATCCTTGCGCCCGCCGCCACTTCCACTACCGCGTTTCAATTGCCACTCCGCTCTTTGCGCAGCTTGGCCCAGTAATCGAGCCGCTTGCGGATTTCACGCTCGAAGCCGCGATCGGGCGGATCGTAGAAAGTCTGACGCGGCAGCGCGTCGGGAAAATAATTCTGCCCCGAGAATGCTTCTTCCTCGTTGTGGTCATAAGCGTAGCCACGGCCATAGCCTTCCGACTTCATCAGCTTGGTCGGCGCGTTGAGGATGTGCTTGGGAGGCAGCAACGAGCCCGCCGCCTTTGCCGCCTGCATCGCCTGGCCATAAGCCTTATAGCCGGCATTCGATTTCGGCGCGGTCGCGACATAAAGCACCGCCTGCGCGATCGCCAGCTCCCCTTCCGGGCTGCCGAGGAAGTCATAGGCTTCTTTGGCGGCATTGGCGATCACCAATGCCTGAGGATCGGCGAGCCCAATATCCTCCACCGCCATACGCACGATCCGGCGCGCGAGAAACAGCGGATCCTCCCCGGCATCGACCATGCGGCAGAAGTAATACAAGGCCGCATCGGGATCGGAGCCGCGCACCGATTTATGCAGCGCGGAAATGAGATTGTAGTGGCCGTCCTGCGACTTGTCGTAGATCGGCGCACGCCGCTGCACGATGTCCTGCAACGCCGCGGAATCGAAGACTTCATCCGCCCGCGCGGCGCGCCAGACTTCTTCCACCAGCGTCAGCGAGGCGCGGCCGTCGCCATCGGCCATGCGAATGAGCATGGCGCGCGCTTCCGGATCGACCGGCAGCTTCTTGCCTTCGATCTCCTCGGCACGGGCGTAAAGCTTTTCGATCGCCTCTTCGTCCAGAGATTTGAACACCAGCACGCGCGCTCGAGAGAGGAGCGGCGCATTCAGCTCGAAGGACGGGTTTTCCGTCGTCGCGCCCACCAGCACGATGGTGCCGTCTTCCATCACTGGCAGGAATGAATCCTGCTGCGCGCGGTTGAAGCGATGGATCTCATCGACGAACAGCAGCGTGCCCTGCCCGGTCTCACGCCGGGCGCGGGCTTCCTCGAACACCTTCTTCAAATCGGCAACGCCGGTAAAGATCGCGGAAATCTGTTCGAAATGCAGGTCGGTTTCCTGCGCCAGCAACCGCGCCACGGTGGTCTTGCCGGTGCCGGGCGGACCCCAGAATACGAGCGAGCCAAGAGAGCGCGTCTCCAGCATGCGCGTCAGCGCACCATCGATGCCAAGAAGATGATCCTGCCCGACGACGTCCGAGAGCTTGCCGGGGCGCAGCTTGTCAGCAAGCGGACGCGGTGCATCCGCATCCATGCCTGCGGCGGAAAACAGCGACGGCCCTGCAGCTTTGCGGCGGGCGACCATGATCCCTCTTATCCGCCCAGCGTGACGGAGCGCTGGCGGCCGTCCCGCGTGAGCGTGATGCGCCAGACGCGCGAAGACTGACCGGAGATCCGTTCCAGGTCCAATGTCTTGCCGATCTTTTCGCTGTTGACGGTATTGATCAAATCGCCGCGCTGGAAGCCCAGGCGTTGCGCGGGCGTGCCGACCTGCACGTCGAGGATCACGACACCCTGCAGATTGGCATCGAGCCGCAGCTCCTCCGCCAGCGCCGGCGAAAGATTGCTGACCTTTGCGCCCTGGAACGGCGAAATCGACGCGATCGTCAACTCGTCGCGCGGCAAGTCCGGCGCGGTTTGCAAGGCGATGGTCACCGGCACTTCCTTGCCGCTACGCATCACCTGCACCTGCGCCTGCCCGCCCAGCGCCTTGGTTGCGAAGCGGTACTCGAAGGTATTGGGATCGTCGACAGGCTGATTGTCGATGCCGACAATGAGATCGCCCGTGCGCAGGCCGGCCTTCGCCGCCGGACTGTTTCCCGTGACGGACGCCACAAGCGCCCCCGCCGGGCGTTTCAATGACATGCTTTCGGCGATCTCCGGCGTCACCGCCTGTAGCTTGGCGCCAAGCCAGGGCCGCTTCACGCTCTTGCCGCCGCCCAAAGCCGAAGCAACGACAACGCGCACCATGTTGACCGGAATGGCAAAGCCGATGCCCTGCGAGCCGCCGGAGCGGGAGAAAATCGCGGTATTGATGCCGACCAGCCGGCCGCCGAGATCAACCAGCGCGCCGCCGGAATTGCCCGGGTTGATGGCGGCGTCGGTCTGGATGAAGAACTGATAGTCGGTGATGCCGACTTGCGTGCGCGCCACAGCCGATACGATACCATGTGTCACGGTCTGGCCGACGGCGAAGGGATTGCCAATCGCCAGCACCAGATCGCCGACCTGCAAGCCGTCGGAATCACCGAGCTCGATGACCGGGAAGCGCTCATGCGAATCCTTGATGCGCAACACGGCAAGATCGGTGCGCGCATCCTTCAGCACGATTTCGGCTTCGAATTCGCGCTTGTCCGCAAGCGCGACCTTCACCTCGTCGGCGCCTTCGATCACATGGTTGTTGGTGACCACGAGACCACCCGCATCCACGATCACGCCTGATCCGAGAGAGCTCTGCTTGCGCTCGCGCGGCAAGCCGCCCTCGCCGCCGAAGAAACGGCGGAAGAATGGATCGTCCATGAACGGATTGCGGTTCTCGACCACCTTGGCGGCATAGACATTCACCACCGCGGGCGTCGCCTTCTGAACCACAGGGGCATAGGACAGCCTGACCTCGTTAGGTGAAGTCGGAACACGTCGCTCCTGCCCGGCGGCAGGAAAAGCCCCAAGCGCCACGGCCGGCACAATCAGAGTGAACCATCGAACCAGACGCATGCGGGAATCCCTTGAGGCAACAGAGATATAGGCCCCCGGACGCGGCATTACAAAGGCAGGGCCGCCGTCATTCTATCGGCGGAACAGTCCGCAGCCAGGCCACCAGCGCGTTGACATCCTGCTCACTCAGGCGGGCATATGCACTGTAGCCCATCGGGGGCTTCATCCTGTGTCCGTCCCGCGCAATACCCTCCGTAATCGCCCGCTTGATATCGGCGTCGCTGACGTTGCCTATCCCCGACACCTTGGAGGACGTGATGTTGGCCGAGGTGGAAATGCCCCACGGGCCATCGAACTGCCGGCCGCCTTTCCCCATCCCCGTATCGAACTGGAGGCGCCCCTGCGCCAGCGGCGTATGACACTCCATGCAGTGGCCGATCGTCGCCAGATAACGGCCGCGCACCAGCGGGTCGCTCATCGCGGCATCCGTGACCGGCTTCTGCGCATCAGGATAGGGAGTCGGAAGAAGGTGAGTCTTGTAGACCGGCCCCGGGACCTGATTCTTCACGGCCGGAATGCTTTTGAGATAGGCCGTGATGGCATCGAGATCAGATGACGTCAGCCCCTGATAGAAATTATACGGCATGATGGGCGCAACCTGAACGCCGTTCGGCCGCGTGCCAGTCGTGAGCAGTTTCCTGATATCGGCTTCGCTCCAGGCGCCGATGCCGGTTTCAGCATCGGGCGTGATGTTGGACGCCGTCACGTCGAAACCCGGCGTATCAAATCGCATGCCGCCGGAGAATTGCTTGTCCATTTGCGGCGCGCCGTCCGGTCCGCGCGGCGTATGGCAATTGCCGCAGGCCATGATCGAACTGGTCAGATAAGCGCCTCGCTCAACCGGGGTCTCAGCCCACGCCAGCGATACCTGCGCAATCAATGCCACCGCAACCAGCAATTCCAACCGCTTCATCTGGTTCTCCAGCCTGCTGAAAACGCGCAAAACTAGGCGCGCCGCGACAGAGTCGCCAGTGGTCCGGGCAGTTACCAACAGGCGAGGATTAGCGCCCGGCAACGTTTTCGAGGATGCGGATCATGCCGGAAAAACCGCGCTGGCGCGCATGCATGAGTGCCGTGACGCCGTTACGGTCGGGGATTTTTACGTCCGCGCCGGCCGCAACCAGCAGCTGGACAATTTCGATATGCGCCGGCCCGCCATCGCCAAGGATGACGGCTTCCAGCAAGGCGGTCCACCCCAGTTTGTTGACGTGATCCTTATCGATTGCGGTCGCGAGCAGGATTTTCACCGTCTCAACATGGCCATGATGCGCAGCGGGGATCAGCGCCGTGCCGCCGTAGCGATTGGTGGCCTTCAGATCCGCGCCGACTGTCAGCGTCATCTGCAGGATCTCATTGCAGCCCTCGGCGCCCGCATAGAGGAAGGGGCTGTCGTCGATGGCGTCCTTGGCGTTCACATCAGCGCCGGCGGCAATCAAAAGCCGCGCCGCTTCCACCTGGTTGCCGTGGGTTGCCGCCAGCAAGGCCGTGCGGCCGAGTCCGTCTCTGGCGCTTACGCTGGCGCCCTCTCGCAGAGCGCTCTGCACGCCAGGGATATCGCCGCGCTCGGCGGCGGCAACCAGCGCCTGATCCTGCGCAAGACCGGCGCAAGCCGGTAACGACAACCCGAAAACAAAAAAGGCGGCGCCAAGCGCCGCCTTTTGAAACCGTTGGAGCGAGCCGGCCATTACGCCGCGGCCGTTGCCTCTTCATCGACGCGCTTTGCCTGCACCGGGCCGGAATCGAGGCCCTTGGCATCGACATCGCGATCGACAAATTCGATCACCGCGCGGGCGGCATTGTCGCCGTATCGGAAGCCTGCCTTCAGCACGCGGGTGTAACCACCCTGCCGATCCTTGTAGCGCGGACCGAGCACGTCAAAGAGCTTCTTGACCATGGCAACGTCGCGGATTTCCGCAACGGCCAGGCGGCGCGCATGCAAGTCACCGCGCTTGCCGAGCGTCACCAGCTTCTCAACGATCGGACGCAGGTCCTTCGCCTTCGGCAGCGTGGTGACGATCTGCTCGTGCTTGATCAGCGCAGCGACCATGTTCCCGAACATGGCGCGGCGGTGCTCAGCCGTGCGATTGAACTTGCGATGGACTTTTCCGTGACGCATCGCCCTATCCTCTCATTTCAAATGTGGGCGGCAGCGATGCCCGGCCACATCAACAACTTTGCTTAGTAGTGGTCTTCGAAGCGCTTGGCGAGCTCGTCGATGTTTTCCGGCGGCCAGCCCGGCACTTCCATGCCGAGATGCAGACCCATCTGGGCCAGCACTTCCTTGATCTCGTTGAGCGACTTGCGGCCGAAGTTCGGCGTACGGAGCATTTCCGCTTCCGTCTTCTGCACCAAGTCGCCGATATAGAGGATGTTGTCGTTCTTCAGGCAGTTGGCCGAGCGCACGGAGAGCTCGAGCTCGTCCACCTTCTTGAGGAAGGCCGGGTTGAAGGCGAGATCCGGAATCGTTTCCGTGGTCTGCTCCTTGCGGGGCTCTTCGAAGTTCACGAACACATTGAGCTGGTCCTGCAGGATGCGCGCTGCATAAGCCAGCGCGTCGTCCGGCGTGATTGCGCCGTTGGTCTCGATCTGCAGCGTCAGCTTGTCATAGTCGAGGATCTGACCCTCGCGGGTGTTCTCGACGCGGTAGGAAACCTTGCGCACCGGGGAGAACAGGCTATCGACCGGAATGAGACCGATCGGAGCATCTTCCGGACGGTTGCGATCGGCGGCAACGTAGCCCTTGCCGGTGTTGACGGTGAATTCCATGCGGATCTCGGCGCCTTCGTCGAGATGGCAGAGCACCAGTTCAGGATTGAGGATCACGACATCGCCCACGGTCTGGATGTCGCCGGCAGTGACCACGCCCGGGCCCTGCTTCTTCACCACCATGCGCTTCGGGCCTTCGCCCTGCATCTTGATGGAGATGTCCTTGATGTTGAGCACGATGTCGGTGACGTCCTCGCGCACGCCGGCGATCGAGGAGAACTCGTGCAGCACGCCGTCGATGTGCACCGACTGCACCGCTGCGCCCTGCAGCGATGACAGCAGAATGCGGCGCAGCGCATTGCCGAGCGTCGTACCGAAGCCACGCTCCAGCGGTTCGGCAACCAGCGTCGCGATGCGCTTGGCATCCGTGCCAGCTGTGACCTGGAGCTTGTTCGGCCTGATCAGTTCCTGCCAGTTCTTCTGAATCACGTTATCACCCGTCATCAATTGGCGGCGCGGTTCGGTCCGCGCATCGCACCCCGCCCCTTGCAAGTAGGCGGCGACGGATGCTCGGGCATCCGCCGGATCAAAATAGTTAGACGCGCCGACGCTTGCGCGGACGGCAGCCGTTATGTGGAATCGGCGTCACGTCACGGATCGAAGTCACCGTGAAGCCGGCCGATTGCAAAGCACGCAACGCCGACTCGCGACCCGAACCCGGACCCGCGACTTCGACTTCGAGCGTACGCATGCCATGTTCCATGGCTTTCTTCGCCGCGTCTTCGGCAGCGACCTGCGCTGCGTATGGCGTCGACTTGCGCGAACCCTTGAAACCCATGGTGCCAGCCGACGACCAGGCAATCGTATTGCCCTGCGCATCGGTGATCGTAATCATCGTATTGTTGAACGTGGCGTTCACATGCGCGACGCCGGACGCGATGTTTTTGCGTTCACGCTTCTTGACGCGGGCTTCCTTACCCATTCCACAAACCCTTTCACGGAGCAGCACCGGAAAGCCGGTGCCGTCGCTCTTTCCTGCTCAGGCAGCCATGTGGCTGCCGCGAGAATTATTTCTTCTTGCCGGCGATGGCCTTCGCCGGACCCTTGCGGGTGCGGGCGTTAGTATGAGTGCGCTGACCGCGGACCGGAAGTCCACGGCGATGACGCAACCCGCGATAGCAGCCGAGATCCATTAGCCGCTTGATGTTCATCGAAATCTCGCGACGAAGATCACCTTCCACGACGTAGTCGCGGTCGATCACTTCGCGCATCTGCAAAACTTCCTGGTCCGTGAGCTGCGACACGCGGCGCTCATCCGGAATGCCGACCTTGGTCATGATTTCCTTGGCAGACCTCTGACCGATGCCGTGGATATACTGAAGCGCAATCAAGACGCGCTTGTTGGTCGGGATGTTCACACCGGCAATACGAGCCATCGCATCATTCCTGTTAGCTGGCCAAAGCCACGCTGTTTTGTTTGTCGGCCCGTAAGGGGGAAGCACAAACGTTAAGGCGACGCCCTTCCCCTGCTTCGGGGGCCCGGCATCGCTCTACAGTTCTCCGACTGATGGCCTTTATTAAAGGATTCCCAAGCGCTTCGTCAACACCGGACACGGTTCTGTTTGTCATTTACCGGCGTCCGGAACGCTTCTTCGCCACCACCCGCCGGGCCGGCTTTTTCCGCCGGGCGGACACTGATTTTACTGCCTTTTTTGCCGCTTTCCGCTTGGCCTTCGGCTTTGCCTTGGTTTTAGCCTTGGGCTTGATCTTGGTCCGCGCCTTGGTCAGGGCTGCCTTGGCCGGCCTGCGGGCCTTGGGAACCCGCTTCTGGGCCGATTTCCGGCGAGTCTTGTGGCCCTTGGATCTGTTATTGGGCTTGGCCAAAGTCCGGTCGATGGCAGCCGCCACATCGGCAATGGAGGCCATGCCGTCGAGGCTTGAAAGCTCACCCTTCTCGGCATAGTAGGTCGCCAGCGGAGCAGTTTGCTCGTAATAGGCGAGAACGCGCTTCTTGAGAGTTTCCGGATTGTCGTCAGCGCGCACAGGCTCTCCGCGCGCGGCTGTTTCTTTCACCCGCTTTTCGATCCGGTCCAGCAGCATCGCGCTATCGACCTTGAGCTCGATCACGGCGTTCAGCGTGAGACCCTTGTCCTTAAGCATGCGCGCAAGCGCTTCGGCCTGCGGGACCGTGCGCGGAAATCCGTCGAGGATGAAACCCTTTTTTGCATCGGGCTCGTCGATGCGATCGGCAACGATGCCGACGACAATATCGTCAGGCACCAGCTCGCCACGGTCCATAACGTCCTTGGCTTTGAGTCCGATGGGAGTTCCGGCCTTCACTGCGGCCCGAAGCATGTCGCCAGTCGAGAGCTGCACAATCCTGTGCTTGTTCACGAGACGTTGCGCCTGCGTGCCCTTCCCCGCCCCCGGGGGTCCGAGCAGGATCAACCTCATCTACGACGACCTCGCAACTTGGACCGTTTGATCAAACCTTCGTATTGATGCGCGAGCAGATAGCCTTGCACCTGCGCAACCGTATCCATCGTAACGCTGACCACGATCAGGAGCGACGTGCCGCCCAGGTAGAATGGCACTGCCGCATAGGCGATCAGTATCTCAGGAATCAGACAGACAATGGCAAGATAAAGCGCGCCAACGGCGGTCACGCGCGTAAGCACATAGTCGATATACTCAGCCGTGCGCTCGCCCGGGCGAATGCCGGGAACGAAGCCGCCATGCTTCTTCAGGTTGTCCGCGGTCTCGGTCGGATTGAAAACGATCGCGGTATAGAAAAATGCGAAGAAAACGATCAACGAGACGTAAGCAATCAAGAACAGCGGCCGGCCGTGGCCGAAATTGACCGTGATCCATTGCAGCCAGGCAGGACCCTCGCCGGCGTTGAAGTTTGCCACGGTGGTTGGCAGCAACAATAGCGACGACGCGAAGATCGGCGGAATCACGCCCGAGGTATTGAGCTTCAATGGCAGATGCGAGGACTGCCCCTCGAACATGCGGTTGCCGACCTGGCGCTTCGGATACTGAATCAGCAGGCGGCGTTGCGCGCGCTCCATGAACACGATGAAGGCGATGACCACGACGCACATGATCAGCACCAACAGAATCAGTCCGGTGGACAAGGCGCCCTGGCGGCCAAGCTCAAGCGTGTTGGCGATTGCCGACGGTAATTCCGCGACAATGCCCGACATGATGATCAGCGAGATGCCGTTGCCGATGCCGCGTGCGGTGATCTGCTCGCCAAGCCACATCAGAAACATGGTGCCGCCAACGAGCGAGATGACGGTTTCGATACGGAAGAACCAGCCAGGGTCGGAAACGACGCTGCCCGCGCCCTCGAGACCGATCGAAATTCCATAAGCCTGGAACACGGCCAGGAAAACCGTGAGGTAGCGCGTGTATTGATTGATGACCTTGCGGCCTTGCTCGCCTTCCTTCTTCAACGCCTCGAGCGTCGGAGAGACAGTCGTCATCAGCTGAATGATGATGGAGGCGGAAATGTAAGGCATGATGTTCAAAGCGAAGATCGCCATCCGATGGATGCCGCCTCCGGAGAACATGTTGAACATGCCGAGGATGCCGCCCGCCTGGCTTTTGAAGATCTGGTCCCAGGCCGACGGGTCGATGCCGGGCAACGGGATATAGGTGCCAAAACGGTAGACGATGAGCGCGCCGAGCGTGAACCAGATGCGCTTCTTCAGCTCATCGGCCTTGGCCAGCGCCGAGAAATTGAGGTTTGCCGCTAGTTGTTCTGCAGCAGAGACCATTGCCGGTTCCGATCCGTTTCTTCGTCAGGCCATGGTACCGGCCACTCCCCTGAAGGTAAAGCCGCCAATGCCCGCCGCAAGAGTGATTGCGAGGGCTGTGACAATAAATCAGGCCGAGGCTTCGCCTTCAGCCACCTTTTTGGGGGCCTTGCCGAGCGCAGCCAGCTTGTTCTTGCCCTTCGCCTCTGCCGGCTCCTTCGCCGGAGCCAGAATCTTGACCGAACCGCCGGCCTTCTCAACCGCAGCCTGCGCCGACTTCGAGGCACCGTGGACTTCGATCGTGATCTTGGCCTTCAACTCGCCGGTGCCGAGGAGACGCACGCCCGCGCGGGCGCGACGCAACACGCCAGCCTTGACCAGCGCTTCGGAATTGATCGTCGCCTTGGCGTCGAGCTTGCCGGCGTCGATCGCCGTCTGCAGCTTGCCGAGGTTGACCTCGTTGAGCTTCACCTGGAACGCGGTGTTCTTGAAGCCGCGCTTCGGCAGGCGGCGATGCAGCGGCATCTGACCGCCTTCGAAGCCCTTGATGCGCACGCCCGAACGCGCGGTCTGGCCCTTGCCGCCACGGCCGCCGGTCTTGCCCTTGCCGGAGCCGATGCCGCGGCCAATGCGCATCCGCGCCTTGTGCGCGCCCGCGTTGTCGGAGATCTGGTTCAGCTTCATCACAAAGTCCTCAGTGCTTCCATCGCGCCGGCCCGTGCCGGACATGACGGCTTTAAGTCTTAGCCCTCGATCACGCTCACCAAGTGCTTGACCTTGGCGACCATGCCACGCGTCTGCGGGGTATCCGGCAGTTCCGAAACGCGGTTGATGCGATTCAGACCGAGGCCGATCAGGGTCTCGCGCTGGTCGTGGTGACGGCGGATCGGGCTTCCGGTCTGCTTCACCTTGATCGTTTTGGCGGCTTTGCTCATGTCAGTGCTCACTCGCTCGTCACTTCAGCGTCGCCACCCTGGCGGCGCGACTGAAGAGCCGAGACCTTGATGTTACGGCGCGCTGCAACCGAGCGCGGCGAATCCTGGTGCTTCAGCGCATCGAAGGTCGCGCGCACCATGTTGTAGGGGTTCGACGAGCCGAGCGACTTCGCCACCACGTCCTGCATGCCGAGCGTTTCGAACACGGCGCGCATCGGGCCGCCCGCGATGATGCCGGTGCCGGGAGGCGCCGCGCGCAGGAAGACCTTGCCGGCGCCGTGACGGCCCTTCACATCATGATGCAGCGTACGGCCTTCGCGCAGCGGAACGCGGATCAACGAACGCTTGGCGGAGTCTGTTGCCTTGCGGATCGCTTCCGGAACTTCGCGGGCTTTGCCGTGACCGAAGCCAACGCGGCCCTTCTGATCGCCGACGATGACGAGAGCTGCAAAGCCGAAGCGACGGCCGCCCTTCACCACCTTGGCGACACGGTTGATGTGGACGAGCTTGTCGACAAACTCGTTGTCGCGCTCTTCCTTACGTTGCGCATGCTCACGTGCCATTTTGCGTTCCAATCAAATCGGGCGAGACGCCCACAGATCCTTAGAAATTCAGGCCGCCCTCGCGGGCAGCATCAGCCAGCGCCTTCACGCGCCCGTGGTAGAGATAGTTGCCGCGGTCGAACACGACATCCTTCAATCCCTTGGCAACGGCGCGCTCGGCGATCAGCTTGCCGACCGCCTTGGCAGCGTCGATGTTGCCGCCGGCCTTGAGGTTTTCGCGCATCGTCTTCTCGAGCGACGAAGCCGCGACCAGGGTCTCGCCTTTCACGTCGTCGATAATCTGCGCATAGATATGCTGTGAAGAACGGTGAACCGACAAACGCTTGCGCGCACCGGCCGCCTTCTTGACCGCCTTACGGACGCTCGCCTTGCGCCGTTCGGTCGAGGTTTTGTGTGCCATCGCCTGCTCCGTTACTTCTTCTTGCCTTCCTTGCGGAAGATGTATTCGCCGGCATACTTCACGCCTTTGCCCTTGTAGGGCTCCGGCGGACGATAGGAGCGGATTTCCGCCGCAACCTGTCCAACCTTCTGGCTGTCGATACCGGTGATGGTGATTTCAGTCGGCTTCGGTGTCACGATCGTGATGCCTTCCGGGATCGGATAGACAACGTCGTGGCTGTAGCCGAGCGCGAGTTGCAGGTTCTTGCCCTGCACCGCGGCGCGGTAACCGACGCCGGTGATTTCGAGCTTGCGCTCGAAGCCTTTGGTGACGCCCGTGACCAGGTTGGAGACCATCGTGCGCGAGGTGCCCCACATAGAACGGGCACGCTTGGTTTCGTTGCGCGGGTCGACCTTGACCTTGCCGTCTTCCATCTTCACCAGAACTTCGTCGGGAACCACGAACTGAAGCATCCCTTTCGGGCCCTTCATTTTCACAGTCTGCCCTTCGACGTTGGCGGTGACGCCGGACGGAACGAGGACTGGTTTTTTTCCGATACGAGACATGATCAGAACACCGTAAACAGGATTTCGCCGCCGACATTGGCGTCGCGCGCTGCGTGATCCGCCATCACGCCCTTGGGCGTCGAAAGGATCGACACGCCGAGACCGTTGTTGATGCGCGGCAGCGCCTTGACCGACGCATAGACGCGGCGGCCGGGTTTGGAGACACGGGAGATCTCACGGATCACCGGCTCTCCGTCGAAATACTTCAGTTCGATCTCGAGCTCGCTGCGACCGCTGGCATGCTCAACCGACGAGAAGCCACGGATGTAGCCTTCGCTCTTGAGCACCTCGAGCACGCTTTCGCGCAACCTCGAGCCCGGGGTCGAAACCTTCGGCTTGTTACGCATCTGCGCGTTGCGGATGCGGGTGATCAAGTCACCGATCGGATCATTCACGCCCATGTTCCGATCTCCCTACCAGCTCGACTTCACGAGACCGGGAATCAGGCCCTTGGACCCGAGATCCCGCAACGCGATGCGGCTGAGCTTATGTTTGCGATAGAAGGCGCGCGGACGGCCGGTCAGCTCGCAGCGATTGCGGATACGCACTGCCGAAGAGTTACGTGGCATCTCGGCGAGTTTCAGGGTCGCCGCGAAACGCTCTTCCATCGGCTTCGCCTTGTCGCGCGCGATCGCCTTCAGCTTGGCGCGACGCGGCCCAAGCTGTTTCGTCATCTCGCGACGCCGGTTGTTCTTCTCGATCGAACTCTTCTTAGCCATTCGTGTCTCCTAGGTTTCCGCGTTTGAAGGACCCCTGGTCCCTCACTGCCGGAACGGGAAGTTGAATGCCGTGAGCAAGGCGCGCGCTTCTTCGTCGTTACGCGCGGTCGTGCAAACGGTGATGTCCATGCCCCAGACTTCGGCTGCCTTGTCGTAGTCGATTTCCGGGAAAATGATGTGTTCCTTGATGCCCAACGAGTAGTTGCCGCGGCCATCGAAGCTTTTAGGATTGAGCCCGCGGAAGTCGCGAACGCGCGGCAGCGCGATGTTGATCAGGCGGTCGATGAATTCGTACATGCGCGCGCGGCGCAACGTCACCTTGGCGCCGATCGCCTGGCCATCGCGCAACTTGAAGTTGGCAACGGACTTGCGCGACTTGGTGATGATGGCCTTCTGGCCGGCGATCAGCCCGAGGTCGCCGGCAGCCTGATCGACCTTCTTGCGGTCGTTCACGCCCTCGCCCACGCCCATGTTGAGCACGATCTTGTCGATCACCGGCACCTGCATGCCGTTGGTGTAACCGAACTGCTCGGTGAGCTTGGCGCGCACAGTCTCGGCATAGAACGCATGCAAGCGGGCCGGCACGCGCTCTTCGCGCAGCTTCTTCCCGCCCTCGGAATTACCCGCGGTCTCTGCCTTCTTGGCGCGCGCGGCCTTCTCGGCCTGCTGCGTCTTCTTGGCTTCAAGCTTCGCAGCTTGTGCTTTGTCTGTCTCAGCCATCGATCTCAACTCCCGAAAGCTTCGCCACGCGGACGCGCTTGCCGTCCTT
Source organism: Bradyrhizobiaceae bacterium (assembly GCA_947481685.1). Lineage (GTDB taxonomy): Bacteria > Pseudomonadota > Alphaproteobacteria > Rhizobiales > Xanthobacteraceae > CANKHA01. The sequence goes on from CANKHA010000013.1 coordinate 29,955, forward strand.
CATCACCTTGAAACCGACGCGTGTCGGCTTGCCCGACTTCGGGTCCGCAACCGCCAGGTTGGACAGATGGATCGTCCCCTCTTTGGAGATGATGCCGCCTTCCTGCTGGGCGGTCTGGCGCTGGTGACGCTTGACCATGTTAATTCCACGAACGAGTGCGCGGCCCTCGGTGGGGCGCACTTCCATCACTTCACCCGACCGGCCCTTGTCACGGCCGGTAAGCACGACAACCTTGTCGCCCTTGCGGATTTTTGCAGCCATCACAGCACCTCCGGGGCGAGCGAGATGATCTTCATGTGGTTCTTGGCACGCAGCTCGCGCGGCACCGGCCCGAAGATACGGGTGCCGACCGGCTCCTTCTGCGCATTGATGAGCACCGCGGCGTTGCGGTCAAAACGGATGGTCGAACCGTCGGCGCGCTTGATGTCCTTCGACACACGCACAACCACGGCCTTCATCACCTCGCCCTTCTTCACGCGCCCGCGCGGGATCGCTTCCTTGATGGAAACGACGATGATGTCACCGATCGTCGCATAGCGACGCTTGGAACCACCCAGCACCTTGATGCACATGACACGACGCGCGCCGGAATTATCCGCGACGTCGAGGTTTGTTTGCATCTGAATCATAACGTGCCTCGTTTACTTTCTCTCGCGCCGTGCGCGATCAATTCGCCGTTTTCTTCTTCTCGCCCTGGACCACCGTCCAGCGCTTGAGCTTGGAGATCGGGCTATGCTCCTCGATCCGCACAATGTCGCCGATGCCGTATTCATTGGCCTCGTCGTGGGCGTGGTATTTCTTAGACCGCCGCACCGTCTTCTTCAGCGTCGGATGGGTGAAGCGGCGCTCAACGCGCACGACCACCGTCTTCTGCTGTTTGTCGCTAACGACGACGCCTTGGAGCGTTCGCTTCGGCATCTCGATCCCCTTACTTCGACTTAGACTTCGCAGCGGCCTTCTTGGGCGCTGCGGCCGCACGCTTCGCCTTGGGCTTAGCGGCAGCTTTCGATTTCGGTTCCGCAGCAGCACGCTGCGGAGCAGCACCAACGCGCTTCTGCTGCGCGACGGTTTTGATGCGCGCAATATCGCGCCGGATCACGCGCACGCGCGCGGTGTTCTCGAGCTGACCGGTGGCCCGCTGAAAGCGCAGATTGAACTGCTCCTTCTTCAGCTTCAGCACCTCGTCGTCGAGCTGATCGATCGTCATCGCTCTGGCGTCGGCAGTTTTCATATCCGTTCCCCCTGCCTACTCGGCGATGCGCTCAATGAAGCGCGTCTTGATCGACAGCTTCGCGGCAGCAAGACCAAGAGCTTCCTTGGCGACCTGCAGCGGAATGCCATCAACTTCAAACATGATGCGGCCGGGCTTGACGCGGCACACCCAGAATTCCGGGGTGCCCTTGCCCTTGCCCATACGAACTTCGATCGGCTTTTTTGAGACCGGCACATCCGGATAGACGCGAATCCAGACGCGGCCCGCGCGCTTCATGTGACGGGTCAGCGCACGACGCGCGGCTTCGATCTGCCGCGCGGTGACGCGATCCGGCTCAAGAGCCTTAAGGCCGTATTGGCCGAAGCTGAGTTCGACTCCGGCCTTCGAGGTGCCGTGGATACGGCCCTTGAATGCCTTGCGGAACTTGGTGCGCTTGGGTTGCAACATGGTCTTACTTTCGTTCCCTGAATTCCGTTGGCCTTAGGCAGCGTCGCGACGCGGACGACCCGCCTCGCCTTCAGCCATCTTCTTGTCCTGCGCCATTGGGTCGTGTTCCATGATCTCGCCCTTGAAGATCCAGACCTTGACGCCGCAGGTGCCGTAAGTCGTGAAGCCGGTAGCAACGCCGTAATCGACGTCGGCACGAAGCGTATGCAGCGGCACGCGGCCTTCGCGGTACCACTCCATGCGCGCGATCTCGGCGCCGCCGAGACGGCCGGAGCAGTTGATGCGGATGCCTTCAGCACCGAGACGCATCGCGGACTGAACGGCGCGCTTCATGGCGCGGCGGAAAGCAACGCGGCGCTCGAGCTGCTGCGCAATCGAATCTGCGACCAGCGTCGCATCGAGTTCCGGCTTGCGGATTTCAACGATGTTGATCACCACGTCCGATGAAGTCAGCGCCGCCACGGTTTTACGAAGCTTCTCGATGTCGGCGCCCTTCTTGCCGATCACCACGCCGGGGCGCGCCGAATGGATCGTCACGCGGCACTTCTTGTGCGGACGTTCGATCACAATCTTCGACACAGCCGCCTGCTTCAGCAGCTTCAGAAGCTCCTTGCGGATCTTCATGTCTTCGTGGAGCAGCGTGCCGTATTCGCTCTTGCCGGCGTACCAGCGCGAATCCCAGGTGCGATTGATCCCGAGGCGCAGCCCAATTGGATTAACCTTTTGACCCATAGGTCGTGCTCCTTACGCGCTCGCCTCGATCTCACGAACAACAATCGTGAGATTCGAGAACGGCTTGATGATCTGGGAGGCTTTGCCGCGGCCGCGCGCATGGAAGCGCTTCATGACCAGGGCCTTACCAACATAGGCCTCGGCGACGACGAGATCGTCGACGTCGAGGTCGTGATTATTTTCAGCGTTCGCAATCGCCGATTCCAGGCACTTGCGAACTTCCACCGCAATACGTTTGCGGGAAAATTCCAGATCGGCGAGCGCACTCGCAACCTTCTTCCCCCGGATCAAACCGGCGACAAGGTTGAGCTTCTGCGGGCTAATCCGCAGCAGGCGGGCGACCGCCTTGGCTTCGTTCTCTGAGAGCGCTCTCTCACGCGCGCGCTTGCCCATTGTCTCGTCCTCTTACTTACGTAGAGCGCTTCGCCTTCCGATCGGCCGAATGGCCGTGGAAGGTGCGCGTCGGCGCGAACTCGCCAAACTTGTGGCCAACCATTTCCTCGGAAACGTTTACCGGGATGTGTTTCTGGCCGTTATAGACGCCGAAGGTCAGGCCGACGAATTGCGGCAGGATCGTCGAACGCCGGCTCCAGATCTTGATGACATCATGCCGGCCAGACGAACGAGCAGTGTCCGCCTTCTTGAGCAGATAGCCGTCAACGAACGGACCCTTCCATACGGAACGCGTCATTGTGCTCGTCCTATTTCTTCTTCCGCTTGTGGCGGCTGGCGATAATGAATTTCGTTGTGACCTTGTTCTTCCGGGTCTTCTTGCCCTTGGTGGGGAAGCCCCACGGGGTGACCGGATGCCGACCGCCCGAGGTGCGGCCTTCGCCGCCGCCGTGCGGGTGATCGATGGGATTCATGGTGACGCCGCGGTTATGCGGACGACGGCCCATCCAGCGCTTGCGGCCGGCCTTGCCGATCGAGGTGTTCATCTCGTCCGGATTGGAGACCGCGCCAATGCTGGCCATGCAGCGGCCGTGAACCAGGCGTTGCTCACCGGAGTTCAAACGCAGGATGACGTATTCCTGATCGCGTCCGACGATCTGGGCATAGGTGCCGGCGGAACGGGCGATCTGGCCGCCCTTGCCGATCTTGAGCTCGACATTATGCACGATGGTGCCGACCGGGATGTTACCGGCAGGCATCGCGTTGCCCGGCTTCACATCGACGGACTCACCGGCAACGACGCTGTCGCCTGCGGAAAGACGCTGCGGCGCCAGGATGTAGGAAAGCGCGCCGTCAGAATACTTCACCAGGGCGATGAAAGCGGTGCGGTTCGGATCATATTCGATCCGCTCGACAGTCGCCGGCGAGTCGAACTTCGTACGCTTGAAGTCGATCAGGCGGTAGCTCTGCTTGTGCCCGCCGCCGCGGAAACGAACGGTGATACGGCCATTGTTGTTGCGGCCGCCGGACGAGTTTTTGCCCTCGGTCAAAGCCTTGACCGGCTTGCCCTTGTAGAGAGCCGAACGGTCGACCAGCACCAGCTGACGCTGGCTCGGTGTCGTCGGATTATATTTTTTAAGCGCCATCGCTTACGTCCTTACAAACCTGTCGTCACGTCGATGCGGTGACCTTCTTCGAGGGTCACGATCGCGCGCTTGACGTCTGACTGCACGCCGAGACTACCGCGCGAAGCCTTCTTCTTGCCCTTGCGGATGTGCGTGTTGACGCCGACGACCTTGACGTCGAAGAGCTTCTCCACCGCATCCTTGATCTGTGGCTTGGTCGCCGTGCGGGCGACCTTGAACACGACCTGATTTCGCTCAGACGCCATCGTCGCCTTCTCGGTGATCACCGGAGACAGGATGACGTCGTAATGGCGCGGATCTTTGGTTGTCATTTAAAGCGCGCCTCCAACGCATCGAGAGCGGCCTTGGTGAGAACCAGCGTGTGACGCCGCAGGATGTCATAGACGTTGATGCCCTGCACCGGCAGCACGTCGATGTTCGGAATGTTGCGTGCGGCATTGGCGAAGCTTGTCTCGACCTGCGCGCCGTCAATGATCAGCGCATTTGCGAAACCGAGCTTGCCGAAATGCGTGCGCAGCTCCTTGGTCTTGCCTTCCTTCACCGAGGCGGCTTCCAGGATGACGATGCCGCCATCCTTGGCCTTGGCCGAAAGCGCGTGACGCAGAGCGAGCGCGCGGACCTTCTTCGGCAGATCATGTTCATGGCTGCGCACGACCGGACCGAACGAACGGCCGCCACCGCGGAACAGGTTGGCACGACGCGAACCGTGACGTGCTCCGCCGCCGCCCTTCTGATTGCCGAACTTCTTGCCAGTCAGGCTGATCTCGGCGCGGCCCTTCACCTTGTGGGTGCCGGCGCGACGCTTCGCGAGCTGCCAGTTGATGCAGCGCGAAATCAGATCCTTGCGCGGCTCGAGGCCGAAAATCTCGTCGGACAGCGTGACCGAACCGGCCGCCTTGCCATCGAGTGTGGTCATCTTGAGTTCCATCACGCGCTCTCCGTCGTTTCGGCAGGAGCCGCGGTGTCTTCAGCGGGCTTTTCCGCCGGCGCCTTGTCGGCGCCCTCGGCCAGCTTGAACTTGCCGGGCTTCGGGGCATCCTTCGGAAGCGCCTTCTTGATAGCGTCGCGCACGGTGATCCAACCGCCCCTGGCGCCGGGAACCGCGCCCTCAACCAGGATCAGGCCGCGCTCGACGTCGAGCGAAACAACCTTGAGATTGAGAGTGGTGATGCGATCGACACCCATGTGACCGGGCATCTTCTTGTTCTTGAAGGTCTTGCCGGGATCCTGACGGCCACCGGTCGAACCGATCGAGCGATGCGAGACCGACACGCCGTGGGAGGCACGCAAGCCGCCGAAATTCCAGCGTTTCATACCGCCGGCAAAACCCTTACCGATGGAGGTGCCGGTGACATCGACGAACTGGCCGACGATGAAATGGTCTGCGGTGATTTCCGCGCCGACCGGGATCACGGCGTCATCGCTGACGCGGAACTCTGCCATCTTGCGCTTGGGCTCAACCTTGGCGATGGCAAAGTGGCCACGCATGGCCTTGCTCATCGTCACAGGGCGGCGTTCGCCGGCGCCAAGCTGGAGCGCGACGTAGCCATTGGTGTCCTTGGTGCGGTGCGCCACAACTTGGCACTGAGCAAGGCGCAACACAGTCACCGGCACATGGACACCGGTCTCCGTAAAGACCCGCGTCATTCCGACTTTCTGTGCGATCACTCCGGAGCGCATCGGCATTGTCCTGTCTTCTCTCTATCCGCTCTTACAACTTGATCTCGACGTCCACGCCAGCAGCGAGGTCGAGCTTCATCAGCGCGTCCACGGTTTGCGGGGTAGGATCGACGATATCGAGCAGACGCTTATGGGTGCGCATCTCAAACTGCTCGCGACTCTTCTTGTCGATGTGCGGCGAGCGGTTAACCGTGAATTTCTCGATCTTGGTCGGCAGCGGAATCGGCCCACGAACCTGCGCGCCCGTGCGCTTCGCCGTGTTGACGATCTCGCGGGTCGACGCATCTAGGATGCGATGATCGAAGGCCTTGAGCCGGATCCGGATATTCTGGCCGTTCATGAACGATTGCTCCACGAAGTAGAGAGGCGCTTTCGCGGCGCCCCTCGCCTTCTCTTCCCTTACTCGATGATGCTTGCGACGACGCCAGCGCCGACGGTACGACCGCCTTCACGAATAGCGAAGCGCAGCTTTTCTTCCATGGCGATCGGAACGATCAGGTGAACTTCCATGGCGATGTTGTCGCCAGGCATCACCATCTCCGTACCTTCCGGCAGATGCACCACGCCGGTCACGTCCGTCGTGCGGAAGTAGAACTGCGGGCGATAGTTGGTGAAGAACGGAGTATGCCGGCCACCCTCTTCTTTGGTGAGGATGTAGGCTTCCGCCTTGAACTTGGTGTGTGGCTTGACCGAGCCTGGCTTGCAGAGCACCTGACCGCGCTCGACGTCTTCGCGCTTGGTGCCGCGCAACAGCGCGCCGATGTTGTCGCCAGCCTGGCCCTGATCGAGCAGCTTGCGGAACATTTCAACGCCGGTGACGGTGGTCTTGGTAGTCGGACGAATGCCGACGATCTCGACTTCCTCGCCGACCTTGACGATGCCGCGCTCGACGCGGCCGGTGCAGACCGTGCCGCGGCCGGAGATCGAGAATACGTCTTCCACCGGCATCAGGAACGGCAGATCGACCGGACGTTCCGGCTGCGGAATGTATTCGTCCACCGCCTTCATCAGCTCGAGAACGGCGTCATGCCCGAGCTTCGGTTCCTTGTCTTCCAGCGCCATCAGGGCCGAGCCCTTGATGATCGGGATCTTGTCCCCGGGGTAATTGTACTTCGACAGCAGCTCACGAACCTCAAGCTCGACGAGTTCGAGCAGCTCGGGATCGTCGACCATATCGACCTTGTTCAAGAACACGACCAGCGCCGGAACGCCGACCTGACGGGCGAGCAGGATGTGCTCGCGGGTCTGCGGCATCGGGCCGTCGGCAGCGGAGACGACGAGGATCGCACCATCCATCTGCGCCGCGCCGGTGATCATGTTCTTCACATAGTCGGCGTGGCCGGGGCAATCGACGTGAGCGTAGTGGCGGTTCTTCGTCTCGTATTCCACGTGAGCGGTCGAGATGGTGATGCCGCGCGCCTTCTCTTCCGGCGCCTTATCTATCTGGTCATATGCGGTGAACGTCGCGCCGCCCGTCTCAGCCAAAACCTTCGTGATCGCCGCGGTCAGCGAGGTCTTGCCATGATCGACGTGACCAATGGTGCCGATGTTGCAGTGCGGCTTATTGCGGTTGAATTTCTCTTTAGCCATGTCGTTCTCCCGTGCGGGTCTCTAACAGTTCAAAATCAAAGTGGTTGTTTGCAAAAACTCAGGCGAACTTGGCCTGAACTTCCTGCGCGACGTTGCTCGGTACTTGCTCGTAGTGATCGAATTGCATCGTGAAGGTAGCGCGCCCCTGGCTCATCGAACGGAGCGTATTCACGTAACCAAACATATTGGCGAGCGGCACCATCGCGTTGATGACGTTCGCATTGCCGCGCATGTCCTGGCCCTGGATCTGGCCGCGCCGGGAATTCAGGTCTCCGATGACGGAGCCGCAGTAATCTTCCGGCGTAACGCACTCGACCTTCATGATCGGCTCGAGCAGCACGGAGCCGCCCTTCTGCAGCGCTTCGCGTAGCGCAGCGCGCGATGCGATTTCGAAGGCCAGCGCCGACGAGTCGACGTCGTGATAGCGGCCGTCGATCAGCGTCACTTTCAGGTCCACTACCGGGAATCCGGCGAGGATACCCGCGCCGAGCACCGAGTTAAGGCCCTTTTCAACGCCGGGGATGAATTCCTTCGGCACCGCGCCGCCGACGATATCGTTTTCAAACTGGAAGCCGGTACCTGCCGGCAGCGGCTCGGCGACGATCTTCACCTGGGCGAACTGACCGGTACCGCCGGTCTGCTTCTTGTGGGTGTAGTCGACCGTGACCTTCTTGGAGATGCGCTCACGGTAGGCAACCTGCGGCGCACCGATGTTGGCGTCCACTTTGTAAGTGCGGCGAAGGATATCGACCTTGATGTCGAGATGCAGTTCGCCCATTCCCTTGAGAATGGTCTGGCCGCTTTCCTGATCGGTCGACACGCGGAAGGACGGATCCTCGGCAGCGAGCTTCGCAAGCGCGACGCCCAGCTTTTCCTGGTCGGCCTTCGACTTCGGCTCGATCGCGATTTCGATAACCGGCTCGGGGAATTCCATCTTTTCAAGAATGACCGGCTTGTCGGGATCGCACAAAGTGTCGCCGGTGCGCGTCTCCTTCAATCCCGCGAGCGCAACGATGTCGCCAGCATAGGCTTCCTTGATGTCTTCGCGGTTGTTTGCATGCATCAGCAGCATGCGACCGACGCGCTCTTTGCGCTCCTTGGTCGAGTTGATCACGCCCGTGCCGCTGGTCAGCGTGCCCGAATAGATGCGGCAGAAGGTGATGGTGCCGACGAAGGGGTCGTCCATGATCTTGAAGGCGAGCAGCGACATCGGCGCGCTGTCCTTCGGCTCACGGATCGTCTCTTCGTTGTCCCTGTCCGGGTTGATGCCCTTGATGGCGGGCACGTCGAGCGGCGACGGCAGATAGTCGACAACAGCGTCAAGCAACGGCTGAACGCCCTTGTTCTTGAAAGCCGAGCCGCACAGCACTGGATAGAAGGCGCCGGTGATCACGGCCTTACGGATCAGTTTCTTCAGCGTCGCTTCGTCCGGCTCCTTGCCGTCGAGAAAGGCTTCGAGCGCCACATCGTCGAGCTCGACGGCGGCTTCGATCATCTTTTCGCGGTATTCCTTGGCCTTGGCGACTAGGTCGGCCGGAATGTCGATAACGTCGAACGTCGCACCGAGCGCCTCGTTATTCCAAATGTAGGCCTTCATGACCACCAGATCGACCATGCCGACGAAGTTGCTCTCCTCGCCGATCGGCAGCTGGATCGCAATCGGCTTCGCACCGAGCCGGTCGATGATGTCCTGCAGGCACTTGTAGAAGTCAGCGCCGGTCTTATCCATTTTATTGGCGAAGACGATGCGCGGGACTTTGTACTTGTCGCCCTGGCGCCAGACGGTCTCGGTCTGCGGCTCCACGCCCTGGTTGCCGTCGAGCACAACGACGGCGCCGTCGAGCACGCGCAGCGAGCGCTCGACTTCGATGGTGAAGTCCACGTGGCCGGGGGTGTCGATGATATTGAGGCGCTTGTCTTTCCAGAACGCAGTGGTCGCGGCAGACGTAATGGTGATGCCACGCTCCTGCTCCTGCTCCATGAAATCCATGGTCGCAGCGCCGTCGTGCACTTCACCGATCTTGTGGCTCTTGCCGGTGTAATAGAGGATCCGCTCAGTGGTCGTGGTCTTGCCGGCATCAATGTGCGCCATGATGCCGAAATTGCGGTAGTCCTCGATAGGGTGAGCGCGGGGCATGGATTAGTCCTGTCTGTCCGTTCGCCGTTACCAGCGATAGTGCGAGAACGCGCGGTTGGCTTCTGCCATCCGGTGCGTGTCTTCGCGCTTTTTCACGGCGTTCCCCCGATTATTCGACGCGTCAAGCAACTCAGCCGAGAGCCGCTCCGTCATCGTCTTTTCATTGCGCTCGCGCGCAGCCGAAATGATCCAGCGAATCCCCAATGCCTGGCGGCGGACCGTGCGCACTTCCACCGGAACTTGGTAGGTCGCACCACCGACGCGGCGTGAGCGGACTTCGATCGACGGCATAACGTTGTCGAGCGCCTGCTGGAAAACGCCCAGCGGCTGCTGCTTGGTCTTGCTTTCGATCAAATCGAAAGCGCCATAAACGATCAGCTCGGCCACGGACTTTTTGCCCGCGTACATCACCGAGTTCATAAATTTCGTGACCACCAAATTCCCGAATTTCGGGTCCGGCAAGATCTCGCGTTTTTCCGCACTGTGGCGACGGGACATCGATCAGCTCCGGCTTACTTGGGACGCTTCGCGCCGTATTTCGAACGGCGCTGCTTACGGTTCTTGACGCCCTGCGTATCGAGGACGCCGCGGAGAATGTGGTAGCGCACGCCCGGCAAGTCCTTCACGCGACCGCCGCGGATCATGACCACCGAATGCTCTTGCAGGTTATGGCCCTCACCCGGGATGTAACCGATCACCTCGAAGCCATTCGTGAGCCGAACCTTCGCAACCTTACGAAGCGCCGAGTTCGGCTTCTTCGGAGTGGTCGTGTAGACGCGCGTGCAAACACCGCGCTTCTGGGGGCTCTGCTGCAGCGCCGGGACCGTCTTACGGGCCTTTTGCGCCGTCCGCGGCTTGCGGATGAGCTGGTTGATCGTGGGCATCCTTGCCTTCACCTTGCGTTTTGTTGGGCTTGCGCCCGGCATCGTTTCGTTGCCGGCAGACCGTCGCGCAAAACGAAAGCGCGCCAAACCGCGTAAGTTGCGGAAGAGCGCATTTCGTTTGCAGAGGACCGCGTGCGAAAGCGCACGGTCTTGCGTCGGTCGTATCTGACACGTCAGGCTGTCAGAGGCAGCGTTTGAGCTTTTTTGGATTGATCCGCTAGGCGCAGTTCAATCCGGCCGTCTAAAAGCTCACCGCCTGCCGGAAAGTACGCGGTTTCTACTGTTATGGTCCCGCAGTGTCAAGCTGGAAAAGCCCGCAAAATCAGCTCGAAATGAGGTTCGTGCGATTTTGCGCGCGTACTTCACCGCGAGTTTTGGATGTAACGCCTCCCCCATCGATTTTCAACGCGGTCGCGGGTCAAAACTGGATGGGTCCCGCGAACGATATTGCCGATCAGAACCTTACTAGAGGCGCGCTAGCAACAGCGCTCTGTTGTAGTAACTAATTGATTTCAATCGATTAATACAAAATACGGTGCGATTCTCGCCGTGGAACGGCCGGGACCAGGCTGGCGAATCGCTCTCCGGATTTACGGCAAGCACCCCACGGCATTGTCCCCACAGGTCCCCGGCCTCCCCAAAACGTCGGGTAGCCTATTTATTCTCTCCCATCAGTTCTTTGGCCTTGGCAACCACCGCAGGCGACACATTGACCACGTCGCGAATGATCTGGGTGATTTCCTCCGCACTCACGGGGTCGATCTCGATCTTCAGTTTCTCTGCCTCCTCCAGGAAGGCCTTGTCCCTCAGTGTGTCCTGGAAGGCCTTGCGGAGCATCGCCAGACGATCCGCGGGAATATCCGGCGGCGCGGCAAATGGACGGCCAAGGCCCGGAGGTGACGAGATGAGCTTGAGGATGTCACGCTGCTCGTCGTTCTTGGCGAGCTCGGTCAACAACGGCACATCGGGGATTTCATGCGCACGGTGGCTTCCGGCCTGCGCAATGAAATTGATCTTCTTTTCCGTCACCCACTCGGAGCGCTGGCCCTTCACCGAGGCCATGCTGAAGGCGCGTGCCTCCACCTCACCCCGCTGAATGGCGAGATTCAGGTCTTCCGAGCTTTTGTAGCCCATCACGATCTTGAATTTGGTGCCGAGCAGGCTGTTCATGGCGAGCGGGATGATCACGATACCCGATCCTGCCCCGGTGCCGCCGAGGATGACTTCCTTCTTCTGGGCTTCCTCGAAGGTTTTGACACCGGAGGTGTGCCAGGTGAAGAGCACTTCGTTTTCGGAGCCGGTCGAGCCAAGCCAATTGAACTTGCTCACGTCGTAGCGCACGCCGTTGCCGTCCAGCACCTGATGCAACGGCATCGCATTATGCAGTGTCGCGATCACCGTGCCATCCTTCGGCGCAACGGCGTACAGATAGTTGGTCGCGATCACGTTGCCGCCCCCCGGCATGTTCTGCACGATCATCGTGGGATTGCCGGGAATGTAGCGCGGCATATGGCGCGAGAGCAGGCGGGCGGTAACGTCGTAGCCACCACCGGCTCCTGTGCTGGTGATGATGGTGATGGTCTTGCCTTCGTAGAAATTCTGCGCCTGCGCCGACACTGCGGCGGTCAGCCAGGCAGCAAGAACCAAAAGCATCCGAAGCATCGCGTCCTCCCTTTACTTCCTCGCGCTGGCCTTTGCGGCCTTATGCGCAGGCCTTTCGGCCTTGTTAGTCCCGCTGGCTGCTGTAGCGCGAAAACTCGTATCCTTCCTTGGCGACGATCTCGAGCAGGAACGGCTTGCCGCTCTCCGTCACTTTGATCGCCTCCTTGATGGCGGGCACGATGTTGGCGGGCTTGTCGACGCGCATCGCCGGGACATTCAGCCCCTCTGCCACCTTGGTGTAGTTGCCGCCGACATTAAGCGCTCCAAATTTAGCTGTTGACGTTTCAAGCACATGCCGCTCGCAGGCCATCACCTGGTTGTTGAACACCACGGTGAGGATACCGATGTTGTTGCGCGATGCGGTTTCGATATCCATGCCGCTCATGCCGAAAGAGCTGTCGCCCATCACGTTGATGCACATCTTGTCCGGTGATGCGAGCTTAGCACCCATCGCAAGGCCGAGGCCGTAGCCCAGTTGCGTCGTCTTGCCCCAGCCGATGTAGGAATGCGGCCTTGTGGTTTCCCAGAACGGCAGCAGCTGCTCGCGCGGGCTGCCGGCATCATGGGTGATGATGACATTGTCCCTGTCGAGCGTCCGCAGCATCTCATAGATGACGCGATGCTGGTTGATCGGCACCTCGTCGGAGGTACGCTGCTTCTCCCACTCCCGCAGCCAGTCTTTCTTGATCGCAGCAATCTCCTGCTTCATCGCGGCCAGAGCATCCGATGCTCCGCGACCGCCCTGCTTTTGCTTTGCGATCTCCTCGATCAGCGCATCAATAACGAGTGCCGCGTCGCCGACCAGGCCGAGCGCGGCAACCTGATCCTTGTTGATGTCCGACGGATCGTTCGTCGAATGAATGATCGTCTTGCCCTTCGGCATATGCGGCCCGAATGACGTCTTGGTCAGGCTCGAACCGATCGCCAGCACGAGATCGGCCCGGTTGAGGAACTCGTAATACATCTTCGGGCTGGAACGGGTCGAAGCACCGAGCGCGAGCGGATGATTTTCCGCGATCGCGCTCTTGCCCGGATTGGTCCCTGCCACCGGCGCCGGAATGAGCTCGGCCAGCGCCACAAGCCGCTCGCCGGCCTCGGCATAGTGCACGCCCTGCCCGGCCCAGATCACGGGGTGCTTGGCCGCGAGCAACATTTGCGCGGCTTTCTTCACCGCTACCGGATCGGGTCCACTGCGCATGATCGGCACCGGCTTGTAATCCAGCGTGCCCTCGAACTCCGCTTCGAACACCGGGTTCGGCACCTCCACCAGCACGGGTCCGGGCTTGCCGCTGCGCATCGCCTGATAGGCGCGGCGCATCACGTTCGGCAACTCCTGCACCGAAGGCGCCATCACCGAATATTTCGTTATGGGCGCATAGACTTCGGCCGCACGGAACGTTGGCGTCACGCCTTGCCTGTCTGCACCGAAGCCGGCGGGTATCACCAGCACCGGGACATTCTCCGCATAAGCCTGCGCGACGCCGGGAAACGTATTTTCAACGCCGGGTCCATGCTGGGAGGCAAAAACGCCGTTCTGCTTGCCCGCGCGCATCCGGCTGAAGCCGTCGGCCATGGCAACCCCCATGCGCTCCTGGCGGCAAAGGATCGGGCGGATATCGATCTTGGCGCAGGCGTCGATCAGCGGATTGCGCGGATAGCAGGCCAGAAACTCGGTCTTCTCGCGCTTGAGGATTTCAGCAACAACGTCGGCGCCGTTCATTTGCGTTCCATTCGATTGAGTAACGTGATCGGAAAAACGCCGGCGTCAGCGCTGGCGTGAAGTGCAAGATCTATTCAGCCGCCACCGGCGTGCGGATCCGCACGGTGTCCTCGACAAGCCCGTCGAGTGGCGTGCCCTTCGGCAATTCAAGCCGGGCCGACCGGACGCGATAGCTGTCCGGCTTCATCCCCGGCAGCGGCTTGCCGGCGGCATGATCCTTCAACGTCTGCAACAGCAGTTTGCGGATTTTGACGATCGCCGCATCGCACGGCAGCAGATGTTCGAGCGCGCGGTTCGAAATCGCACCCATCGATTCCTGAATCGCACAGTCCTGCGTGCCGAGGCCTTTCATCCCGGTATAAGACTGCCCACTCGCCTGCAGCGCGCGGTCGATCAGAAAGTCATTGGCCTTGCTTCGGATGGCATGGTCGCTGCCGGGAAGGTTCTCGGTATGAATGCCGCGCCAGGCAGTCTCGCGCGCAAGATCCTCTTCGGTCAGCGGACGCGAAGGATGGAAGTTCACGCTGTAAAGCATCGTGCTCTCGTCATCGATCGGCGCCCAGACATGCGCCGCATGCGGGATCGATGAGATGATCTTGTGGAACGGCATCAGCATGACGTTCATGTTCCACATCACCGGCCCGGTACTCGGCTCGCGGCCGGTCGCAACGACAAAACCGAAATCGGTCGCCATCACTTCATAGAGTGTCGCGACGATGCGCCGGCTCTTCTCGGCGTCGCCGCCGTGCAGGAAGCTCAGATGCGTAGCGTCGAAGCCACCTTCCAGTCCCTGCAGCCAGTTGCATTCCTGAATGTGGCGTGTCGCGAAGCGATGCGAGGCCGGCACGCCGGTCCATTCGAGATCGGGAAATTCCGGCTTGAGCTCCAGCGGACCCATGTAAGTCCAGATCACGTCCCCGCGTTCGATGCAGGGATAAGCCTTGGTCTTCATATAACGCTGGACGTTCAGCTGGTTGACCACGGGAATCTGCGGCACGCAGGGCACATCGGTGCAATTGCCTTCAACGTCGAATTTGATGCCGTGATAGACGCAGCGCAGACCGTTATCTTCGTTGCGGCCATAAAACAGCGATGCGGTCCGATGCGGGCAACGCTCATCGAGCAGGCCCACCCTGCCCTGCGTGTCGCGGAAGAGAACGAGATCTTCGCCCATCAGCCTAACGCGCAGCGGCGGACCGTCGGGTGCCGCCAACTGATGCGTGAAGGCCGCAGGAATCCAGTAACGGCGCATCAGCTCGCCCATCGGCGTGCCTGGACCGACCTTGGTGAGCAGATCGTTTTCTTCCTGCGAAAGCACCGGCTAACTCCTCGGTATTCCCATCCTCGGCTTTTGATTTTGCGCCCGTTGAAATCGGGCTTGTTTTGCCGCGACGCCATTGTCGCGCGCGGTCAACGAGATTGCAAATCGCGATAATGATGTCGCAAAAGCAAAAAGGGCCGCCCGAAGGCGGCCCTTTTTCATTCTGTGGTTGAAGGCGGAGCTATTCCGCCGGCGTCGGCAAGGCAGGCATTTCCACCTGAGCCGCGGCAGCCTTGGCGGCATCCTTTTCCCGTTCTTCCAGGATCAGGGCGTCGCGCTTGACCGCCACTTCGCGCAGCCGGTTCATCATGGCGCCGGTACCCGCCGGGATCAGGCGGCCGACGATGACGTTTTCCTTCAGGCCATCGAGCGTGTCGATCTTGCCGTTGACGGCAGCTTCGGTCAGCACGCGCGTCGTCTCCTGGAAGGAGGCCGCGGAGATGAACGAACGCGTCTGCAACGAAGCCTTGGTGATGCCGAGCAGAACCGGATGTCCGGTCGCAGGCTTCTTGCCGGCTTCCTTGGCCACGACGTTGATCTCATCCATCTCCAGCTTGTCGATCTGATCGCCCTTGATCAGCTCTGTCTCGCCGGCGTCGCTGATCTCCACCTTCTGCAGCATCTGACGGACAATCACTTCGATGTGTTTGTCGTTGATGCCCACGCCCTGGAGCCGATAGACGTCCTGGATCTCATTGACGAGATAGGCGGCGAGCTCTTCGACGCCCTTGATGGCCAGGATGTCGTGCGGCGCGGGATTGCCATCGACGATGTATTCGCCCTTCTCGATGATGTCGCCATCCTGCAGATGGATGTGCTTGCCCTTCGGGATCAGATACTCGCGCGACTCCTCGTCCTTCGAAGCGGGTTCGATGGTGAGGCGACGCTTGTTCTTGTAGTCCTTGCCGAAGTGGATGGTGCCGGAGATTTCGGCGATGACCGCCGCTTCCTTCGGACGCCGTGCCTCGAACAGTTCCGCCACACGCGGCAGACCGCCGGTGATATCGCGGGTCTTGGCGCTTTCGGTCGGGATACGCGCGATGATGTCGCCCGCCTTCACCTTGGCATCCGGATCGACGGAGATAATCGCATCCACCGCCAGGGTGTAGCGAGCCTCACCGCCGCGGGCGACCTTCATCACCTTGCCGTCCTTGCCCTTGACGATCATGGCCGGACGCAGGTCGGCGCCACGGCCGGATGTGCGCCAGTCGATCACCACACGCTTGGCGATACCCGTTGACTCGTCGATCGATTCCGAAATCGACTGACCTTCAACGAGATCTTCGAAGGCAACGATGCCCTCGGCTTCGGTGATGATCGGACGGGTGTAAGGATCCCACTCGGCCATACGCTGGCCGCGCTTGACCTTGTCGCCGTCATCGACGCGCAGGCGCGCGCCGTGCGGCAGACGGTGAACGGCACGCTCGGTGCCGTCGGCGTCGGTTACCGCGACGGAGATATTACGTCCCATCGCGATGAGGTCGCCGTCGGTGTTACGGGCGATGTTCTTGTTCTTGATCTTGATCGTGCCGTCGAAGTTCGACTCGATAAAGGACTGCTCGTTGATCTGCGCCGCGCCACCGATGTGGAAGGTACGCATGGTGAGCTGGGTGCCCGGCTCGCCGATCGATTGGGCAGCGATGACGCCCACCGCCTCGCCCATGTTGACCGGAGTGCCGCGGGCAAGATCGCGCCCGTAGCAGGCACCACAAACGCCGTTGGTGTTCTCGCAGGTCAGCACCGAGCGGATGCGCAGCTCTTGCACGCCCGCCTGGTTGATGATTTCGACCTGCGGCTCCGTGATCAGCGTGTTCTTCTTCACGACGATCTTGTTGGTCGCAGAATCGCGCACATCCTCCGCCGTGGTGCGGCCCAGGATGCGAATACCCAGTGAGGCAACCACGGTTCCGGAGTCGATGATGGCGCGCACCTTGATGCCGCCCGAGGTTCCGCAATCCTCGTTCGTGATGATGCAGTCCTGCGCCACGTCAACCAGACGCCGCGTCAGGTAACCGGAGTTGGCGGTCTTCAACGCGGTATCGGCAAGACCCTTGCGGGCGCCGTGGGTCGAGTTGAAGTACTCGAGCACCGACAATCCCTCTTTAAAGTTAGAGATGATCGGCGTCTCGATGATTTCACCCGATGGCTTGGCCATCAGGCCGCGCATGCCGGCGAGCTGACGCATCTGGGCGGGCGAACCACGCGCGCCGGAATGCGACATCATGTAGATCGAATTGATCTGGGCTTCGCGTCCGTCGGGAAGCTTCTTCACCGACGAAATCTCGCGCATCATCTGCTCGGCGATTTCGTCGGTCGATTTCGACCAGGCATCGACGACCTTGTTGTACTTCTCACCCTGGGTGATCAGGCCGTCGTTGTATTGCTGCTCGAACTCCTTGGCGAGTTCCTTGGTCCGGTCGACGATCTTCCACTTGCCCGCGGGCACCACCATGTCGTCCTTGCCGAACGAGATGCCGGCCTTGAACGCGTGGTAGAAGCCGAGCTGCATGATGCGGTCGCAGAAAATGACCGTGTCCTTCTGACCGCAATGGCGGTAGACGGCGTCGATCATGTTCGACACTTCACGCTTGGTCATCAGCTTGTTGACGACGTCGAACGGCACCTTGGCATTCTTCGGCAGCACCTGACCGAGCAAGATACGGCCAGGCGTGGTGTCATAGCGCTGCACCAGCGGCTTGCCCTTCTCGTCGACGTTGGTCCAGCGGTACTTGATCTTGGTGTGGAGCGTGACGGCCTTGGCGTGCAAGGCATGTTCGATCTCGGCAACGTCGCCGAACACCTTGCCCTCACCCGGCTCGTTCTCCTTGAGGATCGAGAGATAGTAGAGACCCAGCACGATGTCCTGCGACGGCACGATGATCGGCTGACCGTTGGCAGGATGCAGAATGTTGTTGGTCGACATCATCAGGACGCGCGCTTCCAGCTGCGCTTCAAGCGACAGCGGAACGTGCACGGCCATCTGGTCGCCGTCGAAGTCGGCGTTGAACGCGGCGCAAACCAGCGGATGCAGCTGGATCGCCTTGCCTTCGATCAGCACCGGCTCGAATGCCTGAATGCCGAGACGATGCAGGGTCGGAGCGCGGTTCAGCATTACCGGATGCTCGCGAATGACCTCGTCGAGGATGTCCCAGACCTCGGGCTTTTCCTTTTCGACGAGCTTCTTCGCCTGCTTCACGGTCGTGGAGAGGCCCTTGGCGTCAAGCCGCGAGTAGATGAACGGCTTGAACAGCTCGAGCGCCATCTTCTTCGGCAGACCACACTGGTGCAGGCGCAGTTCCGGACCGACCACGATGACCGAGCGGCCGGAATAATCGACGCGCTTGCCGAGAAGGTTCTGGCGGAAGCGGCCCTGCTTGCCCTTCAGCATGTCGGCGAGCGACTTCAGCGGACGCTTGTTGGCGCCGGTGATGACGCGGCCGCGGCGGCCGTTGTCGAACAGCGCATCGACAGCTTCCTGCAACATGCGCTTTTCGTTGCGGATGATGATGTCCGGCGCGCGCAGTTCGATCAGCCGCTTCAAACGGTTGTTACGATTGATGACGCGGCGATAGAGATCGTTGAGATCCGACGTGGCGAAGCGGCCGCCGTCGAGCGGCACCAGCGGGCGCAGATCGGGCGGGATCACCGGCACTTGCGTCAGGATCATCCATTCCGGCTTGTTGCCGGACACGGTGAAGGCCTCGATCAGCTTCAGGCGCTTGGCGAGCTTCTTCGGCTTCAGCTCGGTGGTGGCTTCCGAGATCTCAACGCGGATGTCCGCGGCAAGCTTCTCGAGGTCCATGCCCTTGAGCATTTCGCGAATGGCTTCCGCGCCGATGGCGGCGGTGAAGCTGTCGCCGCCGAATTCTTCCTGCGCCTTCAGATACTCGTCTTCGGACAGCAACTGGCGGTCCTTGAGCGGGGTCAGGCCCGGCTCAAGCACAACGTAATATTCGAAGTACAGAATCCGTTCGAGATCCTTCAGCGTCATGTCGAGCAGCAATCCGATGCGGCTCGGCAACGACTTCAGGAACCAGATATGCGCAACGGGCGCTGCGAGTTCGATGTGGCCCATGCGCTCGCGCCGCACGCGGCTGAGCGTCACTTCCACCGAGCACTTCTCGCAGATGATGCCCTTGTACTTCATGCGCTTGTACTTGCCGCACAAGCACTCGTAATCCTTGATCGGCCCGAAGATGCGCGCGCAGAACAGGCCGTCGCGCTCGGGCTTGAAGGTACGATAATTGATGGTCTCCGGCTTTTTGATCTCGCCGTAGGACCAGGACAGAATCTTCTCCGGGCTCGCGATCGAAATCCGGATCTGGTCGAAGACCTGAGCCGGAACCTGCGGGCTGAAAAGATTCATGATCTCTTGATTCATCGCCATCTCCGCTGGGCTGCCTC
The DNA here is from genome assembly GCA_947481685.1 of Bradyrhizobiaceae bacterium. Taxonomy (GTDB): domain Bacteria; phylum Pseudomonadota; class Alphaproteobacteria; order Rhizobiales; family Xanthobacteraceae; genus CANKHA01. The sequence continues at coordinate 49,283 of CANKHA010000013.1, forward strand.
GGCAGCCTTAAAATTCAATTCTCAGTCATCCCGCCGATGCGGGTGAAACAGGAGCGGCGCCCTCGCCGCTCCTGGAACTCTTACTCCGCAGCCTCTGAGCCAGGTCCACGCTCCAGCTTGGAGTTGTGGAGATCGACATTGAGGCCGAGCGAACGCATTTCCTTGACCAGCACGTTGAACGACTCGGGGATACCAGCCTCGAAGGTGTCGTCGCCACGCACGATGGCTTCGTAGACCTTGGTACGGCCGGCCACGTCGTCCGACTTCACCGTCAGCATTTCCTGCAAGGTGTAGGCGGCGCCGTAAGCTTCGAGCGCCCAGACCTCCATTTCGCCGAAACGCTGTCCACCGAACTGCGCCTTGCCGCCCAACGGCTGCTGGGTGACGAGCGAGTAAGGACCGATCGAACGCGCGTGGATCTTGTCGTCCACGAGATGGTGGAGCTTGAGGATGTAGATGTATCCCACCGTCACCTTACGATCGAAGGCATCGCCGGTACGGCCGTCATAGACGGTCGACTGGCCGGACTTATCGAGACCGGCAAGCTCCAGCATCGCTTCGATATCGGCTTCCTTGGCTCCGTCGAACACCGGCGTTGCAATCGGAACGCCGTGACGCAGGTTGCCGCCAAGCTCGACAAGTTCCTTGTCGTTGAGCGACTTCACCGTTTCGTCTTCGCCGTACACGCGCTTGAGGATGTCTTTCAGCGGCTTGATCTCTTTCTTGCCGTTGTAGACATCGATCGCGTGGCCGATCTTGAGGCCCATGCCGGCGCAAGCCCAGCCGAGATGGGTTTCCAGGATCTGACCGACGTTCATACGTGAAGGCACACCCAGAGGATTCAGCACGACGTCGACAGGCGTACCGTCCGCCATGAACGGCATGTCTTCCTGCGGAACGATGCGCGACACGACACCCTTGTTGCCGTGACGGCCGGCCATCTTGTCGCCCGGCTGAATCTTGCGCTTCACGGCGACGAAGACCTTGACCATCTTCATCACGCCGGGAGGCAGCTCGTCGCCGCGCTGCAGTTTCTCGACCTTGTCGAGGAAGCGCTGTTCAAGGCGCTTCTTGCTCTCGTCGTACTGCTTACGGATGGCTTCGATCTCGGCCATCAGCTTGTCGTTCGGCGAGGCAAACTGCCACCACTGCGAGCGCGGATACTCGTCGAGCACCGTGCGGGTGATCTTGGAATCCTTCTTGAAGCCCTTCGGACCGGCAATGCCCTGACGGCCTTCCAGCAACTCGGCCAGACGGCCGAACACGTTGCGGTCCAGGATCGCCTGTTCGTCGTCGCGATCCTTGGCGAGACGCTCGATCTCTTCGCGTTCGATCGCGAGCGCGCGCTCGTCCTTGTCGACGCCGTGACGGTTGAACACGCGCACTTCCACGACCGTGCCCTGGACACCCGGCGGCACGCGCAACGAGGTGTCGCGCACGTCGGAGGCCTTTTCACCGAAGATGGCGCGCAGAAGTTTTTCTTCCGGCGTCATCGGGCTTTCGCCCTTGGGCGTGATCTTGCCGACCATGATGTCGCCGGCGCGCACTTCCGCGCCGATATACACGATGCCGGCTTCGTCGAGGTTCTTCAGCGCTTCTTCCGACACGTTCGGAATGTCGCGGGTGATTTCCTCTGGCCCGAGCTTGGTGTCGCGGGCCATCACTTCGAACTCTTCGATGTGGATCGACGTGAAGACGTCGTCCTTCACGATGCGTTCGTTGAGAAGGATCGAGTCCTCGAAGTTGTAGCCATTCCACGGCATGAACGCGACGAGCACGTTGCGGCCGAGTGCGAGCTCACCGAGATCGGTCGAAGGACCGTCGGCAATGATGTCGCCCTTGCGCACCTGATCGCCCACTTTCACCAGCGGACGCTGGTTGATGCAGGTGTTCTGGTTGGAGCGCTGGAACTTCATAAGACGATAGATATCGACGCCCGACTTGGACGGATCGGCTTCTTCGGTGGCGCGCACGACGATACGCGTTGCGTCCACCTGGTCGATCACGCCGGTGCGGCGGGCAGCAATCGCGGCGCCGGAGTCACGGGCCACAACGCCTTCCATACCGGTGCCGACGAACGGCGCCTCGGCGCGAACCAGCGGCACCGCCTGGCGCTGCATGTTCGAACCCATCAGAGCGCGGTTGGCGTCGTCGTTCTCAAGGAACGGGATCAGCGCCGCCGCAACCGAAACGAGCTGTTTCGGCGACACGTCCATGTAGTCGACCTTGTCGGGTCCGACCATCAGCACGTCACCAGAGTGACGGCAGACGATCAGATCGTCCGTGAAGCGGCCCTTGGCGTCGAGCGCCACGTTCGCCTGCGCGACGTGGTGGCGGCCCTCTTCCATCGCGGAGAGATAGACCACCTCATCAGTGACGCGGCCGTCCTTCACCTTGCGGTAAGGCGTTTCAACGAAGCCATACTTGTTCACGCGCGCGTAGGTTGCGAGCGAGTTGATCAGGCCGATATTCGGACCTTCCGGGGTCTCAATCGGGCAGATGCGGCCGTAATGCGTCGGATGCACGTCGCGCACCTCGAAGCCGGCACGCTCGCGCGTGAGACCGCCCGGGCCAAGCGCCGAGAGACGGCGCTTGTGGGTGATTTCCGACAGCGGGTTGGTCTGATCCATGAACTGCGAGAGCTGCGAAGAACCGAAGAACTCGCGCACGGCAGCCGCCGCCGGCTTCGCGTTGATCAGGTCCTGCGGCATGACGGTGTCGATATCGACCGACGACATGCGCTCCTTGATCGCGCGCTCCATACGCAGGAGGCCGATGCGATACTGGTTCTCCATCAACTCACCGACCGAGCGAACGCGGCGGTTGCCGAGATGGTCGATATCGTCGATCTCACCCTTGCCGTCGCGCAGATCCACCAGCGTGCGGATCACCGCAAGGATGTCTTCCTTGCGCAGGATGCGGACGGTATCTTCGGCGTCGAGGTCGAGACGCATGTTCATCTTCACGCGGCCGACGGCCGAGAGATCGTAACGCTCGCTGTCGAAGAACAGCGACTGGAACATGGCCTGCGCGGTGTCAAGCGTCGGCGGCTCGCCGGGGCGCATAACGCGATAGATGTCGAACAGCGCTTCTTCGCGCGAATTGTTCTTGTCGACCATCAGGGTATTGCGGATATAGCCGCCGACCGTGACGTGATCGATATCGAGTACCGGAAGCTCTTTCAGCCCGGCCTCGCCGATCGTCTTCAAAGACTTCTCGGTGATCTCTTCGCCAGCCTCGGCGTAGATTTCACCGGTCTTCGGATTGACGAGGTCTTCGGCAATGTAGTGGCCGATCAACTCTTCGTCGGTCATGCGCAGCGCCTTCAGTCCCTTTTCGGAGAGCTGACGCGCCTGACGCACGGTAATCTTCTTGCCCGCCTCGACCACCACCTTGCCGGTGTCGGCATCGACGAGATCGTTGACGGCTTTATAGCCACGCAGACGGTTGGCATCGAATGGAACGCGCCAGCCATCCTTCGTGCGTTTGTAGGTGATGTGCTTGTAGAAGGTGCGCAGGATTTCCTCGGCGTCGAGGCCGAGCGCCTGCATCAGCGACGTCACTGGAATCTTCCGGCGACGATCGATGCGCGCATGCACGATATCCTTGGCGTCAAACTCGATGTCGAGCCAGGAACCGCGATACGGAATGATGCGGGCGGCGAACAAGAGCTTGCCCGACGAATGGGTCTTGCCCTTGTCGTGATCGAAGAACACGCCGGGCGAACGATGCATCTGCGAGACGATGACGCGCTCGGTACCGTTGACCACGAAGGTGCCGTTCATCGTCATGAGCGGAATATCGCCCATGTAGACGTCCTGCTCCTTGATGTCCTTGACGGAACGCGCGCCGGTTTCTTCGTCGATATCGAACACGATCAGCCGCAGCGTCACCTTCAGCGGCGCGGCATAGGTCATGCCACGCTGGCGGCACTCGTCGACGTCATATTTCGGCGGCTCGAATTCGTAGCGCACGAATTCCAGCATCGAGGAATTGGAGAAATCCGAGATCGGGAATACCGACCGGAACACGGCCTGCAATCCCTCGTCCGGACGGCCGCCGGCGGGCTCCAGGACCAGCAGGAATTGGTCGTAGGACGCCTTCTGAACCTCGATGAGGTTCGGCATCTCTGCGACTTCCTGAATTTTTCCGAAGAACTTCCGAACTCGTTTGCGACCGGTAAAAGTCTGCGCCATCGTGGCCTCTCGCTTCGCCAAACCAATCCGGTTTCGGCACGGGCTGCCGAAACCTGGGACCCTGCAACGGCGGAGCGGCATCCGACGTCCGGGTAAAGCGCGCCTCCGGAAACCCCCGGAACGCGCGGCGCTGTTACGCCTTAAACTTGAGTGGCCTGCCTGCCCACGGACTCACGCGAACAACACGACAGACCTCGTGCAGAAAAGATGGCGACCCCGGGGCGAAAGCCCCGGGATCACAACACTTTGACTCTTACTTGAGCTCGACTTTGGCGCCGACCTTCTCAAGCTGCTCCTTGATCTTGGCGGCTTCGTCTTTGTTGACGCCTTCCTTGACCGGCTTCGGAGCACCCTCGACCAGGTCCTTGGCTTCTTTCAAGCCGAGGCCGGTGATCGCGCGCACTTCCTTAATCACTTCGATCTTCTTGTCGCCGACAGCAGCCAGAACGACGGTGAAGTCGGTCTTTTCTTCAGCAGCGGCGGCAGCAGCACCCGGAGCAGCAGCAACAGCCACAGCGGCTGCAGCGGTCACGCCCCACTTCTCTTCGAGCATCTTGGCGAGCTCAGCGGCCTCCATAACGGTGAGGGTCGAGAGGTCGTCTACGATTTTGGACAAATCAGCCATTTAACTCAGTCCTTTTAGGTTCGAACCATTCGAGATTGCGAAGGGCCTCACGCCGCTTCGCTCTTTGAGGCATAAGCCTGAACAACGCGCGCGACCTTGGCGGCCGGTGCATTGAGTACCTGGGCAATCTTGGTCGCCGGGGCCTGAATGAGGCCGACGATCTTTGCCCGAAGTTCATCCAGCGACGGCAGCGAGGCGAGAGCCTTGATGCCATCGGGATTCAGGGCGGTCTTACCCATCGATCCACCAAGGATGACGAACTGTTCGTTCGCCTTGGCAAAGTCGACGGCGACCTTCGGCGCTGCCACCGGATCGCCTGAGAAGGCAATCACGGTCGGTCCCTTCAGAAGAGACGAGATGGAGGCAACGTCGGTACCCTCAAGAGCAATCTTGGCGAGACGGTTCTTCGCGACTTTGACCGTGCCGCCCGCCTGCTTCATCTGCATACGCAGCTTCTGCATCTGGGCCACGGTCAGGCCGGAATAGTGGGCGACGACGACAACACCCGTGGCCTTGAAGGCCTCGTTGAGTGTCGCGACGGCCTCTTTTTTTTCCGCTCGATCCACAGCAAGCTCTCTCCGGTTGGCGGTTTCGTGCTCAGCACGAACAACCGCCGGGTTGCACATGCCGTCCGCCTGGTTCGTTAGAATCAGGGCAGGATGGCGCTCACATGCCCTGCCCGACGCGACCAATGCGCCGGATTCCGTTCGAGGCTCGAACCGTCTGTAGGAGCGCACAAGGAAGCATTCCTTGGCGTCCCGAAATTCGGTCTCACCCGTCTGTGCAGGGAATTAAGTCTGATAAATCAGACACCTGCAGTCTCGGACAGGACTATGACCGGAGGCGTAAACCCCCGGTCTTTCCGGACCGGCGCGAGCCGGACCGGATCTCTTCAAGCTTCATCGCCTTCCGGCAAAATCAACCGGTCGTGGTGAAGACCTCTCTATCATGATCGCTCCTATATAGGAGGATTTTTGCGCTGCGTCAGCCCCCAAATAGCGAAGCCAGCTCGATTTTTACGCCAGGACCCTGACTCGAGGAGATCGCAACCCGGTTGATGTAGTGCCCCTTGGCGCCGGGTGGCTTGGCCTTCTGCACCGCATCGGCAAAAGCTTTAATGTTTTCAACGAGTTGATTCTCCTGGAAGGAGGCCTTGCCGACGCCGGCTTGCACAATGCCGGCCTTCTCAACACGGAACTCCACCGAACCGCCCTTGGCACCCTTCACCGCATTGGTGATGTCCATGGTCACCGTACCGACCTTCGGGTTCGGCATCATGCCGCGCGGGCCGAGCACCTTACCGAGGCGTCCCACCAGGGGCATCATGTCAGGGGTGGCAATGCAGCGATCGAAGTCGATCGTGCCGCCGTTGACCTTCTCAACCAGGTCTTCAGCGCCAACCACGTCGGCACCGGCAGCCCGGGCTTCATCGGCCTTGGCGCCACGGGCAAACACGCCCACGCGCACCGTACGGCCGGAGCCGTTCGGCAAAGTCACCACGCCGCGGACCATCTGGTCGGAGTGGCGCGGATCGACACCAAGATTCATCGACACTTCGATGGTCTCGTCGAACTTCGCCTTGGCGCGTTCCTTCACCAGCTTCACAGCATCGATGATGGGATAGAGCTTGGTGCGGTCGATGCCCTCACGGGCCTTATCTGTGCGTTTTCCTGTTGCCATGGCCCTTACTCCTTAACCTCAAGGCCCATGGAACGGGCGGAACCTTCAACCATCTTCATAGCGGCGTCGATCGTGCTGCAGTTGAGATCTTTCAGCTTCTTTTCGGCGATCTCGCGCACCTGCGCCTTCGTCACGGCGCCGGCCTTGTCGCGGCCCGGTGTCTTCGAACCCGCTGTCAGGCCCGCTGCCTTCTTGAGGAAGTGAGACATCGGCGGCGTCTTCATCTCGAAGGTGAAGGAACGATCCGCATAGATCGTGATGACCACGGGGATCGGCGCGCCCTTTTCCATCTGCTGGCTCTGCGCGTTGAAGGCTTTGCAGAACTCCATGATGTTGAGGCCACGCTGACCGAGCGCGGGACCGATTGGCGGCGACGGATTAGCAGCTCCCGCCGGCACCTGTAGTTTCAGGAAACCAGTAACTTTCTTTGCCATTACACACTCCTGTGCCGGCCTCAGGCCGGCGGTTGCAGGGTCCGTGGTGCGGATCTTGGCGGCAGGCAGCCGCCTCACCTTCCACGCATTTATCCCTCTGCCGCACATCTAAGTACGGCGGAGGAAACTCTCTATAGCTTCTCGACCTGGCCAAATTCCAGCTCGACCGGGGTGGCGCGCCCAAAGATGGACACCGCCACTTTGAGGCGCGACCGCGCCTCGTCGACTTCTTCCACCACGCCGTTGAACGAGGCGAAGGGGCCGTCGGAGACACGTACCTGCTCGCCGGTCTCGAACGAGATCGACGGTTTCGGACGCTCGATGCCCTCCTGCACCTGGTGCAGGATGCGCAGGGCTTCGGCTTCCGAAATCGGCATCGGCTTGTTGTCGGCGCCGAGGAAGCCCGTGACCTTGGGCGTGTTCTTGATGAGATGATAGGCCTCGTCGGTGAGGTCCATCTTCACCAGCACATAGCCCGGGAAGAACTTGCGCTCGGCATCGACCTTGCGGCCGCGGCGCACTTCCGTGACCTTTTCCTTGGGGACCATGATCTCTTCGAACAGGTCCGTCAGGCCACGTTGCTTGGCCTGCTCGCGGATGGAATCCGCGACCTTGTTCTCGAAGTTCGAATAGGCGTGAACGATGTACCAGCGCTTGGCCATGGCGGAAATTCCGGAGACTCCTGTCAACTGCCCATACTCAATATCAAAGTAATGATGACGCGGGTGACCTGATCGATGACGAGGAAGAAGATCGACGCCACGGCAACCATCAGAAACACCATCGCGGTGGTAATGAGGGTTTCGCGCCGCGACGGCCAAGTGACCTTGTCGGCCTCCTCGCGCACTTCCTGCAAGAACTTGAACGGACTTGTCTTCGCCATAACCTGTCAGTCACTCTCTAATCGTTATTCGCCATATCCGGAGGGGGTGTCGGCGGCGTGGCCGCGCCTCACAATCTCTAAACTTTGCGGCCGAGCCTGATCACCCTGGCAGGAGTGGCAGGACTCGAACCTGCAACCCCCGGTTTTGGAGACCGGTGCTCTACCAATTGAGCTACACTCCTCCAGAAGCGGAAGCGGCGGGCCAAAGTGGTCCGCCGCAAGCCTATTCTGCATGATCGGCCACGCCTTTGCAAGCCCGGGAGACCCTCCCCGGCCTTGCAAAAGGCCATTCAATATCCCTGAAGCGGCCTTTGACCGCGGATCGGGCCGTGGCCTCCGGCTCGAACGCGAACGTGGAGCCTAGCCGGGCTGGGGGGCTGGGGTACCACGGCAGTTCCATAGGCCAGGACATCGGTGATCCCGGGCGCAACTCCGCTGGCGTCGTAACGTATGGTCCCTCCGGCCCCCGGCCTAACGGCGCACATAAGCGCCGTCAGTCCTTGGAGATCACGCCTTCGTAACGGTCCGAGGTATGGATCTGGTAGCGCTGCGGGGAGGAATCGGTACGGCCGCTGCTGTCCGTACCGCTGTCGGCATAGGCGCCAACCTGAAGGATCTCGAGATCCTCATCCCCGACGTTCTCGAACCAGTAGCGTGAATAGCGCGGAGTCATGGTGCCTTCATGCGGCCCAAACTCGCCGATCAGCACATCGCCCGGCCCGTAGAAGCGAACGCGGCCCTTCAGCACCATCCAGAAGCTCGCGGCATTGGTATGGTAATGCAGGTTATTCTCGCCGCCGTTCTTCTTCACGATCTGAACAACACCGCGCACGATGTCGGACTTGCCGAGATTGACGCGGCCCTTGGCGCTCTTGCCGCCGGTTGGCTTCTCGTATTTGAAGCTTTTGACAGTCGCTTCAGCCGCCAGATGGCGCTTCAGCATTTCCTCATCCGGTACGGCGATTTCGTGGGTGGCTTGTGCTGCGTCGGACATTGTTTGCTCCCTTTTAATTTGCGTTTCGAACTAGCGGCCGCCAAGCGCCTCACGCGCTGCTGCGATTGCTTCGGGTGGCGAGGCAAACGCCTTGGCCAGCGTTGCCGTCATCTCCTCACCCATAACGGGGTCGAGACCCATGTTACGCCGTTTGATCTCGGCGATAAACTCCGGGTCAGCGACCGTTGCCTTGAAGGCGTCGCGGATTTCCTTGACCCGCGCGGGCGGAACGTTGGGCGGCATCACTACCGGGCGATCCAGCCCTTGCGACACCGTCATCAACTCCAGTGTCATGCGCGTCGCATCGTCCTTTGCAAATTCCATCACCGTAGGCGTATCGGGAAAATCCGGGTGCCGCTTCAGTGAGATCACGATCGGCGCGACGATCTTGTGGTCGGTCAGCCATTCAGGACGCGTCGCCCTGATATTGGACATCTGCCCGCCGCAACGGCCATCGACCTCGCCGCGCTCCATCGCAAGATAGATTTCGGTGCCGTCCTTGTAGCCCGCCACGATCTTGATCTTGGTTCCGAACAGCTTGTTGAGCAGCGCCGGATAGGCATCCATCTGCGAACCCGCGCCGGAGCTGCCGACGGTTGAAACTTTCTCCAGCAAATCCTTCCAGGTCTTCACCTCGCCCTTCGCCCACATCAGGCAAACGCCGGGCGCACGGTCGAAAGCGCCAATCCAGTTGAACTTCATCGTGTCGAAGCGAACGCCCTGCGTTCCCCACATCGGCGACAGCGGTATAGTCGAATGAATCATCCCGATGTACGTGCCGTCCTGCGGCGCATTGGTATAAAGATAGTTCGTGGCGTTGAGTCCGCCTGCCCCCGGCATGCTTTGAACCAGGAAGGTAGGATTGCCAGCGATATGCTTGCCCATGAAGTCGGCGAGCGCGCGCGCATATTCCATATAGCCACCGGCCACGCCGGCGCTGATGATCAGGCGGATCTGCTTGTCTTTGTAAAACGGCGCGTTCGCTTGCGCCCAACTGACGGATGGCAATGCCACAGCCATCGAAGCGCCGAGTAACAGCCCTAAGCCAATCCGCATCGCATAACCTCCCTGGATCTTATTTTTGAGGCATTCTAGACGCCTGCGGCCAGAGAAGAAAACCATAGATTGCTATTTTTGCGCTGCACATCGCCGGGTAATAAGCCTCGCCGTCACATTTGAGGCTGCAATCAAGTCCGGGCTTCGATTGCGATGACGCCAATGCCGTTTTCGTTGCGAACCTCAACGCCATACATCTTGGACAAATCCGCGACGCGGGCGATCACGCGGTCGGCGATCGCGCCGGTCGCAAGCATCGGGCGGCCGCGCTGGCCAAGCGAGGCACCGAACCCCTGCTCGATCGGATAAACCCGGATCTCGGCGGCAGCGCCGTTTCTGAACTCGCAGGTCACCGCGATATTCTCCCAGAAGCCTTCGTGCGCGATGTGGCCCTTGGTGCCGCCGCCGGTGCGGGCGTCGAGAAAGTCGGACGGGGTGGCATCGTGACCAAGGCCGAACCGCGCATAGGCCTCCGCCGGGAAGCTGCGCACGCTTTCGTTCTGGAAGATGAAATTGCCGACCGAATAGAGGATCGGCTTGCCCTTGTAGATCTCCATGCCGAGCGGCGTGTGCGAGCCGTGACCGACGAAGATGTCGGCACCCGCATCGATGCACTGGCGCGCGAAGGCCGGCACGAAATCCGCCGGCTCCTTGAGATCGATCTTGGTTGCAGCCGAAGCGACGCTGTTGTGCGCGAATTGATGGCTGTGAAAGCTGACCAGCACCCAGTCGGCCTGACGCCGCGCCTCCCGGATCCAGCGCAGGTTGTCTTCGACGTCCGTAGCGTCCGCGGTGCTGCTTGCGCCGAACGATCCAGAATTGACGACGCGCGTGCCGAACAATTGCAGTTCGCCGCGCACTTCATCCGGCGCTTCCGATTCGGAAAAGAAGTGGGTGCGGTTGCGCTTGCGGGTCTGATTGAAGCCAAGTCCCTCGGACATTGTATCGAGGGCTTTGAAGGTCGCATCGTCGACCGAGTATGTCGTCTCTGAATTGAGCGGATTGATGCCGGGGCGTCCGCGCATATCCGGCCGCTGGGGACTCGCCGCATTCCACGGACGATAGGTTGCCGTGGTTGCGATAAGCGCCACCCGTCCTCCGCGTGTGTCGAGATAGCCGGGCCGCCGCGCCTCCGCGAGGTTCTGGCCGCTGCCGGCGAACATGATGCCGGCCTCACCCAGATGCCGGGCCGTCGCCATCAACCCACCCTCGCCGTAATCATAGGCGTGGTTGTTAGCGGTCGAGACCATGTTGACGCCGAGCCAGGAAAGATCGGCGAGCAACTCCGGCGAAGTCGTCATGTAGGTGCCGCGCGTGACGCCCGGTGTGCCTTCGTCAGGCCGTCGCACGACAGACTCCATATTGACGAAGCCCGCGTCGCATCCGCGAAACAGATCGCGCAAGGCAAGAAAGGCGGGCTCGTCGAACAGCGAGAGCCGGCGTGTCAGCATGCAGTCGCCCGCGAGCGCAACGCGGAAGTTTCCCTTGGCAGCTTCATAGGCCATCGGCGGCGACTCCTTAAAAGGCAAACGTCTCGAGTTTTTTCTGATCGATCCCCGCGCCAAAGCCCGGCGCGTCGGATGGCGTGAGCGTGCCGTCCTTGAAGTTGAATTCGCCGGCGAAGGCATCGTCGGTCAGCTTGTCGAAAAAATGCGTCTCGGCAGGATATGGCGCGAGCCAGGGCAACGCCGCGCGGAAATGCATGCGCGCCATCGCTCCGATCCGGCTCTCGGAATCGGTGCCGATCACCACCGGCAGGCCCGCCGCTTCCGCCACGGCTGCGATCTTCAGCGATTGCGTGAAGCCGGTGCGGCGCGGCTTGATGCTGACGCCCCCCACCGAACCGAGCCGGATATGGAGTTGAACGTCATCAAGCGACTGCAGACATTGATCGCCGAGCAAAGGCACCGGCAGATGCGGTGCGAAGGCTGCCTGACGCAACGGATCGGCAAACTTGCAGGGCTCCTCGATGAACATCGCGCCGTAGTCGGCAACTCGCGCCAGAATGTTACGCGCCTCGCCTTCTGAATAACTGCCGTTGCCATCGACATAGAGAAACGCATCATCGCCGAGCGCCTTGCGCGTGTCCTCGACCAGCCGCACATCTTCCATGCTGCGCCGCCATGTCTTAAGCTTCATGGAATTGTAGCCGCGCTCCTCGTGCTTGCTCACCGCTTCCGCAACCATGGCCTCACGCGTCGATTTGCCGTGAACGAGCCAAGTCAGCGGCACCGGCTTCGGTTTGGCAGCGCCCAGCAATCGCCACACCGGTTGATTCAGGATCTTGCCCTTGAGATCCCACAGCGCGACGTCGATCAGCGCCTTCGCCGAGCGACAGAACTTCACGCCGTTCATGGCTTCGAGCGCGGAAAGATGCGCGAGGGGATCGAGACCGATCAGGCGCGGCTTGAACAGCGTATCGATCGTGGTGGCGAGCGCCTTGGCATCCTCGCCGTGCTGCTCCGGGCGGCACACCGACTCCGCGATCCCCTCCTGACCGTCGTCGGTGATGATCCGGAGCAAGGCGTATTCGCCGCGGTCCTGGGTCACCGCGCGAAAGTTGACCACGCTGCGATACGGCAACAGCAGTTTGTGGACGATGACGTCCTTGATCTTCAGGTCGCTCGGCCCGCTGTCGGGAAGCTGCTGTCGGGAAGGCGTTGCCATGGTGTGCGGTCCTTCTAGCCTTCTTTTTCGCGCGTCAGACGGTCGAGCGCCAGCAGCATCATAACAAGCGCAAGCTGGATCAGCGAGGTTGCAGCCAATGTCCCCATGTCGCCGGTCTCATAATAGTGCAGCAGCGTCACCGTCAGCGTCTCGGTATCGTCGCGGTAGAGCAGCAACGGGATGGTGAGATCGCGCGCAGCAATCGCGAAGACGATGACAAAAGCCGCAAGCGCTCCCCGGCGCATGAGCGGCGCCAAAATATAGCGCACCGTGCGCAACCATGAACCGCCATGCACCCGGGAGGATTCCTCGAGTTCCGGGCTGATCTGATGAATCGCAGACTGCATGGTCGCCGCGCCTAACGGCAGGCCTTTGACGATGAAGCCAATGATGATGACCAGCGCGGTGCCGTAGAGGTTGAACGGCTGCGGCGGCAGGGCCCAGGCCCACAACAGCGCGAGGCCCATCACCACCCCTGGCAACGTCCATGGCGCCCAGGCCATCAGTTCGAGCGCGTAGCCGAGCCAGTGACGCGTGCGCACCCGGATATAGCCGACGAGGCCGCCGATCACGACGACGGCGGAAGCGGCAATGGTGGCGTATATGATTGTATTCTTGAAACCGTTCAGCGCGCGTCCGTTATTGATGACGTTCGACCAGTTCTTTAGCGTCACGTATTGCCAGCCATAGAGACCGAAGATTTCGAAGAACGAGTTGAACACGATCTGCGCAATCGGGATTACAACCGCGAGCAGAAAATAGATCACAAACAGGGCGAAGATGCTCCAACGTAAAACGCCGGGGAGCCGAAGCCGCGTCGGCCGGTAGCCCTTGCCGGTCACGACGGTGAAACGGCGGCCACCAAGCTTGCGCCACTGCACGACGAGCAACGCAAAGGTCACCACGATCAGGATCACCGAAAGCGCGGTCGCCGCGCCATATTCCGGCGGATGCCGGTAGGACAGCATCCGGTAAATCTCGTTGGCGAAGACATAGACCCCACCCGGATTGCCGAACAGCAGCGGGTTCTCGAACGATTCCAGCCCGTGAATGAAAACCAGCAAAGAAATGCTCAGGATTGCCGGCGCAAGCATAGGGAAAGTGATCGTCATCATCACCTTGAGTTTGCTCGCACCAAGAGTGATCGCGGCCTCCTCATAGGACGCATCCATCTGCTTGAAGAAGCCGACCAGCATCAGGAAGATGAAGGAGATCGAGCCCAATGCCGAATGGAAGATAAGCCCGCCCCAGCCGTAGAGATTGATCACCGGCCCCTGGATGCCGAAGAACTGCGTCGCAAGTTGATTGATCACCCCATTCTGCGGATTGCCGAGCATCAGCCAGCCGAATCCCGTCAACAGGTCGGGAATGAAGAACGGGATCGGAATCATCCAGCCCATCAGGCCCGCAAACGGCACATCGGTGCGCGCCACCGCCCATGCAAACAACAGCGCGAAGAACAACGCGATTGCCAATCGTGCCGTGGCGAAGATCACGCTGTTGAGCATGATCGGCAAAAGGTCCCAGGAACCAAGCCAGACCGCGTAGTTCGCCAGTGTGAAGTTGCCAAGCCGGCCCGGCTGTCCGGTGAAGAAGCTCGACGTCAGCAGCACCGCGAAGGGATAAAACACCAACACGATGAGGAGAACGGCCAGCAGCAGATAGAACACCACCGGCGGAATGCCGAGCCGCGCGATCCACGGGGTTCGAAGCACGCCGATGCGAGTGGCTCTCCCGGCAACCTCGCCCTCGCCTAGCGTTGTCGCTATCCCCACCTGAACGCTCATTGCGGGCTCGGCCGGTAGAGGACCATATCCTCCGGAGCAATCGACAGCATCACCTCGGCGCCCGGACCGACCGTGACATCCGTCGATGACTCGACCTTCAGCGATGTCGCATCGTTGATCGCCACCAGATACTCCGCGCGATTGCCGACATAGGCGCGCCCGAGCACGCGGCCGGCCAAATGCACAGCATGCGCGGAGCGTGCGCCAGCTCTTTCGCCGCTGCCGATCTCGATCTTCTCGGGACGCACGAACAGGCTCGCCGCCGGCGAAAGGTCAGCGTTCGCTGCCGCCTTTGTCTTGCGCGCAGGTTCGGTACGGATCGAGCTTGCAGGAATTTGCACTTCCCTCGCCTCGCCGCCCGAATGCAGCGTCAGCCGTGCGCCCGACGGCTGCCAGTCGACGCCGCTGGCGACGTCGATCATGTTGCCCTTGCCAATGAACTGCGCAACGAAACGCGTCGCGGGATGTTCATAGACCTCGGTCGGCGTGCCGATCTGCTCGATCTCGCCGTGGTTCATCACCACAAGACGATCGGACAGCGTCAGCGCCTCTTCCTGATCGTGCGTCACATACACCGCAGTCAGGCCGATCCGCTGCTGCATGATGCGCAGTTCGAAACGCATCTGCTCGCGCAGCTTGGCGTCGAGGTTGGATAACGGCTCGTCCAGCAACAACAGTGCGGGCTCGAACACCAGCGCCCGCGCCAGTGCAACGCGTTGCTGCTGCCCGCCCGACAACAAGGTCGATGGCTTGTCGCCAAGGCCGCTGAGACCGACGAGATCGAGCACCTTGTCGACGAGTTCGCGACGCTGGGCTCGCCCCACACGACGCATGCGCAAGGGATAGGCGATGTTCTCCGCCACCGTCATGTGCGGCCAGATCGCGTAAGACTGGAACACCATGCCCAGCCCGCGCACCTCCGCCGGAACGTCGATGCCGTGCGCCCGGTCATAGACCATGCGCTCGCCGATGCGGATGCTGCCGCCGCTTGGCTCCTCAAGGCCCGCGATCATCCGCAACGTCGTGGTTTTGCCGCAGCCGGATGGACCGAGCAGCGTCAACAGCTCGCCATCGGCGGCGGTGAGCGTCGCACCGTCAACGGCTACGAAAGTTCCGAAGCTCTTGGAGAGATTGTCGAGCGCGATATCGGGCAATGGTGATTCCTCGGCGTCAGCGGATGCCGAACACCTTCTCCATCTCTTTGAAGAAGAAGTTCGGCTGGTCGAGCTGCTCGTCGGGAATGCGCGGCATCAGCTTCACCCCGGCGAGACTCATTTCGGGGATCGGCGATTTAATATCAGGATGCGGTATCGGCCGGCCCTGGTCGGTCCACAACTGCATCTGCTTGATCTCGTAAAGCCAGGTCATGAAAACCTTGGCGGCGTTGGTATTCGGCGCGCCGTTGAGCAGCGCGATCGACGACGGCGTCCAGGCCAGCCCTTCTTTTGGTACGACAAACACCAGCGGCGCGCCCTTGGGCAGGTCCTGGAAGAAGTCGCCGCGGCCGGAAAACCCGATAGCAAACTGTCCGCGCACCACGGAGTCGCGAATGATATTGGAACCGCCGTTGAGGATGAACGGCGCAACGGTGGATTTGAGCTTCACAATATAGTCCGCGCCGAGCCCCGGCGTGTTCTGGATGCCGAGCATGTGCCAGGCGCCGCCACCGGACGAACGCGGATCGCGAATCGCTACCTTGCCCTTGAACTTCGGATTGATGACATCCCAGTAGGACGTGATTTCTTTTGGATCGACGAGGTTCGGGTTGACCACGAGCCCCTGCGCGCTGACATGCGTCGGCCACCAATAGCCTTGCGGCTCGATGACGAACGATTCCTTGTTAATGCGGTCAAGATCCGGCGCCGGCGGCTTCCATTTCGCGAGCGCATTGAGCTTGTACAGCTCCAGCATGTACTGGTCGTTGCCCTCGAAGATGTCCGCGACGACCCGGCCAACGGAAATCTCGGTACGGATGCGGTCGACCAGCTTGCGCAGTTCCGTTGTCAGCGGCTTGAGCTTGATGCCGAAGCGCTTCTCGAAGTCGGCCTGCCCACCCGCCTGCAGGAAGTCGCGGGTGGTCGTGCCGGAATAGAGATTGACCGCGCCCTCCTTGATGGCCGCATTGATGACGGCAGGGCCCAGCGCCTTGGCGACCGGATCGTTGGCGAGATTTGCGGGAAGCTGATCCTGCGCCGCGGCAGGCATAACGAGGCAACCCGCCACCAGAACGGCGCCAAGAATCGTTGATACGATCGTCGATGCGAACGAAGTCACCTTGAGCATAAATCCTCCCGCAACCGCTCTAAACGGCATCGTAGTGGGGATCTTTTCAGCTAAATCTTTCGAGTACGCAAGAGTGCAGGCCATAGGCGATCACAAACCCAAAAAATGCCTCGGGTCGCTCGCAAGTGAGCGGCATGTTGTTCCGTAATTGGCAGGGCAGCGCGAGCGATCAGCAACACTCCACTCGTCGCGCACCAAAGAACGGGACAAAGCATACCCTTACGGTTGCTGGAAACGGCCCGATAGAGGTCAGCTTCAGCACGATTGCAGCGCATGCCGTGGCGGTGCATAGCGACCTTAAACGCATAACGTTTCGTCACTAAGGCTGCACGTGTCGTTCCCTTCCTAAGATGGATCATGCTTTATCTGATCGTGACTAGGCTACGGCCTAGTTCAAATCGCCTGAGCGGTGTGGCCACTGCCGCGGGCGACGGGAGGGAGGCGCTTGTATCGTCCCGCATGCGGTCGCCTCGCTTCAATGTCACCACCACTCCAGCGCTACTTCCTCACGACCTCGACGCGATCCACCAAGCCGCAGGAGTCGCATGCGTGGGTATGGACGTCCCTTGTCGGGTCCGCAGCGTGAGGCTCTAACCGTTGCAGCGCCATTTTAGTATCGCACTGGGAACAGCGCGGAGCATCCGTCAGATGCGATGGAAAGCCGACAACATTGTTTGGATTGTCTGATTGCGGCATCGGCCCCCTTAATACTCCTAACAAAAATCAAAAGTCATTTTACAAACTGGCGATAGCCTTTTAGATTAGGACCGCTTACTTGGCACTGCGTTTCTGACCCTTCTGTTGCAAAAAAAGGTCGACGCGTTCAGGGACGTCGCCAACGATAATAACGGCTTCTTTCAATTCGGATTCAGAACATCCGAAGGTACGACACCAGTGCGCAATATCTTCCGCGCCGTGGATATCGATTCGCTCCACTATAGTTGGCCCTCCGAAGATAAAAGAGTGGGCTGCCGTCGCGAACGACGACAGCCCTGACCACGCCACAGCCTTGGGGGACATAGCGCGGCCACTCCACAGGTAATCATATAATTATACAGGAAGGAATTGGTTCCCTCTATCTCCCTAAAACCGCCTTGTTGAGCCGCAAGGAGGTTCGGTAAACTTGGGACTCTCGCTGACTATGGTTCCTGCCTGGAAAGTCATTGCGAAAACAAAAAAGCCGGGAGGTGTCCCAGCTTTTAAGCGCCTAGCCTGCTTCTCGGTGAACGGCTATTTCAGAGCCGTTTGAACTGAGCCAAACGTAGTGCTCAAGGCCGTACCCAAAGCCTGCACCGCTGCGATGATCGCGACCGCGATACCTGCAGCAATAAGACCGTACTCGATAGCAGTAGCTCCGGATTCATCGCACAGAAAACGTTTTACCGAACTCATTTGTCAGCCCTCTGTTTCCCCGCGCGAAAAACTATACCGCCCCGTTTTAACAATTTATCGAGTGATCCGTGATCATTTTAATGGAAACGGAAATGTAACAGGTAGCCAGACCGCGGCCGGCCTCTATATCCGCGGCAAGACGCTTTAGAAGGCCTGGCCCAGCCGCTAATGCGCTGGAACTTGTTGCTGCTCATCAGCGAGGTGTCCGGATTTTCCACCCTGACTTCAGGTGAGGGCGGAACGAAAAAAGGCCCCGAGCTTTTCGGGGCCTTTTGTAATTCGCGTCAATAACTGTTTAGAAGCCGCCCCAGTTGAATTTATAGTTTAGGCCCGCGCGGATGACGCTAGCACCTTTGTATTTGAAGGAGTCGCCAGTATCTGCGTCGCTGACGATGTTGAGAGCCGGTCCCGCAAATCTGCACAGGACGCTAAGTGGAGTTTCTGCCTGACGGCGGGCACGCTGTTGCCTGCGAATCAGGAGAGACCATGAGCAGACGACCGCGCCGGAACCACACACCGGGCTTCAAGGCTAAGGTGGCGCTTGC
>CANKHA010000014.1 GCA_947481685.1 Bradyrhizobiaceae bacterium
AACCGCCGCCGGCCGCATTCGAGCCTTGACGACGCCACACCCGATCAAGCCTACTTCAACCCGCTGCCAATCCGCTTGGCAGCCTAACCCCGGCAGACGCTCCACTTATCGACGCGGAGAATCTGTTCAGACAACCGGGACCAGCTCTTCACGATAGAAGTGCCTTCCACGGGATGTGGTTTAACCTCATCTCCTGGGGGAGTGCCCTTTGGCCAATCGACACTTCTTTCGTGGAACACAAGAGGCGACTTCGAGGAATCCTCACTCTATCCTTTCCTGCAGGATTTCGACAGTGCGACTAATTCTCTTCAAGTCTGGCCCCCTGTGACAACGAAGTACTTTTTGACTTTATGGCTTGGTACGGTTCTCGCGCCTGGAGGCGAACGTGAACGCTTTATCCAATTTCAAACTGTCGTCCCCGTGAACTAGAACGCGGGGCTGCGGTCTTCGGAAACGCCCAATAGCGTGGATTCTGAGCACCGCGTTCGGAAACCCCTTCCGTTGGACGCGTGACGTGGCATAAGGACGCCAACATCTTCCAGCTTCCGGACGGACATGATCAGACTCGACAATATCAGCAAGCAAAATGGCCATCAGATCGTATTTATCGAGGCGTCCGCCGCGCTCCAAAAAGGGGAAAAGGTCGGTCTCGTCGGTCCCAACGGTTCCGGCAAAACGACGCTGTTCCGGATGATCACCGGCCAAGAGCTTCCGGACGAGGGCCAGGTGGCCGTCGATCGGGGCGTGACCATCGGCTATTTCAGCCAGGACGTGGGCGAGATGTCGGGCCGCAGCGCCGTGGCCGAGGTGATGGACGGTGCCGGGCCGGTGAGCACCGTGGCGGCCGAACTGAAGGAACTCGAGGATGTCATGGCCGATCCGGAGCGCGCGGACGACATGGAAACCATCATCGAGCGCTATGGCGAGGTGCAGGCGCGCTTCGAAGAGCTGGGCGGTTACGAACTCGAGGGCCGCGCGCGCGAAATCCTCGCAGGCCTGAGCTTCAGCCAGGAAATGATGGACGGCGACGTTGGCGCGCTCTCGGGCGGCTGGAAGATGCGCGTGGCGCTGGCGCGCATTCTCATCATGCGGCCAGACGCCATGTTGCTCGACGAACCGAGCAATCATCTGGATTTGGAGAGTCTCATCTGGCTGGAGCAATTCCTCAAGGGTTATGAGGGCTTGCTGCTGATGACCTCGCATGACCGCGAGTTCATGAACCGCATCGTCACCAAGGTGGTGGAGATCGATGGCGGCACGCTGACGGCTTATTCCGGCAACTACGAATTCTACGAACAGCAGCGCGCGCAGAACGAGAAGCAGCAGCAGGCGCAGTTCGACCGGCAGCAGGCCATGCTCGCGAAGGAAATCCAGTTTATCGAGCGTTTCAAGGCGCGCGCATCGCACGCGGCGCAGGTGCAGAGCCGTGTGAAAAAATTGGACAAGATCGAACGGGTCGAGCCACCCAAGCGCCGGCAATCGGTGTCGTTTGATTTCCCGCCGGCGCCGCGCTCGGGCGAGGACGTGGCAAGCCTTAAGAACGTGCACAAAGGCTACGGCAATCGCACCATTTACGAGGGACTGGATTTTCAGGTGCGCCGCCGGGAGCGCTGGTGCGTCATGGGCATCAACGGCGCAGGCAAATCCACGCTGCTGAAACTGATCGCCGGCTCCACGGAGCCGGACGATGGCACGGTGGCATTGGGGAGCAGCGTGAAGATGGGTTACTTCGCGCAGCACGCCATGGATTTGCTGGACGGCGAGAGCACGGTGTTCCAGTGGCTGGAGGATTCATTCCCGCAAGCGGGGCAGGGCTCGCTGCGCGCGCTGGCGGGCTGCTTCGGATTTTCGGGCGACGACGTGGAGAAGAGATGCCGGGTGCTGTCGGGCGGTGAGAAGGCGCGCCTGGTGATGGCGAAGATGCTCTACGACCCGCCAAATTTCCTGGTGCTCGATGAGCCGACGAACCATCTCGACATGGCGACGAAGGAAATGCTCATCACGGCGCTGTCGGAATACGAAGGCACCATGCTGTTCGTCTCCCACGACCGGCACTTCCTGGCCGCGCTGTCCAACCGCGTGCTGGAACTGACGCCCGATGGCATTCACCAATACGGCGGCGGCTATACGGAATATGTGGCGCGCACCGGCCACGAGGCTCCGGGGCTACACAGCTGAGGCCACCGGTAACTGGCCCGCAAACCAGCCCGACAATAGTTTGCCAACTAGAAAACTTATGATATAGTCTTCCATATGGAAAACTATCCGACCGCGCTGGATACCACCTTTCACGCTCTTTCAGACCCGACCCGGCGTGCCGTCCTCAATCGCCTCATGCGCGGGCCAGCACCCGTCAAAGAACTGGCTGCACCATTCGAAATGGGGCTGCCATCGTTCATGAAACATCTGCGGGTGCTTGAAGAGAGCGACTTGATCCGATCAGAAAAAGCCGGCCGCGTCCGCACCTGTCAAATCAACGCGAAACAAATGGCGGTGGCGGAATCTTGGCTTTCCGAGCAACGGAAGCTTTGGGAATCCAGAATCGATCGGCTTGCCACCTATGTCGAAAACGAAATGTCTCGGAGTGAAGACAATGACCGCTGAACATTCGGATCTTGAGATTTCCAGATTCATAAACGCGCCGCCGTCGGCGGTCTGGAAAGCCTGGAGCATGCGCGAGCATTTTGAGAAATGGTGGATACCCGCGCCCATCGAATGCAAGGCGATCAAGCTGGATCTTCGGCCGGGTGGAGGCTTCGAAACGCTGATGCGCGAAAACGCTGGTGACTATCGACCCCATGTTGAAGGCTGTTTTCTCGACGTCGTCCCCAAGGAGCGTTTGGTGTTCACAACGGTTTTGGCCGAAGGCTGGCGTCCTGCGGAGCCGTGGCTTGCGTTGACCGCGATCATGACGCTGACCCCGGAAGGCAACGGCACACGCTATGCCGCACGCGTGATGCACAGGAATGCAGCCGACTCCAGGAAACACGAAGAGATGGGATTTCAGGACGGCTGGGGGACGACGATCGACCAGCTCTCGGCTGTCGCGGCGCGGTTGTCGTGAACACGACGAGCGACCGGCCACGCATGCCGGAGGCTGCTTGGCTACCGTCAGCAGCGCACTATCACGCGCTGGCCATCCGGTTCCAGGCGTCGAGCCCGGCGATCTTGTAGGCCTCCGCCAGCGTCGGATAGTTGAAGGTATTTTCGATAAAATAATCGATGGTGCCTTTGAGATTGAGCACAGCCTGACCGATGTGGATCAGCTCCGTCGCGCCTTCGCCCACGATGTGGACGCCGAGCAGACGCCGCGTCTTGGTCGAGAAAATCATTTTCATCATGCCGCTGCTCAGGCCCATGATCTGGTCGCGCGAGGTTTCGCGGAAACGCGCGATTCCGCATTCGTAAGGAATGTCGCGCTTGCGGACTTCCTCCTCGCTCATCCCGACCGTCGAAATTTCCGGCACCGAATAGATGCCGTAGGGAAAGAATTCCGGCGGCGGATGGGGCGCCATGTCGAAGGCGTGGCAGGCCGCAACGCGGCCCTGTTCCATGGACGTCGATGCCAGACTGGGAAATCCGATGACATCGCCGGCAGCGTAGATGTGCGGCACGGAGGTCTGCATCGTCTTGGGCTCGACAACGATGCGCCCCCGCTTGTCGGCTTCGAGGCCCGCGGCTGCGAGATTGAGGTCGTCGGTTGCACCCTCGCGGCCGGCTGCGAACAACAGCATTTCGGCGGTAATGCTGCGGCCGTTGGCGAGCCTGGTGACCACCTTTCCGGCTTCGTTAACCTCGATCCCCGTCACGGCAGAACCGAGCCGCAACGATATGTTGCGGTCACGCAGGTCGTGCACAAATTCCTCGATCAGTTCGCGATCGACGATATCATTCGCGCTGAAATTCCGGACGCGACAGTTGCGGACACGCTCAAGAGCGACGTGATCACCAAGCTGCGTCAGCAATACCTCGATTATGCGTCGAAGGAGGCGGACTGGTCATCGCGCTATGGCCCCAATCATCTGGCTGCCGTGAATATGCGCAATCAGATGCAGCAGACCAAGCGCGCAATCGTCGATGAGCTGAAACGGATCGCACAGACCTATCGTAGCGATTATGAAATAGCCAGGGTGCGGGAAGAAAGCATCCAGCAGAGCATGTCGAGCGCGATTACCCAGTCGCAAACGACCAGCCAGGCCCAGCTGGTCTTGCGCGACCTGGAAAGTTCGGCCCAGACCTATCGGGCGCTGCACGACAACTTCCTCCAGCGATATATGGAGTCGGTCCAGCAACAGTCGTTCCCGATTACGGAAGCGCGCTCGATTTCCCCGGCAACCCGCCCGTTGCGCAAGAGCCATCCGCGGTCGTTGTTGATTCTGATCATCGGCGCTGCCGGAGGGATCATGCTGGGCGCCGGTGTTGGCTTTTTCCGCGATCAACTGGACCGCGTCTTCCGCACCGGCGATCAGGTCGAGAAGATGCTCAAGCTCGATTGCCTGTCGATCCTTCCCGCCATCAACGGCGAAGCCGCTAAGCCTTTCGCTATCGGCCGCCGTGTCGGGAACAAGGCCGGCGACAACGTCGAGTCCGCCAGCGGCGACAGCGCGCTATCCTATGCGACAAAGTCGCCGTTCTCGCGGTTCGCGGAGTCCGTGCGGGCCATCAAGGTTGCCATTGATCTCGCGTCCAACAAGACCGGAAAGACCAACAGGGTAATCGGCATTTGCTCGTCGCTGCCCAATGAAGGCAAATCGACGGTTGCAACTAATCTTGCGCAACTGACGGCGATGAGCGGGGCCCGGACGATTCTCGTAGACTGCGACCTGCGGAACCCATCCCTGTCGCGCATTCTGGCGCCAGATGCGAAGGTCGGTATTCTTGAGGTATTGGCAGGAACTGCGACCATGGATCAGGTGCTGCGGAGAGATCCTGTCACCAATCTGGCCTTCATTCCGATTGTGATGAAGACCCGGATGGCGAACAGCAGCGAGATCCTGCCTTCGGAGCAGATGAAGAATCTCTTCGATGTTTTGCGGCAGCACTTTGATTACGTCATTGTCGATTTCCCTCCGCTCGCACCCGTCGTAGACGTGCGAGCGACGGCCCATCTGATTGATTTTTATCTGTTTGTTGTGGAATGGGGCGGGACAAAAATCGACGTGGCGCAGCATGCGCTGATGTCGGCCAGTGGTGTTTACGACCAGACACTTGGTGTCGTACTGAACAAGGCAAACATGCAGTAGTTCAGCCGGTATCAGGGATACACCGGCAATTACTATTATAATCGCCATTACGGTCGCTATGGCTACGTCGACTAGACGGGCCATTGTCGCTGCGATGATCGCGCGTATCGTTATCATTGCTTTCGCGCTTGCCGCGGTCTCGTGGGGGATCTTTTCATTAGGCATCAGCAGGCAGGTTGGCCCGGTTGAGCGGATCGCGAAGCGTGTCATCTATGGCGAAGCGTTTAAGGCGGGCGCGCTGGACGTTCTGCAGCCGGCTATGGCATCCATAGAAGCTGCTGAGGACTGCCAGCCGAACGCGCAGCGTGCCGTTGCCATCATCCGCCTGCGGGAACTGGAGAGCGCGGTTTCAGCCGCAGCACGCAAATCGATCGACGACAATCGTATCGTCTTGCGAAAGTCGATCGTTCGTTCGCTGCGTTGCGCTCCTGCCGATCCTTATCTCTGGCTTGTCCTGTACTGGACAGACATGACGCAGAACGGACTTAACCCGCGTCATTTCGATTATCTCAGGATGTCGTATCAAACGGGGCCAAACGAAGCCTGGGTGGCGCTCAAGAGGAACCGGTTGGCGATGGCCGCTTTCTCAAAATTACCCCACGATCTGGCAACAATGGCAGCCAACGAGTTTGTTGGCCTTTTGGCAACGCGGCGTGCCTATCCCGATGCGGTGCGAACGATGCGCGGGCTTGATGTGTCGGCCCGCGATTTTATCCTGCCAAAGCTGGCGAGCCTTCCAGACGATATCCGCAGGGATTTCTCGCGCGCACTTTATCGCGCGGGCGTGAATGTCGAAGTTCCGGGCATTCCGCCTCTGGATCCGCGGCCCTGGCGCTAGCCAGCGTGGTTACGTCAGGTTGTTTCTGCCGATGCCATGATAGGCAAAGCCGGCTTGCTTCATCTGCGCGGCATTATAAGCGTTGCGCAGGTCTACGACGATGGGCTGCGCCATCGCATTCTTGAGACGTCGCAAATCCAGGGCGCGGAACTGTTCCCATTCGGTAACCAGAACCAGCGCATCGCCACCCGTGGCGCAGTCATAGGCATTTTCACAATAAGTGACGTTCTCGATCACCTTCTTGGCCTGTTCCATGCCGACTGGATCGTAGACGCGCACCTTGGCGCCCATGTCCTGCAATGCCGTAATCAGCGGGATGGATGGGGCTTCCCGCATGTCATCGGTGTTGGGCTTGAAGGTGAGCCCGAGGACGGAGATCGTCTTGTCGCGGATCTCGCCATCGAGTGCGATGGCAACCTTGCGCGCCATGGCGCGCTTGCGCTGATCGTTTACGGCAACCACGGTTTCGATGATACGAAGCGGGACGGCATTATCCTGCGCGGTCTTGACCAGAGCGACGAGGTCTTTCGGGAAGCAGGAGCCTCCAAATCCCGGGCCTGCATGCAGGAACTTTGAGCCGATGCGGTTATCGAGGCCGATACCCCGGGCAATTTCCTGCACATCGGCTCCGACCTTTTCCGCGAGATCCGAAATTTCGTTGATGAAGGTGATCTTCGTCGCCAGGAAGCAATTGGCGGCATACTTGATCAACTCGGCGGTCCGCCGGCCGGTATAGAGGATCGGAGAAGCGTTGAGATAGAGCGGCCGGTACAGCTCGTTCATGACATCTTTGGCGTGCGCATCGGTTGTGCCGACGACGATGCGGTCAGGATGCTTGAAATCCTGAATCGCGGCGCCTTCCCGCAGAAATTCGGGATTGGATACCACCGCGAACTCGGCATCGGGCTTCTCATTGCGAATGATGCGTTCCACTTCGTCACCGGTACCTACGGGCACCGTCGATTTTGTCACGATCACCGTGAATCCTGAAATGGCCTGCGCGATTTCAGCCGCTGCGGCATAGACATAAGAGAGGTCGGCGTGGCCATCGCCGCGGCGTGATGGCGTGCCCACGGCAATAAACACGGCATCGGCCTCCGCGACGGCCGGCTTGAGATCGGTGGTAAAGGATAGCCGCCCCTGCGCGACGTTGCTGGCAATGAGGTCGGTAAGTCCCGGTTCGTAGATGGGAGTCTCGCCGCGCTTAAGCGCCGCGATCTTGCTTTCGTCCTTGTCGACGCATGTCACATGGTGACCGAAGTCGGCAAAGCAGGCTCCCGATACCAGGCCCACATAACCACTGCCTATCATCGCAACGCGCATCAGCTTGTCCGTCTCTATCTATTGTGCCGGCTTCGGCTGAAGCGGCTTACACAATGGTGCATCATCAATCGTTATATACGGCGACCTTTTTTTCTTTTTCCATTCCGTCGTCGCCGCAAAGTTAGGCGGTAAATGGGCATCGTTTGTGCATCTTAATTGACAATCACTATTTTGCGAGAGGCATTCCGCAGGGTCATTGGGCGTCAATGAATTGACGTAAACATCTGACACGATTTCCGCTGATTTTGGCCGCAAAAGTGCATTTGTGTCGGGTTTATTGCGAATTGCACATGGAACATGACTTGCATCGCAATGTCGGAATGAGATGGGGCGAATGGCTATGAATCTCGCGAACAGGGTCAAGAATCTATCGGCAGAGTATGGCGGTTATAAAACGCTCCGCTGGGTCCAGGATCATATTGTCGATCGTTCGCGCCTGAAGGAATTCGAGCAGCGGCGTGAATTCTATCGCAAGTTGGTGAACCCCGGCGATCTCTGTTTCGACGTAGGATCCAATATCGGCGACATCTCATCGGTATTGCTGGCGCTGGGTGCGCGTGTTGTCGCTGTTGATCCGCAACCGGCTGCCATGCGTGAATTGCAGGCGAGGCTTGCGGGCGACAAGAATTTGACGTGTGTGGAAGCCGGCCTGGCAGACCAGCCCGGCCAGCTCGATCTTTATCTGCACGACCAGGTCGGCACCACATCCATGGTGCACGACTGGAGCGCGGGCAAGGTCAAGGGGAAGATCACCGTACCGGTGACGACCCTGGACGATCTCATCGCGAGGTTTGGCCTTCCAAAATATTGCAAGATCGATGTCGAGGGATTTGAGTTCAATGTTCTTAAAGGGCTGAACAGGAAAATCAACATGCTTTCGCTCGAATATCATGGCGATGCAAAAAATATGGCCGTGACAAATGCGTGCCTCGATTTACTGGAACAGCAAGGTCCGCTGCAGATCAATGTCATACCTTTCTGTCATTACAGCTTTGCCTGGCCGGAATGGGTTGCGAGAAACGACTTCGGGATGAAGTTCTCGTCGCTCGGTAGCAATCCGGACTATGCGTATGGCGATATTTTCATTCGCTATCGTGAAAACTGATCCCGCGCCCTGGCGCCTGCGACAACAAGAATCCCCTAATGACCGATGTGCGCAATAAAATCGTCTTGCAGATCAACATGCATCCGAACGATGCGCGGCACGTCGTGCATACGTTGCCGCATCAGATTCGCATGTGGGGGAGCCAGGTCGATCGCGTTCTGATTGCGCTCGATCTCCATCGCAGTCGTGCCGGCCGGTATCGCAACAATGAATTTGACCAGAATCTCAAAAATATCAACGCCATCCTGCATGATATCGGGCGTGATCATCCCATCGAGGTTGCGCACGTCGATTATGCGCCGGAGGCCCGGCACAAGGTCTCGCAAAGTTTTTTCCTGTCCGGCGACATTCCGGACAAGGCTTGGGATGGCGGGCCGTTCTATTCCTATTTTTATGGTTTGTGGGCTGCCAAAGCCGACCATGTGCTGCACATGGACAGCGATATGCTTTACGGAGGCGGTAGCCCACACTGGATCGCAGAGGCGATCGCGCTGTTCGAACAGCGCCCCGAACTGCTTTTCGTTGCGCCGTTATCCGGACCACCACGGCACGATCATATTCTTTTGAGGCAACGTGGCTGGACGAGCGGAGAGGTGAAGCGGGATCCTGACCTTTCCGATGCCTACCTTTTTCCTACCGTGAGCACGCGTATATTTTTGATGAGCATGCCGTTGCTGCGCGAGCGCCTCGGGATGCTGACACTCACGGCGCCGAGTCTGACGCAACAGATGCGGGCGATAATCATGGGCAATCCACCCCGCGCACTGGAAGCGGAGACGGTGTTGTCACGCAACATGCAGGCGCACAATCTGTCACGCATGGACTTGCTTGGAGGCGGGCAGGGTATGTGGTCGCTGCATCCACCGTACCGGTCGGAAGTGTTCTATCGGGAGTTACCACAGCTTATTAAAGATATTGAGGAAGGCCGCGTTCCCGAAGAGCAGCGGGGACGTTATGATGTGCATGACAGTATGATCGACTGGTCGGAACAGCGCCGAGCCAACACAAGGCGACACCGGTGGATGCGCCATCTGAGACAGATGACCGAGCGCCGCAGACCGGTTGCCGGATGACTCTCTTTATTATCGGCAGGTTGCTGGCATGAATCGCGCCCGCCTCAGGACAATCCTGAAGTCCAAAATCACGGAGAATTATTTTTTCTATTCGCTGGATTACGGCCTGCGGATCGTTGTGCAGCTGGGATATTTCGCCATCATTTCGCGCTCTCTCGGAGCGGCGGGCTACGGCATATTCGCAAGCATATCGGCCATTTCAATTCTTGCCGCTGTGTTTTCGGGCCTTGGCAGCGAGCAGGTTCTGGTGCGGCGGGCGGCAGGGGAGCCGGCCGCGTTTCCCGATGCCTTCGGACACACCCTCATCTGCATCGCCTGCTCGATCGTCCCGGTTTCCGCAATCTGCTTTCTCGTCCTCCAGTTCATGAACACCGGAGGCATCGCGTGGTGGGCGGTTGTCCTGTTCGTCATGAGCGAGACGCTTTTCACCAAGCTGACCTATCTGGCGAACGCCTGTTTCATGGCGCACGAGGTTGCGGGACGGCAATTCGTCATCAATATTACCGTCTCCTCCGTTAAGCTGGCGGGTGCTGCCCTCGCATGGACGCTCTCGTCGCCGCTCACGCTTGAGGCCTGGTCGGGATGGTATTTCGCCAGTCTTGGGGTTGGCGCTGCTTTTGCGATGGCGCTTGTGCTCTGGGAGCTGGGCGCGCCGCGCTTCACTTTCTATTCCGGCGATCTTCGGGACGGATTGCAGTACGCGCTTGAGTTCGCCTCCGTCGTGGCCTTGCGCGATCTTGACAAGCCCCTCGTCGTGGAAACGCTGGGAGCGGAGGCCGGCGGCCTTTACACGGCGGCTTTCCGCGTGGTCGATAGCGCGTTTATTCCGATAAGGGCGCTGCTGCTGGCTACTTACACGCGCTATTTCAGCCACGCCAAGGTCGATACCCGCGCAGCAGTTGCTTTTGGATATCGCATCCTTCTTCCCGGTTTGGCGGTCTCTGCTTTCCTCGGCGTGTGCCTGTTTGCATTTGCATGGACCATTCCACACATCATCGGGCCGAGCCTACGAAGGCGCGGTGCCAATCATCAAATGGTTCGCGGCTTATCCGGCGATCATTCTTCTATCCGGCGCCGGCACGGATCTGCTGCGTTCCGTCGGTCTGCTCGGTGTGCGGCTGCGGATCACCATTTTGTCCA
Organism: Bradyrhizobiaceae bacterium; assembly: GCA_947481685.1. Classification (GTDB taxonomy): domain Bacteria; phylum Pseudomonadota; class Alphaproteobacteria; order Rhizobiales; family Xanthobacteraceae; genus CANKHA01. Next base: position 10,723 of record CANKHA010000014.1, read on the forward strand.
TTGTGACGTATCTGCCGCTCTGCTGGGCTGGCGCCTTTCTTGGAGGCGCGATCGGCGTCACGATCGCCCGCAGCATAAGCCAGCTCTTGCTGGCGGGGATCACATGGCTGACCATCTTCCGCCATCCGCACAAAAACCGTCCGGCGGATTGACCGGCGTCGCCCTAGCCCCGGCCTTCGCGCGCAAGCGCCGTCGGCGAGTATTCCTCATGCCGGTGCCCTAGCAGGCCGACCAGCATGCCGGCGCCACGACAGACATGACCGACGGCGCGCATCCCAAGGGCCGGCGAGAAAATGAGTACCGGCATCATGATGATGCCCAGCCCAACACGCGCAGAGCCGATGAGGAAGCGCTTCACGAGGTTGTATTTACTGCCGATGATCTTCTCGCTGATGGAGAAGGTATTGCCGATCCTGTAGTGGCGTTTCAGGATCCATGGCCACGTCATGCGGTTCAGGGGAATCTCCTCATAAACGAGAGCCTGCTCCGCCCAACGCACAATCATCCCGTGCTCTACGGCCTGGCGAAAGAAAAGATAGTCGGATCCGCCGGTGAAGCGCATCCGATTGTCGAAACGCAGTTTCTTGCCTCGCACAAACGCCATGGAAATCATCACATTGTTCGAAGCCGCAAAATCCAGCTGGCCCGCATCGGGGAATTTCCACGCGGCGAAAAAGCCGCTTTTGACGAACCATTCCGGGCGCTGCTCGGGAAAGCACGGCGATACCGGGCCATAGAAACAGTCTCCGCCGGCGCGCGCCCGCACTTCCAGGAAGGCATCGAGCCAGTTGGTGGCGGGCCACTCATCATCGTCGATGAAGCACATGAAATCGTCTTCGGGCGGTACGGCTTCGAGCGCCGCATTGCGCGCAATCGGAATGCCCTGGCTCGTCTCATGGACATAGATGAGTTTCATGGACGGGGACGCTTTGAATTTTTCGGCAACCTGCCGCGCCGAACCCGCGGGATCGTTATCGACCACAATCGCGGTGAGTTCATAGGGGCGGGAAGAGTGATGTTCCTGCTTTTCAAGCTCGAACAGCAGGCGCTCCAGTCCCTGCGGGCGCTTGAATGTGATCGCCGCTACCGAAATTCTTACTGTTGGCGTCATTTTATCCTGCATCGGAGGCGTCTCTGTGAGCCTCAGTAAAGTTGCGGGCTTGGCCGATCTGCTGCGTAAAGCAGCTTTCCTATGTGGCCCCAGTAGCGCGTTGCATAAAGCAGGCCGAGATCGCGCCGGAACGGCCACGCCATCAGCGATATCGCACCCGTGCCCAGCATTTTGACGAGGGCTGCCGCGTAGAACGCAGCGCGCTGCGCAGAGCTCTGATGCGCCAGCATGACCCGTGCATAGGTATGCCCCCCCCGCGTGTAGCGCTTGCGGATATGCTGAATTTCCAGGCGCGCCGCGGGAACGTCCTCATAGGCCTTCGCATCGGAGCAGGCGACCAGAACGCCGCCGGCAGTGGCAAGCCTGTGAAAGAATTCGGTGTCTTCACCTCCCGTGCGCCCATATCCCTCGTCAAATCGCAGGTTTAATCTGCGGACGGTTTCAAGGCGCACCAGCGCATTGCACGTCGCCCCTGTATTGACCCGTGCGCCGGTGTCGCCGGGCCGCTTTCGAAAGAGGCCAACCTTTTCCAGCCAAGGCGGCGTGCTTGGGGCATAAACCGCGTCCACCGCTCCGAACACGGCGTCTGCGTTGTGATGGATCGCTGTGTTTCTCATGTGGATGAGCCAATCGTCATCCACCCACTCATCGTCGTCCAGGAATCCGGCAAAGCGACCCCGTGCCCGCTCAACACAGGCGTTGCGTGCCGTTGCAATATTGCGGGCGTTGACCTGACAAATATCGACCGGCAGTTGCCATGGAGCCGATGCTTCGACAAGCCGCTGCGCGGCACCGTCCGTGCTGTCGTCTGCGATAATGACGCGAACGGGAACGGGCTGCTGCATCGTCTCAAGGGATCGCAGCAGCTGAATGAGCGAGGGCCGTCCGATGCTGGCGATGCAGATGGTCACTGCCTCGGTGTCTACTTCAGGAGATTGGTGCAATTCGGTCATGGCTACCAATCTTCAAACGAGAAGCGATATTTTCCGGCGGCGCGATCCTCGGCGATCGAGCGAATGGCCTTGGCCGGAAAGCCCGAGATCAGGGAGTCGCTGGCTTCGATCTTTGAAAGCACCACCGAACCAAGCGCCACGATGTTGCGATCCCCAATGGACGTTCCGGGGGCAAACCGGACGGCTGATCCGAGATAATTTTCCACGCCGATGACGATATCGCGATCGGTCACGCTCAATCCGTGAGTCCAGAACTGGCTTCCGTAGCCGGCAATCCAGCTTCCATCTCCGATCGATACCGAGCCGTAGATGTCGAAAAAATGCTCGTTGAGGATCAGTGCCTTTTCGCCGATGTGCAGCCGCGGGGTATAGTTCCGCTCTGCGAAGCGGGGATCCACGATTTTCCATGATGCGTAGAAACGATTCTTGCGCCCGATGCGTGTGTGCGAGCCGATGGTGATCGCAATCGGTCCTTTGAAAATATTCAGTGGGCCAATGGAAACAGCTTCGCCAATTTTGGCACTCGGCACGGCCATCAATGTCAGAAAACCAATGGATGACGACGACGGCACCTGAAATCCCAGAACATTGCGATAGAGCAATGGCCGCAGCCCAGCGGAAGGGACGGTCGCAATCAGGGCAGCCTTAAACAACAAGCCATTCATTTTGCCGTACGCTCTCAAATTCTCTCAGCCGTCTTCGGCGCGATTGCCCGCTTGCGGCATCCGGTCATACGGGTGTTATGCGAAAATCGTTCCAACTTGGCGGTCGGAACCCCGGGATGTATGAACACTGCGAACCATCACATGAATTCCCGCAGCATCATCAGTTGTGCGCGGTCACTGGGCGCGTCGAGATTCGCAGGCTCGAGGCTGAAGCCATAGGTGCTGCGCCCTTCCGCCCACCACAATCCGCCTGCCCAATAGGCATATCCAATCCAGACGTCTGCGTTGGCGTACATTTGACGTAGCATCGCGCGACCTTCTTCGAGATAGGCCGGATCCGACGTCACACCGAACTCACCCAGGAACAGTTTCTGTTTGTTGGCCCGGGCCCATGTGGTGGCCTGTTCCAGGGCGGTTGCACCCATGCCGGCGACAGGACCTGCGCGGTCCGGCTTGCCTCCGGCATTATCGACATACTGGTGCATTTCCATGATCAGTTTATTGGAAGGATCGCGCAAAGCTTCGCTCGCTTTTGCGTTACCGGATTTTATCCAGCCATCTGCGGTGCCCCATCGCGATCCCATGACGGTGATGACATGCTGCGGCGCGCTTTCCCGGATGCCGGCGATGCCGGCGTTGGCCAACTTGAACCAGACGTCGGGCAGTTGCTTGTTCGGCTCGTTCATCAAGCCAAACCAGACATTAGGCTGCTGCCTGAACGATGCTGCCAATACCTTCCAGGTTTGGTGAAACGATGCGAGGTCGGCGGGCTCCGCTGTCAAAGGTTGTCCGTCGGGCTTCAGGGCGTATTCATGCAGATCGATCACGACGGTCATATGTCGCGCGGCTGCGGCGGATACGATGGATTTCAGAATATCGACATCGGCTGAATTTGGTTTGCCATTCGCGATCAGCCGGCTTGATTTGACGGGAATGCGAAGAAGCTTGAAGCCGCGCGATGCGTAATAGGCAACCTGTTTTTCCGATGGATAAACGTAATCCCAATTCAGCCGGTCGCCCTTGCCGAATTCTCCGCCCGCCAGATTGACGCCGGGGTAACGCAACGCGCCACCGACAGCCAGCGATGCATTGCTAAAAGCTGCCTGGGCAAAAGCTGCGGACCCTAGTCCCAAAAACTGTCTTCGATCAAACATACAGCAGCGATGCCTGTGAGTGTGTTTGGGTGGCAGGGGGTGAGCGTTTACGAAACAAGGCTTCGCCCGGGTTTGACAACGGCCGGTACTCCGACTGCGATGTGGCCCGAAGGCACATCGCAAAGAACGACCGCGTTGGCGCCAATATTGACGTCGTCACCGATGACGATTGGGCCGAGCAGTTTTGCCCCGGCACCGATATTCACCCGATTTCCGATGCGGGGCGCTTCCAGCGGCCGGTCGAGCGACCGGTTGCCGATGGTGACACCTTGCCTCACGACAACATCGTCCCCGATGATGGCGTTGTTGTGAATGATGATGCCCCCAAAATGCTCGATTATCAGCCTGCGCCCGATCTGCGCATTCATGCCGATCTGAATGCCAAACAGGATCTGTGATACCTTCGAAAGAAATACATAGAGGATCGCCCACGGAACCCGCAGGATGCGCGAGCGTATGCGTGTGCGGGCATAACCGAAGCGATAAAAGCTCAGCGCCCAAAATCCCTGCGCGAGAACACCTTCGCGGTGGCTTCGATAATCTTCTCGTAGATGGGTGAACATGACTGAAGACGGGTTTCCAAATTCAAATCAATAAGAATCAATAGTGTGGAGAGCTCGGAATACGCTTCTGCCGCCGCTCGCGAAGCGCGGCTAACAGGAACTGCCCCGTGTCTATTGTGTAACGCCTCATCAAACGCCGAGGCTCAAGCGCAAGCCGGAACAGCCATTCAATGCGTAGCGCCCTGAAAATCTGCGGTGCTCTAACGACATTTCCGGCGGAGAAGTCGATAAAGGCCCCGATAGCAAATCCAATCTTGCATCCGGTGTCGCGCAAATGACTGTGCCAGCCACAGCTCCTGCTTCGGATTTCCCATGCCAACCAGCACAATATCCGCCTTCAAATCCCGAATGGGCGCCGACGAATGTGTGACGGGGATATGTCAAAGCCAATTTCTGCAAGCTCGTTTGCGCTATGCCGGGAGCGCCGCCCAAGATGAACACGCGAAGTTGATGAACCGTGCTGACGAAAAATGACGGAATAAAGTCAGTTCCATTCAGGTTGTCGGGAAACGTGCGGCCATGGATCGCCCGGCTCGCGAGATCGAGCGCAATCCCGTCATTGAGGACCAAAAATTCATTCAGTGTGTCGCGAAAATTTGGCGTTGTTCTTGCAATGTTGAGGAGATTGGCATTGGCGAAGGCGACCATAAGCTCATTATGGTTCGAAACGGCATTGTCGATATGCGCGAAGCGCTTCATCCCGCCTCACAACGGCGATATTGACGCCCATGATGGGGCGCGACGGATATGGATCGAGGTGCCTCGACATTGTCGTATTGTAAGGCTGCAACGTGATGGCTCCAAATGCGGTACAATATTCCGCGCAGACGATGTCGTGATAAAGGCTGTTCATGAAAGCGAAATTAGGGACGTCCTCCGTTACGCCAAGCGATCTTGCCAGCTTTTCAGCCACGCGTGCCCCATCCATGGGCATCATGCTGTTGTTCGCGGCACTGGCGTACGTCGTATTCGTCTGGGCGCTGGCGTTTGGCGGCTTCGGCTCAACTGCCACGGAAGTAAGCGAAGCAGAGCAGCTTTCGCAGTCGAACGTCGGCAATCAGCTTATCTGGATATTTCTGGCTGCTGCCGGCCTCTATGTGGTGTTTGAACGGATATCTCGCGGAGCGAGGCCTGTCTTCAGCGCATCGCTGATTTTCCTGCTCGCATACCTGATGCTCACCCTGTTGAGCATGACCTGGGCTTTGGCTCCGGATATTTCGGTAAGACGATCATTCCAGCAGATTTTGATCGTGTTGATTTTCACCGGTGTCACGATGTTCGTGCGCGATAAGGTCCGTGTCGTGAATGCGGCATTTCTGGTTCTCGGCTTCGCAATCCTTCTCAACGTTCTCCTGTTTCCTGTAGTCCCTGCCGGACCGCTGGGTTATGCGGGAATCTATGCGCAGAAGAATACGTTGGGGGCGGTGTCGGCGCTCTCGCTGATTTTTGCCTTTTCTTATCTTCTGTCGCGCGGCGCCACTTTCAAGATCTTCTCGCTGCTGATTGCCCTGCTGTCCGGCGCGCTGCTGTTTGTCAGCCAGTCGAAGACCTCACTGGGACTCGCGATCATATGTCCGCTCCTGGCTGCGGGCATTCTTGTATTCTCGCGCATGTTTCATACCTCCTTTCTCATTGCGATGGCTGTGATCGCCGCCGCCATGGGACTACTGTTTTTCGCCGTTGTGGAAGGAATGCAACTTTCGACAGAAGATATTTCGCTGCTGCTCTTTAATGACACGACCTTTACCGGCCGGACTTACATCTGGAACTATGTTCTGAATTTTCATGACCAGAGGCCGTGGCTCGGGTGGGGTTATCAGTCGTTTTGGGCGATCGGCCCGGACGCGCCCAATCTCAAGGCGGATAATTTCGTGTCCGGCCTTAACCAGTCCCACAACGGATACGTGGATGTTCTGCTGGAAACCGGCACGGCAGGCTTCATCGTGATCCTGGCATTCCTGCTGGCCTTGTGTCGCGCCATCGATCGAACATGGAGTCAGCGGGCGGACGTTGCCATTCTGCTTTTGTCGCTGACGTTGTTTTGCAGCGCGCACAATTTGCTCGAGAGCAGCCTGACGCGTGGCTTTGCCGTTCCCTGGGTTATTCTTCTGCTGGTCGCCGGCATTTCAAATCCGGCCCGTGAACACGCGCCGTCTGGGCAATCGCCTTGATAGCGTAATTGTTTTCGGTGAGAGTGGCTTTCAGCATCGCGCGTCGCAAGCGCGATTTAATTCTTAATGGGGGTGACATGGCGGCTGCACTACACGCATTGGCCGGCAAACCTTTGCCAGCGGAAATGCGTCTCGATGTTTCCAGACTGGTCGCCAGCTATTTTTCGTTCGTGCCGGATCCCGGCATAACGTCACAGCGGGTCAGTTTCGGCACCTCGGGTCACCGCGGCTCTTCGTTCAAGGCGTCGTTCAACGAATCCCACATCTGCGCCATTGCGCAGGCGATCTGCCTTTACCGCAAACAGGCGGGTATTAACGGGCCACTATTCATCGGCGCCGATACACATGCGTTGTCGGAGCCAGCCTTCTTAAGTGCATTGGAGGTCTTTGCGGCCAACGCTGTCGAGATCGTCATCGACCAGAAAAGGCGCGCCATCCCGACGCCGGTCATTTCGCGCGCGATCCTTGTTTACAACAAGGGACGGAAGGAGGGGTTGGCGGACGGTCTTGTGCTGTCGCCGTCGCATAACCCTCCGGAGGACGGCGGTATAAAGTACAATCCGCCGAACGGCGGGCCGGCCGATGTCGATGTCACGAAGCAAATCGAAAAAAGCGCCAACCAGTTTCTTGTCGATGGCCTGAAAGGCGTTAAGCGGATTCCGATTGCCAGTGCCCTGAAGGCGGCCTGTGTCCACGAACAGGACCTTGTGACCCCTTATGTTACCGATCTCGATCAGGTTCTGGACATGGCAAAGATCCGGGACAGCGGCATCCACATCGGCATTGACCCGCTAGGCGGTGCGGCTCTCGATTTCTGGGGCGCGATCATCGATCACTATAAAATTCACGCCACCATCGTCAATAAAACCGTCGATCCGACGTTTGGCTTCATGACGGTCGATTGGGACGGCAAAGTCAGGATGGACTGTTCATCGCCTTATGCGATGGCAAGCCTTGTGAGTATGCGCGACAAGTTCGATATCGCGGTGGCCAATGATACCGACGCCGATCGCCACGGAATTGTGTGTCCTTCGGCGGGGCTGATGGATCCAAACCGCTATCTCGCGGCATCCATTGCCTATCTGTTTACGAGCCGTCCGGAATGGGCCGGGATGACGGGCGTGGGCAAGACGGTTGTCAGCAGCGGGATGATCGATCGCATCACGGACAAGCTGGGACGCAGGCTGTTCGAGGTGCCCGTCGGGTTCAAATGGTTTAGCGCCGGACTCGCGGATGGCTCATTGGGATTCGCAGGCGAGGAAAGCGCGGGCGCATCCTTTCTGCGAAAGGACGGAACGGTGTGGACCACGGACAAGGACGGGATCACCCTCAGCCTGCTGGCCGCAGAAATGACCGCGCATACCGGCAAGGATCCGGCGGAATTCTACGGCGATGTCACCGAGGGTCTCGGAACCTCTTATTACAAGCGGATCGACGCTCCGCTCTCGCCGGAATTGCGGACAGCCCTCAACAATCTTCAGCCATCGACGATCGCTGCCGAGAAACTCGCGGGCGAACCCATTATTTCCAAGGCCGACAAGGCCCCGGGAAACCAGCAGCCCATCGGCGGGCTCAAGGTGACCGCGAAAAATGGCTGGTTTGCCGCGCGGCCGTCGGGCACGGAAGACGTTTACAAAATCTATGCCGAGAGCTTTATTGACCAGGATCACCTTGATCGCATTCTGTCTGAAGCCCAGGCACTCGTTGCCAGCCTTAAATGACAGCCGTGTGCTCGTAGGAGATCGGCGCGCGGCATACGTCTTCGATAATCCGGTATCATGAGGAAAGACATGGATCTGCAACTGAGCATCGCCATGGCCGACAACCCGCGCACGCGGGCGATCTTCGACCATCGGGTGAAACCCGACGGAATCGATCTGATCTGCACGCCGCTCCATGCTTCCGAGTTGTTCTGGCGCCAGTTGCGTTTCGGCGACTTCGACGTTTCCGAGATGTCGATGTCGTCGCTGATGATGGCGGTGGCCGGTGGCGACGACCGCTGGGTTGGCATTCCCATTTTCACCACGCGCCGGATGTTTCAGGTCGGCGTCCTCGTGCGCAAGGATCGCGGCATCGACAAGCCTGACGACCTCAAGGGCAAGAAGATGGGGGTGCCGGAATATCAGCAGACCGCAGCACTGTGGACGCGCGGCTATCTGCAGCACGAATACAATATTCATCCGCGGGATATGGAATTCTGGATGGAGCGCAACGACGACCAGAGCCAGGGCGCCGCTGTTGGCTTCAAGCCCCCGAAGGACGTGAAGATCTCCTACATTCCCAACGACACCAACATGGGAGAAATGTTGCTGCAGGGGAAACTCGATGGCGCGTTGCGCTATCTGGCCGGCACAAACAATCTGGTCGACCGCTCAAGCGCCGATCTCTATCGCCATCCTGATTTCAAGACGCTGTTTTCCGACCCCCATGCCGAAGGCGTGCGGTTTTATCAGAAGACCGGCATTTACCCGATCAACCACGGCATGGTGATCAAACGCGAGATCGCCGAGCGGCACCCTTGGGTGATCCTCAACATCTTCAAGGCGTTTCAGCAAGCGAACGAGATCGCGGAAAAAGCGCGCAAGGAAGCGGTTGAGTATCACCTCGAAACCGGTCTGCTTCCGCCGGAAGCCCGCAAGGCTTTGGCCACGCCGCTGATCCGTCACGGCATCCAGGCCAATCGCAAGGTGCTGGAGACCACCGCTCAATATTCCTATGAGCAGGGACTGACGCCACGTCTGATGAAGCTCGAAGAGCTGTTCGCGCCGTCGGTGATGGAGCAGTAAGCGCTGCCGGCGCTTATTCCCAGGTAGCGAAAGCCATGCCGCAGCCTGTCCCGGCTTCGGTACGGCAGGACGGGACGTAGTCGATCAGATTCATCTGTAAATCGGTCTCGGACAGGATGCCCGCCACCGTGATCCAGTTTTTGGTCTCCGAGGTGCCGGACAGGAACATATTTTCAGGCTCGGCGAAGATCGTCTTGGTGTCACGGTTCTTCATCGCCGTCAGCATGCGGTTATCGAAATCCTCGTCGACCACGAAATGGCTGATGCCGCCGGAAGCGCAGACCGCAACCCTCTTGTTGGCATTCGGCCCGTTCCAGCCGGCGATCGCGCGACCAATGGACTGGCCGAACTGGTAGCAGCGCTTGGCCGTGGGCTGGTTGGGCGGGAAATAGGTGTTGAGCAGGATCGGCAGCACCGGAATCGGACGGTCCTTGACGATGCGGCGATAGATGAAACCGACGGCATGGCCGATGCTAATCGGTCCCTTTTCATTCGAACGCTGCTTCGATGATGTCGCTATATCGAACTCGTCGGCGATGGCGCGCTTGATGATCGTGTTAGCAAGGTCGACCGGTACGGGATAAGTCTGATCCTGCGGAGGATGATGAGCCGACATAAAAGCCTGGATGCCTGGACTCTTCGTCTTCATCTTTTCCTGATCGATCGCGGTGTTGATAACGTTATCGCCGCAATAAACGGTGAAAGATGGCAGCACATCCTCAAAGAACCACTCGTGCTGATCGTCGCCTACCACGACGATGATGTCGGGATTAACCTCGGCGACCTTGTCGACGAGCTTGTCCATCGCGCGGTTGTTGCGGTCATAGCGCTCTTGACGGACTTCAATGCTCGCTTCCTTGACGAAATCCTTTTCGCCTTTGCGCGCTTCCACCAGTTCCGGGAAGGTGTAGTTTTTTCCACGGAAGGGATGCTCGGGATTCTTGCGGTCGTCGGCAGCACGCAGGTCCCACCGCTCAGGCGGCGTCGCCAGCAATGGTCCGTGCGACGATCCAAACCCAAAAACGATCTTGGCCATGTCGTTAATCCCTCAGTCCTGCGCTTCTATTTCAGTACGGCGAGCATTCGCCTAAACGTCACATCACTGTGCTTTGCCGGTGCCTGCGGCGCCCCAGTAGCTGTCCCACAACTCGCTCATTTTCTTGTTGGTGTCGCTGACAAGGATTGCGTCGTCGCGGACGTTGGCGCGCTTGCCAACGATGGTATCTGCGAACGGCACGAATTGCGGCAGTTGCAGCGCCTTGTGGACCGGGACAGCAAACGTTGTCGCGTATTGCACGATCTGGCCTTCGCGGCTCACCATCCAGTTGATGAAAATCTTCGCCGCGTTCTTGCGCGGCGATTTATCCAGCATCGCGATCTGCGACACCGTGATCGGCACCGGTTCCGGGCAGTGGTAGCCGATCGGCGCGCCCTTCACGGCGTAACGCTTTGCAACCCATTCGGGGGAGGGCAGGCTGGCATTGAACTCGCCTGCCACGGTCAGCGCGGTCAGCGCGGTCAGGCCTTCCTTGCGGCGCTGCGGTTGCAACTTTTCGAACAGATCGCGGGTGAAGTCCGCGCCCCATTTCTCTCCGAAGTCACCCCAAAGGCCCAGCAGCCAGCTTGAGGGATTGTTGGTGAGGGCCAGATTGCCTTTTCCCCAGCGCGGATCGTTGACCAGGTCGTTCCACGTTTTCGGCAAGTCTTCTTTCTTCACCTTGTCGGTGTTGTAGGCCATGCAGCGGAACGACAGCTTGTGGCTGATCCAGGTACCGTCGGCGGCAACGTAATCCTTGGAAATGTTATTGTAGCCTGGCAGGTCGCGGAGATCGGCGAGCGCTTTCATCTCGATGAAATAGAAGATGGCGTCGGCAATCGCGGTCATCACATCGACCGTCACCCGGTTTTCACCAAGCGCGACCAGCACCTGCATGCCGCGTCCGGTCGTGCCGGAGCGTTCATAGCGCAGGTTGATGAATGGATAACGTTCCTTGAAAGCAGCCGTCATGTCCCGGAACTCCTTCGCCTCCCAAGTGCCGGAGACGATGACTTCCTTTTCTTCCTTCGCGCCGTCGAGCCAAGCCTTGGGAACATTCAGCTCCGCATCGAGTCCGTCGAGCAGGGCAGGATCAAGCTTGAGATCGGCCACCGCCTTTTGCGTTGCCTTCGGCAACTCTGCTGCGCTAGCGGAAAACGCGGGCGCTACGATACACGCCAGCACCATCAAGGCTCCAAGAACCTGCCTGTGCATCTCACACTCCCTGTTCTTTATTGCTTTCGTCGAGGCCACTCGTTTTTAACGAGCAGCCTCGCGCGTTTGCAAAGGTCGTGACTCAACCCTTGTGCTGATTTAGCCGCCTGCCTTGAGCGTTGCCCGAACCTTGTCGCCGCCGTAGAGGCCCAGATGTTCCTGCCGGCCGGTCTTGCCGCGCTCCATCACCCCGGCTGCTTCCTCCGCGGTCGCGAAACGCGCTTCGACTTCAACCCGGTAATTGTCGGGATCGAGGAAGAACCAGTTCAGGATGCCGATTTCCCGCTTATGTCCGACCGGGCCTTCGACCTTGATGCCCTGGGATCTGATGTACTCGATGGTCTCTTCTGCCTTGGCCGGATCGACGCGATAGGCCCAGTGGATGGCATGGGGAATTTCGAACTTTGGAATGTTTGGCGGCCACTTGATGATCGAGAGCCCGAAGTCGCCGATGTAGATCTTCATCAGCGGGTTCTCGGACTTGTCGTTGCGCCATTCCAGCTTCGCACCGAGCAGCTTGGTGTAGAACTCGAGCGTGCGATCGAGGTCCTGGACGTAGAATCCGCTGTGGCTGATGCCGGTGATGCTTTCGGAAAGTGAAGCCTGATCCATGATTGTCTCCTCTGAGAGTGGCAAGCCTGCCGTGTGGCTTGCGAATTGCTGATGGCGTGCTGCCGCTATTCCGCTGCCGCCTTGCTGGCGAGCACGCGCTGACAGAAACTCGGCCCGTCCTCGTGATCCTCGATATAGCCGGACGTGCAGATAAAGTCGGCGAATGGATTATCGGCAGGCGTGCGTTGCAGCCACGGTGCTTCACCGCCTTCCTGCACTTTCTTGATGGCCTTGAGCAGCGCCTGGCGTACGCCGATGATGACGATATCGGTTGAACCAAGATGTTCCCGGGTGCGATCCTGAATTGCGCCTTGGGTTTCGATGGCAAAGGCATCCTGCGCCGGGAAATAGAGCCCCATGCCGCCATAGCTTTCGTTGCGCTTCAGTTCCTCACGATCTTGCAGATAACGGTTCTCCGGCCGGCGGACGTGACGATTATCAGCCGCAACATTTTCGTGATGGTTCTGGATCAGCGTCTCTTTATTCAGAGGCTCCGAATGCCGGTAGAAAAACTCGAAGCGGCAATGGGTGTAATCGTCGATCGGCACATACCAGCGGCCCTGATATCCGCTTTCGCCGGTCGATGTTGAGGGCGTGGCGCCGGCGGGATAAACGTAATTGTTAACCCGGAGGTACTTCTTCCCGTTCGGCGAATTATGAATCGCAAAAATGCGGGTGCCGTAATCGGTCTGCTGAATGCTGATGTCCGGCGGTTCGGTGCCGCGCAGGGCGGCGATATCGCTGCCCGAGCGCACGCTCTTTTTGCCCGGCGGTCGGCGATGCAGATATGTTGTGTGGGCAGGGTCTGTTGAACTCTCCAGCCCCTGCAGCCAGTTGCATGTCTGGACGACGCGGAACGTGTGCCGGTTTGGTTCGGGTCCCATCAGGAATTCGAAGTCCGGGATCATCGGCGGTTCGCCCTTGCCCATATAGGCCCAGATCGCTCCGCCTTTTTCCCGCACCGGATAAGCCGCGTGGCGCACCTTGTGGCAGAACTTCTTGTCCTTCGGCTCCGCCGGTTGATCGATGCACTTGCCGTTAATGTCGAACAGCCAGCCGTGATAGAGGCAACGCAACCCACCATCCTCAACCCGGCCATACGACAGATCGGTGCCCCGATGCGGGCAAAACTGGCCGATCAGTCCAAGCTGATCCTTGTCGTTACGGAACAATACCAGATCTTCGCTCATGATTCGGAGCGGCAGTGGCGCACCGCCGATCGGCATTTCGTCTGCCGCCGCGATTGGCTGCCAATAGCTGCGCAAAAAATCCCCGCACGGCGTTCCCGGTCCGGTCTGGGTGAGCAAGTCGTTGTTGGCCTTGGACAGCATGTTCGGAACTCCTTCCTACGATTTTCTTTCAGGCCGGTCTGCGCCGGTTTACGCTTTAGCCTGCGGCTGTTGGGTCGTCTTCCTGCCAATATATTGCATTCAAAATTTTTGCGGCACAATGTCCGTCCGATTGCGAATTAAGCAAGGTTCCGTGCATACCACCCGGCGGACTAGCGTAGAGGAAGGTTTATGACTGTCGCCACCGTCGATTTAGAGCCGGTTCCCGTTCGCCGGCAGAGGGTGCAGACCTCGTCACTTTGGCAAATCGCGGTCTTTATAGTTGTCGTGCTGGGGGTGGTCACCCCTCTGCTGTTTCTGATTCTGGGCAGTTTTAGCCAGGCCCGGGTCCCCTCGGAATTCTCCGTCTTCAATCTGGGCCTCTCCAATTACGTCAAGGTATGGAGCGACCCGGCCACCTATGCCGTCCTGTCGAACACGATTGTCTTTGCCGGCGGCAGCACGGCGTTCGGCATCGTGATCGCCGCGGGCCTCGCGTGGCTCGTCGAGCGGACCAATACCCCGGGCAAGATCTGGATTTATGCCGGCGTGCCGATGACGTTGGCGATGCCCGGCATGTTGCAGGCCATGGCCTGGGTTCTGCTGGCGTCGCCGCGTATCGGCTTCATCAACAAGGGCATGATGGACGTTTTCGGCCTGTCCACAGCGCCATTCAATATCTACAGCATGACCGGAATGGTCTTCATCGAAGGCCTTCGCGTGGTCCCCACGGCTTTCCTGATGCTGGTGCCTTTGTTGCGCAGCATGGACCCATCGCTGGAAGAAGCGGCGGCGATGTCCGGCGCGCGTCCATCTTCGACATTACGCAAGGTGACGCTGGGCGTGATGCTCCCCGGCGTTCTCGCCGTCACCATTTACCAGTTCACCAGCGCGCTTGAGGGATTTGAGGTGCCGGGCATTCTCGGATTGCCTGCCGGCATCCATGTGTTCAGCACGAAGATCTACAGCGTGCTGCATCAGACATCGTCCTTGCCGGCCTATGGCGAAGCCAACGCACTTGCGATGCTTTATCTCTTTGTGGCGGTTATCAGCATCTATATGTACAGCCGCGTGATCGGAAAATCGGAACGCTTCACGGTCATCACCGGCAAGGGCTACCGTCCGCGTGTTTTGCAGCTCGGTGCGTGGCGCTGGCCGGCGTTCGGGCTCGCGTTGATCTACTTGGCGCTATCGACGATCATTCCATTTCTCGTTCTGGCTTACGTTTCGTTCCTGCCATTCCTGCAGGCGCCGTCCGCGCGGGCCTTTGCCGCCATGAGCTGGGACAACTACGAAACCGTATTCGAGACAGACCGGATGGGCCGCATGTTGTGGAATACGGTGGTGATGACAGTATCCGTCGCGACCGTCGTAATGATCTTTTCGTTCCTAATTTCGATGATCGTGGTGCGATCGAAATTCTGGGGCCGCAAAGTCCTCGATCAGCTCGCCTTCCTGCCGCATGCGATCCCCGGAATGGTCATGGGCCTGGCGTTGCTGTGGATATTCCTGCAGGTCGATAAGCTGGGAGTGGGACTATTTGGCTCGTTAACATCACTCGTGATCGCTTTCACCATCGGCTACGTCTCGTACGGCACCCGCGTGATGAATGCCGCCGTGCTGCAGGTTCATAAAGACCTGGAGGAAGCCGCCAAGGTGAGCGGTGCGCCGCAATGGCGAGTTTTCTGGCGCGTGTTTTTTCCGTTGTTGCAGCCAGCCTTTGTTGGCGTATGGATATGGACCGTTTTGCATGTGGTGCGATCGGCCGGAAAACCCTTGATCCTCACCGGCGGCGCGCAGAACGAGGTGCTGGCGGTCGTCATCTGGAACATGTGGGATCAAGGCTATATCGAGTCCGTCGGGGCGATAGGTACATTGCTGATGCTGGCGCTTCTGATAGTCACACTTGTTGTCCGCAGATTTGGATTTGGTCGCGGGGCTCATATTCAAGAGGCAAAATGATCGATATTGCCGGGTTTGACGGTTAGTCCCGAGAATATCAGGCGGACAAATTTTATGTTTGTTGAGGTGTTACGCCTAATGTCCCGTCGCAACCTGGGAGGTCGCAATGGCAAAATGGACAAAGGCGACGCTTCAGAACGGTCAGAATATCTATCTCGACATCGATAAAATGACGGCCATCAAATTGGTGCGCGGTCAGGGTAAGGATTTCACTGCGGCGTTCTTTGGCGTGAACGCGCAACCGTTTGAAATCACCGAAACTCCCGAAGATCTGTTGGGGATGGATCCCAAGCCCGGGACGATCTAGGCGTTTCGGCCTTGGCCGTCAGGGAACACGCAAAAATTTGCGATAGGTCGTGTTCTGCGTCACGGCTTCGCTTCCCGCTGCAATCAGTTCATCGACCGACTCCACGGGAAGCTTGAAGCTGGTGGGAATGGCATTTAGCCTTGCCCTGCGTGCCGGGTCGAACTGATCGAAGGCGATGCGTCCGATCATGAATTCCACATCGCGGCAATTCCATGCGCCTGCACCGGTACCGCGCAGTTTTGTCACTTCGACCATCCCAAGACGGCAACGCCAGCGTATCAATGCACTTCGCCAGTTCAGCATGGTGGCCTCAAAGGCGCTGTAGCTGAGGCGCTTCGCGGCATCCAGCGATGAGTCCGTGATGGCTGCCACAAGCGACGCCCCGCTTGGCCCTTCCAGCGTTTGCGCCCAATCCCGCTTTGTCTCGCCTCCGGCATCTACCACCAGAAACATCATCCGGCGGAGCTTGACGGCTTCATTGGGTGTCAACGGGCCGTGAGGCGTTTCAGAGGACTCCCGCGCGATGGTCAATCCGCTCAAGCCGTAGTTATCGACAAGGCCGCCGTCCAGAAGCTTGATGTATTTCATCGAGCCGTCGCGTTGGCGGAGCGCTCCGTCGGCAAATGCCCGCAGGAGCGGCGAGGCGTTTGGATTGTTCTGTGCTTTCAGCAGCCATGGTGGCGTCGCGGGTTTGCACTCGCTGGAGTAGGTTTCAAGAATAATCGGATCGAATGCGATCGGAACCGCGGCCGAAGCGGCGACCGCCGAGGAAACGGGATACACGCTGAGATCGCTGCAGATCAGGCTGAACGACACCTTGTTGAAAACAAAGGGTGTGCGATTATAGATATCGGTGGCATTGATCCAGACAATGGGACGCGCCTCGGCATTCAATAATGAAAATGTTGCGCCGTCGAAAAGATTGGCATCGAGCCAATTGCGCAGGCGAAAGTCTTGATTCAAGCCGCCAGTGAAGCCATTCGCCAGGTTAACTACGCTAACGCGCGTGCTTAACGCCGCTTCCGCATCCTTGATCAGGAAGCGTTCACGAAAATCGGCAAGCGCCGCGCGCTTCTTCAACCCGAAATAGGCGGCCGTAACGGAGCCGCCGGAGACGCCGCTGACAAAATCGACTCGGTCGATCAGGGCCGTGCTGCGCGCTTTGTCCCTCGTATCGACCTCACTCAGCCCCTTCAAAACGCCAAATGAAAAGGCGGCTGCGCGCGTGCCGCCACCGGAAAAGGCGAGGCCGATGAACATGTCATCGCCGAAGGCTGCGTTCGCCGTGGTCTGTTCGGAAATGCCAGCGTTTGGGTCGGCGGTTGCTATGTTGATGGGGATGTTTTCATGGGTCGCGCAGGACGTCAGTGCCAGGATCAAAAGAAGGATGGTGGGCACGCGATACATAGGCTGATTCCGCTTATTCCCGTTGGAACGCATTAAAACTTATCCATAACTGTATCAGGTTTTTGAAGTTGTATCCCCGCGCTGTATATTACGACAAAGTGCCGTCCAAGATATTAATTCCTCCCTTTCAGGCCAATTGACTAGGGCGGTTTTGTCCTTTCTTTGCGTGTGGGCTCAGTTAGCCAAAATAGACCAAACACGCGCAAACCGGCCTCCGGTGACCTCTCAAAGTTCGAAGACTGGCTTGTCGCGATACATGGAAGGTGCATAATTTCAAAAGATCCGGCCACGTTATGGCCGGGATGCATTCGTGATCTAAAAATTGACTTTCGCTATTCCATTTCAGTGCCAGTACGGCCGTTAAAATCCTCCAAGGGAGGGACAGCATGAACGAGTCGCTTCACCCCGCGGCTTCCCACCATCTGCCGTCTTTCATCACCGCGCCGGGTGAAACTGACGTGCTCATGGTCATGATGAGCATCATATTGGTGCTCGGCGTGATGGGATTCGGCAGCTTGTTTTTTCGGCTGCACACCATTTGCCCGAGCGCATGGCGCACAAGGGAAACAAACTTCAATTCGAGATTGTCGCCGTTCTGGGGCTTCTGGCTCTCTTCACCCACATCCATCTGTTCTGGGTGGCAGGTCTATTGCTTGCGTTGATCGATATTCCTGATTTCGGCGGGTCGCTGAGCAGGATAGCGGGATCGACTTAGAAGCTTGCCGGATTTGGACCGGGGGAAGGCGCCGTGGAATTGCCGGACCAGCCTGCTGCCCATCCCGAACATGAGCACGCAACGCCGGCACCAGAGGCAGCTCCAGCACCTAATGCCGCTCCAGCCGGTACGGGAGCCTGATCCATGCTTGAGATCCTTCTCTGCTCCCTGGTCACAATTCTTCCGGACTACCTCTACCGCCGCTATGCCCAGAACAAGCGCGTCGGCAAGGAAATAACTTTTTATTCGGTATGGTTTGAGCTCCGGTGGGGGATCACGGGTTGCCTGGCCCTCTCTGTGGCCCTGATCATGGTGATCTTCTACAACTATCCGTCCACGACTAACGTTACGCTGTTCTTCAGGACGATCCCGATCGTCCCTGAAGTGAATGGACGTGTTGCCGAGGTGTATGTCGGCTACACCGGCTCCATCACCAAAGGTGCGCCGATCTTCAAATTGGATGGTTCGCAACAGGAGGCCGCTGCGGAAACAGCGCGCCGCAAGATTGCGGAAGTCGACGCGGAGATTGCTTTGGCGCGGCTCGATATCGTAAAGGCCGACGGGCAGCTGCAAGAGGCTCAGAGTGCACACCAGCAGGCACTGGACGAACTGGAGACCAAGCGGGAATTGCAACGGCGCAACGCCGGGATTGTCGCGGCACGCGACATCGAGCGGCTTGAAGTGACTGTAGCAGGCCGCATGGGTGCGATGACTGCTGCTACGGCAGCCAAGCAATCCGCTACAGAAAAAGTCTCGGCCGTTCTTCCTGCCCAAAAGGCGAGTGCACAGGCTGCGCTGGCCCAGGCCGAAGTTGAGTTGAGCAAGATGACTGTCCGCGCCGGCGTGAACGGTCAAATCGAACAGTTCGGGCTTCGCGTTGGCGATATCGTCAACCCGTTCATGCGGCCCGCTGGGATATTGATTCCTGAAGGTGCCGGCAGGCAATCGCTGCAAGCGGGCTTCAACCAGATCGAAGCGCAGATCATGAAGGTAGGCATGACGGCCGAAGTCACATGTGTGTCCAAGCCATTTACAGTTATCCCGATGGTAGTCACGGATGTGCAGGACTACATCGCCGCCGGCCAGTTCCGCGGCGGCGAGCAACTGGTCGACGCGCAACAAGTCAGGCAACCAGGCACGCTCTTGGTGTTTCTTGAGCCGCTCTACAAAAGCGGGCTTGCCGGCGTGACACCCGGGAGCAGCTGCATCGCCAACGCCTATTCCAGCAATCACGACATAATTGCCTCCAAGGACACCGGTTTCCTGCGGGGATTGGCGCTTCACGCGGTCGATGCACTGGGGTTGGTACACGCCCTGATTTTGCGGCTCCAGGCGCTGATGCTGCCCTTCAAGATCTTGGTGTTCAGCGGACACTGAGGCCCACGCCCGGCACGTTGCGACAATGCGACGCGAAATCGTGCGTATGGCGATGCGGCTGCCGCCACATCGCATGCTTTGCCTATAATTTGATTAGCCGATCAGACGTGCCTTTGGCGCGTCCATTTTGACACATCAGGCGGCCTCGCTTGACAATTTGTCACCGCCGCCAATATCGTTTCAAAAAACAAAATGCTTTTCGATAAACAGACACCGGCGATGTCATGTTTCGGCATGCGCGGCTGGTGTCAGCATAGGGAAGAAGCCGATGTTCGGGAGGATGTTACAAACGTGGGCGCTCGCGGCGCTTCCGGCCTGTCTGTTGCTGTCGCCGGTGGCCGCTGAGGATTTCTACAAAGGCAAGACCATCCGCATGGTTGTCGGGGCATCGGCATCGGGCGGATACACTCTATATGCCCGGTCGGTTGCGCGGTTTATGCCCAAGCATATCCCCGGAAACCCGACCATCGTTGTCGCCAACATGCCGTCCGGCAACGGGATCGCGGCGACCAATCATGTCTACAACCTGGCGGAGAAGGACGGCACCGTATTTGGTCTGTTCAACCGGTACACAATACTGCTTCCGATCCTGGGCACTGAACAGGCGAAGTACAAGCCCGAGGAATTCAACTGGCTCGGCACCACCGCGAGCTACTCGGACAACGCCTATCTTTTTGTGATCCGGGCGAAGCTCCCTCAAACCGACGTCGCCAGCCTGCGCAAGGCCAATCCGCCCCTGAACGTCGGCAATGTCGGCGCTGCGCCGATCGAGGTCATCAACGAAGCGCTCAAGCTGAATCTGAAGATCATCCACGGCTATACCGGAGACAATCTCGACATCGCTTTCGAAAACGGCGAGGTAGACGGGCACACCACCGGTTATGCAAACTTGCTGTCGCGCAAGGCCTATTGGCTTGAGAAGGGTATTGCCCGCCCCATGATCCAGTTTGGGCGCGAGACGAGACTTCCCGCGCTCGCCAATGTGCCGACGGCGCGTGAGCTTGCCGAGACTCCCGACCAGCTTGCCATGATCAAATTTGTCGAAGCGCCGCTTATGATCGGCTATCCCTTTGCGCTTCCACCCGGCGTCCCCGCGGATCGTGTAGCGATCATGCAGAAAGCTTTCATGGATACGATGAACGATCCGGAATTCAAGGAGGACATGCTCAAGCAGAGTCTTGAGTACACGCCGAAAGATGGAAAGGCGATCGCTAATCTGATTTCGCAGATGGCAAAGACCCCACCCGCCGTTATCCAGCGTTACAAGGAACTGACTGGCGACAGGGCTCCCGGCTAGAACGCACTACTCTCTCCTCTGGAAGGCTTTTATTGAATGCATGACAAGACGACCGAGGTTCATTGGCATGAACCGAAAGCAGGAGAGAATGCCGGTCACGGCAAGTTCAAGCGCCAGCCTCTGCCTTACGACCGCTTCATGGAAGCGGAAGGCGTGCCGGTTTATCGCGGCATTGGCGTCAAGCGGGTTCAGGATTTGCCGCTCGCGCCATGGCCGCGGCTGGGTGGCCGGGGTAGCTACATCCAGCTTTATGGCACCGAAGGACTGTGGGGCAGTTACGTTGTCGAGGTCCCGGCTGCGGGCGCGCTGAACGTCGAGCGCCATCTGTATGAAAAATACGTGCTGGTGATCGAGGGGCGCGGCACCACGGAAGTCTGGCAGGAAGGCCAGACCAAGCCACAGGTGTTCGAGTGGCAGCCATTTTCGATGTTCTCAATTCCGCTCAACGCCTACCACCGGATCGTGAACGCCTCGAATTCTCCGGCGCTCATGCTGTGCGGCACGACCGCGCCGAACATGATCAACCTCGTGGACAGTCTGGAATTCGTATTCAACTGTCCATTCAATTTCACTAATCGCTACTCAGGCGACGACAACTACTTCAAGCCGAGCGACGACATCGAGCCCGATCCGATCCGCGGGCTTGCAATGCGGCGCACGAATTTTATTCCCGATATTTGCCGGGCCGAGCTGCCGCTCGACAATCGGCGTTCGCCAGGATACCGGCGCATTGAGCCGAACATGGCCGGCAGCCGCTTCTATGTGTGGCTCGCCCAGCATGAAACGGGCCGCTATTCCAAGGCGCATAAACATGCCTCTTCGGCGGTGCTGCTGTGCATCCAGGGCAAGGGCTACACCTACACCTGGCCGGCCGCTTTCGGCACAACGCCCTGGAAGGATGGCAACGCGGACAAGGTGCTCCAACAGGAATATGAGCCGGTCGGAATGGTGTCCGCCGCGCCTATGAGCGGGGACTGGTTCCATCAACATTTCGGCGTCAGCAAGGGCGGATTGCGCCTGATGGCCTGGCACGGCGCAAACAACCAGCGTGCCAATAAGGCCGGCGTGCCCGGCGAGCAGTTGCTGGACTACGGTGCGATCGATCTGAAGAAAGGTGGTAACGCGATCCCCTATCACGAAGAGGATCCCGCCATTCGGAAGGAATTTGAGGCGGCGGTGGCAAAAGAAGGTGCCGTCTCGCGCATGGAGCCTGAGCGCTACGTCGCGCCTAAGGAATGATCAGCCTAAACCGGGCGGATATTTTTCGCCGCGGCTAATCGCGCGGCGCTATAATCGGGCAAATCTGGAAGCGCATAGGGAGGAATGAAGGATGCATGACATCACCCGCGAAGATCACTGGCATGAGCCGACCGGCAATCAGAAGGCGGGCCTCGGCACCTTCAAACGCGTCACCACCCCCTATGACAAATTCATGGAAGAGCAGGAGATACCGATCGTCCGCGCGGTCGGTGTGAGCAAGGTACAGGACCTTCCGCTGAAGCCGTGGAAGCGCATGGGCGGCAAGGGTTCCTTCATTCAGCTCTGGGGCACCGAAGGGCTTTGGGGTTCGTATGTCGTCGAAGTGCCGGGCGCAGGCGCGCTGAACGTCGAGAAGCACCTTTATGAAGAGCAATATCTGGTGGTCGAGGGACGCGGGACAACGGAAGTCTGGCAGGAAGGCGGAAAGAAACACGTATTCGAATGGCAGAAGGGGTCGCTGTTTGCGATTCCGCTCAACACTTACCATCGTATCGTCAACGCTTCGTCTTCGCCAGCGCTTCTCCTCGGCGGCACGACGGCGCCGAACGCCATGAATCTCTACGACAACAACGACTTCGTCTTCAACAACAGCTATTCGTTCACGGACCGCTTCAAGGACGATACGAATTACTTCAAGCCGAAGGACGATGTTGCGCCGGATCCGGTACGTGGTCTGGCCATGCGCCGCACCAATATCGTTCCCGACATCATGAACTGCGAGCTGCCATTGGATAACCGGCGTTCACCGGGCTATCGCCGCATGGAGCCGCATATGGCGAACAACCGCTTCTATATGTGGATCGGGCAGCACGAAACCGGACGCTATTCCAAGGCGCACCGGCATGGCTCCGCGGCGGTGCTGATTTGCGTGAAGGGCAAGGGCTACACCTATACCTGGCCATCGGAAATCGGCACGCAGCCTTTCTCGGAAGGCAAGCGGGATCAGGTCTTCCGGGTTGATTACGAGCCGGTGGGAATGGTCAGCGCTGCGCCCATGAGTGGCGACTGGTTTCACCAGCATTTCGGCGTCAGCAAGGAATCGCTGCGGTTGACGGCTTGGTTCGGCGCCAACAACTCGCGCTCGCGCAAGCCGGGTCGTCCCGGCGAGGCGCAGAAGGATCTTGGCGCTATCGATATCAGGGACGGCGGCTCCGCCATTCCGTATGACGAGGAAGATCCGTGCATCCGGAAGGAATATGAGGAGACGCTCGCCAAGGAAGGCGCCGTCTCGCGGATGGAAGATTACCTCTACGAGAAGCCGAAGCCGGGCGAGAGCCGTCCGATGATGGACTTCGTCGGCGTTTAACCGGCGGGCTCGCGACCTGTTTTCGAATAAGGCGGCCAAGCAATTGGCCGCCTTTCTGCTTTTGAGCTCCTGCGTGCGATCTCGCGTCAGGCGCCGAGTGTTTCCGTCAATCCTGCGGTGTTTGGCGCACGATCGAGCCCAAGAACTGCGGCGACGATACGGTCACGTCGGCCTTTATCGAGCATCGAAGCGGTGGCGTGAAATTTGTCGACCACTTCGGCTTCGGCGATCCCGCCGTTTGAGTAGCCCGGCGGAAACAGGACTTCCGCGGAGTGCGTCTCGCCGTTCTGATCGACGACCCGCACGATGCAAGGATAGGTGCCAGGTGCACGTTCGTTGAGCGTGGCATCTGTGGTCATGACCATGCGATCCATCAGCGCGACAAAGGCCGGATCGCGCCAGCGCTCGTTGTCGTATTGTGCGAGGCCAAATGCTCCATCCGTCAGTGCCGCGGCGACAAGGAATTGAAAGCTGTGATCGGCCGATTCCCGCGAGTGGGGCTTCGCCCTCCCGGGGTCGTGCTGCTGGCGGTGCACGATGGGATAATCCGCCATCACAACCTCGATATGCTTGAGGCTTTCAACGCCGCCTTTGATGGATTGATGGAGTTTCACGCCGGCCGCGACAGCGCTTTGGCCGGTGGCAAGACACGGATAGGCTTTTACGTTCGAGCCCATGATGTAGCTTTGCGCGGGCAAAGGCGCGGTGAAAGCGGCCATCGGATCGCCGTTGGGAAATACGTGATGCAGGCCGTCTTCGTGTTCGATGATTGCCATCGGTCCGGTCAGGCCCTGTTCGGCCAGCAAGGCCGCTTCGATCGCGCGCTGCGCGATCAGGGCGTTGGCGATCGATTTTGCGGCAGACAATCCTCCACGGCGAACCAGCGCCGGTGTCGGTGCGCTCATCCCGCTCAACGCCAGTGCATGCGCCATGCGGTCGTCATTCAAGCCTATCAGGCGACCCGCCATGCCAGCTGCCGCAAAGGCGGAAACGCTAACTCCGTCCCAGGGTGTCTTGCGATCCATCAGGCCTTTGACCCGTCCGAAGACTTCGTAACCGAGCACGATAGCCGCCAGGACATCCAGGCCTGAACGCTTCCGGGCCTGTCCGACGGCGAGGGCGACCGGAATGTTGTCGCTGGGATGCCCACCGATGCTGGGACCGTTTTTGCCAACGACCACCACATAGTCATTGAGATCGATCACGCGAATGAGGGTGCCGTTGGCGAGTGCTGCGTGCGCCATATCGGTGGTGCCCGCCTCGCCGATGATCGTGCAGGGCCCGGTGCTTTGCAGATTTCTGCAGGCCGCGATAACTCCGTGAGACGCTTCCTCATCGCGGCCCGCAAAACCGCAACCGATCGAGTCCAGCAGCAACAGTTTGGCTTGCGTGATCTCGGCGGCAGGCAGGCTGGCGCTGTCGATCGAGAGAATCCAGTGTGCCATAGCGCGGACGGCGGTGACCTTGTGAGCGTCGGATTTTTTTTCGGACATGATGTTTTCGATACCTGACTGTCTGCTGTTCAAATAATAGGTTCGATTTTTGATTGTGGTATGTTTACTCTCATTCCACAGGTCACTAATCTAGTTTGCAGTCAAAACCAACAAGAGACGACGAGGCAGGGAGACGACAATGGCGGCGCGCATCGGCTATCTGGCAATTCTGAGCCACACCCCGGACAAGCTCGCGGGATTTTACACCGGCCATCTTGGCTTCAGCGAGCTCGGCCGTTCGCTTGCAGGCGACGTCACGATCACAGACGGCGCCTTTAATGTCACGATTTTCCGCCATAGGCACGAGCTCAACGAGCTCAGTATGGAGATCGGCCAGCATCACATCGGCATTGCCGTCGACAGCATTGCCGAGATCGAAGAGCGCTATCGGAAATTCAACCCGCGGGGGGCATTCTTGCGTGAGGCTGGCGATCTTCAGCATGGCGAGGCGCGGATCTACGACCCGGAATGTCATCCGGTGACGTTGTCGGAGCGCAACTTCGGTCTCCCTGCGCCGAAAGCGGGATTGCCCCGGATCGCGCACGTTGCGTTTGGCACGCTTGATCCCAGCGCTCTTCATGATTTTTACGCGCAGGTGTTCGGATTCCGGGAGCTTTTCGTCGCCCACGCCGAAGT
This sequence comes from Bradyrhizobiaceae bacterium, assembly GCA_947481685.1. GTDB lineage: Bacteria > Pseudomonadota > Alphaproteobacteria > Rhizobiales > Xanthobacteraceae > CANKHA01. Next base: position 36,077 of record CANKHA010000014.1, read on the forward strand.
GGCGAAGAAGCCGGGATACAGGAACCGCCATGTCGGGGACGGGTTCACCAACATGGCATTGCAGGAGTTCTTCAGCGACCGTGAGGGCCACGAAGGCCGTCACGGAATCGCTCATGTCGGCTTGTTGGTGAAGGACGCCAATACGCTTGCGGAATCCGTGAAGGGCGTGGGCACCATTGCAAAGCGGCCGGCGACCCGCGTGCAGTCCGAGATCCGCATGCGCGACCCCGAGGGCAATGCCTGCGATCTGTCGCGCCGCGGCTGGGAAGTCGATACCAACAAATGGGTGAATTCCGACGCTGCCTGATCGATCAAGCCTCAAGAGCGTCGGCGCCTGCCTGCGCGACCGGCTCATCCTGCTTGGAGATGCCGGAAACACCGATGCCACCGACGCATTCCTCTTTGTAGAAGATCGGCACGCCACCGGTGATCGAAAGACAATTCGGCTGGTTCAGGAAACCCGGCCGGGTTTTCACGCGTTCCGCCAATGCTGAGCTGGGGCGGGCGCGCAGGGCCGCCGACTTGGCCTTGCCCGTAGCCATTTCGACGCTGTTGACGCGCATGTCGTCGGGCCGCTCGAGATAAATCAGATGCCCGGCTTCATCGCAGATCGCGATCGTCGGCGTCATATTTTGCTTTGCGGCAAAGGCACGCGCCGCTTCAGCCATCTTCATCGCATCCTTGAGAGTAAGAACCATGCGCGATCGCATTCAAAAGCTCCTGTGTTGGAAAAATGAATTTGCGAGCCACATCGGGTTGGCCCGTGTTCCTTGACGGCTTTGTTATTGAGCGGATCCCTCGGGCGGACTGGCCTGGCTGAGAGCGCCTCGCACGATCTCAGCCGTCTTGGGGTCCACGGAGTTCAGCTCCTGAACGACTTTCTGGACGGATTCTCCGTCGGTAAAGGAGACATCGAGTTTCTGCCTTTTGGCGAGTGCCAGAAACTCACTGTCTTGCGCCATGCGCTTGAAGGCATCCCTGAGTTCGGCAGTCTGCTGCGGGCTTGTGCCAGGTGGAGCGAAAAAGGGACGTCCGAGATTGTTGAACTGTGCGATGAACTGTAGTGCCTTGCGGACCTCTTCGTTCGGCGCGAGGTCCTGCAGCAGTGGAACGTCAGCCTGTTCGCGCAGGGGCGTTGAACCGAGCTGCGCGATCAAACGCACGGTTTTGTTCTTGACCCAGTCGGGTTTTTGAACGCTCAGGCTTGCCCAGGAGAAACCGACAATGCCATTGATTTCGCCACGCTCCAGGGCCAGCAGCAGTTGATTGCTGGACGCGTATCCGCTGACCATCTTGAACTTTGTTCCGAGCAGGCTGTTGCAGATCAGCGGGAAGATCGCATTATTGTCCGCCGATCCACTCGACCCAACGATGAATTCCTTCTTCCGCAGATCATCGAAGGATGTAACGCCGGAATCTCCGCGCACAATGATAAAGCTGACATCGGTGTTCATGTTGCCGAGCCAGACCAGTTTTTGCGGATCGAAATTGACCGAGCTCTTTTCGACCATGCCGAGCATGGGCGCGACAATCAGGTTACGGCTGGTGATTCCAATGGCCGTGCCGTCCTTCGGCGCCATGGTTGCCATGAAATTCGCAACTTTCAGGCCGGTGCCGCCAGGCATGTTTTTCACGACGACGGTCGGCGTTCCGGGAAGGAAACGGCCGATCCCCATGCCGACAAGCCGGCCATAGCTGTCGTAGCCGCCACCTGTGCCGGAGCCGATATAAACGCTCACGGCTTTATCGCGGCCATCGCTCGTTTCTTGTGCAGAGGCAGAAACGTTTGCGGTAATGGCCAAGGCCATTGTTCCTGCGATAAATACTTCAAGTCTGAATGGATTCATTGAAACCTCCCTGCGGGCGGCTCCTTTTTGATGAGCCTTATCCGTGATGTATACAGTTCAACTGTATGGTGAGATTTTTCCGTCTGCAATGGAAGTTGGAAAGCTGGCGGGGGCGCTATAGGGTTGCCACTGACATCGGCTTGATCAAATTGTGCGGGTGAGACATTGGCGGACCGAAACAAAAGCGGCGTTCAAGCGCGTCCGCGGACAATGTATCTGTTGAACCGAGCCGCCAAAGGCTTGATGAAGCGCCTTGAGCAGGCGCTCTCAGCACAGAAAATTACAGCCAAGCAATATACGGTGTTGAGCATCGTCCGCGATCGGGAACCGATCTCGTCATCCGAGTTGTCCCGCCGGTTTTTCGTCACGCCTCAAAGCATGAACGAGATCGTTGCCGGCCTGGAAAAGGCAGGGTGCCTCGCGCGCACGGAGGATCCCAGCAACCGGCGCGTACTGAGCATCCGGCTCACGGATATGGGCAGGAAACTGATCGTCAAATGTGAGGTCATCGTGGATCGCTTTGAGGAGGACTCCTTCGAAAAGTTGTCAAAGGCAGATCTTAGCGCATTGCGCGATGTGCTGGGGACGATCGTGGAAGATGTGCGGGAGGCATTCCCGCACGAGCCGGAAGGTGTCTAAGGGCCATTTTACAGCCTCTTGACACCTTAAGGGTGACTTATTTAAGGTACCCTTAAATATAGTCTGTTCATAAAAAAGGGGAGGTATTCATGAGCGAAGCGAAAACGAAGCCGTCCGACGCCGTAATCGAACTCGAGAACGTCAAGATTGAGCGCGATGGCGCCACGACCTTCATCATCCTGAACCGACCCGACAAGCGTAACGCGATGAGCCCGCAGCTCCATGTGGACATGGGCGATGCGCTCGACTGGGCGGAAATGGATGACCAGACCAAGGTTGTGGTGATTACCGGAGCCGGCGGAAATTTTTGCGCAGGGCAGGACCTCAAGCTGTATTTCCGCGGCACCGAGAATGACCCCAAGGCGCGGGCGAAAGCACGCCGGGCTTCGCACGCATGGCGTTGGGATCGCGTCTCGGCATTTCCAAAGCCGACGGTTGCAATGGTTCACGGCTACTGCTTCGGCGGCGGCTTTACCCCGGTGATCGCTTGCGATTTTGCGTTTGCCGCGGATGACGCGACCTTCGGCTTGTCCGAAGTGAACTGGGGCATCATCCCCGGCGGCCTGGTTGCCTGGGCTGTGACGGAAATCATGGGCTATCGCGATGCGATTTATTACGCGACCACCGGCGAGAAGTTTTCCGGCAAGGAAGCGGCTGCAATGAAGTTTGTGAACAAGTCTTTCCCTGTTGAGAAGCTGCGTGAAGAGACGCTGGCATTCACGCGCAAGCTCGAAGTGAAAAGCCCGTTCGCTGTCCGCTACACCAAGGAATGCATTCGCTCGGTCCGGCGCATGACCAAGGACCAGGCCTATGACTACCTGAACTGCAAGAGCGACGCCCTCAAGCACGTCGATCCGGAAGGCGGGCGTCAGAAGGCGATGACGCAGTTCCTGGACGAAAAAACTTTCAAGCCCGGGCTCGGCGATTACAAGAGATAAGCCGATGACGGCAAAAGGGACAGGACCTGCGCCGCTCGATCGGGTGGCGCAGGTCCGCGCGCTGCTCAACCCGCGCAACATCGTGATCCTCGGAGCGACGGACAAGCCCGGCAATTGGCCGCAGCGCGTGTGGCGTAATCTCGCGCGCTACGGCTTCAAGGGCGCGGTCTATCCGATGAACCCGAGCCGCGACAGCGTGTGGGATACGCGCTGCTATCGCAGCTTCGAAGAACTACCTGAGCCTCCGGATCATGTCATCGTCCTGATTCCCGCGCGGTTCGTCGCCGATGCGGTGCGCGATGCCGCGCGTGCCGGCGCGCGCAGCGCCACGGTCATGACATCCGGATTCGGAGAAGTGACCGATGAAGGATCTGCCGAACTCACGGTGGAACTCCAGCGCGTGCTCGAAGAAACCGGCCTCGCTATTTCAGGCCCCAACTGCCTCGGCAATTTCAACGCCGCGATCAACATGGTGACATTGCCGGACGATCGGGCGCATCGGGTCGATCCGGGGCCGGTCTCGATCGTAGGCCAGTCCGGTGGATTGCTGATGGCGGTCAAGCGTACGCTTGAGGAGCGCGGTGTGTTCACCGGCAAGCTGGTGACCAGCGGCAATGAGATGAATCTCACGACCGCGGACTACATCCGTTATTTTGCCGAAGACCAGGACACGAAAGTCATCGTCTCCTATCTCGAAGCCGTGCACGATCCGGAAAACTTCCTGTCGGCATGCCGCGCCGCCAAGGCTGCCGGTAAGCCGGTGCTGCTGGTCAAGCTGGGGGCGTCCGACGCCGGACGCGCCGCGGCTATGGCGCATACCGGCGCGCTTGCGGGCTCGATGCAGGCTTTCGATGCCGTTGCGGGCGACGCCGGTGCGATCCGTTTGCGCAATCTCGATGACCTGGTGGAGGCGGTGGAGTTCTTCGTCCATGCGAAGCCATCGCGCGGTGCGAAGCTTGGCGCCATCACGTTCTCCGGCGGCATGCGCGGTCTGATGCTCGATCTCGCCACGTCACACGGGCTGGAGTTTGCCGAGCTTACGGCCGAGACGCGCGCCAAGCTCGGTGAAGGGCAGGCGGTCGGCATGATCGTCGGGAATCCGCTCGATGCCGGTTTCACGGCGGTCAGCGGTGGCGATGCTTATCTCCGTTCCGTCAACGCCATGCTCGACGATCCGGGGGTCGATATCCTGCTGCTACAAGAGGAAATTCCGCGCGCGCCTGCGTCGAAGATCAAGGACGGCTACCTGCGCGGCGTCAACGCGCTGGCCGCCGCTTCCGACAAGCCGATCGTCTATGTGACCATGATCAGCCACGGTCTCACCGATTACAGCCGTGAGCTGCGCGGCGAGCTTGCGAACGTTGCCTTCATGCAGGAGATGGACAAGTCGCTCCGAACGATCAGCGCCATCACGTCCAACCTGATGACTCCGAAGCCGGCGTCGCGAGAACCGCTGTCCCAGGACAAGCGTGCGCTGCTGGATGAGTTGCTCAAGCCCGGAACGGCGCCGACCCTGAACGAAGTGGATTCCAAGCATCTCCTTGCCGCCTATGGCATTGCGAGTGCGCGCGAGGACATTGCTGCCGACGTTGAACAGGCGGTGCGGATCGCCGAAAGCATCGGCTATCCGGTGGTGGCCAAGGCGGTGAGTGCAGCCTTGCCGCACAAGTCCGATGCCGGCGGCGTCATCCTGGGCCTGCAATCCGCCGATGCCGTGCGAAAGGCATTCGCGGATATCCAGCAGGCCATCGCGCGTCATCCGGAAAAACCGAAACTCGACGGCGTACTGATTGCCGAGCAGGTCACCGGTGGCCTGGAGCTTGTGCTGGGCACATCGCTCGATCCGGAAATGGGGCCGGTCGTCCTGTTTGGCTCGGGCGGTGTGGATCTCGAATTGTTGAAGGACGTCGCACTGGCGGCGCCGCCGCTCGACGCGACCCGTGCGCTTGCGCTCATCGAACGCACGCGGGCAGGGACGTTGGTGAAAGGCTATCGTGGCCGGCCGGCGCTTGACCGCGATGCGCTGGTCGCGGCGCTGGTCGGTCTCTCCAATCTCGTTCTCGATGCCGGAGACCGTATTACGTCGATTGATGTGAATCCCTTCCTGCTGCGGCAGAAAGGCGGCGTCGCGCTCGATGCGCTGGTTGTTTTAAACAAATCAACCAAAGGCTGAGGGCGCAGATTTATCAGAGGATCAAATCACAACGTCGCCAACTGCGTCGACCGCCAAAATAATAACAGATAAGGGGAGTAAACCATGTGGGATGTCAGGATCGCATGCGCCTCGGTAGCGTTCGGTGTTGCGTTTGCTCAAGTTCCTGCCGAAACTTTGGCAGCTGACTTTTTCGCGGGCAAAACCATAACCGTGTTGAACAGCGGCGATGCAGGCGGTGGGTTCGATACCTACACACGCATCCTCGCAAAGCATCTGGGAAAGTACATCCCGGGCAATCCGACGATCGTCATCAAGGGTGTTCCGGGCGGCGGCGGGTTGCGCGCCGCTCAGCAGCTTTACATTGCCCCCAAAGACGGCACCACCATCGGTAACCTGCGGTCGAGCAATGTCCTGGATTCGATCCTGGGAATTCGTGGCACCGAGGTTTTGATGTCCGAATACAATTGGCTCGGCAGCATGGGAAGCGACACTGATATCTGCAGCTTCTGGCATACGGCCGGCGTCAAGACCCTCGATGATCTTCGAAAGAAAGAGGTCATCGTGGGAGCGTCGGGAAAGGGTGCTCAAAACTATTCTTTCCCCAATGCGATGAATGAAATCCTGGGAACCAAGATGAAGATCATTCTTGGATACAAGGGCACTGCAGATCGGCTATTGGCTCTGGAGCGCGGCGAACTGCAGGGCAATTGCGGGATCTATGCATCCAGCATCGCAAGTCTCAACATGCAGCTGGTCGAGAGCGGAAAGCTTGTGCCGGTCGTTCAGAGCGGCCTCACGCCGAGTTCATCGTTCCCGAACGTGCCGCTCACGCAATCCTTCGCAACCAACGACCGCGACCGCAAGCTCCTGACTGCGCTGTTCAGTCAGATGGAAATTGCCAGGGTTTTTGCGGCTCCGCCAGATCTGCCCAAGGACAGGGTGGCAATCCTGAGGAGCGCATTCGCCTCCGCTCTTGCTGATCCGGAACTGCTGGCTGAGACCAGACAACTCGGCAGTGAGCCGCAGCTTGTCAGCGGCGAACGCGTGGACGCGATCGTGCGGGAGATGCAGGACTTGCCGCAGGATCTCAAGGACACCCTCAAGGGATTGGTTGGTGAGTAGCGGCGCACGCTGCAGTCGTTCAGATCCATCGCTATGAGGAAACGCCTGATGGCGCACACGCTTGAAAGCTACGAAATACGGACGCTTTATCTTAAATATCCACGCACCATTCGGTGGGCCGGGTCGATGGAAGCGGGAATGGACATCATCCTGCTTACCCTGCGCACCGCAGAAGGCGCGCAGGGTATTGCCGAAACACCTATCCGTCTCAAGTGGCACTCGGCATCGGTTCGTTCCTTCAAGGCTGTGCTCGAAGACGTTTTCATGCCGATCATGCTCGGCATCGACCTTCTCGATGCCGAGAAGACAAAAGCGGCCCTTTCGCGCGTGCGCGAGCACCCTCTGGCGAAGAGTCTGATCGATTCCGCGTGCTGGGATCTTCGCTCATTCGTGGCGGGCGTGCCATTGTGGAAGGCGCTGGGCGCCGACAGTGCATTTGTGCCTGTCTCCTACACGATCACGCGTGCCGCGCCGGAGGTCATGGGTGCTGATGCCGTGCGGACCGTTGAAACAGCCGGCGTGAAGGCTTTCAAGATCAAGACCGGGCAAGATTTCGCGACCGACAAGGCTGCGATCAAGGCCATCAGGAATGCGGTTGGCCCGGATGTTGAGTTGTTTGCCGACTCGAACGGCGCTAACACACGGGGCGATGTGCGGCCGATGTCGCAGATGCTGTCCGAATTCAACGTTCTGTATTTCGAGGACCCATGTCCGTTGATGCCGACACGGCAGTTTGCGGAAATTGTTGCAGACTGCGCGATGCCCATTCTGGTCGACAATGGCTGCCGATCGCTGCGTGATGGCGTGCTTTTCATCGATGCGGGCGCCGAGGCGCTGTCGGTGAAAACCATGAAGACCGGCATCACCGAGTCGCTTGCGATTGCTGAGGAAGCGAAGACCACAGGGTGCAAGGTATCCGTCGGGATCAGCGCGAGCAGTTCGTTAGGTGCGATAGCGGCGTTGTCACTTGCCAACGCGCTGCCGGCGGAGACCCGTCGGATCCCCTGCGAAGAAACATTCTTCCTGACAGCCGGGGGATTTCTTCACGAAGAGCTCGGATTGAAAAACGGATGTGTGGAGCTGCCGTCCTATCCGGGATTGCATGAAGCGATCGACTGGAAAAAAGTTGAAGCACTGAGCGTTTGAGCCCAATGAGCGAGGAAAAATTGACAATCAAAATGACACCGCCACCCGTCAGAAGGGTGATCACGGGGCACTCCGCTGACAAGAAAGCTGTCGTCGTTGCCGACAGTGTGGCATCCATCGTCAAAGCGAAGGAGCATTCGGCCTCGACGACAATCTGGAGTTCACTGTCCATTCCCGTCGAAGTCGAAGGAGAGGGATTCACCGTCGACCCTGCCACGCGCTACCCAGGCTCGGGCGCACCCGCCAACGGTGTGCGCCTGATGGTCATGGACCTGGAGCCGGGGGCGAAAGGCAACATGCACCGCACGAACACTGTGGACCTGGTGACCTGCCTTGAAGGCGAAATCGAAATGCTGCTCCCGGACTCCTCGGTGCGTCTCAAGGCCGGAGAGATTCTCGTTCAGCAGTCTACGATTCATGCGTGGACGAACCCGGGCAAAGTGCGGGCAAGGCTCGCGATCACGCTGATTGATGCTGTCCCATTGGTGGAGGGGTTTCCGCCCGCTCGCGGGGGATGATGCGCCGGAGTGTTGAACGCGCATAGCGCGGCTCAAGAGGTTCTCTCTAAAAGAAAGGCCCCGGATTTCCGGGGTCTTTTCAGATCGAGACGAAGCTTGTAATGCCTAGACCCGCTTCGTGAAGTCGGAATAATTCAACTTTCCGCGCGGATAGGTGATTGCGCTCTGCGTCATACCGAAGGAAACGCAGGCTTCCGCAAAGCGGATGCCGATCGCTTTGGTATTGAGAACCTGCACGCCCGTGGCTTTTTCCAGATCGACCGGATCGACGACATAGGGAATGAGCGCGCCGCCGAGCGGCACGATGATCTCGGCACCTTTGTCTTTCACCAGCGAGCGAATGAGATCCGCAGTGACTCCGAAAATCTCGTCCTTTCGCGTCTTGATGTCCTTGCCATAGATTCCTATCGGCTTGATGTCCGACACAAAGTGATCGAGGCCGTAGCTGCGCAAGATGCGCCATGTATAAGGGACGTGCGGCGCCAATGGCACGGTGATGCCGACCTTGTCGGCAAGCGTTAGCGCGGCGTGCATGGTGGTGCGGAGCAATCCGATCACCGGGATATCGACGGCCAAACGTCCGCCATCGACGCCGGGCTCGAACGTGTTGCTGGAGATCACGGCATCATAGCCATTCTCCGATGCCCAGAAAATCTTCCGGACGATGCTCGGGGTCTCCATCATGTGATGCAGGCCGTTTAACGCGCTCTGCTTGCCGATGGTGTCGAAGAGTTGCGATCCCTCATAATCGTCGGGAAAGCCGATCTCTACCTTGGTCCCCACGGATGCGTAGCTGTTAAGCTGCGCCTCGATCGTGGGAACGTCATAGGCCTGGTTCTTGGGAGCCTGATTCAGGAACAGGATACGGATATCTTTTTTCACTTGGTGAGTTCTTTCATTTTTTCCACGATTTCCGGCGACGTGCTCATCAAATCCGCGATAAGCGTCGCAATCTCGGGGCCGGAAACATAGGTCATTTCCATTCCTGCCTTCTTGGATTCTTCCAGCAGTTCCGGATCCTTCAATGTATCCGCCACGGCTTTGCGCAGGGCTTCAACCCGTTCTTTGGGAACATTCGGTGGGGCAACAATCGGCCGGCCGAGTTCGACGCTCGACGTGTAGAGCGACAGCACCTTTCGCTGATCCTCGTTTTTCACGAAGTCGAACACCGACGGCGCGTTCAGTCCTTCGAGCGGATGGCGCTCGGTGTTGAATAGCACCTTGAGCTTGCCGGAGCTGAACCATTCGGGACGGCTGCTGCGAAGCGAACTGTAAGTCTGGCAAATTCCCTGGACCTCGCCGCGCTCTATAGCCAGCAGAACCGCCTGCGAATTGCCGTAGCCTTCGATCAACTTGAACTTCATGCCGAGCAGCCGCTGCAGCAATACGGGCGTCGTGCTGAGCGCCGTGCCCGATCCGGCGCCACCGACCAGCACCTCATTCTGGAAAAGGTCCTCCGCCTTCTTCACCGGAGCGGTATCGACGACCGCGCAAACGCGGTTTGTCAGTTCGGGGCTGCCAAGCCAGTTGAACTTTAGCGGGTCGAAGCGCACGCCTTCTTTCTTCATGAGCGCGTCGTTCGGAAGATTGCGGCCGATCATGCCGATAACGGTGCCGTCCTGTGCCGCGGTATTGAACAAATGGTTGGTCGCCGTGATTTGCCCGGCGCCAGGCATGTTCTGCGGAACGATGATGGGATTGCCCGGGATATGTTTTCCGAGAAATCGCGCGATCATCCTTGACCACTGATCGTAATCGCCGCCGGTCGCAGAAGAGATGATGAACTTGACCTGCTTTCCGCGGTAGAAATCCTCGATCGGATCCGCCGCGGCGGGCGCAAACAGCGCTGCCAGCGCCGGAGCTGCCGCGACAATAGCCTTGAGTGTCAGTCTCAAGTGCATCCTCCCATTATTATGTATCGTTGGCCGGATATTAGCGGGAACCCGAAGGGGCGCAAGTTCGGGCCCATGCGTCATCTGCGACCGGTGTCGCAAATGACGCATTTTGTGCGGTCAATTCTGCAATGCAGCAGCGTTGCGCCCTGCGAGATAACTAAACACAGCGTTGCGGGTCTGCCCGGTGCAGGACGGGTAGTTGTGGAAGAACAGGCCGACCACGTCGCCCGAGGCGAATAGCCCATGAATGGCGCGATGTCCCGTGTTGATCACCTGGGCCTTGGTATCGACCTGCAATCCGCCGAAGGTGAACGTGATGCCGGCGGTCACCTGATAAGCCCGGAACGGCGGGCGGACGATGGGCTCCGCCCAATGCGATTTCGGCGGCGAGATTCCAACGGTGCATTTGCCGTCGAGCTTGCGCGGATCGAACGGCACATCCTTCCGGCAGGCAGCGTTGAATTCTTCCACGGTGTGCACCAGCACCGCAGGCTCGATGCCGATTTTCTTTGCCAGCTCGGCGATGGTGTCGGCTTCGAACACCGTGGCGGTGTAGTTCCGTCCGCGCCGGAACAGATCGACGCCGGTCTGGTCATAAATCTGGAAAGCGGAAGCGCCGGGCTGCGCCAGCACCGCGCGGCCGGTCTTGGCATATGTATAGGAGTGCTTGGCCTCGCCTTCGTCGTAAAAGCGCAAGCCCAGATTGTTGACCGTGATGCTGTAGGGATAATCGTAGCGGTTCATGGAATTTCCCTTCCCGCCCTCGAGAAGCGGAGTTTCCACGGCTGGAGCGGCGCTGTCGATCGGCGTCATGTGGGCACCCTGCCAATGTCCTGCCGCTTTCGCGCCGATCGCCAGCATGGCCTGCAGCACTTCACCGGTATTGTGCTTGCTGCCACGCACCCGCAGGAAATCGGTATTAGTACCGAGATAGCGCGCGCGCATTTCCGCGCTGGCCTGGAAGCCGCCACTGCAGCAAATGACGGCGCGTCCGTCGAGATCGTATTCTCCCGAGGGTGCCGAGACGCGTACGCCGTCGATCTGGCGCTCATTGCCATGAACGGCACGGACCTTGGAGTCGTATCGGATCTCGATGCCGTGCTTTAGCGCAATCTCGCGCAGCGCGAGCAGTAGACCGAGGCCGCCGCCGATCGGGTGGATGTTGATGCCAGGCTCGAAATAGAGCTTGTTATCGACTTCGATGGTTTTCTCCATCTCCCACTTGATGCCGATGTCTTTCATCCAGTGCACTGCGGCATTGGATTGTCCGACAAAGGCGTCAGCGAGAACGGGATCGATCTGCCCCTGTGTCACGCGGTTCAGGTCTGCGAGGAAGTTTTCATGGGTATAGGGCGGCACATGCATTCGCTGGAAGGTTGCCTCGTCCAGGTCCGGCACAAATTCCCGAATTTCTTTCGCCCCCGAATGCACGAAGCGAAAGCCGGTATGGGAGAAACGGGCGTTGCCGCCGAATTCGGTTTCAGGGGCTTTTTCCAGCATCACCACGCGACCGGCACCTGCGGTCTTGGCCGAAATGGCGGCCTCGAAGGCCGCGCTGCCGCCGCCAATCACGATAACGTCGTAAGTTTCACGTGGACTCATGCTGCGCCAATCCCCCTTTTATAGGTGTTTCGTCCCTAGAAGTTTGATTTTAGATGCGAATGGGGCGGCAGCGCAATCGTCTCTGTCCCGGCAGACCAAATCAAACGAGGTATATCCGGTCCGTCAGCTCCCCGCGCTTGGGTCCTGTACTTGGAAAATGCGTTGCAAGCTCCTCGCCGCAAAGCTCTATCGCAGCGACGAAGCCGTCCCCGATCCGGTCTTCCCGAACATGCGCCACCAGCGCATCGACGGCCGCCTGCCATTCGGATTGCGGCACGCGGGCAGCGATCCCGTCGTCGGCGATAATCCTGACGTAACGCTCGGCCAGAGAGACGAAGATCAAGATACCGCAGCGATCCTTTTTGCGTGCGATACCCCGTATTGTGAACTGCTCTGTAGCCGCGCGATAAGCCATCTGGCGGCGCAGCCTTCCAGGCAAGAGCGACGCGCGCACGCGCGGGATGGAGAAGACAATCCAAAGCAGGAGAAATGCCGCGACCTGCAGGGATAAAATCCCCTTCACCGTCATCGCCGTGCAAGCCACCAGAAGCCACGGCAACACGAGAGCGGCAATAACCGCGACCAGGATAGGCAATGCCGCATCGGCAGTGGATGACTTCGCCAATACGCAAACGATTTCACCAGAGGTTTTGTCCTCGGCATCGCCGACGGCTTTGGAGATTCTTTCGCGGTCCTGCACGGAAATCGTCATCACCAACTCCCCGAAGCTCCGCCGCCGCCTGACGAGCCTCCGCCGCCTGAGAAACCGCCACCTCCGGACGAACTGCTGCCGCTGCTCCAACTGCCGCCGCTGCTGCTGCTCGATCCTCCGGAGCTGGCGAGAGCATTGAAGACAAACCAGCTGAACCCGGGCGATACGATCAGCAGAAAGATAAATATGACGATCAGCGTGGGGACGAGCCAGTCCATTGAGTCGCTGTTCTGCTGGCTGTCGAGCCGCAACGATGGCCGCTTCTCCCACTCCGATGCGTCGGTGGTCAGCACGGTAATAATGTCATCGACGCCACGTGAGATGCCGCCGCCGAAATCGCCGGTTTTGAATCGTGGCGTGATGGCGTTGGTGATGATGACTTTCGATAATGCGTCGGTGAGCGTCCCTTCCAGTCCGTAGCCAACTTCGATACGCACACGCCGCTCGTTCGGCGCGACGAGCAGCAAGACGCCGTTGTTCTTCGTTTTTTCGCCAAGTGCCCAGGTGCGGAATAGCTGATTGGCGTATGGCTCGATCTCATCACCCTCGAGCGAACTGACCGTGGCGACAACGAGCTGAATGCCGGACTTGGTTTCGAGGTCGATGAGTTTTGGCTCGATCGCGTTACGTGTCTCAGCTGTGATGATATTCGCCTGATCGACGATGCGGCCGGTGAGCGGCGGAAACGTAACGGCAAGGGCCGTGACGGCCATCCACAGCAACGCAATCGCTGCGAAGGCGAAATGCGTTCGCCCTTTGGGGAGGCTTAATCCGATCCAGCGTGCCGGCATGCCGCGGCTGCTCGCCAGGTGAACGTCAGAACTTCACCTGCGGCGGTGTCTGCGCGTTTTCACCTGCTGCAAATTCGGCCATCGGCTTGTTGCCGCGGAAGAACGTCGCTGCCCACAACAGGCCGGGGAAAGTCCGAAGCGCGGTGTTGTAGGCCCGCACGGACTCGATGTAGTCGCGCCGCGCGACCGAAATGCGGTTTTCCGTGCCTTCCAGTTGCGACTGCAACGCCAGGAAGTTCTGGTTCGACTTGAGGTCGGGGTAATTCTCGCTGATCGCGATCAGCCGGCCCAGTGCGCCGGAGAGTTGGTTCTGCGCATCCTGGAACTGCTTGAGTTTTTCCGGGTCGGTGAGCTGCGAGACATCGATCTTTGTCTGCGTTGCCTTGGCGCGCGCTTCGACGACAGCGGTCAGTACGTCCTTCTCCTGCTTGGCATAACCTTGCACGGTAGCAACAAGGTTCGGGATGAGATTGGCGCGGCGCTGGTAATTATTCTGCACATCGGCCCATTTCGCCTTTGCTTGCTCTTCAAGCGTCGGGATGGTGTTGTAGCCGCAGGCCGAGACGGTCAGCCCCAAAAGGATGACGGCAACAACAGTGTGCATGGGCGAATACAGTCTCATCATGACGACTCCTCCGGCTTCTGCGAGCCAGCGTTGCAATGGGTATCAGCTTAGCAGAAAGACTTACCGAGGTCCCGACCGAAAAATATTCTCGGGTTACCGGCTTCATGCTTGTGTGCGGCAATATATAAAGACGTGGCCGTCGTCACCCCCTGCCAATCCGGGACGAAAAGGATGACTAGGCATGCCTGACGTTGCAAAGACTGACGCCAAGACGCCTTGCGAAAAATGTCATGGCACCATGAAACTCGTAAAAATCGAGCCGCTGTTTGTCGAACCGGATATGATGCAGCACACGTTTGTTTGTGAGAACTGTTCGCATCAAGCGGCCTTCAAATTTGGGAAAGGCCTCCTGGGTTGAGCAAAGATAACCCGCCGCGACGGATCATTAACGCCATCTAAAGATTGCACCGGCAGGCTATCCCCATGCGGTCCGTGACCAGCTGGAAGGCTCTTGCTCTCCTGCCGGCGACGCTGCTCCTCTTTTGGGGGGCGGCGCCGGAGGCCGATAACCTATTGCCGAAGCCGGCGACACGGGACAGCTTCAAGCGCGAAAGCATCCCCTTCCCGGACGAAAATTCATACAGCGCTGCAAAGGCCGACCTCGGGCGGCTGTTATTCTTCGATCCGCTCCTGTCCGGTTCGCAATCGCGCTCATGCTCCAACTGCCACAACCCCGGGCTGTCTTGGGGCGATGGGCTTCCGCGCGCTCTTGGCGAAAAGCAGGTGCCATTGGCGGTGCGCTCGCCCACGCTGATCGATGTCGCCTGGGTTCCGAGGCTTGGGTGGGACGGCAAATTTGAAAGCCTGGAGGCTGTCACCTTCGGGCCGATCACCGGTAAGGGAAACATGAATTTACCGGAGCCGGAAGTGCTGATGTCGCGCCTCTCAGCTATTCCGGGCTATGTCAGCGCGTTCAAGGCTGCCTTCGGCGACAGCAGCATTACGCGCAGCAAAATCGAGGTTGCGCTGGCAACCTATCAACGCACGCTCGTCGCAACCGAAGCGCCGTTTGACCGGTGGGTGAAGGGTAACGAAACAGCGATCGATGCCGCCGCAAAACGTGGTTTCGCCCTTTTTGCCGGCAAGGCGCGCTGTGCGGAATGCCATAGTGGCCCTGCATTCACCGACGGTTCGTTTCACGACATCGGCACCGCGAAGGACGATGACATCGGCCGCGGCCGTATTTTCCCGAGCTCCGTCAAATTGCGTTACGCATTCAAGACGCCCACCCTGCGCGATGTCGCACGTCGGGCACCTTATATGCATGACGGCTCGTTACCGACGCTGGAAGCTGTGATTGCACTCTATGATCGCGGCGGGATCGAACGCCCGAGCCGGTCGCCGAAGGTCACGCCGCTCGGTCTGACCGACAAGGAAAAATCAGATCTGGTGGCATTTCTTCGCACCCTCGACGGTGCGCCACTGTCTGTGACGGTTCCGGTTTTGCCGCGCTAAGGCGGCGCTCCGGGATGCCTCACGTCAATCGTCTGATCAGATGGCACCCGGTAATGCGGCGCCGAGCAGCGCCAGGGCGCCGACCATCAGCACACCGCCACATCGTTCAAGCACAGCGACATGTGCCGACGAATAGGGCGCTGCGCAGGACGTTCCGATGCCGGCAAGCATGCTCAGTACAATCGTGGTGCTCAGCATTGTCTTTCCCCGAGTGCGAACCATCCACCACGCTAGGGCATAACGTTTAAAAGCCGGCCCCGGTTTTCCCGAAAACTTTATTGAACGCCGAGTCCGCAGCGATGCGTGCCAAAGCGGTACGCATGACGTCGCGCGCACGCGAAATTTTAACCAAATCTTAACCAAGATGCTGCGTCGCAACCGAAACCGGCTGCAAATGCTTAACAAATAGTTTAAGGTGACCCCATAAAACATTGGTAAATAGAGTATTAATCCATGAAGCGTTGGGTAGAGAAAGCGTTGTTGGGTGCTTCAGCGGTGGGCCTCGGCCTGTTCCTGAGCGCAAGCCAGGCGAGCGCTCACGTCAAATGGTTCAGTTCCTTTGATGTCGCGACCGCTCCGCACAATCTGGATTACCTCCAGATGCCGGATTTCAAAGTCCTGATCATCCTGTCGTTGTTGTTCATGGCGCTCGGGAGCCTGCTGGAGGAATCCCCGCTCGGCGCTCCGATGATGCGCTCGTTCGACAGCGTGACTGGCTGGCTACGGACCGAACCCGACGCCCTGGTACGTCCGGTTTGCGGTTTCTTTTTTATCGCCGTATGGGCCACCGGCGGCATCATCCTCACCCCCGAATTGAAAACCGCGGCGCCATGGATTTCCTGGCTGCAGCTTGCGATGGCGGTTGCGTTGATCTGGCGGGTGACATCGCCGCTGGCGGCGCTTGGTATCGTCGTTCTGTTTGGACTGGCGGTCTGGGAATATGGAATTTTTCATCTGGCGGATTACCCGATCTTTCTGGGCGTCGCCGCTTACCTGGCGCTGACCGGATTGAAGCGTGATTTCTATGGTATTCGCCCGCTGGACATCGTGCGCTGGACCGCCGCCATCACCTTGATGTGGGCTTCAATCGAGAAGTGGGCCTATCCCCAGTGGAGTCTCCCACTGATCACGGAGCATCCCGCTCTGACCATGGGCTACGACAGCGGATTCTTCATGCGCGCCGCGGGCGTGATCGAATTCACGCTTGCATTTGCTCTGCTCTGGACGCCGCTGGTGCGCCGCGCCGCAGCAGTTGTTTTAGCGGCCATGTTCATTGGCGCATGCTTCGAGTTCGGAAAGCTCGATGTCATCGGCCACTCTGCAATTGTCATCGTGTTGTTGCTGATCATCGGGGACGACGTGCGGGTACAGGTCAAGAGGACGCACATGCTGCTTGCCCCGGCGGGGTATGCCGCCGCGCTCGCAGGATTCCTGACAATGTACTACGGGGGGCACGCGATGCTATTCCCGCCCCCGCATGTTGAAACCACGGCGGCGGTGCAAACCTATGACGAACCGGCGGCCGACACCGTTCGCCGGCGCGGTTACGGCTCACACCTCATTCAACGTGAACCGTCAGTTTCATCTTTGGATGAATCCCGCACAGAACATTGAAATCTCCGGCGACCGGAAATTTAACATCGACCTTGCCGCCGGGAGCGATGTCGCTGGAGTCGAAGTTGAATTTGTCCGAGCTGACATAGGCATGATGCAGAAGGTCGGCATCGTCATTGACGATCCGAACCGTTTCGCCGCGCTTGATCGAGATCTGGTTGGGCTGGAAATCCCGCCCCCGCTGCGACACCTGGGTGGGTGCTTCAGACGCAGCCCAACTCACGCTGTCTATAAAACTCAACAAGGCTAACAAGGCCATAACACAAAGTGTTGCTGTGGATGCGAGCTGCCGGAAAAGCGACGGCATTGTTTCCTCCAATAAAATCAGTCCTGTCGAAGCCAAAGCCCCCGCCTTTGCCTAGCAGCTGGAGGGTGAAGATTTTGGGTTAAGGGCGGGTATATGCGCCGCCCGGCAATCCGCTAAGCCAATTCTTAACTGGGTGATGGTCTAACCTTCAGTGATTACTGAGGGAAACTGAGTTTTGGCGGGGCTCTCGATAACATCAGCGTTGGCAACCGCGCATCTTTCGATGCGGGCGGCGGCCGCACGCGTCGCGCCCTGGGTGGGAACGATCCGGGGCCGTATCCTCATCGCATTCCTGGCGATGAGCCTCATCACCGGCACGCTCGGTTTCTATTCCGCACAAGGCATCGACCGCGCCGGCGTTTTTGTCGCTAAAACCTTCGATCACTCGCTGATGTCGATCAACTATGCGCGTGCAGCCGCGGCGGACTTCGCTTCGATACAGGCGGCTTTTGCGCGCCGCGGGGTCGTAGCCGATCCTGACATGAAGCGTCAGCTCGACGCCAAAGTCGAAGCACTCGAGAAAACCCTGGCCGAGGATTTGGCGGTCGCCGCTGAGCGGTCGCAATCGCCGCGTGCAATCCAGGCAGCCGGCAAGGTCAAGGAGGCCATTGCGGCCTGGAGCGAAGCGCACCGGCGGCTAATCGACGGCGATGAATCCAGCGCCGCATGGAATACGATCGACGGCTATGCTGCTGCTGCCGAGCAGCAAATCGACCTTCTCGTGAACTATGTCGCGGGCGACGGTTTCACGTATCGGCAGAGTGCGCGCGCGACGGTGGCGCGCGATACGCGGCTCAATCTGTTAGCGGCGGCTTTGGCCGTCATGCTGTCCGGCGTCGTCGCGTGGCTGCTCGGACGCCGCATCATCGGTCCGGTGGCGGCGGCATCCGCGGTCGCCGAACGCATCGCCCATGGCAATCTGGAAGGTGAAATTCCCGGGGGGCGCGGCGACGAACTGGGCACGCTGCTCACGTCCATGGGCGTGATGCGCGACAACATTAAAGCCATGATGGAGCGCGAAGTGCTGCAGCGCCGCTCCGCACAGGCGCGTCTTGCCGACGCATTGGAAAATTCACGCGAAGGCGTGCTTGTGGTCAATGCCGAGGGCCGCATCGCCCTGGCCAACGCGCAGGCTGCCGATTTCCTCGGCAAGCCACAGCATCACCTTGTGGGTGCTGCTCTTGACGAGCATGCCTTGGCGATTCACAGCGCCGACGACGCAGGCGAGAAGTCGTTGCGCCTCACCGACGCCCCTCACGTGACGGGCGAGACCCGTCTGAGCGATGGGCGCTGGCTCCGCATCAGCACGAGCGCCTCGCAGGAAGGCGGCTTCATCATCGTCTGCAGCGACATCAGTGTGATGAAGGAACAAAAGCTTAAGCTGACGGCGACGAACCTGCGGCTCGACGCAGCGCTCGATAACATGTCGCAAGGCTTGTGCCTTTACGATTCCGAGAATCGTCTGAGCGTTGTGAACCGCCGCTTCAGCGAGATGTTCAATCTGCCGCCAGAACGCGTGCAGCCGGGCATGACCTTCCGGGATATTCTGGAGTTGAGCGTGGCCGTCGGCAATCATCCAGGAAAATCCATTGCCGATCTGCTTGCGGAACCGAAAATCTACGCTGCCGATACGCATTTCCAGGAGCTCAATCACGGGCGCGTCGTGGCCGTCGCGCACCGGCCGACTGTCGATGGTGGCTGGGTCGCGACCTACGAGGACGTCACCGAGCGCCGGCAAGCCGAAGAACGCATTGTCTTCATGGCGCGGCACGATGCTCTCACCAAGCTGCCCAATCGCGTGCTGCTGGCCGAAAAAATTGACCAGGCTATTGCCCAGCTTGGACGCGGGACAAAGTTTGCAATTCTCAGCCTCGATCTCGATAACTTCAAACAGATCAACGACACCCTGGGACATCCGGTTGGCGACGAAGTGCTCTGCGCTGTGGCCGAGCGTCTGCAGTCCTGCATTCGCGAAGTCGATACCGTCGCCCGCTTCGGCGGCGACGAGTTCGCGATCGTGCTGCATGATATAAAACAACCGGAAGAAGTCACGGCGCTCGGCGTTCGCATCATCCGGGTTCTGAGCGAGCCGTACGACGTCGCTGGCCAGAGGGTCACTCTTGGTGCGAGCATCGGCATTGCGATGGCGCCGGATGACGGCATGATGTGCGATAAGCTGCTCAAGAACGCGGACGTGGCGCTTTATCGCGCGAAGGCTGACGGGCGCGGGACGTTGCGCTTCTTCGAAGCCGAAATGGACGCCCGACTGCAGAGCAGGCGCAAGCTGGAGCTGGATCTGCGCGAGGCTTTGCCCAATGACGAGTTCAAACTCTTCTATCAGCCGATCTACAGTCTGAAAGATAACCAGGTTTGCGGTTTTGAGGCGTTGCTGCGCTGGGATCATCCGATGCTTGGCATGGTCATGCCAAGCGAATTCATCTCGGTCGCCGAGGAAATAGGGCTGATTACGTCGCTGGGCGAGTGGGTCATCAAGCAGGCTTGCCTGGAAGCTAAAAATTGGCCGGCGCATCTGAAAGTCGCGGTCAACGTTTCGCCGGTCCAGTTCAAACACAGCCGCCTGCTACAGGTCGTCACAAATGCCCTCGCAACGTCCGGCGTGTCACCCGGACGTCTTGAATTGGAAATCACTGAATCGGTACTGCTCGCCAACAGCACCCGAACGATCGAAACTCTGCATGCGCTTCGCAAGCTCGGCGTCCGGATCTCGATGGACGATTTCGGCACCGGTTATTCGTCGCTCAGTTATCTGCGCAGCTTCCCATTCGACAAGATCAAGATCGATCAGTCGTTCATCCGCGATCTGGGCGCGACCGAAGGCTCCAGCTCCATTATCAAGGCCATCATTGCGATCTGCGGCAGCATGGGAATGGTGACGACGGCGGAAGGCGTGGAGACCGAGGAGCAACTGGCCCAGCTCCGCCAGGAAGGTTGCGATGAGGTGCAGGGTTATCTGTTCAGCATGCCTGTTCCGCAGGAGGAGATCGCTGAACTGGTTGAGCGTCTAAACGCGATGGAATCGGCTACCAGGCCGTCCACTGCTGCGCCAAGGCAGAAAGCGCTCTCCGCCGCCTAGCCCGCCAACAGGGCAGGGCGCTTAGGCGTGCGCTGGTATTGGCTGTGTCTGCCGCATCGGCGCGATGATCTCCTCTCCAATCCGGCGCATGTTGTCGGTCGAGGAAACCAGCCTGCATAATACCAATTCCGCGCCGATATCCTCGAAGCGGCGCAACTGCGCCATCACGTCTTTGGCCGGGCCGACGCATCCAGCCCGCGTCGCCGGCACCATCCGCTTTTCGATCATGCGCCGGTCAGCACCCGGATCGAATTTGAAGATGCTGGAGACGGCTTCGTCGAGTGCGGCCTCCCGCGTGTCACCCACCGCCAGGAAGGGCGTCAGGCCGTAACGCATTTTGCGGCCGGTGCGTTGGCAGCGGCGTTCCATATCGGCGATGGAAGCCTCGGAGCCGCGCAGGTAATCCTCAATGGTCGCGGGATCCTTGGGCTGATCGACGAACCACCAGTCGCAATATTCCGCGATAAAGTCCCGGCCACGGTCGCCTTTGCTGACGGAATAGATTTCCGGAGGGGTCGGCGTTGCCGCCTTCAGCAGCAACTGCCCATCCGCGATCTTGTAATGCTCGCCGGCAAAGGAGAACTTCTCGCTGCTCCACAAGCCACGCAGGACCGTGATGAACTCCTCGGTGCGCTTGTAACGTTGTTCTCCTTCCAGCACGGTTCCGCCGAACATGCGGAATTCATCGTCGCGGCTGCCGTTGACGACATTGAGCGCGACGCGGCCGCGGCAGATACGGTCGAGCGACACCGTCAGCCTGGCAATCAGCGCCGGGTCCCACAGGCCCGGGTGCACGGCAACAAGCGCGCGCATGGTCTGACATTGCGCGCCAATCGCGCTCGCCATGACCCAGGCCGACAGATCGTTTCCAAGATGGCGTTCGGCAAAGAGGCAGAGCTCGAAACCCGCCTTTTCGGCCGCCAGGATCATCTCCTCGCCGTGGTCGTATTGCGCGTCCCGCCGTCCCGCGGGCAAAGGGAGCAGGGCTTCTGCCGCCGCTTGTGCGACTTCCGGAGAGCCGACTGTCACCATGGGAATGGGTGCGTAAATGCCAAATTGCATGGCGTCACTCCCAGGTTTCGGGATCGCGTGTTACGCCCATCTCGTCCCACTCCTTGACCCAGCGCGCCGCGGTTTGGGCCGCGCCCTGCGTGACTGGCGTGTCGAGATTATAGGATTGCGCGAGTTTGGCGGCGAGCCCCACATCCTTCCGGAACAGATTGGTGGAGGGGCGGTGCCAGGCGTGACCGTTCTTGATGACGAATAGCTCTTCCCATCGCTCGGCCGGCAATTTCGAGCCGACCTCTCGCAGCACGTTGAGGAACTGCTCCGGATTGAGACCGCCGGCTTCAACGATGGACAGCGCTTCTGCGAGCACGACACGATTGGCGCCAGACACCAGCGCCGCCGCCAGCTTTGCAATATTGGCCGCGCCATATCCGCCAAAATGGTTGACCGGTCCGATCGCCTGCTGAAGATAATCGCGCGAGCGTTCGACCAGCGCATCGGGGCCGCCGACCAGGATCTGCGCCTTGCCGGTCTCAAGCCGGCTCGGAATTCCGGTGATGGTTGTTTCCAGCACATCGACTTTGGCTTGCGCGGCCGCGTCCGCGACGCGTTGCGTCGTTTCCGGCATGACGGTGCTGTGCAGCAGCAACAATGCACCGGGTGCAGCACCTTCCAACACACCCGCGGGGCCTATCGTCACATCGAGGAGGTGTTCGTCCTTCGGGACGATGACATGAATGTAAGACGATCCTTGTGCCACTTCGGCAGGTGATGCTGCGGTCCGGGCACCCGCATCGCGTGCTTTCTGCATCGCAGTGGGAGACACATCAAAGGCGCACACCTCTTTCCCCAGCATGCGAAGGCGCTTGACCAGAACAAGACCCATCGCGCCGATTCCAATGACAGCAACCTGATCCGACATTCGTTTGTCTTTCAAAATTCGATAGACGTTTCGGAGATTGACCAACCTCCAAACTACGCTAGAATTCGAGGCAGTTCTACTCAAAAGATGGAATCTGCGATGGGGAGAAAGCTAAAGGCATTTCTACGTTGCGGTCTTGTGGTGGCGTTGGGCGCGTATTTTTTCTCCGCGCCCGCCGTGGCGCAGGCCGTCGATTTCAAGGGCAAAACCGTCACGGTGATCATCCCTTCGGCGCCGGGCGGAGGTACCGATGCCATCGGCCGGATGATCGGACGTTTTTTGCATGACTATCTGCCCGGCAAGCCTGCTGTCATTTTATCGAATATTCCGGGAGGCGCCGGCGTCAAAGCGCTCAATTATTTTGTGCAACAGGTGAAGCCGGATGGACTGACGGCTTTCTCCGGCAGCTCTTCGAATATCGAGCCGAATGTCTTGCGCAATCCGGCCGTGCAATACGAGCCGAAGAAATTGATGATGGTCGGTGGCTTCCCGGCGCCCACCTCCGTGATGGTCCTGCGCAAGGATGCTGTCGCCCGGCTGACCGACAAATCAAAACTACCCGTCATCAAAGGTGACGTCACGGCCGACCGCACCACAGATCAGATGGCAGTCTGGGCGCCGAATATTCTCGGGTGGAACGTGCGATGGGTGCTGGGCTATCCGGGAACGCAGGAGCTCATTATCGCGCTGCAGCGGGGTGAAACCGATCTGATGATTACCTATGGCGACTCGTTGCTCGATCAACTGAAGAAAGAAGGAAATT
Source organism: Bradyrhizobiaceae bacterium (assembly GCA_947481685.1). Lineage (GTDB taxonomy): Bacteria > Pseudomonadota > Alphaproteobacteria > Rhizobiales > Xanthobacteraceae > CANKHA01. The sequence continues at coordinate 59,230 of CANKHA010000014.1, forward strand.
ACGTTTTCCTCGCGCAGACCGGAGACATGCGGGATGGCAAGCTGGTTCCTGGCGAGCGCTTTCCCGACGTGCCGGTGTTTTCCGATTTGCTCCGGCCGAAGCTGAAAGATCCACAAGCCATCAAGGCTTTCGAAGCATGGGAAACGCTAGCGCGGATTGGGAAATGGGTTTCGTTACCGCCTAATACGTCGCCGGAAATCGTTGCGGCCTATCGGCAGGCTTTCGTGGAAATGACGAAGGACAAAGACTTCAACGCAGAGGCTTTCAGGATTTTCGGTGGCGGTTTTACCGTCGCAACCGGTGAGGAAATGCAACAGGTGGTTTTGCGCGCGAGCGCCATTTCCGAAGACGATCTGGATTTTTTTGCTCAACTCAAGAAGAACATAGGCATTCAGGTCGAAATCGCGCCGGCGAAGAAATAGCGCCGTTATTGCGACGCTCTTTCGTTAGGCTATAGATAAAACAAGATCAGGCGCACCGCGTCGTAACGTTAGGAAGTCGTATGGCAAAAGTGGTTTTCGCGGCAGGCAGCTCGCACGGGCCGACGATCCAAAGCACGCCTGACAAGTGGCTGCGGCTGGTGGAGCGGGACAAGCGCGATCCCCGCTACGACTACCAGGAGGTCCTGCGCAACGCGCGGCCGGGGTTGGACAAAGAGATAACTCCGGAGATGATGGAGAAGCGATACAAGCTCATCCATGCTCAGCTCGACAAGCTCACCGATGTGATCACCAGCGTGCCGGTCGATGTGATGATTGTTGTGAGCAATATTCACCGCGTAAAGGAGGATGACAATCATCCGGTATTTGGCATCCTGCGCGGGAAGGAATTTGAAACCGCGCGCATGTCGCAGGAGCTTTTCAACGTCGGGGCAAAGTCCTTTGAGCAAGCCGGACGCCAGGCCGAAGAGATCGTTGCGGTGCGTCCGGGCCACCCGGAGCTGGCCAATCATCTGATCGAGACGCTGATCGAAGACGAGTTCGATGTGGCCTGCACCGATTTCCTTCCCAAAGGCGTGCCGCTCGACGATGCCTTCGCCTTTCCCGACGAGTGGATGATCAAGCGCAACAACATTCCGATGATTCCGTTACAGATCAGCCGCGATATGCCCAACCAGGCGACGGCGTCGCGCTGTTACGACCTTGGCGTTGCTGTGCGCCGTGCCGTCGAGAAATGGCCGGTGGATGCGCGTGTCGGCTTGATCGCTTCCGGCGGACTGAGCCATCAGGTTGTGGACGAGCAACTGGACCAGACCGTTATCGACGCACTGGTCAGCGGCGACGACAAGAAGATGCGCAACCTGCCGCGCAAGCAATTGAACCGTGGGCCCGGCACGCCGGAAATTCTCAACTGGGTGGCCGTCGCCGGCGCCATGGCGCCAACCAACATGACGCTCGTCGGTTACACGCCATGCTACCGCTCCATCGCCGGTACTGGCCATGGTATCTGCTTCGGTTATTGGAAAAACTGAGGGGTGCATGATGGCCAGTGTTCAAGTTCCGGTATTCGCCAAATTCGTGGATGAGTTGCGGGCCATCTGGGCCGCGCAGCCGGATATCGAAAGCCGGATGGAAGCGGCGAAGCCGTCGTTGGAGCGGCTGGTGCGCGACGATGACCTGAAGGGGCTTTCGGCGGGCTGGCCATCGACCGAAGGCGGCAAGAATTTGCTGTTTTACGTCGATCCCGATCACGGCTTCGCCATCAATGCGGTGGTGCGCGTGCCCGGCCGCCGGGGCCGGCCGCACGACCACGGCGCGGCCTGGGTTCTGTATGGTGTGCTCGACGGGCAGGAAAGCCTTGAGCGCTATGACCGCGTCGACGACGGCAGCGAGCCGGGCCATGCCGAGATCAGAATGTCGTCGGTGACCACGGGCACGCAAGGCAAGGTCGATCTTGTGCCGCCGCACGACATCCATGCGGAGCAGGGCGGTTCGGTGCGTTCGGTTGCCATCATTATTCGCAGCCAGAAACTTGGTGGCAGCAATATCCAGCGCGGCTTCGATCCGGTTGCGAAAACCTACGTGGAGCGCTCGGGCCCGTCGCAGATACCTTACGAGCTGACGGCGGGCTAACCGCTTACGCCGGCGAAACGGCCGGTAAGGAAGCACAAGCACTTTCAAAATAGGTAAAACTGCAACTGATCCAGCGTTCGACGCGGGATCAGCCCGCTTTCTTTGGATGATGGCCGCTGACTTCCGACCCGGCATCGGGCGTGAGCGGCAGACAAAACAGGATCGACATCAGGCCAAAGGTCGCAGCGACACCAAACGCAATTTGCAGGTCAACAAGTGTCAGATGTCCGCCACCATGCAAGGTGAGCGACAAATTCAATACCCCCGCCGAAAAGGCGATCCCGAAACCCCGGCTCAGCTGTTGGACCATGCTCGCAATGCTGCTGGCAGTGCTCATACGCGAATGTTCGATATCGGCGTACACGATCGCTTGCGTTGCGGTGAGCTGGAATGACTGGAAGAAGCCGCCGATGAGCAACAGCACGAAAATCAGCGTGACAACCGTTGTGTCGGTGAAAAACGCGCACATCGAGATTGTTACGGTGCTGATGAGCGCGTTGCCGATCATGGCATTGCGGAAACCGAACCGTTTGAGGATCGGCCGGGCCGTGAGTTTCATCGCGAGGGATCCAACAGCGGTCGCGAAGGTGAGGATGCCGGAGATGAAGGCGGACATGCCGAACACCACCTGGAACAGCAAGGGAAGCAGATAGACAAGCGCGCCGGCGCCTGCCCGGAAGACCGAGCCACTGCCGATGCCTGCGCGAAAGGTTGGGATACGGAAAACCGACACGTCGAGCAGGGGATTTGCATGGCGCAGCAGGTGCCGCACCGCCAGCCAGCCAACGATGAAGCCCACCAGCAGCACGACCGCGGCGATAGCCGCTTCGTTACTGTCGCGCCGCCCGATGGCCTCAATGCCATACATAATGCAGGACAGCGCGACGCCGGTCAGCACGAAGCCCATCCAATCCATCGGACGTGGATTCTCTTCCTTGGGATTGTCAAAGAAGCGCGTCACCAGGAAGATGCCGAGAAGGCCGAGCGGGACATTTACGAAGAATATCCACCGCCAGGATATGTAGGTGGTAATGAAGCCGCCGAGCAGGGGGCCGAGCACCGGGCCGAGCTGAGCCGGCACCTGCAGATATGCCATCACGGGAATGAGACCCGATTTCTCGACGCTGCGAAACAGCACGAGGCGTCCCACCGGCACCATCATCGCGCCGCCCAACCCTTGCAGTACCCGCGCCAGGGTCAGCTGAATAACGTTCTCGCTGATACCGCACAGGATCGATCCCAACGTGAAAAGCGCGATGGCGGCACGAAATACGGTGCGTCCGCCAAACCTGTCTGTCGCCCAGCCGCTGACCGGAATAAAGACAGCGATGCTGAGCAGGTAGGCGGTGATGGCAATAGTGATTCGGATCGGGTCTGTATTCAGCGAGATCGCCATCTGCGGCAGGGCGGTGGTAATCGCTGTCGAATCGATCTGTTGCATGATGATCGCCGAAGCGACGATCACCGCCAGGATTTTCGGATTGGTATTTTTAGGCTCGGACGCTGGCAGTTTCATTTCAGATTTTGACTGCCTGCCCGGTTTGCGCCGCCCGATCGATGGCTTCCAGAACCGCGACGCTATGAACGGCGTCATCGACGGTTACCGGGAAGGGTTTCTCACCTTTCACAGCCGCTGCAAAGGTCTCAAGCTCATCTTTCTCGGGATTGGACTCGGGAAATTCCGTTGTAACGGTTTTGCCGCCGACCGGCTTGAAGCTGAACTCTTCGCCCTCGCGTATTTCCGCCCAGCCCTTGGAGCCGAACACCGTTGTTCTCTCATAAGTTGCGGTGGCGCCGATGGCGGTCAAGAGTCCACTTGCTCCGCTTGCGAAGCGCAGCAGGGTTGCAGTGGCGTCAGTGATGGGAAGCCCGCTGGCGCGCGTCGAGCCCTGTGAGATCACTTCCGCGACCGGACCCAGTAGTTCGATCATGGCGTAAAGCGAATGATCAGCCAGCGCACCTGCGAGCACCTGGGTTCTTTCGGTTTTCCAGTCTGTGCCAGGCTTGAGTTTGAAATAGCGATCAACGCAGAAGTCGCCTTCCATATGCTGCAGCGTGCCGAGATCGCCGGCGGCGACCCGGCGGCGCAACTCTGCAACCGCGGGGAAGAAGCAGCGGTTGTAGCCCATCGCCAGCAGTACGCCGCTCTTCCTGGCGGCCGCGCGCAACGCTTCTGCATCGGCACGCTTGAGCGCCATCGG
>CANKHA010000015.1 GCA_947481685.1 Bradyrhizobiaceae bacterium
ACCGCGTAGAACACGCGGGTGTCCGGCAACGCCTTCGCGAAGTTGGTGTAGTTGTCGCGCACGATCTCAAGATCGACCACGAGGCAGGCCTCGGTGTCCTGGCCCGCTTCACGGCGGGTGCGCAGAAATTCACGGATACGCGCGGTCATAAGCGCATTCCCCATGTCAGGCGGCAAAGCCGCAAGGTTGAGCCTATGGATGCGGTTCATCAGGGACGACGGAAAAACCGCCGGAGCCCGGACAAACACATCCGATTAATGCTGCCTTGGTCCGAATGGGGTTTCCCATCCGCACGGCCGGCAAAGAAGGACAAGCCTTTTCAGTGATCCGGCATTCGCGCCGGCACTACCAAAAAAGCCCGCTCCGTCGTTGCTTTAAGTCGCGTCCCCCGCTGAGAACGGAGTTCACCGGTTTCGCTTCCGGCTGCCGGTCAGATAACTTGAAGAGCTCTCGCTCCCCAGGCGGCTGTCAGGCCTCTTATCCTGATACCTACCGACCGACACGCGACCACAGGCACGTGCGAAATTGGGCAACAGCGGAGATAATCTTTTCTGCAGCGAATGCAAGAATTATTTTGCCCTGGCGCCGCGCGCTAGCCGAGTAGTTAACAGCGGAGTGCTGGAAATTGCCGCGCGCCTTCCTATGTGAGCGCTCGCGACGTTGTGCTGGAGGGAACTGACATGATCTACATTCTCGCCGCTTTGCTGCCGCCGCGCGGCCTGCTGCTCAACGGCCAGCCGTTCTCGGCGATCTTCAATCTGGTGCTGATTGTGCCGTGCCTGCTGCTCGGTCTGATCTTCCCGCTGCTGTGGCTGGTGCCGTCGCTGCACGCCATCGTCGCCGTCCACATGCGCCGCGAGGATCGCAAGCACCGCGAGATCGTGGACGCGATCGAGAAGCACGGCCCGCCGCCGTGGTTTCTGCGCTGACCTAAACGGCCGCCCAAAAGAAAACGGCGCTTCGTCAGGGACGAAGCGCCGTTTCTACGTCAGCCTGTAAGGCTTACTGCGGCATTGGCTCGCCCTGCTGGGGCTGGCCGCCTTTGCCGGCCAGCAGCGGAGCAATATTGCGGATGGTGACGCGCCGGTTGGCCTCTTCCGGCCCATCGGTCGGCACCTTGAGGTCCTGCTCGCCATAGCCCTGGGTCGAGAGGTTTTCCGCCGGCACGCCGAACTGCTCGGTGAGCGCCACCGCCACGGCTTCCGCGCGGCGATCGGACAGCGACAGGTTGTCGTTCTCGTCGCCGACGGCGTCGGTATAGCCCTCGACCAGGAACACCACCTGCGGGTTCTGCTCGATGCCGCGGTTCATGGCGTCAGCAATCGGCCCCAGCTTGTCGATCTGGTCGGGCGTCAGTTCCCAGGAGCCGCTGTCGAACGTCACGCTGTCGATGTCGATTCGGGGCATGCGGTCGCGCAGCGTGGGGCTGTAGCGGATTTCGTCAAGCGAATAGGCGCGCTCGATATTGTCCACCGGCGGTCCCATCAGGGTGTCGTAGAGCAGTGCCGGGGGCGCATCGCGATAGGCCACGATGTAGCGGTCGCGCGGGATGCGGATACGCGGCGGCGGCAGAACGATGAAGAAGCCTCCGACGCGCGGGCGGTTGTTGATCAGAATGATCTCGCGGCCATTCGGCAGAATGATCGAGCGCCGCAGCAGGAAGCCGTTGCGGTCGGTCAATGTGACGACCTTCTGACCGCCGGGACGGACGATGATGGTGCGGTTGTCGGCGCCGGCCTTTTGAACGCTGACGTTTACCGCGCCGACCCGGAACCGATTTGCTTCGTCGTGGCGGATGATGGTCTTGTTGCCTTCCTTGACGATGGTGCGATCGGCCTCCCTGATGACGGTCTTGTTGCCTTCCCTTGCCGTCGTCCGCTCGGTTTTCAGGTCATTAACGTTGGTAACGGTCTTGCCGGTGGACGTTTGCACGGCCACGCCCTTCCCGGCGCCGCCCGACACGATCGGCTTGTTGTTGTCCTGAGACCGGACAACGTTGTTAGCCGGCTGGTTGGGAGTGGTCGCGTTGCCGGGGTTATTGCGGTTGTTGTTATCCGCATTGCCCCTGTTGTTGCGATTGTTGTTATTGGAGTTGTTGTCGTTGTTGTTGCGATTGTTGTTATTGGCATTGCCGCGGTTGTTGTTGCCAGCATTGCCCTTGTTGTTGTCGTTGTTGTTCTGCGTATTCGTCACGGGCGGTGGCGGTGGCGGAGACTGGGTCGTCGTCGGCGTAGTGGTATTGCCGGTATTGGCATTGTTGTTTCGGTTATTATTACCGGTGTTTTGGTTGTTTTGATTGTTCCGGTTGTTGTTACCGGTGTTTTGATTGTTTCGGTTATTGTTGTTGTTACCGGTATTATTTTGGTTGCGGTTGTTCTGATTGCCCGTGGATGGCTTGTTATCATTGTTGTTGTTCGAGCGCGTCCCGGCCGGCGGCGGTGGCGGCGAGTTCTGCGTATTCTGCTTGTTGTTCTGGCGATTGTCCTGCCGCTGCTGCTGCCGCTGGTCCTGGCGCTGCTGCTGCTTGGTCTTGTCGTCCGGGGCCACGGCCTGGGCGAGCACAATGGGAGCCTGCGTGGCATCGGTCGATGCGGGCAGGCCCGCGATGTTGCCGGCCTGCGCTGATCCCAGTCCGGCGAGGCCGGAGAGGACGGTGCTTGCCATCAGCAAACGCCAGAACTTTGTCATCTTAAATCCTATTTGTGAGAGTCAGAACCAAAGGGTTGTAGAAGCCGTGCAATGAACGGCCGATGAACCGAAATAAACGTGCGAGCGCAACTATAGTTGCATCGATTTTGCGGCTGGTTGCCGCAGAACGAAATCTGGTTTCGCAATGGGGCGGTTTGTTGACCCCGGCAAACGACCCGCCTAAATTCCGGAACGCCGTTCGGCGCAGCGGAATACCACGCGGATCGGCCTATCATGGATAAAAAGAAGACCAGCGGCAAATCCGAGGCGGGCTCGAAAGAGAAGCGTTTGTCGTCCGTTGGCACGGCGATTCAGCTGCTGAAGGCGTTTTCGGAAGAACAGGTCGATATCGGGATTAGCGAATTGTCGCGTCGGCTGGGTGTCGCAAAGAGCACCGTGCATCGGTTGGCTGCCACCCTCGCCGCGGAAGGGTTGCTGGAGCAGGACCGGGAAAGCGAAAAATACCGGCTAGGGATAGCGCTCTTCCGTCTTGGCGCTTTGGTGCGCCGCCGCATGGATATTTCCAGCCAGGGACGGCCGTATCTCTACGCCTTGCGCGAGAAGACCAACGAGACCGTGCATCTGGCGATCCTCGACGGCACCGAGATTATGTACGTTTATAATCTGGAGAGCACGCAGGCGATCCGCATGCGGTCGGATCTTGGCGTGCGCAAGCCGGCTTATTGCACGGCAGAAGGCCAGGCGATCCTGGCCTTTCAGCCGCAGACGGTGGTCGATGCGGTGATCGCGCAGGGCCTGGTCGCGCGCACCCCGCAAACCATCACGGACCCGGCCAAGCTCATCAAGGCACTGGCGATCGTGCGGCAGCGCGGTTGCGCGGTGGAAGACGAAGAAAGCGAAATCGGCATGCGCGGCATTTCCGCACCGATCCATAATGATGCGGGTGAGGTGGTTGCCTCCGTTGGCATTGCGGGACCGGTGACCCGGCTGTCGAAGAAGGCGGTTTCGTCCTTCATCCCGCATGTCATTGAAACGGCCGATCTCGTGTCCAGCCGGCTCGGTTACCGGCCGCCCGCGGGATTTGCATCGGAGAAAACCGTTATCTGACGGGCGCCTTCGGTATGCCGCGCCAATCCAAAAATCAGCGTAGGGAGAAGTAAATGGCAAAAAAACACGAAGGCGACATAGCGCTGGCGGAACGCAGCGCGGGCGATCTCACCATCAACACCACCGGCCTCTTGCATTTCTCAATCTCCGTGCGGGATCATGTGAAGGCTGCGGAATGGTATCGCGACGTGGTCGGCTGCAGGATTGCCCGGGTCAACGACCACTTTGCCTTTATGCAATGCGGCAAGGACTATTTCGTGCTCGTGAAGGTGAAGGATCACGTCGAGCCGAATGTGCGCGGCGATACCCAGTTCCACTATGCCTTCATGGTGACACCGCCCGATTTCGACAGGGCGATGGAAATCATCAAGAAGCGCGATATCGAGATCGCGAAATACGAAGATTTCAACGAGGGCGATCCGAACCGCCGCGGCGGACGCACGTTCCCCGGACGTCACGTCTATTTCTACGATGCCGACATGAACTGCGTGGAAATCATCGACCTGCAGCCGGACGGCCTGCCGTAGCGCCTGCTCAGGCGCGCAGCGCCGTCAGCATCGACTCGATATAGTCGTCGTCATCCGCGACCACGAGCATCGAAACGTAGGGCCGCAAGTGAAGAAGAGTATCCGACAGCGCGGTATCGCTGGAGGATTTGCGGTCCAGGATCAGCGCGGTGGTCTGCACGCGCTTCGCCGCGCAGGCTTCACCGATGACCGAAGCGGCCTCGGCCTTTTCCCCCGCCGTCGCCACCATGACCACCAGATCGGCGGTGTTGACCTCATCCATCAGCTTGATGGTGCGGCCGGCGATGTCGTTAAGCCATGCCTTCATCGACCAGTCGGCGCCGGCTTGCGGCGGGCTGTCGAAATGGACCGAAGCGAAGAAGGAAGCCTTGTTCCACTTGCTTTCGGCGAGTTTCTTGACGACCTCCTCGCTGCGCTTGTCGAGGGCGATGACCTTGATGGCGCGGGGCTTGGAATTGGGAGCGCTGATGCGGAATTTGGCCTCTTCCGCCGTCGTCATCCGCGAGCTTTCGCTTTGCATTCGTCACTCCAATTCATCGCTATCCGGCGGGCATCATAACGAAGACGCCCGCCGTCACAAACCAAGGTCTGCATTACACCGAGGCGTGGCCGATGCCTTTGCGGACCTTGAGCTCTTCCCTGGCGCCTTCCTTGAACGGCTGCTCCGGTGGCAGCACGATCGAGGCTGAACGCACGTGGTGATGCGCCGGATCGACGCCGGGCGGCACGGTGCCCTTGTCCGCCAAAGCCTTGGACGCGCGGATCAGACGATGCCGCGCCATGATGATGCCGTTGTCCGTCGAGACCAGGTTTTCCTTGGTGCGATCGATGATCGGTCCCATGCTTTCCTGCAACGACGAATCCTGGATGGCGATCCCTTCCACACCGCTGTAGGTGCGGCCTGCCTTCTGAGCCTCCCGGTTCATCAGGTAGTCGTTTTCCTTGTTCGCCGTCGGAATGAAGTTGGTGCCTGGAATCGTCGCCGCATGGACCCCAAAGCCTTCAATCATCGCGTTGCGTTCGACATCCGTCAGCGGTCGGTTGACGTGATAGTCGAAGCTGAAGGCCCAGCAGTTCTCGTCATCGATCGGGATCCAGAAATGCCCGTGCACCGGATGGTCGCCGCGCGGCGGCACCATCGTGAAGCTCGGCATCACCCAAGGCGTGATGCGCCAGTAATATTTGCCGTCTTCGGCGTTGCGGCGTGCGCCGATATAGAGGCCGCCTTCGCTCTCGACCACTTCGAACACCGGCCGGGTGTCGCCGAGGTTGTACTTGTTCCCCTTGGCCCCCTTGAACAGTGGATCGGATTCGAGGTCACCGCTGTGCAGGAACGAAACGTGACTGGAGTCGATGCCGCCTTCCAGCGCCTGTAGCCAGTTCGATTCCTGGAAGCGCTTGGACATGAAAGTGTGGCTTTCCGGGACCAGCGCGAATTCCCATTCCGGCATCGGCGGTTGCTTCTCCGGTGGACCCATATATGTCCACAGCGCGGGCCCGACCTTCACCAGCGGGTAATTCTTCAGCTTGATCTTCTGGCAGAAGCCGCTTTCAGGCGCCTCCGATGGCACGTCGATGCATTGGCCTTCGGTGTTATATTTCCAGCCGTGGTACGGGCAGCGCAGCCCGTTCTCTTCGTTGCGGCCGAACCACAGCGAAACGCCGCGGTGGGCACAGAATTCGTCGATCAGGCCGTATTTGCCCGCAGTGTCGCGGAACGCCAGCAGGCGCTCGGACAGAAGCTTGATCCGCACCGGCGGGCACTCATTCTGTGGCAGTTCCTCCGCCAGCATCACTGGAATCCAGTAGCTGCGGAACAGTTCGCCCATCTGAGTACCGGGGCCAGTGCGGGTGACCAGTTCGTTTTGCTCTTTGCGAAGCACAGCGTCCTCCTCAGACGGCCGCGTGGCGCGGCGGGAAATACAGTGGGAGCGCCGACAGTGGTTGAAAAGCGGGGTTGACCCTGCTTCAAAGCTATGGGAAACCATCTCCCGGCGTTCCGTTATACGGAACGGCGTTCCGAAAACGAATAAAGTCTTTTACACCCGTTCCAAAGCAGCAATCAAGAGCATCATGTCCAAAATAGAACTCTGTAGCGTCGATGAAGTTGCAGAAGGCGAGGCCATACGGGTTGAAACCGAGGGTCTTGCGCTGGCTGTGTTTAATCTCAACGGCCAATTTTATGTCACCGACGACCTTTGCACCCACGGCCCCGGCCTGCTGCACGAGGGCTATATCGACGGCGACATCGTGGAATGCAATTTCCACAACGGCTCGTTCAACATCAAAACCGGCGAGGTGGTCGATCCGCCCTGCATGATTCCGGTAAAGACCTATCCAACGTCGGTCGAAGGCGGAAAAGTGTTCGTCGAACACTGATCGGTTGCGCGCGGCCCTTGCAGGGGTGCCCAACTTTTTCGGCGGTGCATTTCACGCGGTGCTTCGCTAGATTGCGCGCCAATCCGGCGCGCAAGCCGCGCCGGTCCGCAAAAACAAGCGAGCCCTTATGGGCCGTTCTTCACGCAGGGAGCGATCACACGATGACAGGCCTCTACGACAAGACAGCCGCCGCGCCTGGTCCCGGTCACAACAAGCCGAGCCACGACGAGTCATTGCCAGGTTCCGAGAAGTGGGACCGCTGGGCCAAGAAGCGCATCTTCGTGCGCGAGCTCGCGGGCAGCTATAGCGATCTCTACAAGTCGCTGATGGATGCGCCGCGAATCTATCCGGCGAAAAAAAGCGAGTGGAAGGGCGGGCCTGAGCTTTATGGCAAGCACATCATCAGTCCCCAGCACGCCAATGTCGCGCAATCGATCGAGACTCATATCGAAGTCTATGCACCGGGCGCCTACGGCCAGAAGCACGGGCATCTCAACAGCGCGGTGTTCTACGTCATCAAGGGCCGCGGCCATGATATTCACGATGGACGGCATATTCCGTGGAAGGCCGGCGACGTCATGATCGTTGAGAATGGCTGCGTGCATCAGCATTTCAACGATGACGAAAACAACGAATGCCTGCTCCTGGTGTTCAAGGCTAAGCCGCTTTTCCACTTCATGAACCTGGTGTTCCAGAAGATCGTGTCCTTCCCGCCGACCACTCCGCGCAAGGGCAACGAAAACTTCCAGCCGCCATCCGATCTCTAAGCGAGGGAAAAATAAATCATGGCAAAAGCTCTCGACGAAAAAGATTTCGCTAAAGTGGGTGCGGGCACCGTCAGCTTCCGCGCCGACGACATCAAGGCTTCGACCGCATTCCGCGCGGATTATGTGGGTCGCCCGAACGTGATCAAGGCGGAGGACATGCCGTTCGAGCAATCACCCGACGGCTACATCAAGCATCTCATCCACAACAAGATGAACTCGCCCGAGATGTGCATCGAGGCGTACATGCTTTTCCTCAAGCAGAATGACCGGTCGGGCAAGCACCGGCACATGTGGGAAGAGGTTATCTTCGTGGCCGAAGGCTCAGGCTACGACCTGCACTGGGACTTCCAGTTCGACTGCATCGAAGAGTTCGAATGGAAGTGGGACGAGACGCCCCGGAAATTCGAATGGAGCCGTGGCGACTTCATCTATGTCCCGCCCTTCGTCACGCACCAGCACTTCTCGAATCCCGACAGCGAGGCGAGGCTGATCGTCATCAGCAACCGCATCTTCAAGGAAATCGGATTCGACTGGTTCGACCAGCTCGAGGAAGCGCCGCGTCCGTAATCCTGCAACGCGCGCACGAGATCAGCGAAAGGGGCGCCCTGAGCGCCCCTTTTTTCGAGAGCGCAATCCGGCGAAGTGGGAACCGGTTCGCCGCAAGATTGCGCGATAAATTAACAACTCTAGCGCTGGACGGACTTGCCCTTGCGGGCGCTCTCGTCCAGCAACTTGATGTTGTTCTGGATGTAGGGGCTCTTCGGATCGAGTGCCCGCGCTTCCGCCAGTTTGGTGCGGGCGCGCGCGTAATCGCCGCGCAGAATGAAGGAATAGCCCTGGTTGTTCAGAATCTCGGGCGAGGGGCCGACGATCGCGATGGCCTGTTTATAGGCGCGGTCCGCAAGCTCGAAGCGGCGCAGACGGTCATAGGAGGCGGCAAGCCCGAGCCAGGCCTCGGCATCGCGCGGCTGGCCTTCGGCTGCACGGCGGAAATAGTGCTCCGCCAACCCGAAATTTTCCTGACGGAAATGCTGCTTGCCGAGGCTGAGGTCGTCTTTCGGATCGCTGCCCAGCATGCCCGCGTTGGACGTCTCACCTTCGCCGATGACCGATGCCACCGTGCCCGTCGCCTCGGGATCCGCCGACGCGTTCACGCCCGCGCCATTGGCGGGTTTAAACATGTCTGTGAGCTGGGAGGACGTGCCGCAACCGGTCAGCGAGACCAGCATGGCGGCAACGATCAATACGCACACTCGGTTCATCACGCCCACGCCGACATCGGTTTCGCCGCAGCGGCGAGCGCACGCGCGCAACATTCCGCACTGCGGAAGCAACCGGACAATCGACCCTAGGGCAGGATGGTTAACAATTTGTCGCCGGAGCCGTGGCGATCAATAGTTTCCGGTCATCAGGCGCACGGCGACCGGCAAAAGGATGACGACGAAGATCACCGGGAAGATGCACACCATCATCGGGATGGAAAGCTTGGCGGGCAGTGCATAGGCTTTTTCCTCAGCCCGCGAGAGCCGCTTGTGCCGCATGTCGTCGCTGTAAACGCGCAAGGCTTCCGTGATGCTGGAGCCAAGCTCCGCGGATTGCTGGATCAGCGTGGCGAAGGAACGGGCTTCTTCGAGACCCAGCCGGTCCGCGAGATGTTCCAGCGCCTCGCTTAGCGTGCGGCCCGCGCGAATTTCCAGACTGGCCATGTGGATGTTGGAAGAGAGCGAAGGATAGGAGTCCGTGATTTCCCGGCCGACGCGGTCGAGTGCGGCCTCCATGCTGAGGCCTGAATCGGCGCAGACCACAAGCAGATCCATAAAATCCGGAAATCCGGAAATGTGTTCAGCTTTGCGCGCCTTGATGCGCCGATCGATGTAGAAACTCGGGCCGACATAGCCAAGCATGCCGGCGGCGCCGACAACCATCCAGAACTTCGATCCGGAGAGTGAGATCAATGCCGGCGAGAGGAAGAACGCCGCGATGGCAAGACCGACGGCGAGGGCGGTGCGCATCATAAAGAAAAACGCCACAGCGCGCGGATCGTAGATGCCGGCATGCACCATGCGGCGCCGCAAAATCTTCATGTCCTTGCCGTCGCCGGCAGAGTAATGCCTGGTCGTGTAATCGACGAGCTTCTTCGCAGCCTGGATACTGGAATGGCGCAACGAGCGGTCACCGTCGCCCATTTTTTCGTTGTCTGTGCTGATATTGATCCCGGCTGCCCGCCGTTTAACCTCGCCACGCACGCGCGCGCCCGTCATCAAGGAGTAGGCGAGCACCGCGACCGCAAGAAAGATCATCAGCGCCAGCATCATCTGCGGGCCACCAAACAAATTGCCGAACAGGTCAAATTTGCTCATGGATCAGATCTTGAAGTTTACAAGGCGGTACATGATGAAGTTGCCGATCCCCATCCAGCAGCCCGCAACTGTCAGCGCCATCTTGGTCAGGTTTTGATCCCAGACGCCGGCGTAGAAGTCCGGCGACGTCAGATTGACGATACCGAACATGACGACTGGCAACGACGACAGGATCAGCGCAGACGCGCGACCCTCCGAAGCGAGAGCGCGGATCTTGCGGCGCATCTTGAATCGCTCACGGATCACCGTGGAAAGATTTTCGAGGATTTCGCCGAGGTTGCCGCCGGTCGAAGACTGGATCGCGACGGCGGTGACAAACAGCGGAAGATCGTCCTGACCGATGCGGTAATAGAGATTACGCATCGCAGTTTCGAGGTCCGCGCCGTAAGTGATTTCGTCGGCGACGATGCCGAATTCCGATCCGATCGGGTCCGCTTGCTCACGGGCGACCATGCTGATGGCGATCGGCACCGGATGTCCGGCGCGCAGGCTGCGCACGATGATGTCGAGAGCGTCAGGGAATTGCGCGCCAAATTTCTTTTGCCGCCGGCCGCGCAGAAAGCGCAGCACAAACCAGGGCAGGGCGGTGCTGCAGAACACGCCAACGACCAGCGCCTGCACGAGGTCGCCACGGACGATGTAGGCGATGCTGAAGGCCATCACCGCGCCGATGCCGGCGAAGAGGGCGAGCTTGGAAAAACCCAGCGTCAATCCGGATTGCAGCACCAGCCGGTTCAAGCTTTCGGACGACAGGCGGTAGTCGCCGCCGCTGGTCAGGCCGCGCTCGCGTCGCAGCTGGATCAGGATGGCTTCGCGATCCACTTTGCCGTTCATCACCCGCAGGCGGCGGTTGACGTTGTTGCGGTAGGAGCTGCCCGAGAAAAACAAAAGATAAACCGCCTCAAACAGGAACACCCCGGAGGCGGCGACCAGAAGATATACTAGGTAGATCGGGTCGAAGTCGAGATACGCACTCACAGCGGTTTCCCAGGGTCGAAGTAGCTGCCGGGGATATTGATGCCCTGATGCACCAACTCGGCCAGGAAGCGCGGGCGCACGCCCGTTGCCACGAAATGTCCCAGCACGGCGCCGTCCGGCCCGGTGCCGGTGCGGACATATTTGAAGATCTCCTGCATCTGGATGATGTCACCCTCCAGTCCGGTGATCTCGGCAATGCTGGTGACCTTGCGCTTGCCGTCGGATTGGCGCGAAAGCTGCACGATCAACTGAATGGCGCCGGCGATCTGGCCGCGGATGGAAGCGATGGTCATCGGCAGTCCGGCCATGCCGATCATCTGCTCGAGGCGCGAGATCGCGTCGCGCGGGGTATTGGCGTGGATGGTCGCCATCGAGCCTTCGTGGCCGGTATTCATGGCCTGCAACATGTCGAAAGCTTCCTCGCCGCGGCACTCACCGAGGATGATGCGGTCGGGGCGCATACGCAGTGCGTTCTTGACCAGTTCGCGCTGGCGGATTTCGCCTTTGCCTTCAAGATTGGGCGGGCGTGTTTCCATGCGGCCGACATGCGGCTGCTGCAACTGCAATTCGGCCGCGTCTTCGATGGTGAGCAGGCGCTCTTTCTCGGAGATAAACGCCGACAACGCGTTGAGCATCGTGGTCTTGCCAGAGCCGGTACCACCGGAAATGATGGTGGTGATGCGCGCCTTCACCGCTGCCGCCAGCACCTCGGCCATTTGCGGCCGGATCGCACCGAATTCAATCAGCTTGCTGAAGTTGAACGGCTTCTTGGAGAATTTGCGGATCGACACCAGCGGTCCATCGACGCCGATCGGACGTAGGGCGACGTTGACGCGGGAACCGTCCAGCAGGCGCGCGTCGCACATCGGGTGGGATTCATCGACGCGCCGGCCGACCGCGGAAACGATCTTGTTGATAATGCGCAGAAGGTGGGCTTCGTCCTTGAAGCGGACGGCACAGGGCTCAAGCACGCCGTTACGTTCCACATAGACGCTTTCATGACCGTTGATCAGGATGTCGGCGATACTCGGGTCTTTCAGCAGCGGCTCGAGCGGGCCAAGGCCCGTCATTTCATCCAGGATCTCGGAAACAAAATCGTTCAGCTCGTTGGTGTTCAGCGCCAGCCGTTCCACCAGGATATACTGGGTGACGAGTTGCTGGATGTGTTTGCGAATTTCGTCTTCTGACAGCTTCTCCAGTGCCGAAAGATTGACCTCTTCGATCAGGCGGCGATGCAGGCGCACCTTGGCGTCGAGCAGCTTGTCGCTGAGCAGGGGATTAACGGGTGCGGCGGTGGTGGCAGGTTCGGCAGACGGTTCGGGAAATACTGTCCAGGAAACGCCTTCAAGCGCCGCGGTTGGTTCCTCGACAACCACCTGTTCCGGCGACGACGCACGACGAGCTGTAAAACGACCGACCATTTTTTATTTTTCCGCCGCTACGTGTTTGCTTCTCACCGCGCGAGCGAGAGCTTGAGTTTCTTTGTGAGGGGCATCGCAGATGACACAGCCGGTGTGATCGCCTGCGAGGCGATGAGCTTCTTCAGTTGTGTCGTAATCTTGTTGCCGGGTTTTACGCTATCGAGCGGAACGCCGCGGTCGATTGCCTCACGCACGAGCGCGTAGTCATTGGGAATGCCGGAGACGAAGGAAGCGCCCAGCACTTGCTCTACGTCGCAGCGACGCAGGCCAGAGGAGAACATTTTCTGCTCGAAGCGATTGACGATCACTTTCGGCTGGGGTCCATCACCGAGTCGCTCGTCGATGGCGGCGACAAGCTGTTTCGCGTGGCGCAGGCCAGGCACCGTTGCCTCGCTTACGATGAACAGGTTATTCGAGCCGAGCAGCACGCTATCGGTCCAGGAGAACCATGTGCGCGGCATGTCGAACACGACGTAGTCGAAATGGGTCGAGACCAGATCGAGCAGACGCGTCACGACGTCAGGGTTAAATGAACGCATCTCCGCCGGTCGATTAGGCGCTGCAACGACAGCAAGGCCGGACGCATGATAAGACAGCATCACCTCCAGCAATTGCCGGTCGAGGCGTTCGGGACTCGGTTCGATTTCGCTGGGATTGAGGCGCGGCTCAAGATCGAGATAGTCGGCGCAGGCGCCTTGCTGGAAATTGAGATCGACCAGGCAGGTTGAGGCTGGGCCTTTCGTGCCGCTGTTGAGCAGCAGCAATGCGGTTTGGATCGCCAGCGTTGTGACGCCCGCCCCGCCAACTGCGGGGAGGAAGGTGTAGATTTTTGCTTCCTTGGACTCATCGCTAGCCGGCGTCTTGGCAACGCGTGCACAGGCGCGCACCAGTTCAAGCGGCGGAACCGGCTTCACCAGGAAGTCTGCGACGCGCATCTGGATAAGGGTGCGCGCAGCATCGGCATCGAAGGTTTGGGTCACGACGACAACCGGCGGCCGGGTTCCGATTCTGCTCACGAAACTCTGCAGCGCCTGCATTTCGTCGGCGCGGCCGGCGTCGAGATCGATCACAACAACCGTGGCGCCCTCGACATCGAGGGTTTCGGCGACTTCCGGCATTGTTCCGGTCACGACCGTCAGGTCGATCTGTGCGCCGGCGCTGAAGGTGGCTTTCACCGATTCCTCAAAGTCGGCGTCCGCGGTGAGCACGACCACCCGCGTTTTGCTTGCCGTCTGTTTGGACCGACCCATCAGCATATTACGTCTCTGTTCGTTTCCGCTGTCGTTGCTGTTCAGGGTTTCGTCGTTGTCGGCGCCGCCTGATAGCCGGCAGAGCTGGTCATCGCGCCGACCGGCGTGGTGACCTTGTTGGTGCGATAGCGCTCGACTGCCGACTGCATTTTCTGCCCGTCAAAGGCGATGTTCTTGTTGGCGCTTGCGGGCGGCCACGGATCGACCATTTGGGCGACTTGATTGCTGTAGACGTCTTCTCCAGCCGAGACCGAGATCGACTCGCGGCGATCCAGATAGAGGTCCGAGCAGCCTGTGAGCGCGGTTGTTGCGATCAGCACGAAGATTCCAAGCTTAATTCTTGACCGAGACAACGACGCCTCCTTTTTTTGGCAGATCGAGGATGTGGCCGATCATCGGCTGAGCCGCGCCGGGAGCAAGACGAGCGACCTCGCGCTGGATTTCCAATTTTCCCATCAGGAAGAAATCGACATCGTTGGCCGGCAGCGTCTTGTCGAGTGGTGTCCTGACCACATCGCCAGGACGGGTCGGGCGCACCAGGCGCGGCGTGATGATGATGGCCAGATCGGTTTCGTTCTTCTGGTAGGAGCGGCTTGAGAACAGCGCGCCCAGTACCGGCACGTCGCTGAGCCAGGGCAGCCCTTCGGTGGCGGTGGAGCTGGTGTTCTGCAGCAGGCCGCCGATCACGAAGCTCTGGCCGTCGCGCAATTCCACCGTGGTGTTGGCGCGGCGGACGATGAGCGCGGGCACCGAGATGCCGTTGGCGACGCTGACGGTATGGCTTGGGTCGAACTGGCTGACCTCCGGCTCGATCTTGATGTTGATCAGGCCGCCTTTCAGCACCGTCGGCGTGAAGGAAAGGCCCACGCCGTAACGCTTATAGTCGACCGTCACCGAGCCGAGCGAGCCGGCGACCGGGATGGGGTATTCACCGCCGGCAAGGAAGCTCGCGGTGTCGCCGGAGAGCGCAACCAGGTTCGGTTCGGCGAGACTGCGCGCCAGACCCTGCTGTTCCAGCGCATTGATGAAAGCGTCGGTGGTCAGGCCGGCCGCGGCAATGCGGGCAACGCCCACGCCGAAGGGCGAAGCGCCCGACAGCACGCCCGCTGCAACTTCGCCGACGCCGAGGCCCTTTTTCGGAGGCGCGGTCAGCGGCAAGTTGCCCGATGGCTGACGCGAACCAATATTGGCCGTGCCCGATGAGCCGAACACGTTCCACTGCACGCCGATTTCACGGCTCGCCTGACGCGAGGCTTCGATGAAGCGCACTTCCAGCATCACCTGCTGCGGAGAATCGACGCTCACGGAGTTGATGACGTCCGGTCCGAATTGTTTGGCGACGGTCATTGCCTGGTCGAGCGTGACGGCGTCCGGCGACGTGCCGGTGAGAAGGATCTTGCCGTTAGCGGTCGCAACGCGGATGCCGGCATGAGAGAAACGCCGGGTGATTTCCGCCGACAGCATGGAGGTGTCGAAGTTCACCTCAACATCGAACATGCCGATCAGCTTTTTGCCTTCGCCGTAAGCGGAGACGCGGGTGGTGCCGCTCTTGCGGCCAAGGATCGACAGCGACTTGTCGGTGAGCACGTTGACGTCCGCGATCTCCGGGTCGCCGACGGTTACGTCGGTGAAGCTCGTGTCGGTGCGTACGTCGGCCGACTTGCCGATCGCGACGTTCACCGTCGCAGTGCGGTTTGCGCTTGTGATCGACACCAGTTTCTGCGCCTGCGCTTCATCCATCGGCGTCGCTATGCCAATGGCGAGTGCGGCGAGTGCCGTTGCAAGCAAGAACCGGATTCCCCGTCCGGTACCAATCTGTTTGTGACTCACGTTACTCTCCCCGTCCCCTGTCGACGTTCCCGTTAATTTATGAGGCGTTTGAGGAACCCTGCGTCTTTCGACTCAGTCCCATCCACCGGCACGCTGTATTCCTGCTTGACCAGTCCCCGTGTAACGACCACGCGCTTGGTGTCCGAAGCGGCGACATCGCCGTCGAGATCCGAAAGCGTGATCCGTTTGGTGCTCTCTGCTCCGGTTTCCCCGGCCTTGCGCAGCAGAAGAGAGAGGCTGCCAACCGACGCCGCGAGCCAAACCTTCTGTGCGGAGTTGGTGGAGACCTCCAGCGTGACGGCCTTTGCCACCGCCGCCTTGTCAGCGCTCGTGTCGGCGGATTGATCGACCGCGAGCACGCGTGCGTTCTGCAGCACGATATCGGTCGATGCCTTGTCTTTGTCTGTTTGACGCGTCAGCACGACATCGACGCGGTCGCCCGGCAGCACGAAGCCGCCGACACCTTCCACGTCGTTGACACGGATCGTGACGGCTTTCATGCCGTCTTCGACCAGTGATGACAGTGTCGCGCGCTGTCCCGCCCCCGTAACCTTCAAAGAAAGAACCGGCTCATTGGCTTCAATCGGCGCCAGCACCACGCGCTTGCCGCCCGAGAGAATGTCCGAAACGTTGTTGAACGCGCCTTTCGGCACGGCATCCTGCGACCACGGAATTTCGCGCAGCGCATCTGCGGTGAGTTCCATTCCGTAGCGCAGCGGACGCGCTGCAACCACGATGGTCTTGGTGGCCGAGGGCGTCTTCTGCGCCTCAAGGCTCTTCATCCGCATCTCCGCCTGACTGTTCAGCCACGACTGAGCGATGAAGACTGCGAGCAGTCCAAACAACACAGCGAAGCCGGTCATGACGAGTGTACTGGCGCGCACGGCAAATTTCCTGTTTGACGCAATTCAATTTCGTTGCTGCCGTTTGTAAGCCACAGAGGTTGTCAGAAAGTGTTGAAGCGGCGCGAGCAAAGCTGCCTCTTCCACTATGCTGAAAGAGAGCTGAATTGTTATTGTTTATGAGCTGTGTATGCGCGCGTCGTAAGGGTGAGATAACCTTTACGAAAATTGCGATGCGGAACTTTCAACTCGAAACGTCTCGGCAAATCAACGGAAACCATGTGCGCTGCACTTGCTGAGTGCAGCTTGCATGGTTGCGGAAAAGTTTCGCGCGCGAATTAAGAACTGGGAAAGGCTGATGGCGTTCAGCGGGTGTCGGGCGCCGGGATCGTGCGCGCGACGAGAGCGGCGACAGCAAGATTGGCGACGCCGAGTGCAATGAACAATGTCGGCGTGTCCATGCCCTGCTTCTGCAGCAGGGAAATCGCGAGCGATCCCACCACCATGAAGGCGGCGTTAAGCACGTTCACCGCCGCGACAACGCGCGCGCGGCGATCCACGCCCGCCCATGCCTGCACCGCCGCGAAAGCCGGTACGATAAACAAGCCTCCGCCGATGGCGATGCCGGACAGATCGATCAGGCTGCGCACCCCGCGCAAGGACTCGAGCACTGTACCGATGCCGGCCATCGCCGTGGCGGGTTCCATTGCGTAATTGGCAAGGCCCAGATCAATCGCGCACAGGCCCAGGATAACGGCGCCGACCGGCGTCGGCCACAGCAGGATGCGTCCACGCGCAAGCAAGGCGGCAAGCCCCGAGCCGACCGCCACCGCGATTGAGAACACGGCAAGAAAGGCGGTAGCGACCTCTTCATTGCCACCCAGGCCCTTGCTGACGAGTGGTGGCATCAGCGCCAGAACAATAATGCCCGAGAGCCAGAACCAGCTCGAGATCAGCGACCCCCACCAGAGGCGGGAATCCGCCCATAAATGTTTCAGTAACCCTGCGGTGGCGCGGGCAATGTTCCAGGAGATGGCGAGATCGGGCGCAGCCTGGCCTGTCGGCGGAATGAACAGGCTCGCGCCCCAGCACATGAGGGCGAAGCCGATCATCAGCAACGACAGATGGGCCGGATCGCCGCCGCCCTTGGCTGCCAGCCCGCCGCAAATGGTGCCAAGCAAGATGGCCATGAAGGTAGCGCCTTCCACCAATGCGTTGGCGGCAGGCAATTCCGAGCGTTCGAGGTGATCCGGCAGGATGCCGTATTTGATCGGGCCGAACAACGCGCCGATCACGCCGAACAGGCAGAGGGCGATGAACAGGACCGGCACCGAATTCAGGTGAAAGCCTGCTACCGCAACAAAGGCGATGCCGCTCTCGACAAATTTCAACCATCGCGCCACCCGCGCCTTGTCGAACTTGTCAGCCATCTGCCCGCCCAACGAGGACAGGAAAAAGAACGGCGCGATGAAAATGCCGCCGGCCAGCGTAATCAGCGCCTCGGCGTTGGGGCCGCCGATCTGGAAAAGGATCAGGAAGACGAGCGCCGTCTTGAGGAAATTGTCGCTGAAGGCCGAAAAGAACTGGCACCAGAACAGTGGCGCAAAGCGCCGAGAGAACATCAGCGAGTTCATCCCCTGCCAATAGGTCCGATCCGCAAGGGGAACAAGTAGGTTGCGGACAAGCCAAAGGGGCGGCCCGAGGACCGCCCCTTTGCATATAAGTCCGGCTAGTGGACGCTGAGCGGAGGCTCCCGCCCCTTAACCCCTTGGAGCATGATGGCCGCAACGCTCAGGGAAATCGCGACAGCAGCCGTGATGCCGAAAAAGGAGATCCACATGAAATACCTCCACAATAGGTTCGGAGGGAAACGCCCTAACAGGATATGTTGTTCCGGCTGAATATATTCAGATTTACAACTATAGATTGTATTTAGGGACTAAAGCGGTGTTCCGGTAAGCCGTCTCCCTTGGGTGGGGAGTTTTTGTCCTCTCCGGGTTGGTGGGTGGTAGTGCATGGCCCATATTGAAAAAACCGCTCCGGGAATGCCGCGTTTATGACGACGACCACTGCGACATCGCTTTCATCCGCAACTGACCGCCGGCAGGAGCGCTGGCTGATTGCGCTTGTGAGCACGGCGCATTTCGTCAGTCACTATTTCATCATTCTGCTCGCGCCGCTGTTCGTGTTCATCCGCGCCGACTATGGCGTGAGCTACACCGAACTTGGCTTTGCCTATGTCGCTTTCAACGTGGTGACGGCGCTGCTGCAGACGCCCGCCGGATTTCTGGTCGATCGCGTCGGCGCACGCTGGCCTCTGATCGGAGGGCTGGCGCTCGGCGGCGTCGCCATCGCAATCGCCGGGATGGTGGATTCGTTCTGGGTCCTGGTTGCGATGTTCGGTGTCGCCGGTCTTGCGAATACGGTTTATCACCCGGCCGATTACACGCTGCTCTCGCAAGGGGTGTCGCCAAAACGTCTCCCGCAGGCTTTTTCGATCCACACATTTGCCGGAATGCTCGGCGGTGCGGCTGCTCCGGCGAGCCTCTTGTTAATGCATAACCTCGCCGGATGGCGTGCCGCGTTCTTTGGCGCCGCCGTTCTCGGATTGGCAACCGCTGCATTGATGGTGTTGGCGCCAAATTTCGAATGGCGCGTGCAACCAGTCAAACCTTCGGATGCTTCGCAACCGGACCAAACCGGTTGGAGTCTGCTTTTATCGCTACCGATCCTTCAGAGCCTTTTGTTCTTCGTGATGCTAGCCATCGCGAATGCCGGCTTGCAGAATTATTCTGTCGCTGCATTCGGCGATTTATTCGGTACCCCGCTTGGCGCGGCCAACACTGCGCTGTCGGGCTATCTTCTGCTCACGGCTATCGGCGTGCTGACAGGTGGTCTGGTCGCAAGTCGTACAAACCGGCACGCACTCGTGGCATCGATCGGCTTGATCGCAGCATCCGTCGTGACGTTCGCCATCGGGATGGCCGATCTCGGCAGCATCTTCATTATTTTAATGATGTCGCTTTCGGGTTTCCTCACCGGCATTATCATGCCGTCTCGCGACCTGATCGTGCGTGAGAACACGCCGCCCGGTTCCTTTGGCAAGGTTTTCGGTTTCGTCACCACCGGCTTCAACATCGGCGGCATTGTCTCGCCGCTGGTCTTTGGCTGGCTGATGGACAACAATAGCCCGCGCGGCGTTTTTATCTTTGTCGCGGCGGTGTCGCTGATTTCCGTCGTCACTGTTCTCGCCATTCCAAAACAGCGTCCCGCAGCGCACTGAGCAAAAACCCCATGACTCCCATCACTCTGCTCACCGGCGCGTCCGCGGGCATCGGTACCGCATTGGCGCATGAGTTCGCAAGTCACGGTCACGCGCTTGTGCTGGTCGCGCGGCGCGAGCAACGGCTGAACGCATTGGCCGATGCGATTGCTGCCGCAGGCCATCCGCGTCCGATGGTCCTGGCGATCGACCTGCAAAGCCCGGAGGCCGGAGCGCGCATCGCGACCGAGCTGCAGGCCCGCGGTCTGGAGCCGGGCGTCGTCATCAACAATGCCGGCTTCGGCCTGGTGGGGTTGGCCACTGAACTGGACATCGCCGAGCAACGCGACATGATCGATTTGAATGTGTCAGCGCTCACCGATCTGTCGTTGCGTTTTGTCGCCAGTATCGAGCGGCACAAGGGCGGCATCCTGAATGTCGCCTCGGTCGCAAGCTTCATGCCTGGGCCGCGGTCGGCGGTGTATTATGCCACCAAGGCTTACGTGCTGTCCTTTACCGAAGCGCTGCATCAGGAACTGGCGCCGCGCGGCATCCGCGTCTGTGCGCTATGTCCCGGTCCGGTGCCGACGGAATTCCAGGCGCGCGCCGGGGTGCCGCAGGCGCGCGGACCGGGATCGATGACACTCTCTGCCGAAGAAGTTGCCCGCGCGGGCTATCGCGGCTTTATGGAAGGCCACCGCGTCGTGGTGCCGGGCTTCGCCAACCGCCTGATCACGCTAGCGTCGCGGCTGGTGCCGCGACGCTTTCTCTTGAGGGCGCTCGAAAGTCGTCAGATGAAACGCAAGGAATCCTGACGCTTACTTCGCGTTCGGATCGATCGCGTTGCTCACACGCTTCACCACGTCGGGTGGCGTCTTCACCAGTTTCTCGACGGTCTTCTGAACTTCCTCGCCGCTGCTAATGTCGGAGTCGAGGCCGGTCTTGGCCGCGTCGTCCTTGAAGTCCTGATCCTTCGCCATGGCCATCACGGCCGCGCGCAATGCGGCCACGCGGTCAGCAGGGACACCCGGCGGCGCCATGATCGGGCGGGCGATGGTGTTCTGCGTGAAATAGAATTCCAGGGCCTGCTTGTCCGCATCGGTCTTGGCGAATTCCAGGCTGAGCGGAACATTGGGAAGATCCTTGTCGCGCTTCAGTCCGTTCTGCATCAGGATCCGGATCTTGCCTGCCTTATATTCTGCCGCCTTGTTGGTTTTCAGCGTGGGCCAGGACATGCTGCCGATGCCGGAGATTTCGCCGCGCTCCATAGCGAGCATTGCTTCGGTCTGGCTCTTGTAGCCTCCGATGATCTTGAATTTGGTCCCGAGGATGGCATTGATCAGGCGCGGGCCCGTTTCGTTCTCCGCCCCGGAGCCGCTGCCCCCTACGAGAACCTCCTGGGTGAAGAGATCTTCCGTTTTCTTGGCCGGGCTCGTCTCCCACACCATCGCTACACCAACCTCGGACGACATGTTGCCGATCCAGGTGTATTTCTCCGGATCGTATTGTACGCCCGGCTGGCCGGTCAGTTTGAACAGCGGGATGCCGCGCTGGAGCATGCCGATCGATGTCCCGTCCTTGGGCGCCACGCTGTACATATAGTTGGCCGCGGTGATGCTGCCCGCGCCGGGCCGGTTTTGCACGATGACCGTGGGATTTCCTGGGATGAATTTTCCGAGATGGCGGCCCAGCAGCCGCGCGTTGTTGTCGTAGCCGCCGCCGGCATCCGAGCCGACAACGATGGTGAGGGTCTTGCCTGTGTAGAATTCCGCCACCGTTTCCGCGGAAGCCGCGGTTGTGGCGACCACGAAACCGAGCGCCGCCAAGCCAATCAAACGTCCCACTCCCAGCATGGTTTTTATCCTCTTGATGGGGATCAAAAAATCGCCGGCACCTCGATAAAGGTGCCGGCGACGTTTTAGCAGGAAACGCAGGAAAGGAATATCAGGCGCTGGCCACTTTCCGCGGGGCTTCCAGCTTGAACACGCTATCGCGGGTCCAACTGGCGACCTCGGTGGCGGTGGTGATCCAGACACCTTCCTTCTTCATGTGCTGGATGGTGCTGCGCAGTGCGGCAGCACGGCCCGGCCGGCCGGAGATGTAGCAATGGATCTGGAAAGGCACATAGGTCGCGACCGACTTCGACTCTTCGTAGAACTCGTCGAACATCGATTTCCAGATGATCTTCGTGTGTTCCGGGTCGCCGGCATCGTTGTTGCGGTGGCCATAGGTGCGGCCATCGCCATAGGGCTGACGCGGGAGCTCGACCAGATACTTCCCGTTGCTCTCCCAGAGGAACGGCAGGTCGTGCGAGAAGGAATTGCTGTTCCAGAGATAGCCATGCTCCATCAGGAGCTCGATGCTGTTGGGGCTCTGGGTGCAGGAGCGCCAGCCGATCGGTGTATGGCCGGTGCGGGTGCGGATCATGTCCGTGGTACGCTTCATCACGTCCCGTTCCTGATCGCGTGTCAGATCGCGGGCGGTTTCGTGATGATAGCCATGGCCGGCAATTTCATGGCCTTGGTCGACGATGGCCTTCACCGCTTCCGGGAAACGTTCGGCGATGCCGCCGCAGGTGTTGAAGGTGATCTTGACGTTCTCTTCCTTGAGGATATTGAGAATGCGCCAGATGCCGGTATGCGGGCCATACTCACACTGGGTCCATTCCTCATGGTCCATCGTGCCGTCGGGAAGCGGACGGCAGTCCTCGCCACCCTGAAAATCCAGCGTCAGCACGACGGCGGCGCGGTAGTCCTTCGGCCAGAAAAATTTGCCGTCATAATGGATCTCGCGAAGCATGGAAGTATCTCCTCTTGGGGATTTTTTGGCGTGCCAGGAAGCTAGCAGATGACGGCGTTAGGCGGTATCCCCGATTGGGGAATGATGGTGTTTCCCCAAGAGTGCCGCCGGCTCACGCGAAAGCGATCAAGCCTTGTTGTTAAACGACTTGATGGCATCGACGATGGTGTCGAGCACTTTGATGTGGGCGAGGATCAGCGCTTCGCATTTCTTGCTGTCGCGGGCGAGCGCCGCATCGAGCATCTTCTTGTGCTCGGTGTCATTGACCGCGCTGCGCCAGACGTGGCGCGGAGCGATCCGCTGGTAGCGCGTGAACTGATCGAACAGCTGCCGCCGCAGATGCAGGAGCCGCGGGGACCCGCACGCCGAAACCAGAGCCTCGTGAAACGCTTGGTGCCGGCCCGGCCATTCGGTTCCGCGCGCGGCAGGCGTGGCGAGCGACATGTGGTGGAAGGATCGCAGCAGATCCGCTTCCCACATATCATTGCCGCGTTCGACCGAGCGGGTCACCGCAAGAACTTCGATTTCTTTGCGCAACATCGTGAGGTCGACGAAGTCATCTTCGGTAATCGGGGCGACGCGAAACCCGCGGCGGTCTTCGCCGGTGACAAGGCCTTCCACCGCGAGACGCGACAGGGATTCCCGCAAGGGGCTCGCGCCCACGTCGTACTTGTCGCGAAGTTCTTCAAGAACGAGTTTTGAACCGGGTTCCAGGCGAAGCTCGAGGATATCGCTGCGCATCAAAGCAAACACGCGCGCGGTCAACGTCGTTGACACGCCTTCATCGACAGCGCCGGCCTTGTTAGCAGCAAGGGCGCCTCGCGCTTGTGCAACAGGTCGGCGCATGAGTCTTCGGGTTCCGGTCAATGATTTACGGCCGAGAGTGTCCGTCGATAGGCACACAAATATGCAAACGATGTCAAGATTCTGCCTGTTGTGTAACGACCGCCTTCGCACCGATTACAAAGGTGCGAAGGCGGTACCGCGCCCCCGCTGCGGTTAGGCCGTAAGCAGTTTTTCGGCTTCGTAATTACCCAGCCACCATTTGCGCACTTCGTCGTGGGTGGTGAACACCACGCCTTCATGCTGCTTGGCGTAGCCGATGAAGTCGTCGAACAGCTTCGCTCGTGATGGCCGGCCGGTGATGAAGTCGTGCACCGTCAATGGCATCATCACAGCCTGTTCGGCTCCCCGTTCGTACAACGCGTCAAACTGGTCGCGCATGATCTGCGCTACGCAATCGGGTGTGTTCATGTCCCAGGTATTGAACCGGTTGATCTGCTCGATATTCCCGGCGCCCTTCGAATAGGCCGCATCGCTGTAGACCGAGAACGGCACTTCCATAAAATGCTTGCCGTGGCCTTCGATGATGTAAGGCAGATCATCGTTCCAGACGCTCGCATCCCATTCGAAGTCGAAGTTCTTCAGGAGCAAATCAAGCGTCACGTGACTGGCGGCGCACGTGCGCCATCCCTTCAAATGATGGCCCATCTTGTCTTCGAACACGCGCACGGTCTTCGTAATGATCTCCAGTTCCTTGTCGGGATGAAGATCGCTGGGCGACTCGTGTGCGTAACCATGTCCGGCGATCGAATGGCCCTGCTTGATCACTTCGCGCGATAACTCGGGATATTTCTCGCAGGTCGCGCCGCAGATGATCCAGGTGCCCATCACGCCGTGCTTGTTCATGATCTCAAGCAAACGCCAGCCACCGCGCCGTCCGCCGTAAGACCGCTCATAATAATCGCGCGGATCGACCGCACCGTCCGGCAGCATCACACAGGCTTCTTCAGACTGATGATGCACGCTGATGATGATCGGCAGCCGAACACCAGGTGGCCACTTGCCGGCTTTTTTCAGTGCGACTTCTTTCCAGTTACCCATGGCGCCCTCTCAATGTTTCTTGCCAGCCACGTCGTTGCACCATCCCGCAATGTCGCTGCATTGCGTGAACTGCACGTCGTTGTGGGCGATGACTCGTGTCAGGAAGGTTTTTAACGTGCGCAGCGGTGTGGGACGTCCCGCTGCCCAGGTCTGAAGACTCAGGATCAGGAAACGCGGCGCCTTGTCGGACTCGCGATAGAGAATATCGAATTCGTTGTTCCAGACGGATGCAACGCCCGCAGGTCCGCCGCGCATCGGATATGGAAACGCCACGTGCGATTTTTCCGACGTGGTTGTCGTGAACGGGATTTCGAGAATCCTTTTTCCGTCGTCGCATTCCATCTGATAGGGCAGATCGTCGTTCAGCATGCTGCTGTCCCAAGTAAAGCCTTCTGATGTCAGCACATCGAAGGTGTGGGGGCTGATGCGATAATCCGGGGTGCGCCATCCCTTGATCTCGGTGTCCGCACCGCAGACATCCTTGATGGCTTTCACGCTGCGACGCACGATCGCCCGCTCGCGTTCGGGGCTCACGGTGCGAACCTTTTCGAAGCTGTAGCCCATGGCCGCGATCTCGTGGCCAGCCTTCTTGGCGGCGAGCACCGTGTCGGGGAATTTCTCCGCCGTCGCGCCGCTGATGAAAAAGGTCGACTTGATGCCGAGGACGTCGAGCATTTCAAGCACGTTCCAGACCCCGCGGCGTCCGCCATACTCCATCTGACCGAAATAGTTGGCGTTCGGGCGGTCGCCCGGCCGGTTTGGCGCCGCTTCGCCGGTATTGTGTTCGAAGGTCAGGACGAAGGGGAGTCTGATCCCCTGCGGCCAGCTTTTCAGCGGCAACTGCACTTCCTTTGCCATTTTCTCTCTTTCCGCCTGCGTTTTCTTGGCTTCGCGCCGGGGTGGCGGCGCGGCGAGGGGGCCATGCGGCCTCCCGTCAGCATCGAATATTATCTCCATCGACAAATGTCAATTTTATCGATAAAATGTCTTACCGTCGAAAAAGGCGGGCACAACAATGTCGCGGCGACAAAGCCGCCAGTTCTGCAAGGGAGGGTGGAATGCATCGCTTTAAGGATGCTGCGGTCGCTTTGACGGCGACGGCTTGCATCGCGGTACTCGGCTCGGCTTCAGCGGTAGGCCAGCCCGCTGACAAATTCTATGAAGGCAAGACGATCAGGATCGTCGTCGCGCTCGGCGCGGGTGGAGACTATGACAACTATGCGCGCATGGCCGGGCGCTATCTCGGGAAATATATTCCCGGCAACCCGACGATCGTCGTGCAGAACATGCCGGGCGCCGGCGGACTCCTTGCCGCCAACCATCTTGCCAATGTCGCGCCCAAAGACGGCACCGTGATCGGCGCGCTTCACGCCAACACCACATTGGCGCAAGTGACCGCTGCGCCGAATGTCGAATACGACGTGCGAAAGTTTCATTGGATCGGCCGCACCTCCTCGGGCGGGTTGAACGTGCATCACACGTTCGCATCGAGCGGCGTCAAGTCATTCGACGATCTGCTGAAGCGCGAGGTTGTTGTTGGCGGCGGCGGCCCGACGTCCGACTCCATTGTCATACCCACTGCGGTTAATCAGCTGATGGGAACCAAGCTTAAGATCCTCGGCGGCTATTCAGGCACCGCCGAAACCACGCTCGCACTAGAGCGTGGCGAGATCGATATGGCGATGCAGAACTGGGAGTTTCTCCGCAGGAACAACGCAGACTGGCTGCGCGACAAGAAGATCAATCTGATCGTTCAGTATGGGGAGAAGCGTCATCCCGAGCTGCCCAATGTTCCGACCATCATGGAACTGGCGAAAACGGATGAGCAACGCCAGGTCTGGTCGCTGTTCCTGATGTCCGGCGGGATCGGCTATTCGCTGGCGATGACGCCGGGCGTTCCCGCGGATCGTGTTGCCGTCGTGCGCAAGGCTTTCCTTGAGATGGCAAAGGATCCCGAGTTGCAGGCTGAAGCAGCTAAGGCGAACTTGCCGATTGAACCCATCGGGGGCGAAGCGCTCGAGAAGTCGATTCAAGCGGTCTTCAAGCTGGAACCCGCGGCCATCGAGAAGGCAAAATTCTTGCTGAAGCGGTGAGCTGCTCGCCCCGCTGACAGGCGAGCGACGACAGTCCAGGGCCATCGCGAGTTTGCACCGCGGTGGCCCTTTTTCTTGCGGTCAAGCAGGAATCTTTTCAGTTTCCTTGCGCACATCTTCCATGCAGTCGATGCGCCTCAGTTGCGGGAACAGCAGAACGGATGCCGCGACCACGGCCAGCGTCCCGATGCCGCCGATCAGCACCGACGGAACGACGCCAAGCCATTCGGCCGTCAGGCCGGAGCGGAAATCTCCCAGCTGATTGGACGTGCCCACAAACAGGTAATTCACGGCGCTCACCCGTCCGCGCATTTCATTCGGCGTTCCGAGCTGGATCAGCGTCAGCCGGATCACGACACTCACGAAATCCGAAGCCCCCATCACCACAAGCGCTGCCATTGCGACATATTGTGAGGTGGAAAGGCCGAACACGATGGTGCCCACGCCGAAAAAGGCCACGGTCGCGAACATGATGGGGCCGGCGTGGCGGCGTATCGGAAACCAGGTGATTGCGAAGGAGACTGCGAGCGCCCCGATGGCAGGAGAAACCCGCAGCCATCCGAGGCCGTCCGGCCCGGTTTCGAAAATATCCTTGGCGTAAATAGGGAGCAGTGCGGTGGCGCCGCCGAGCACCACGGCGAAGAGGTCGAGCGTAATGGAGCCGAGGATGATCGGCTGCCGCCGGATAAAGCCGATGCCGGCAAAGAAGCTCCTGAACGTGATCGGTTCGCGGCTCTTCGCGTTCTGCTGCTCGACCTTAATCAAGAGCGTGAGCACCGCGGCGATAAAATAGAACGTGCAGCAAATCATATAAACCAGCGGGATGCTGACTGCCAACAGGAGGCCGCCGATCGCAGGGCCGATGATCGTGGCAATCTGGTTTGAAGATGATGACGCCGCGACTGCGCGCGACAGCAACGCCGGAGGAACGATCAGTGGGAGCAGGCTCTGCTGCGTCGGCTGCTGGAAAACGCGCGCAGCGCCGAACATCACAACGATCGCGAGGATCACGTCGCGTGTGAGCCAGCCTCCTGCGGTGCCGAGTGCAAGGATGCCCATGGCGACGCCATCGACGATCTGGCTGATGCAGACGACGAGCTTGCGGTCGTAGCGGTCAGCAACATGTCCGGCCACCAGCATCAAAGCGACCAGGGGCAGAAATTGCGCGAGCCCAACCAGGCCGAGGTCGAATGGACTGCCGGTCAATTCATAAACCTGCCAGGAAACGGCGATGGTCTGCATCTGGTTGGCGAGGCTGCCCATGACGCGGGATAGCCAAAACTGAGCGAACGGGCGGTGTTTCAGGACAGAAAGCTTTGACGTGTCCTCAACGCTCATCGTCCGTCGGTCCCCATTCCCATCGCTGCGCTACTTTCCCACCCGATCTGCAGGGTTGGCGCGCAAAAAGCAACGGCCGGGCGTGAGGCCCGGCCGTCGTGATGTCAGCTTATTGCTGTTATGCTCGGGCCTAGCGGCAGGCACCGGAAACGCCATTGCGTTTGCAACGCTGCATGGTCTGTCGCGGCTGGGATGCGAACGCGCCCAATGCCTCCGGCGTGTTGGTGTTGCCGCTGGTGGTTTGCCCGGTTCCCGGAGCCGGGCCCCCGGTTACGCCACCACCGGTACCTCCGCCGTTGGTACCTCCACCACCAGTCCCGCCGCCGATGCCGATTCCCGCGCCGGCACCCACACCAGCCCCACCAGTGCTGAGACCGAGTCCGCCGCTCGCGTCGCCGCGGATCGCCGATGTCTGTGCGCCGATGCTCACCCCGGCACCTGCGCCGACGCCGGTGCTCGCGACGCCTAAGCCGGCCCCTGCTTTGGCATTGGTCCCGCCGTGAGTTGCGCTGATGCCGACGCCAGCGCCCGTACCTCTCTGACCTTTGCCAGCGCCCGCACTGACTCCGGCGCGCGTTGAACCGGTTGTCACACCAGCACCAAGGCCTGCACCGGTGCTGCGACCGCCGGTTCCGAGTCCGACAGCTGCACCGCCGCGGGTCGAACCGCTTCGAACACCTGCGCCGGCTCCGACACCTGTGCCGTTAGATCCAACGCCCGCGCCCGCGCCGGCACCACCAAACAGAGAGCCGAAGAAGCCGACGCGGTAGTTGCGCCAACCGCCGCTTTGCCGTTGCCGGCTTTGGCGCCTGCGCGCGCGCCGCCCTTGATACCGGCCGCACCGATGCCAGCGCCTGCGCCGGCCTTGCCGTTTCCTACGCCAACACCGGCACCCGCGCCGGTCCCGCTACTGCTTGAGCCCGCGCCCGCTCCGGTGCCGTTGCTGTTGTCGCCGCCACCAAGCGCATCCCCAAGGCCGCCCAACCCGCCGCCAAGGCCACCGCCTATTCCGCCGCCGTCACCGCCTCCGCCAATACCTCCGCCACCGCCGTTACCACCACCACCGCCGTTTCCACCGCCACCGCCGCCGTCTTTCGCGTAGGCGTCAGTGCTGGACAAAACAAAAGCCGGCGCCGTCAGCGCGACGAGGCCAAGCGCAACGATGGCGACGCGCACAGCGCGTTCGATGTCGTATCGAAGATCCTGAGTACGCATTGTTTTCCTCCTGGATATTGCCGCCGCATAAGATGGGCGTGCTTGTCCAACAGAGGGCTGCAAACAATAGTTCTAAATAATAACGCCAGCGATGCATTAAGCATTCGCTGGCGTTACGGACTTAGGAACGATTTTAGACGCCGGGAACAAATTTAGCGTGCGGCAACCGTCACCGGCGTTGTTTGATAAATAGCCGGGAACAAGCGTTTCAGATTCTCGACCTTCGGCAGATCGTGAACGGCGATGTAAGGCTGTGTCGGATGTTTGATCGCATAATCCTGATGGTAATCCTCCGCCGGATAGAAGGCGGCGAGTTTTCCAACGGTCGTGACGATCGGTGACTTGAACGTGCTGCTCTTGTCCAGCTGCGCGATGTAGCTCTCCGCGATCTTCTTCTGCTCGTCGCTGGTGAAGAAAATCGCCGAGCGATACTGCGTGCCGGTGTCCGGTCCCTGCCGGTTCAACTGCGTCGGGTCGTGTGCGACCGAGAAGAAGATCTTGAGCACCTGTCCATAGGTGATTTCGCGCGGATCGTATTTGATTTCCACCGCTTCGGCGTGTCCGGTGCGGCCGGAACTGACTTCCTCATAGCTCGGATTGGTCTTCATGCCGCCGGAGTAACCGGACAGCGCCACCTTTACGCCCTTGGTGTGCTGAAACACCGCCTGGATACCCCAGAAGCATCCGCCCGCGACGACCGCGACTTGCTGCGTATCGGCAGGCTTCTGCTGATCGACAATGGGGTCGGGGAGAGCGATGGCATCGGCGGCGGCTGTACGGGGGCCGGACCACAGGGAAAAGCCCACGAACGCGATGATCGCGATGGGCAGGATATTCCAGAAAGCGGCTTGGAGCTTGTCGCGTGACATCGGGATTTCCTCCAGAAAGCGCAGGTGACCCGCTTGCGGCGGATTGCCAGCTTATTCGGCCAGACAGCGGAGGAAGTTACACCCGCCGCGTGGCAAAAGCTTGTTGGAGAAGCAGGGGCGGGGGCGGGGGTTGGTGGAGCCGAGCGGGATCGAACCGCTGACCTCCTCATTGCGAACGAGGCGCTCTCCCAGCTGAGCTACGGCCCCCCAAACGCGTTAAGAACGCGTCGAGCGAGTGCGGCCATTTAGGGCGCGCCAATCGGGGTGTCAAGGATGCCTTCCCCCGGCCGTCTTGTTCCGCCGGGGCCGACCCGCTACGGTGCGCATCATCCTTGGTTTTACGATGGAATCCCATGCGCGCCCTGCTCGACGTTATCCTGATTGCCCTGCAGCTCTACACCTGGTTGTTGATCGCTTCGGCCGTGTTGTCGTGGCTGATCGCCTTCAATGTGGTGAACACCCGCAATCAGTTCGTATCGATGCTGTGGGATTTTCTCTACCGCATCACTGAGCCGGCGCTCAGGCCCATCCGCAGTATCATGCCCAATCTTGGCGGCATCGATATCTCGCCCGTGATCCTGATCCTGATCATCATTTTCATCGAAAAGGTGATCACCAATTACATCTATCCCAACGTCCTCTGATTTCGGCGCGGTCGCCGGAGGACCGCCAGCGTGACGACAGGGATTCCGGAATGACCGCACGCATCATCGACGGCAAAACCATCGCGGCGGATCTGCGCGCCAAGGTGGCGGCGGATGTGCACGGGTTATTGGCGCGGGGCGTCGTGCCGGGTCTGGCCATGGTGCTGGTGGGCGAAGATCCCGCGAGCGAAGTCTATGTCCGCAGCAAGAGCAAGGCGGTGCAGGAAGCGGGCATGCGCTCGTTCGACCATCGCCTCCCGGCCTCGGTCAGCGAAGCCGAGTTGCTGGCGCTGGTGAAAAAACTCAATGCCGATCCGCAGGTGCACGGCATTCTGGTGCAAATGCCGTTGCCCGTGGCGATTGATGCATCGCGGATCATTGCCGCCGTCGATCCTGGCAAGGATGTCGATGGCTTTCATCCGCTGAATGTCGGCCGTTTGAACATGGGCTTGCCGGGTCTCATTCCCTGCACGCCGCTCGGATGCGTCATGCTCGCAAAAACCGTGAACGCTTCGCTGGCCGGCAAGGAAGCGGTGGTCGTCGGGCGCTCCAACATCGTGGGCAAGCCGCTGGCGCAATTGCTGTTGCGTGAGAACGCGACCGTCACCATCGCGCATTCCAAGACGCAGGATCTTCCGGCTGTTTGCCGCCGCGCCGATATCCTCTTCTCAGCGATCGGCCGCGCGGAGATGATCCGCGGGGACTGGATCAAGCCGGGAGCAACGGTGATCGATGTCGGCATCAACCGGGTGCCGGGCGAAGGCGGTAAATCGCGGCTCGTCGGAGACGTGGCTTTCGACGAAGCGGTGAAAGTTGCGGGCGCCATCACGCCGGTGCCCGGCGGTGTCGGGCCGATGACGATTGCTTGTCTCTTGGCGAATACGCTGCAAGCGGCAAAGCCGAGAGGCTTCAGACAGCAGCTTGAGATGGAAGCCTAGAAGGTTTCAGCTGTTCCAGCCGTAGGCGACCTTGTCGAGCACCCGGGTGCCGAAGCGCTCCGACGAGCGCGCAACGGCGCGGCCGCCGAGCGCGCGATAGAATTCCACCGCCGGTTCGTTGTCCGACAGCGCCCAGACCACGAGGCTCTTCATTCCGCTCTGCAGGAGATCGCGTCGCGCGGCGGTGAACAGGCGGCGGCCGAAACCGACACCCTGATATTCCGGACGCAGATAGAGTTCGTAGATCTCGCCGTCATAATAGAGCGAGCGCGCGCGGTTGCGGCCGTAGTTCGCATAGCCGGCGATGTTGTTGCCGAAAGCCAGAAGCGAGATGCGGCTGCCTTTGCGGATCGCGCTTTCCCACCAGTCGGCCCCGCGGCGGTTGATCAGTTTGTCGAGTTCGACACCGGGAATGATGCCTTGGTACGCCGCGCGCCAGGCTTCGTCATGAGCGGCAGCCACGGCCGGTGCATCGGCGGCGTTGGCTTGGCGAATCTCGATGACGACGGTGCTCATGCACGAATTGAAGCAAGCAGCGGCCCGGCCATCAAGCCCCGTCTTTAACGCGCGGTTAACGATGTGGATGACTGTTGTAGGAATGCATCAGAAACCCCTGTGCCACCGGCAAAACCCGCACTACCGCCGGTAGTGCGGCCAGAGGTTAATACTCCCGTCCCCAGTGCGACGCGGCTGTGTGACAGCGTATTCCTGACAATTTACCGACGAATCATTGCGCTTGGCGCAGGTCGGTCGCCTCTGAAAGCCGGGCAATAAACGAAGCGGCTACGCGGCCGCTTCCGTTTCTTTCTTGCGCTCTTCGCGCTTGCGATCGTTCGGGTCGAGCAGCTTCTTGCGCAACCGGATCGACTTCGGCGTTACTTCCACCAGTTCGTCGTCCTGGATATAAGCCAGCGCCTTTTCCAGCGTCATGCGGATCGGCGGGGTCAATCGCACCGCTTCGTCTTTCGACGTCGTGCGGATGTTGGTGAGCTGCTTGCCCTTGAGCACGTTGATCTCGAGATCGTTCTCGCGGGTATGCTCGCCGACGATCATGCCGCGATACACCTTACAGCCCGGCTCGATCATCATCGGGCCGCGATCTTCCAGCTTCCACATGGCGTAGGCCACGGCTTCGCCGGCTTCGTTCGAGATCAGCACGCCGTTGCGGCGGCCCGGGATATCGCCCTTGAAGGCTGCGTATTCATGGAACAGGCGGTTCATGACCGCGGTGCCGCGCGTGTCGGTGAGCAATTCACCCTGGTAGCCGATCAAGCCGCGGGTCGGTGCATAGAACACCAGCCGCACGCGCCCGCCGCCGGATGGGCGCATCTCGATCATCTCGGCTTTGCGCTCGGACATCTTCTGCACGACCACGCCCGAATGAATTTCATCGACGTCGATCACGACCTCTTCGATCGGCTCTTCCAGTTCGCCCGCCTCGTTCCGGCGCAGCAGTACTCTCGGGCGAGACACGGAAAGTTCGAAGCCCTCGCGGCGCATGGTCTCGATCAGGATGCCAAGCTGCAATTCGCCGCGGCCCGCCACTTCCATCGAGTCCTTGTCGTCGGATTCCTGCACGCGCAACGCCACGTTGCCTTCGCCTTCGCGCAGCAGACGGTCGCGGATCATGCGGCTCGTCACCTTGTCGCCTTCGGTCCCGCAGAGCGGCGAGTCGTTGACGCGGAAATTCATGGCCAGCGTCGGCGGATCGATCGGCTGCGCCTTGATCGGCACTTCGACGGAAGGATCGCAGATGGTGTGGGCGACCGTGGCATCCGGCAGGCCGGCAATGGCGACGATGTCGCCGGCTTCGGCTTCATCGACCGGAACGCGGTCGAGGCCGCGGAACGCGAGAACCTTGGTGACGCGGCCGGTCTCGACCAGCTTGCCGTCATGGTCGAGGACTTTCACCGCCTGGTTCGGCTTCACCGAACCGGAGGTGATACGGCCGGTGACGATACGGCCGAGGAAGTTATTGGCTTCGATGATAGTGCCCAGCAGGCGGAACGGACCTTCTTCGACATGAGGCGCTTCGACATGTTTCAGCACCAGATCGAACAGCGGCTTCATGCCGTCCTCGTGCGAGCCTTCGAGGCTCGTTGCCATCCAGCCCTGCTTGGCAGAGCCGTAGAGGATCGGGAAATCGAGCTGCTCGTCGGTGGCGTCAAGGGCTGCGAACAGATCGAACACCTCGTTGACGACTTCCACCGGGCGTGCGTCGGAACGATCGACCTTGTTGATCACGACGATGGGCTTCAACCCCATCTTCAGCGCCTTCGACACCACGAACTTGGTTTGCGGCAGCGGACCTTCGGCGGCATCGACCAGCACCAGCGCGCCATCGACCATGTTCAGGATGCGCTCAACCTCGCCGCCGAAGTCGGCGTGGCCGGGGGTGTCCACGATGTTGATGCGGGTGTCGCCGTAAAGGATCGACGTTGCCTTGGCGAGAATGGTAATGCCGCGCTCGCGCTCCAGGTCGTTGGAGTCCATCGCACGCTCAACCTGGCGCTGGTTGTCGCGGTAGGTGCCGGACTGCTGGAGCAGCCGGTCAACCAGCGTGGTCTTGCCGTGATCGACGTGAGCGATGATGGCGACGTTGCGCAGTTTCATGTCAGGTCCTGAAAATGGGAAAATGGGCCTCTGCGATCGATCCGGACAAACAAACCGGTTCGTACGCCAGGCCCGCGTTATTGCGTCGCAATATAGCCCCGAACGGGGCAAAAGCAACCGTATAATGGGCAAAACTTAACACCGTATGGCTGTTTTGCGCGTTAAGGTTCCCGCCGGCAAACCCGGACAGGAAGTAGCGCATGGCTCCCCAGAAACTTGCCGGCAACGCCCGCCAGACCGCGCTCGCCAAGCTGAGCGGCTGGACCGAGGTTCAGGGCCGGGACGCAATCATCAAAAAGTTCGTTTTCAAGGACTTCAACGAGGCTTTCGGCTTCATGACCCGCGCGGCGCTGGTGGCCGAGAAAATGGATCACCATCCGGAATGGTTCAATGTTTACAAAACCGTCGAGGTGACGCTTTCGACCCATGACGCGGGCGGCGTGACGGAACTCGACGTGAAACTGGCCCAAACCATGGATGCGCTGGCGAAGGGCTAGGCCATCTTGCCGCCGCCACTTTCCGTGACCATCTTTCCCGCATGATGTTTCAGGGCACCGCCTTCTGGAATCGGTCCGGCGACGATGCAGCGCGCGACGAGACGGTCGTGCGCGAGCGCTTCTGGCGCAAATGCCAGCGCGTGGCGGCAAAGCTGCCGTTCGCGTCGGATCTGCTCGCCGCCTATTACTGCGCCTTCGACCGCGACACGCCGGTCCATGTGAAGGGCGCGCTGCTGGCAGCGCTGGCCTATTTCATCCTGCCCGCCGACCTCATTCCGGATTTTCTGCCGGGACTCGGCTATCTCGACGATGCCGCCTCGCTTGCGGCGACGTTGCGGCTGGTGTCGACACATATCACGCCGGCGCATCGCGACGCGGCGGAGGAGGCGCTGGAGCGCCTGAAGAGCAAGACCTGACGCGGATTATTTGTTAACGCAGGCGACGCAAGATCATCCGTTGCCTGCGGCAATCCGCGACCATTCCCCGCCTTCTTGGCGCCGATTTCACGATTTACCGCTGGGGCCATTAGCCGTTATGTTTCAGGCCTTATCCTGCACTGAGTCGAGCAAGCGCCGATGACCAGCATTCTTTCCGCCGCGCGGACCATAGCCTTCAGCATTGTCGTTGCATGGCCCGTCGCGTCACTCGCGCAAACCTCCACCACCGACAAACCCGCCGCGCTCGCCCAGCCTGCGAAACCGACGGCCAAGCCGGCCGCTCCCGCCGCGAAGCCCACGCCGCCTGCGGCACCTGCCGCCGCCAAGCCCGCAACGCCGGCACCCGCTGCCGCGAAGCCCGCAACGACTCCGGCACCTGCTGCGGCCAAGCCCGCGACGACACCTGCGGCTGCGGCGGCGAAGCCAGCGCCCGCCGCTGCTGCCAAGCCTGCCGCGAAGCCGGTTGCCGACAACGAGCCGAAACTGCTCGGGCAATACGGCGAGTGGGGCGCTTACACCGCGACGCCGAACGGCAAGAAGCTCTGTTTCGCTCTCGCCAAGCCGGGCTCCTCGAAAACCGAACCGGCTAACCGTCCGCGCGATCCGGCCTTCCTTTTCATTTCGACGCGTCCCGGCGAAAAGGTGAAGGACGAGATTTCGTTGATCATCGGCTATCCGATCAAGGCCAACACCGATGTGACGGCTGCCGTCGGCGGCACCAGCTTCCCGCTCTACACGCAGGACGACGGCGCCTGGGTGAAGAATTCGCCCGACGAGTCGAAGATGATCGAGGCGATGCGCAAGGGCGCGGACGTCGTGGTCAAGGGCGAGTCCGGCAAGGGCACCAAGACCACCGATACCTTCTCGCTGAAAGGCATTGCCCAGGCGCTCGACCGCGTCGGGCAGGAATGCAAATAGACCGGGTCTCGATCCTTTGAGACGCTCGGACTTCGTCCTCGCTCCTCAGGATGAGGGGCTAAGTTCCGCCTCATGGTGAGGAGCGCCACCGGTGTTGGGGTTACCCAATATCGATATTAAATGCGTGGCGCGTCTCGAACCACGAGGCGGCCCTGTGATAGAAGCAGCTTATGATCGCCCTGAACCTCGACATCGAGAAAACCGCGCTCGAGCGCTATGTGCCGCCGACCAAGCCGTCGCTGGTCGGGCTTTCGCGCGAGGCGCTGGGCGAGGCTTTGACGACGCTCGGCGTGAAACCCGCGCATGTGAAGATGCGCGTGCAGCAGCTCTGGCACTGGCTCTATGTGCGCGGGGTGACGGACTTCGACGCCATGACCAGCGTGTCGAAGGAATTGCGCGCGACGCTCGCCGCGCATCACACCCTCGACCGTCCGGAAGTCGTGGCCGAACAGGTTTCCGCAGACGGCACGCGTAAATGGCTTTTGCGTTTGCCGGGCGAACACGCCGGCGAAAATCCGCACGAGGTCGAGTGCGTCTATATTCCCGAAACCGATCGCGGCACGCTCTGCGTCTCGAGCCAGGTCGGCTGTACGCTGAACTGTTCGTTCTGCCACACCGGCACGCAGCGTCTTGTGCGCAATCTCACGCCGGGCGAAATCGTCGGCCAGATCATGATCGCGCGTGACCGACTCGACGACTGGAACGCCAGCGCGGAAACCAATCGCAAGGTCTCCAACGTCGTAATGATGGGGATGGGCGAGCCGCTCTACAATTTCGATGCGGTGCGCGATGCGCTGCTCGTGGTGCAGGACGGCGACGGGCTCGGTATCTCGCGCCGGCGCATCACGCTCTCGACCTCCGGCGTTGTGCCCGAGATCGTGCGCGCGGGCGACGAGATCGGCGTGATGCTGGCGGTGTCGCTGCATGCGGTGCGCGACGAGTTGCGCAACGAGCTGGTGCCGCTCAACCGCAAATACAACATCGCGCAATTGTTGGAAGCCTGCCGCAACTATCCCGGCGTTTCCAATTCGCGCCGCATCACGTTTGAGTATGTGATGCTGAAGGGCGTCAACGACTCGATCGAAGATGCGAAAGAACTGGTGCGGTTGCTCAAGGGCATTCCCGCCAAGATCAATCTCATTCCGTTCAATGTCTGGCCGGGCGTGAAATACGAATGCTCCGACTGGGAGCAGATCGAGAAATTCTCGCAGGTTGTGTTCGATGCCGGCTATGCGTCGCCGGTGCGCACGCCACGCGGCCGCGACATCCTCGCCGCCTGCGGCCAGCTCAAGAGCACGACGGAAAAACTCTCCGCCCGCGAGCGCCTGGCGCTCCGCGCCATGGCCATGATGGACGACTGATGAACCGCATCCCGACGATTATCCTCGCCTACATCATCACCATTGCCGTGGTGGCCATGCTGGTCGCCGTCAGCACCTTGATGTCGGAATCCGATATGGGTTTCGTCGAACGGATCCAGTTCTTCGGCGGTGCGTTTCTGAATACAGGAACCGGCCCGGCCGTGGCGCTTGTGCTGTCGCTTGCCGGCATTGCATTCGGAGAAATGAAGGGCATCCGCAACGTGCTCTATTACGTCATCGGCGGCCTGGTCGTCGGTTTCGCGACGTCATGGAGCGTCGATCTCTCGCCAGTGCTGGAGAACACCACCGACATTTCGCCGATCACTCTGGCCAAGACGATGGCAACGGTGGCCAGCGGCATCGGCGGTCTGGTCTACTGGTTCATCGCGATGCGCCGCGCCGGGCGTGCGAATTGATGCGTTTCATCGGCCGCGTCTTCGTCATCTTCTTTGCCTTCCTGATCGCCTGCATGGCGGCGGGGCTCACCATTGCCTTCGGCTTTTTCGGCCAGGAATGGGCGTTGATGCAGAGCGATCCGGTCGCGCGCGGCACGTTCTGGATCGCGACCGTTGTCGGCACCAGCTTCGCGGGCGTGAAAGGCTTCCTGCCGCTGTTGCTGGTGATCATCTTGTCGGAGGCGTTCAAACTCCGCTCGTTCATTTTCTATGCGCTGGCCGGTATCGGAATTGCGCTCACCGCTTATTACGGCTGGGGCTTCGCCAACCCCTATGAGGAATCCATCGACGCACCCGGCCCGATTTCCCACGGGCTTCAACAGGTGGTCGCGGCCGGCGTGGTCTTTGGCCTCGCCTATTGGCTGGTGGCGGGCCGCAAGGCCGGGAAATGGCTTGAGCCTTACCCGCCGCGGTAACCTTGCAGATTCGCCTATTCCCCCTATAGTCCGCGCGATTTTTGGCCTTCGGGGCCGCCGCAAAGGACGCGTGATTTCATGCTCAAGGGCGACGTCAAGAAAGTAGTGCTGGCCTATTCGGGTGGGCTCGACACTTCGATCATCCTGAAGTGGCTGCAGCAGACCTATGGCTGCGAGGTCGTGACCTTCACCGCCGATCTCGGCCAGGGCGAGGAGCTTGAGCCAGCGCGCAAGAAGGCGATCCTGCTCGGCATCAAGCCGGAAAACATCTTCATCGAAGACCTGCGCGAGGAATTCGTGCGCGACTACGTGTTCCCGATGTTCCGCGCCAACACGGTCTATGAGGGCCAGTATCTGCTCGGCACCTCGATCGCGCGCCCGCTGATCGCCAAGAAGCAGATCGAGATTGCCGAGAAGGTCGGCGCCGATGCCGTAGCGCACGGAGCGACGGGAAAAGGCAACGACCAGGTGCGGTTCGAACTCGGCTATTACGCGCTGAAGCCGGACGTGAAGGTGATCGCGCCGTGGCGCGAATGGGACCTCACCTCGCGCACCAGGCTGATCGAGTTTGCCGAGAAGCATCAGATCCCGATCGCCAAGGACAAGCGCGGCGACGCGCCGTTCTCGGTGGACGCCAACCTGCTGCACGCATCGTCGGAAGGCAAAGTTCTGGAAGACCCGTCCGTCGATGTGCCGGATTATGTTTATTCGCGCACCGACGATCCGCAACAGGCGCCCGATACGCCGACCGTGATCACCGTGGATTTCGAGCAGGGCGATGCCACCGCGGTCAACGGCAAGAAATTGTCGCCGGCGTCATTGCTCACCGAGCTCAATCGGCTGGGCAAGCTCAACGGCATCGGGCGGCTCGATCTGGTCGAGAACCGTTTCGTCGGCATGAAGTCGCGCGGCATGTATGAGACGCCGGGCGGCACCATCCTGCTCGCGGCGCATCGCGGCATCGAGCAGATCACGCTCGACCGCGGCCAGGCGCATCTCAAGGATGAGCTGATGCCGAAATACGCCGAGCTGATCTACAACGGCTTCTGGTTCGCGCCGGAGCGCGAGATGCTGCAGGCGGCGATCGACAAGAGCCAGACCTATGTCACCGGCCGCGTCATGCTGAAGCTCTACAAGGGATCGGTGGCGGTGATTGGCCGCGAGAGCGCCTATTCGCTCTACGATCAGGAACTCGTCACCTTCGAGGAAGGCGCGGTCGCCTATGATCACCGCGACGCCGCGGGCTTCATCAAGCTCAACGCGCTGCGGCTGCGTACGCTCGGCCAGCGGAAGAAGAAGCTGAAGCTGTAGGTCGCGTCCCGGTTCCGAGGCGGCACGTCACCGCCGCGATTGCATCATCCTGTCGCCGTGTTGCTGCGTTACGCCGTTTCAACGGTGGGCGGCGCAAATCGGTTGCGCCCGGGCGACAGCAGCGTGGGTTCAGTGAGCGTATTGACCGATGGTATCAAAGCCCTGATGCGCCGTTGCGACCGTCTGCCCGACAA
Source organism: Bradyrhizobiaceae bacterium (assembly GCA_947481685.1). Taxonomy (GTDB): domain Bacteria; phylum Pseudomonadota; class Alphaproteobacteria; order Rhizobiales; family Xanthobacteraceae; genus CANKHA01. The sequence continues at coordinate 39,355 of CANKHA010000015.1, forward strand.
CATGTCGGGAACCGAAATCGCCCACTACAGCGGTGAAGTGATCAAGCGGCTGAAGCGCGGCGCGACCATCGAAGGCATCGAAGTCTACTTGCGGACGTTCATGACCCGGCCAGTGCCGCTGCCGCCGCACGCCGCGCTGACCACGCGGGAACTGGCCGAGCGCGCCGTCCGGCTATTTAAACATACACCGTAAGCTGCCTTTCCGGCCCTCCCGGTCTGCCCCCCGTCCAAAAAATGCAAGACGGTTTTTTGACACGGAACAAACAAATAGCCTCTTGTGCCGTGCCTCTGAAGGCGAGACGCTAAGGCGTCTATTCTTGGGGGATTGCCATGACACCACGATTATCAGCCTTGTTTGCTGCGCTCTGTTTGCTTGGCGCGTTCAGCGCCGTTCCTGCGCGGGCCCAGGTGATCTGGAGCATGCCGGGCAGCACCTGCGCATGGGATGAGGACGGCTCCGGCGAGAAGAGCGGGCTCAAGGTCGGCCTCGCATCCGTTCAGCACAAGTCGGGCAAGGGCACGATCGCGCTGAACTGCCCGATCATGAATTACGGCTCGGCAGAGGGGGTCGAAGAGGAGCCCTGGGTGCTCGGCCTGACCTATCAGGACTCCACCGGCCCGGAGAATAACAAGGCCTCGGTCAAGGCGCAGCTCTACCGGATGGCTTTGGTCGCAGGGGGTGAAACGGACGTGAAGCCATCACGCCTTGGCGACGGGCCGGGCGTGCCGGAGCTGGTCGCGACAGCGGACTCCGACGAAAGTGGCGTCGACCGGAGGCCCACGGGCGAAGCCCCTTCCATCCGCACCGCGCTCAAATTTTTCAATCACACCTTCGATTTCGAGAATTTCACCTACTGGGTTCATGTCGAACTGACGCGCTCCGCGGGCAACCAGACCGTGGTCTTCCACACGGTGTTCCTGGCCGAGAACGTCCAATGAAACCCGTTTTTGCAGGAGTCACTTCTATGATGATCCGATCATCCGCTTTGCTTGTTGCGCTCTGTCTCGCCGGGCCGGCAGCCGCCGCACCCGAGGCCAACTCCGTGATCTGGAGCATGCCGGGCAGCACCTGCACCTGGGATCAGGCATCGCCGGAAGACAATGCGCTCAAGGTCGGCATTGCTTCCGTGGAGCATAAGGGCTCGGCCAAGGGCGTCATCGCCCTGAACTGCTCGATTCCGAATTACGGCGCGGGCGAGGGCGGCAATAATGATTCCTGGTCGCTCAACCTGACCTACCAGGACTCCACTGGCCCGGGGAGCGGGCAGGGCTTTGTGCGCGCCGACCTCTACCGGTTGTCCTTATTCGGGAATCAGCCGGGCGACCGGCGCGCGCCATCGCTGCTGCAAGGCGGACCGGGTGTGCCGGAGCTGATTGCGACGGCGGCTTCCGACCCTCTGGACCGGGATCAGCGTCGGCAGGCGGAAGGCCCCAGCATCAACACCGCGCGGGGCTTTTTCAACCACACCTTCGACTTCAACAATTACACCTACTGGGTGCATGTCGAGCTTAAGCGCTCCTCGGGCAACCAGACCGTCGTCTTCCATAGCGTGTCGCTGCAGGAAGACCAGTTCTCGTGCTCCAACGCGAACGGCGTCGTGGCGTCATCATGCTGAGCCAGCATTTCACAGGAGTCACAACCATGAACATCCGATTGTCGGTTCTGTTTGCTGCGCTGTGCCTAGCCGCGCCCGCCCATGCGGAAGTGACCTGGAGCATGCCGGGCAGCACCTGCACCTGGGATGAGGCGGCGAGCGGGAGCAAGCCGCTCAAGATCGGTCTGGCGGCCGTCCAGCATAAAGGCTCGGCCAAGGGGACGATCGTCCTGAACTGCCCGATTCCGAATTACGGTCCGGAAGCGGGTCTGGAGGTGGCGAACTGGTCGCTGAACCTGACCTATCAGGACTCCACCGGCACGGCGCCCGCCGCTGTGGTGAAGGCGCAGCTTTTGGCGCTGCCGCTGGAGGGATCGGAGCCCGCGGATACCCGTCGGGCGCCGGCGTTCCCCGTGACACCCGGAACGCCGATCCTGATCACGACGGCGAGCTCGAACGATTCTTCCGCCACCGCCATCAACACGGTGCGAAAGCCGTTCACGTTCAACTTCGACTACAACAACTACACCTACTGGGTGCATGTCGAAGTGACGCGTTCGGCGGGCAGCCAGACTGCGGTCTTCCATGCGGTGTTCCTGGAAGAGATCGAGAACGAGATGTAGGAGACCCCCTAGGATTGGCGGGTACCGCGCGCGGGCCAGCCCCGCGCTGCCGTCGCTATCGCCCGCGGGCGGGAGCTGCTAAGGCTGCGCGATCATCATCACGCACGCGAGGATCGCCATGGCCGAAGGCAAGATCGTTTATGCCTTTCAGACGGGAGTGGCGAAAAAGGCTTTCGCGCTCTCCTACGACAAGAAGGGCGCCAACCTGCCGAAGGACCGCGAATGGCGGGCCTGGAAATCGTTTGACGAGAGCGAGTCCGAGCGCCGCATTGGCCTCGATGGCGATGCGCAGCTGGCGCTGACCTCTAACGGCTTCTGGGCGCCGCCGAAAATGGCCGAGGAAGAGATCGTACCCGCGGCCAAGGGCCGGAAAAAGAAGAAGGCCGTCTAAAGATAAAGGCCCGGCATCGCTGCCGGGCCTTTATGCAAGGCAGGCTCCGCAGAACCTCCTCGCCTGCCCGCACATGTCGTGATCCTTATTGGGGCGAAGGATCAGGAGGGCGGATTCAAAGTTCGTCCAGGTTCGCCGGGATCTCTCCAAAACTTTTCAATATCGTCGCATCGCCGAACTGTCCCAGGTTTGGCGTGCCGTTGCGCTTGAAGGCGAGCGCGCCGGCATTCTCGGTCTTGTGTGCCATCGCCTCTGCCTGCCGGATCGCCGATCTTTCGTTCGGCATTTCCTCCGCCTGACCCGGCGCCGGGCCTTCCTCGGTGTGCACGAACGGCAGGGCGACGTAGTAGGTCACGGACATGGGTTTCTAGGCATCGTGCATTCGCTCAAAGGCTTTGCGCCTCTTCCGATTCTTTATAGAACAAAAAGAGAACAAAGGTCAAGCTGCGTCCGGGTCCCTGAGCAAACTCACATGCCTTCGGAAGGACTTCGCCTGAACAAAATCCCCACCGAAGACTTGTCATTGCCGGAGACATCTGGAGGGACACCCCATGGACGACACGAACATTGGCTGGATCGCCGCCATCTTCATCGGCGGCATCGCGGGCTGGCTGGCGGAAAAGGTCACCGGCAGCAACATCGGCATTCTTGCCAACATCATCCTGGGCATCATCGGCGCGGGCATCGGCAGCTTCATCTTCGCCAAGCTCGGCATCGTGATCCCGGGCTCGGCGTGGCTCGTCTATCTGGTGGCGGGTTTTGTCGGCGCTGCGCTGCTGTTGCTCGCGGTCCGCATCTTCTATCCCAGCCGCCTGACGTAACGGCGCGTTGTGAGAGTGGTGCGCTTCCGGTGAACCGGTGCGCGCACGCTCAAGCGGTGCGTGATGCGCAACGAAAAGGGCCGCACAGCGGTGTGTGCGGCCCTTTGATCGCGTGTTTTAGCACTGCGCTTCCAGCAAGCCGGTGCGCAGGTGCTAGCGCCGCAGGAAACGATCCACCGCGAAGCGGCCGGGACCGGCGACGAACAGCGCCAGCAGGCCGCCCAGGATGGTGATGTTCTTCCAGAATTGCGTCGCCTGCGCTTTTTGCTCGGCGGCGGGATAGGTCCAGTAACGATGCGACATGTATGTCGCGATGATGGTGAAGAAGAACAGGCCGAGCGCGGCGTAGCGCGTGGCAAATCCGATCACCAGCACCAGTCCGCCGAGGAATTCGCAGATCGGAGCGAGATAGGCGAGGGGAAGCGGAACACCGTTTTGCATCAGGCTGGCCACGGTCCCGGAGAGGTTCCCCAGCTTGCTCCAGCCGCTGTTCAGGAAGACCAGGCCGAGCATAACGCGCGCGACCAGCAGGATGGTGTCCTGCATGCCGACCGCGAAATTGTCGGTGCACGACAAATATGGATGTGACGATTTATTCCCATTCCCCAGCATAGTCGCCTCCCCAGACGTCGTTGTTTTGGAGTGTCGTCGTTTTTGTTTTTTGTTGTTTTATCCCCGCCGTTCGACCATCGCGCTCTTGATCTCGGCGATGGCCTTGGCGGGGTTCAAATCCTTCGGGCAGACCTTAGCGCAATTCATGATGGTGTGGCAGCGATAAAGCCGGAACGGATCTTCCAGCTCGTCGAGCCGTTCGCCGGTGCGTTCGTCGCGGCTGTCCACGAGCCAGCGCTGCGCCTGCAGCAACGCGGCCGGTCCCATGAACTTGTCGCTGTTCCACCAGTAGCTCGGGCATGAGGTCGAGCAGCAGGCGCACAGGATGCATTCGTAGAGGCCGTCGAGCTTGGCGCGGTCGGTATGGCTCTGGCGCCATTCCTTCTCCGGCGTCGGCGACACGGTCTGCAGCCACGGCTTCGTTGCCGCGTGCTGCGCGTAGAAATTGGTGAGGTCGGGAACGAGGTCCTTCACCACCGGCATGTGCGGCAGCGGATAGATCTTGATGGTGTCGCCGATGCTGTCCATTGCCTTGGTGCAGGCCAGCGTGTTGCTGCCGTCGATATTCATCGAGCAGGAGCCGCAGATGCCTTCACGGCAGGAGCGGCGGAAGGTCAGCGTCGGATCGATGTTGTTCTTGATCCAGAGCAGCGCATCCAGAACCATCGGGCCGCAATGGTCGCGATCCACGGTGTAGGTATCGACGCGCGGATTGGCGTCGTCCTCCGGGTCCCAGCGATAAATCCGGTATTGCGTGACGTTCGTCGCGCCGGTGGGCTTCGGCCAGGTTTTTCCTTCGGTGACCTTGGAATTTCTGGGGAGCGTGAATGCGACCATGGAATCCTTAGGCTGACGCCTTTTCCGGGAGAAGAAGCACGAGGAAGTTGGTGACGGTCCAACTGACGAAGAAAGAGGCAACGGCGAGCAGGATCAGCCCTACCGCCGAACCGCCAAAATAGGCCACCAGACGGGCCTGGGTAAAGTCCGCATAGCCCGACTTCATGAAGAGATCGATTGCTTCGGTGACGATCGGGAACTCGGTCACCGTGGTCACGCCGGCCTGGCCCATTGCCAGCAGAATCAAGCAGGTATGCACCACCGCCATCCAGAAGCCGGCCGTCAGCGCCGTGAGCAAAGTGCGGCTGTAGAGCCCGGAAACCAGCGCGCCGATGGCGATAACGGTATTGATGACCAGAATCTTGTCCATGACAGTCCCCCGTGTTGAACCATATTCATTTGCAAAACGTCGAATAGCGGACGTTTCAATGCATAAAACAGGCCACGGCAGTTGGCTTCCCGCTCAGTACACCCGTTCTTTTGGCGGGATATACGAGATATCGTTGGTCATCGTGTAGGTATGCACCGGCCGGTAATCGAGCGTCACCTTGCCGTTGGCTTCGATCCACGACAGCGTGTGCTTCATCCAGTTCTCGTCGTCGCGGGTGGGATAATCCTCGCGCGCATGCGCTCCGCGGCTTTCGGTGCGGTTGAACGCCGAGTCCATTGTCACGACGGCCTGGCTCATCAGGTTGTCGAGCTCGAGCGTTTCGATCAGGTCGGTGTTCCAGATCAGCGAACGGTCTGTGACCTTCACGTCCGGCATTGTGTCGTGCACGGCGTGGATCAGCTTCACGCCTTCTTCCAGCACGGCGCCGGTGCGGAACACGGCGCAGTTGCTCTGCATCACATTCTGCATCTTGGCGCGGATCTGCGCCGTCGGCGTGTCGCCCTTGGCGTTGCGGAATTTGTCGAGACGGCTGAGCGCGAGATCGGCCGAATCCTTCGGCAGGTCGGGTTGCATTTCACCCGCCTTTATCAATTCGGCGCAGCGATGCGCGGCGGCGCGGCCGAACACCACGAGATCGATCAGCGAATTGGAACCGAGACGGTTGGCGCCATGCACCGAGACGCAGGCCGCTTCGCCCAGCGCCATCAGGCCGGGCACGATGGTGTCGGCGTCGCCGTTCTTCTTGGTCAGGACCTCGCCGTGATAATTCGTGGCGATGCCGCCCATGTTGTAATGCACGGTCGGAATCACCGGGATCGGCTCCTTGGTGACATCGACATTCGCGAAGATGCGCGCGGATTCCGAAATACCCGGCAGCCGCTCATGCAGGATCGCCGGATCGAGATGGTCGAGATGCAGGAAGATATGGTCTTTCTTCTTGCCGACGCCGCGGCCTTCGCGGATTTCAATCGTCATCGCGCGTGACACCACGTCGCGCGAAGCGAGATCCTTGGCCGACGGCGCATAGCGTTCCATGAAGCGCTCGCCTTCGGAATTCACGAGATAGGCGCCTTCGCCGCGCGTGCCTTCGGATATCAGGCAACCGGCGCCGTAGATGCCGGTCGGGTGGAATTGCACGAATTCCATATCCTGCAACGGTAATCCGGCCCGCAGCACCATGGCATTGCCGTCCCCGGTGCAGATATGCGCCGAGGTGCAGGAGAAATACGCGCGTCCGTAACCGCCCGTCGCCAGGATCGTCATGTTGCCGCGGAAACGGTGGATCGAGCCGTTCTCCATATTGATCGCGATCACGCCACGGCAACGGCCATTCTCGTCCATGATCAGGTCGATGGCGAAATATTCGATGTAGAACTCGGCGTTGTGGCGCAGCGCCTGGCCATACATCGTGTGCAGCATGGCGTGGCCGGTGCGGTCGGCGGCGGCGCAGGTACGCTGCGCGGTGCCCTTGCCGAAATGCGTGGTCATGCCGCCGAACGGGCGCTGATAGATGCGGCCGTCGTCTTCACGGCGCGAGAACGGCAGGCCCCAGTGCTCGAGCTCATAGACCGCGGCCGGCGCGTTGCGGCACATGTATTCGATCGCGTCCTGGTCGCCGAGCCAGTCGGCGCCCTTCACGGTGTCGTACATGTGCCAGCGCCAGTCGTCCTCGCCCATGTTGCCGAGGGCTGCCGCGATGCCGCCCTGCGCCGCAACGGTGTGCGAACGCGTCGGGAAAACCTTGGAAATGCAGGCCGTGCGCAAACCCGCCTCGCTGCAGCCGACGACCGCGCGCAAACCCGCACCGCCGGCGCCGACCACCAGCACGTCGTAGCTGTGGTCTTCGATCGGATAGGCGCGACCGTTCACCGCCGGTCCGCCGGTCGACGATCCGTTACCCGCCATGCTTCAGACTCCGAATGATAATTTGAGAATGGCGTAGACCGACGTGAATGCGGTCGCAGCGCAAAAGAAGGTGTTCGTCATCAGGCAGGTCAGCTTGCGAATGTGTTCGTGGACATAGTCCTCGATGATCACCTGCATGCCGAGCCACATATGATAGGTCGCGTTGAGAACGAACAGCAGCAGCAGGATTGCAACCAGCGGCGAGCCGAGAATCTGCACCACCGCGGCATGATTGCGGCCGAGAACGATGGCGACGATGGCGATGAACGCAATCGACAGCGGGATATTGGCGACAGCCGTCACCCGCTGCATCCAGAAATGCTGGGTGCCGGAGCGGGCGGAGCCAAGGCCGCGAACCCGTGAGGCCGGCGTTGTGATCTTGCGCTCTTCGGGGTTCATCGCGGAGCCACCACCAGCATACCGACCGCCCAGAGCAGGATCGTCAACGTGATCGAGCCGAACACCGTGGCGCGCGCAAGCCATTCGCGCTCAAGCTTGCCGAAGCCATAGCCGAGATCCCAGAACAGGTGGCGGATGCCGCCGAGCATGTGATGGATCAGCGCCCAAGTATAACCGAACAGCACCAGCTTCCCGATGATCGAGCCGTAGAAGGCTTCGACGGTCGCATAGGCATTCGGGCCGGACGACGCGGCGATCAGCCACCAGGCGATCAGCAGCGAGCCAAGATAAAGACCCGTGCCGGTGATGCGATGAACGATCGACATCGTCATCGTCAGGGTCGGGCGCCAGATTTGAAGATGCGGCGACAGGGGCCGCGGGCGGGGGAGTGGGCTCCCAGTCATCGATTAGAACCTCTTTATTCTGCCCCATCCATAAGCAGGCAGGCGGCCCGGCGCAATGACATTTCCGCATGGCAGCAAGGGTCCTGAGCCTTTGTATTTTTTATGCCTGTAAGGCACGGCGCGGATTGAGGTTTTATCTCCCGCGCGACTTTCACAGGGGCGGGGTCCAGCCCGGCTCAAGGACCCGGTCATGCAGTCTGGATTGCCCTCTGTAACCTTCGGTTCCATGCCGCCGAAAACCAATAAGGGGCGGATTTTCTGCTGCCGCATGGATGAACGGGCCACATCGCAAATGCTGACTGTTGCCGAATATGCCGTTCCGTTCCCCTACTCGGGGGGCTCGCCTCACGATATGGTGGCGGCATATTCAGGGATGCGTTCCAGTCGCAGCATGGCCACCGTCGAGCCGCACAAAATGACCGCCGACGATGCGCGCCGCTCAGCCTTGATGGCGGCGGCCCAGTCCGGCGATAAAGCTGCCTACCAGACCTTGCTGCGCGATTGCGTGCCGCTGATCCGGGCTATCGCCCGCCGCAAAGGCGTCGATATCAGCCAGGTGGAAGACGTGGTGCAGGAAGTGCTGCTCACCATCCATCGCGCCCGGCAGACCTACGATCCGACACGGTCCTTCACTGCATGGTTGCGGGTCATTGCCGAGCGGCGCGCGATCGATTTGCTGCGCCAGAGCGGGCGCCGCGGATCTCGTGAGCTTTATGCCCCTGTCGCATTCGAAAATTATGCCGATGAAACCGCTGATCCCGCCGTCGGCCTCAATCAGTCTGACGACGCAGGCCGGGTCAGCGAGGCGCTTGCATCTCTGCCGCCGCGCCAGCGCGAGGCCGTTCAGCAACTGATATTGAAGGATCAATCGCTCGCCGAGGCCTCCGCTGCGACCAGCCGCAGCAAAGGGTCGCTGAAGGTGAACCTGCATCGTGCGCTGAAGGCCTTGCGCGGCAGCGTGGAGCGCGAAGGTTAGACATGAGCAACGTATCGCCTCCCGATCATTCTCACGACCAGTTCATCGAAGGGCTGACCTCCGGCTTGCAGCCGGTCAAGCCGCTGCCGCCTGCGGGCAGGCGCGCGATGATCTGGCTTGGGTTTGTTGTGGCCGCAGGACTTGCCCTGAGCCTGATCGCCGACCTGCACGCTTTCGCGCATCGCTTCATGGCGTCGCCGGACATGTGGCTCTCGATGACCGCCTCGGCATTGACCGCGGTTTTTGCAGCCATAGCTGCGTTCAAGCTGAGCCTGCCGGATAGCCCGCGCGCTTGGGCCTGGTTGCCGGTCCCGGCGGCGGTGGTTTGGGTTGTCGCCAGCGGGCTTGGCTGTTTGCGCAATTACATTCTGCCGGACACGCATGTTGCTCCGCTGACCGGCACGATGGACTGTTTGGTGATCATTGTTGCGCTGTCGGTGCCTTTCTCGCTGCTGATGTTTGCGATGCTGCGGGAGGCGTTCTCGCTTCTCCCGGCATTGACGGCGACCGTCGCGGGGCTGGCGGTGGCTTCCGCATCAGCCACTTTGCTCAATCTGTTTCATCCGTTCGACGCGGCAGCGGTCGATTTTCTGATGCATGCCTTTGCCGTGGCGCTGGTGATTGTCGTGTGTCGCGTCGTTGGCCGGCAGCTATGGACGTCCATCAACATTTACGTTGTTGATCGCCGACCACAATAAAATAACGCGAGCCGATGTAACCCTGCTTCAGACCGGGCCGAATGGGACTGTGGTGGGAGGCTGTAACGCCCATCGCTGACCCAGGAGGAATAACCATGACGAAGTCCCTTATCATTCCGATGACCATGGCCATGTGCATAGCCCTCGCCCCCGCCGCTTTTGCTCAGGGCATGATGGCTCCGGCAGGCTCGACCACGCCGGCCGCGACGACCGACAAGATGACCAAGCCCGATGCCATGAGCAAAACCGACGGCATGAAGAAGGAAGAAAAGACCGACGGCATGATGAAGAAGGACGGCATGGCCAAGTAATGCCCGTTGTGCCGGGCCCGCGACCGCGGGTCCGGCATTTTGCCGCGTGCGACATCTCTCCGCTATTCTGGTAGAATCATCGCCAGAGGACAGTTCGATGGCTTCAATCGATATCAGCAGCGCCCCGGCGGCACCGAACGAGCGCGTGATTCATCCGCGCTGGGTACGCATTACGCACTGGATCAACGCCATCGCCATCTTTGTGATGATCGGCTCCGGCTGGCAGATCTACAACGCGTCGCCACTATTTCCCTTCACCTTCCCGCGCGGGATCACCATCGGCGGCTGGCTTGCCGGAGCAATCATGTGGCACCTCGCAGCCATGTGGGTGCTGGTGATCAACGGCATCGTTTACGTCACGCTTGGCATTCTCAGCGGCCGCTTCCGCCGCAAGCTGTTTCCGATTTATCCGTCGCAGGTTTTGGCCGATATCAAGGCTGCGCTCACCGGCCACCTCTCGCATGATGATCTCTCGATCTACAACGCCGTGCAGAAATTGCTTTACCTCGGCGTCATCCTGTCAGGCGTCCTCGTTGTTCTGACCGGGCTGTCGATCTGGAAGCCGGTTCAGCTGCAGGAGTTGACAGCGCTGTTCGGCGGTTATGACGGCGCGCGCTATGTGCATTTCCTCGCGATGTCGCTGATCGCCGGTTTCATCGTGGTGCATGTTGTCCTCGCGCTGCTTGTGCCGAAAAGCCTGCGCGCCATGATCCGGGGCGATAGGAGATAGCCATGGGACGTATCCGAAAAGTCATTCCCGGCGTCGATAAAGCCCTGTTGTTGAAGGACGCGACCAGGCTGTTGCCCGATCCGACACGGCGATTGTTCCTGCGCGGCGCGGGTAGCCTCGGCGCTCTGACATTCCTCACCGGCTGCGACATCCTCGACAGCGACGGCGCGGAAAAAGTGCTGCGCAAGATTTCGCAATTCAACGATGGCGCGCAGGCGATGCTGTTCAGTCCCAACAAGCTGGCGCCGACCTATCCGGAAAGCATGATCACGCGGCCGTTCCCGTTCAACGCCTACTACACCCTGGACGAAGCTCCGGTCGTCGATGGCGCGAGCTACAAGCTGGAAGTCAGCGGTCTCGTCGACAACAAGAAATCCTGGACGCTCGAAGAGCTTTATGCGCTGCCGCAGGAAAAGCAGATCACGCGGCACATCTGCGTTGAAGGCTGGAGCGCAATCGGCAGCTGGACCGGCACGCCGCTGCGCGATTTCCTCAAGCGCGTCGGCGCCGACACCCGCGCCAAATATGTCTGGTTCCGCTGCGCCGAAGGTTATTCCACGACCATCGACATGCCGACCGCGCTGCATCCGCAGACGCAGATGACGTTCAAGTTTGACGACAAGATCCTGCCGCGCGACTACGGATTCCCGATGAAGATCCGCATGCCGACCAAGCTCGGCTTCAAAAATCCGAAATATGTGATGGAGATGTCCGTCACCAACAAGGATCTCGGCGGTTACTGGGAAGACCAGGGCTATAACTGGTTCAGCGGACTCTGAACGCTCGATTCGTTAGTTTGTCGCGTAATCTTGCGGCGAACGGTGCCCATCCCGGATCAACTCCGGGAGAGGCTTTCGCCGGATTGCGCTCTAGAGCGCGCTGGCGGCGATGTTGATCATGATCGCCAGCAAAGCCACATTGAACAGGAACGACACGACGCCGTGCGCGAGCACGGCACGCCGAATGCTGCGGTCGGTGACAGCCACGTCCGAGACCTGGAACGTCATGCCGATGACAAATGCGAAATAGAAAAAATCCGAATAGTCGGGTTTTTTATCGCCGGGAAATTTAAGCCCGCCCGCCGAGGGGCGCTCGCTGTAAAACTCGTGCGTATAGTGGACCGCGAAGATGGAATGAATGAAGGCCCACGACAACAGCACGGTCGCAACCGCGAACAGCAACTGTGATGCATCGTTTTTACCTTCACCATGTCCAAGCAGAACGATAATGGCGGCGATGCTTGCAAGGGTGGCCGCGACGGTCATGAAAAGCGTGGCGATCCGGCCTTCGCTTTCCATTTCCGAATGCAACCGGATGTGGGCCACCTCAGCACGCGTGATAGCCCAACCTAAAATGCAGAGATAAAGCGCAACGCCAGTGTCCCAGCCGATCAGGATGCGCGTAATCCATCGCCATTCGGAGGGCAGCAGCAAAGCTACCGCAACGACAGCTATGGCGGATATAACGAGCTTGATGCGTGCATGCAGGATGCGGACGATCTTCGGCAGACGGCGCTCGGCGGCTTTCTTGCTGGTGACCATGCGAGCCTGACTATGCCTGCCGGTTGGCTACGAACTGTGCCGCGGCGCGCAGGGTTGCGGCCTGATCGCCGAATTCCTTCAGCGACAATTCTGCGGTTTCAACCAACATTGCGAGGCGCGCGCGTGCGCTGTCTACGCCGAGAACAGAAATGAAAGTGGCTTTGCCGGCAGCGGCATCCTTTTTTGTTTTTTTGCCGACAGTCTTTGCATCGCCCTCGAGATCGAGCAGATCGTCGGCGATCTGGAAGGCTTGTCCGAGCGCATAGCCATAGAAATCGATCGCCTGGCGCGCGCTCTCCGGGGCTTTGCCGAGAATGGCGCCCATGCCGCAGGACGCACGGATCAGGGCGCCGGTCTTCATCGCTTCCAGCATGATCACTTCATCTTCGCCGATCGCGCCCTTGGGAATCTTGCCGAAACGGCCCTCGGCGGTGAGGTCGAGTATCTGCCCGCCCGCCATCCCTCCAAGCCCGGCAGTACGGGAAAGTTCCGCGATCAGTGCGATCCGCACGGCCGGGTCCGCATGGGTTTCTTTCCGCGACAGCAGATCGAATGCGAAAGTCTGCAGCGCATCACCAGCGAGAATTGCAGTGGCCTCGTCAAAAGCCTTGTGCGCAGTGGGACGTCCTCGACGCACCGCGTCATTGTCCATCGCAGGCAGATCGTCGTGGATCAGGGAATAGGCGTGGATGCATTCCACCGCCACCGCACTCATCATCGCGTTTTCCGGCTTCACACCGAACAGCTGCGCACTCTCCACCACAAGAAACGGCCGAAGCCGTTTACCGCCCGCCAGTGTGGCATAGCGCATGGCATCGACCAGCCGCATCGGCCGGGCGAGCTCGCCATCTTCCGGTTCCGGGGTCAGCAATTTTCCCAGCAGGCCTTCAACCTGCTTGGCAATACTGGCAAGACGGCTCTCGAAGGCGCGCTGGGTGCTGCGTTTCGGTTTGGCGCGTGGGGGCATAGGGATTTCCAGACGGGCTTCGGCGTCACAGCGCCGCAGGATGCTTCTGTTAGCGCAATCCGGCGAAAGCCTGTCCCGGACTTGATCCGGGATGGGAACCGGTTCGCCGCAAGATTGTGCGACAAGATATCGAATCTAGCGCAAAATCGGATAACTTTGAAATATGGGACGGTTAAGTACAGCGCTGAGGACATCCCGCCCGTTGCGCGTGGCGATTTTGGTCGTCGGCGTATTTCTTCTCGCGCCCTATGTGCTCCTGCCGCTCTACCGTTTCGTCAATCCGGTTTCCACCCTGATGGTTTGGCGCTGGGTGACGGGGCACCGGGTGGAGCGAACATTCGTGCCGTTGCAGCAGATCGCGCCAGCCCTGCCGATCTCGGTCATCGTGGCCGAGGACGGCCGTTACTGCACCCACCACGGCGTCGATTTCACGGAATTGCGGGGCATTGTCGAGGACGCCGAGGATTTCGGCGATCTGCGCGGGGGCTCCACCGTAACTCAGCAGACCGTGAAGAATCTGTTCCTCTGGCAGGGGCGCAGCGTGGTTCGGAAGATCCTGGAATTGCCGCTGGCGCTGTGGGCCGATCTGGTGCTGCCCAAACAGCGGGTCATGGAGATTTACCTCAATATCGTCGAATGGGGACCCAGCAACCAGTTCGGGGCCGAGGCCGGGTCGCGCTACGCCTTCGGCAAATCGGCGCGGCAACTCAGCGGCCGTGAAGCGGCGCTTTTGGCCGCCATTCTGCCCAATCCGGTGGTCCGCAGCGCCCGCCAGCCGCGGGGCGAAGTCCAGCGCCTCGCCGGCATTTACGCCGTGCGGGGAGCCCGCTCGGGCGGGGCGGCCGACTGCGGCCGGACCCGTCGAACCCCCTGACCGGGGCACTAGTTTTCGGGGCTTTCTTGCTCTATAAGCCCCGGCATCTAACCACCCTGCAGGACCTTTCCGCGCTCCGCGCCGGCGTCCGTTTTGAGGAGATTGAACCGTGGCCGTTCCAAAAAGAAAAACTTCGCCGTCCCGCCGCGGGATGCGCCGTTCCGCCGACGCGCTGAAGAAGCCGGCCTATGTCGAAGACAAGGATTCAGGCGAACTGCGCCGTCCGCACCACATCGATCTCAAGACCGGCAAGTACAAAGGCCGGCAGGTGCTGAAGCCGAAGAAGGTTGAAGCCTGATACGGCTCCTCACAAATTCGGGCAGGCATCAGGGGCGAGGAAGTAGCGGTATGTTTCTTATCGGCTTTCCTCTGCTGCTAATCCCGTTTGTGATCTACAACATCTTCGCCTTCATCTTCAGTCTCTCCGACTGGAACGTGACGGTCACGTCCGTGCACATCATCTCTGGCGGCGAATGGAAAATCGCCGCCAGCGATCTGCTGATCACGCTGTCGATTCTGCTGCTATTCGTGGAGATTATGAAATCCACGCGTGTCGGCACACGCGGCATTGTCGATCACATGCTGTCGATGCTGCTGTTCATCGCGATGATTGTGGAATTCCTGCTGATCGAACGCGCCGCCACCTCGACCTTCTTCCTGATGATGGTGACGGCTTTCGTCGATGTGCTTGGCGGGTTCAGCGTCAGCATCCGCACCGCGCAGCGCGATATCGGCATCGATACCCTCGCGAACTGATTTAGTTCTTCAGAAAAACAATTCCGTTCATCTGCGCCGCAGTGGCCTCGTAGGCATGCGCAGCCACGTCCGGGGCGGCGCGGCGGTGATCCCGCGTTTGCGGCTCGCCCTCGGCGGTTGCGATCAGATGCGCCAGGAACTGCGCAGTGGGGCGGTGCGAAACTGCGATGGGATGGTCGTCAGGGTCGATTTCCGTCACCGGAATGACGACGGGAACGAGGGCGCGATGCTCGTCCGGCCGGGCTTTTCCCGCGACAAAACGGGACATAGCAGGCCGTCTTGAGGCCGATGCTCCAATTCCGTTCACACCCAGAGTGCCCATGGACGCGTTCCTGTCTCGTTTCGGGACGCGAAGATCTCTTTGAACAAGAAATCGCAACTGCTGTGCCAACCGGCACACAGGGCCAATGTTTTACTAAAAGGAGTGTTCCCCGGCGGCGTGCGCCAGCGCGGGTATGGTTAGGCAGACGTAAAAGGCCGGGGTCTCGGGCGGCCTATTCCTTGGTGGGGTCTTTTGTCTCACCCATGCGATCGATACGCTTCTGCATCTCGTCGAGCTGACGCTTCAACTCATCGATCTCGGGGCCGCTGCGCGGAGCGCCGCCGCCGGCCTTTTCGGCCTTTTCCGCCGCATCGGCAGTTTCCTTGCGGCCGAAGGGTGTGAACATCGTGAAGGCGCGCTCGAACATTTCCATGTTCCGCCGGGCCTGTTCTTCGAGCGAGCCGAAGCCGGTAGCGCCAAAGGCCTGCGCCATCTGTTCGCGCATCTTTTCCTGTTCCTTCGTGAGCGAGCTCATCGAGACTTCCAGGAAACGCGGCACCATCGTCTGCATGCTGTCGCCGTAGAAACGGATCAACTGCCGAAGGAAGTTGATCGGCAGCATGCTTTGGCCTTCCTTGTTCTCCTGCTCGAAGATGATCTGGGCCAGGACGGAGCGGGTGATGTCCTCTCCGGACTTGGCGTCATAGACCACAAAATCCTCGCCGCTCTTGACCATGACCGCGAGGTCTTCAAGCGTGACATACGTGCTGGTGCCGGTGTTATAGAGCCGGCGGTTGGCGTATTTCTTGATCGTGATCGGTCCGTCGGACTTTGCCATTTTTTTGGTTCCGGCTCCCTGTTGCAGGGCAGCATAACCACTTTCCCTTGAACCGGGCCACCGTTTTGTCACGATAGACTTGGCACGGTCACATAAGATGGTTACGGCCCCCGGGGTCCCTGCATCTGTATAAGCTGGCCGGACAACAGGAGTTTTCAAATGAACGACGTCGTTATCGTCAGTGCCGCCCGCACCCCGGTCGGTTCCTTCAGCGGGGCGCTTTCCACGCTGGCGGCCCACGAACTGGGTGCCATCGCGATCAAGGCGGCGCTGGAACGCGCTGGTGTTGAACCCGGTCAGGTGTCCGAAGTGATCATGGGGCAGATCCTCACCGCCGGGCAGGGTCAAAACCCGGCGCGGCAGGCGTCGGTCAAGGCCGGCATTCCGGTGCAGAGCCCGGCCTGGGGCGTGAACCAGCTTTGCGGCTCCGGTCTGCGTGCGGTCGCTCTCGGCTACCAGGCCATCATGAACGGCGATTCCGATGTCGTTGTTGCAGGCGGGCAAGAGTCCATGAGCCTGGCCCCGCACTGCGCCTATCTGCGCGAAGGCAAAAAGATGGGCAATTTCGACATGGTCGATACCATGATCAAGGACGGGCTATGGGATGCCTTCAACGGCTATCACATGGGAACCACCGCCGAGAACGTCGCCAAGCAATGGCAGATCACGCGCCAGCAGCAGGATGAGTTCGCGGTGAAATCGCAGAACAAGGCGGAGGCAGCGCAGAAGGCGGGCCGCTTCAAGGACGAGATCGTCCCGGTGATTGTGAAAACGCGCAAGGGCGACGTTGTTGTCGATGCCGACGAATATCCGCGCCACGGTGCGACGCTCGACGGCATGACAAAGCTCCGCCCGGCCTTCGACAAGGAAGGCACGGTCACGGCCGGCAATGCCTCCGGCATCAATGATGGCGCCGCTGTGCTGGTGTTGATGAGCGCGGCCCAGGCTCAGAAGGAAGGCCGCACGCCGCTCGCGCGCATCGCATCCTGGGCGCATGCGGGCGTCGATCCGTCGATCATGGGCACGGGCCCGATCCCGGCCTCGCGGGCGGCGCTGAAGAAAGCCGGCTGGAAAATCGAGGATCTCGAACTGATAGAAGCCAATGAGGCCTTTGCCGCGCAGGCTTGCGCGGTGAACAAGGATCTCGGCTGGAACACAGACCTCGTCAACGTCAACGGCGGCGCTATCGCGCTGGGTCATCCGGTTGGTGCGTCAGGCGCGCGCGTGCTGACGACACTGCTGCACGAGATGGGCAAGCGCAACGCCAGGAAAGGCCTCGCCACGCTGTGCATCGGCGGCGGCATGGGGATTGCTATGTGCGTGGAGCGATAGCGAACACGCATAATGCAAACTCGTGGAGCGTTAGCGACATGCACGACTCAAAATCTGTGGAGCGGCGACACGTGCGGTCGCTATGAAATGTGTTGGGAAACGGTAACTGCCGCACACAAGGCAATGACATTAGGGGGAATTAAGTTATGGCACGGGTTGCGGTGGTCACCGGCGGTACGCGCGGGATCGGGGCGGCGATAGCGAAGGCGTTGAAGGCGGCGGGTTACTCGGTGGCGGCGGTTTATGCCGGCAACGATGATGCCGCCAACACGTTCAAAGGTGAGACCGGCATTCCCGTCTTCAAGTGGGATGTGTCTTCCTACGAAGCCTGCGCCGAGGGGATGAAAAAAATCGAGACTGAACTCGGCCCGGTCGATGTGCTGGTCAACAACGCGGGCATCACCCGTGACAGCATGTTCCATAAGATGGACATCGCGCAGTGGCGTGCTGTGCTCGATACCAATCTCAATTCGCTATTTAACATGTGCCGCCCTGTGATCGAGGGCATGCGCGAACGCAAGTTCGGCCGCATCATCAGCATCTCATCGATCAACGGCCAGAAAGGGCAGATGGGGCAGACGAATTATTCCGCTGCCAAGGCCGGTGAGATCGGTTTCACCAAGGCACTCGCGCAGGAGAATGCGCGGGTCAATGTCACGGTGAATGCGATCTGCCCGGGCTATATCGGCACCGAGATGGTGCAGGCCATGCCGCAGGAGGTGCTGGAGAAGCGGATCATTCCGCAGATTCCGGCGGGGCGTCTCGGCACACCGGAGGAGATCGCGCGCTGCGTCGTCTTCCTCGCTGCCGATGACGCCGGCTTCATTACCGGCTCCACGCTTACCGCCAACGGCGGGCAGTACATGGTCTAGCTTTAATCAAGATGGCGCCCAGCCTTTAGGCGCCATCTCGAAGCCGGCAAATTCAAAGCCCGGCGCGACGGTGCAACCGGCCAGCGTCCACGCGCCGCGGCATTCCGCCGATTGCCACGCGTTCGCAGGCACCACGAGCTGCGGCCGTGCACCAGCCGCAAGATCCATCCCCAGGATGTGTGCCGTCGTGCGACTGCCTTCGGCAATCTGCAGCGAAAGGGTGTCGCCACCGTAGAAGTGCCAGACCTCCGCCGCATCGACCCGGTGCCAGTGCGAACGCTCGCCGCGCGCCAGCAGATAATAGATCGCCGTCGATGCCGCGCGCTCTCCGTCGGGCTTTTGCGGATCGCGAAACGTCTCGCGGAAATGCCCGCCTTCGGGATGCGGCTTGAGGCCGAGAAGCGCGATGATGTCGGCGGCAGAGGGTGTCATGGCGCGGACTTTAAATTGCCGCGCAGGCTTGATTGCTTTTTCAAAACCGGTGGCCACTTTTGCTGGTCGCGCTTTTAGGACTTGTTCTTGCGCGCACGGATTTCAGCAAACACCTCCGCCGGCGGCTTGCCGCTTAGTCCCACCGCCGCCGCGACTCCCGGCACATCGGCGCGCAGGAAGCAGTTGGCTTCGCGCTCTTCCGCCATAGTCGAGGGAATAGTCAGTTTTTTCTCGACGACGAGTTTGTCGACCTCGGCGGCGCGCGCCAGCAAGGCCTTGTTGTTCGGCTCGATCGTTAGCGCAAAGCGGATATTGGCTTGGGTGTATTCGTGCCCGCAGAAAATCCGTGTGTCGCCCGGAAGGTCGCGCAGCTTGGCAAGCGAGCGCCACATCATTTCGGGATTACCTTCGATCACACGGCCGCAACCGATGGAGAACAGCGTATCGCCGACGAAGGCCATCTTGTCGCCGTGAAACCAGTAGGCGATATGGCCAAGCGTGTGGCCCGGCGTCTCCAGCACATGCGCCGCAAGATTGCCCACCTTGACGGTGTCGCCCTCCTTGACGGTCTCATCGACCTCCGGGATTTTTTCCGCTTCGCCGCGCGGCGCAACCACCCGGCAACCATATTGCTTCTTCAGCGCCGCAATGCCGCCGGTGTGATCGCCGTGGTGGTGGGTGACAAGAATATCCGTCAGCTTCCAGCCGTTACCCTGCAACGCGGCTTCGACCGGCCCGGCTTCTGGCGCATCGATCGCCGCGGTGGCGCCGGTCGATGGATCGTGGACCAGGACTCCATAGTTATCCTGCAGGCAGAGAAACAGACGGACTTGTGCTGACGGTTGGGTAACCATTGGCGTTTCGATCCCTTTCACGGTTCCATCTAGTGCCCCGCTTCCGAAGTTCGTGAGACATCGCGGCATCTTCTGATACGAACTTCGGAAGCAAAGGGGCACTAGCGACTTTAAGACTTTAGTGCCGCTTTTTCGATTTGAAGTTCCTAACGGAGATTGAGGCGGGTGGGATAGGAACTTCAAATCGGCGGCACTAATATAGCGCAATGTCCATGGACGTCGTCGATCTTCGCAGTTTCTATGCCCATCAACTCGGTGTGGTCGCCCGGCGTTTCATCGGCCGCGGCATCCGCGGGCGGTGGAACGATGTGCGCGCCCAGCGCGTGCTCGGCATCGGCTATCCCACGCCTTATCTCGGGCTGTTTCGCGAGGAGGCCGAGCGTTGCCTTGCTTTCATGCCCGGCACGCAGGGCGTGGTGAAATGGCCGCTGGCCCGCCCCGCGCTGACTGCACTGGTGGACGAAAGCGAGATGCCGCTGCCCGATGGCTCGGTCGATCTCGTGCTGCTGGTGCATGCTCTCGAAATGTCGCAGGACCCCGCGCAGCTGCTGCGTGAGGTGTGGCGCGTTTTGTCCGCCGGCGGAAAACTGCTGGCGGTGGTGCCGAACCGGCGCGGGCTCTGGGCGCGTATGGACACCACGCCCTTCGGGCACGGCCGGCCCTATTCGCGCTCGCAGATCATGTACCTGCTGCGCGAGACCTGGTTCACGCCGATGGGCTGGGGCGAGGCGCTCTATGTGCCGCCGATACCGCGCGGATGGTTCTTGCGCTCGGCGATTGCCTGGGAGCGCGCGGGCTCGACGATCTCCGCGCCGTTTGCCGGCGTTCATATCGTGGAAGCGACCAAGCAGGTCTATCGCGCCATCCCGGCTCGAAAAGAAAAGCGCCGGCTGGTGCCGGCGCTTGAACCTGCGCTCGCTCCGTCACCGGGCGGCGCAGCACGTACGATTAATCTTACGCCGCTTCTCTAGAGTCTGATCGGATCAGACTCTAGATTCGTTAGCTTGTCGCGCAATCTTGCGGCGAACCGGTTCCCACTTTACCGGATTGCGCTCTAATCCGGATTATTCGCCTGTGGGTCGGGGCGTTGGCGGATTTCCGTCACCGCCCGGCGTGTCGGTGCGCGGACCGCGATGGCGGCGGCGGCGACGATGCAGGGGATAACGGTCGCCCTGGCCTTCGTGACCGTTCTGGCCATTTTGACCTAAGTTCTCTCCTTGCGGTTGGGGTGCGCCGCCGGTGATGAAGGACGGTAAGCCACCGGCGTCAGGCTGAGTATCGCCGCCATTATTATTCTGCGGCGGCTGTTGCTGCGGGCGCGGCTGCTGTTGTTGCTCGCGCGGATAGGGTTGCTGCTGATCGCGATTGGATTGCGGCTGCTGGTCCCGATTTTGATAATTCTGATTGTCGCGCTGCTGGTAGGGCGCTTGCGGTTGAGCCTGCGGTTCGCGATTGCCGTAACCCGGCTCGCCCTGCGCCTGGTAATCGTCGCCGCCGTCATCATCATCGAAGTTGTTATCGCGCTGTTCGCCGCCTTCCTGCCGAGGCTGCTGCGAAATCTGGCGGAACTGGTCCTGCGCGGCAGCGATCATGCGGAAATAATGTTCGGCGTGCTGGTAGTAGTTCTCCGCCGCCACCGGGTCGCCGGAAGCCTGCGAATCGCGGGCCAACTGGATGTATTTTTCCGCCACGTGGGAGGCCGTACCGCGGATCTTGATGTCCGGCCCGTTGGATTCATAGACTCGCGTGAGCGGATTAGAGCTCTTGCGGTTATTGTTGTTGTTATTGTTGCTGCGTCCGCGCATGCGTTTGTTGTTATTCTGACCGTTTCTCATCATTTGTCTTCTCGCCACTCCGATTTCGGATGCTTTCGCTCAAAGATGAAGCTTCAACATCTCTAGAGACCCGAAAGCACACATCACACCACTGGCCTTGCTCCAGAGCATCGGCCGGGAATTCCTTGAAACTGTGCGATCCGTATTTGCGATAGCCGCAACAACCCCTGCGCCGCATTCTTTAGCGGCAATGGTAACCCTTCATCCGCGCCGTTCGATCGACGTCATGCCGATGCGCGTTAACCCGATGAAGCGTCTGACCCGATTGCGTTGCCGTATGACCGGCTCTCTTCGTTCGCCTTTCGCACCGTTCGCCTCAAGAAGTTTCGCTTCGGGCGTTAACGTGGTGC
>CANKHA010000016.1 GCA_947481685.1 Bradyrhizobiaceae bacterium
CAATCAGCGCGGCAGAAATTGCTGCAGCGCACTCGTGAATTCACTGGGCAATTCCAGGTTGGACAAATGTCCAGCGCCTTCCAGTTCAACCAGTTTGGAGTTCGGAACCGCGGCATTGATGGCCTTCATGCCAGGCACCGTGGCGTCTTTGCTTCCGTACATGACCAACGTCGGCGCGGTGATATTCGGCAAACCGGGGCGCCAATCGAAATTCGTGAGGGCAGCGGCGCAACCGATGAACCCCTTCACCGGTGTCGCGCGGATCATTCCCAGCGCTTTCTGGAATGGCGGGTTGCTCTCAGGATATTCCGGCGGAAACCAGCGCTTCGCAGTGGCGAGCACGAGCGGTTCCATTCCGTCCTTTTCCGCGATCGCAATCCGCTCTTCCCATTGCTGGGCGGATGCGGGCGATGAGGCAGGACCGCAATCGCAGGCCGCAAGGCTCTCGACCCGGTCAGGATGTCTTTGCGCCAGTCCAAGGCCGGTCATGCCGCCCATGGAAATGCCGACGAAGTGTGCCTTCCCGATCGACAGCGCATAGTAGAGCGCCACCACATCCGCGATCAGCGTATCGAAATTGTAGCGGCCGTCGGGGGCTTCGGTGCCGCCATGGCCGCGCTGGTCGTAACGCAGCACCCGGAATGAATTCTTCAGTGCCACCGCCTGCTCGTCCCACATTGACAGACTGGTCGCGAGCGAATTGCTGAAGACCACCCAGGGCGCGCCCTCCGGGCCTTCGACTTCGTAGTTGAACGTGATGCCGTTCGCCTTGATACGCATGAGGCGTCTATCCTTTTATTTGTGGCGCGATCAGGCGCGCTGTTTTCCGAGAAAGTCCTTCAGCAGGGCGAGCAGCGGCGCCGGGCCGGTGGTCGGCATGAAGTGGCCGGCATCGATGGCCTCAAAACGCGCACCGGGAATCTTTCCGGCGATTTCTTCGCTGCCGGCGAGGGGGCGGATGCTGTCCTGCCGTCCGCCGACCACCATGGTCGGGACGTTGATGCCGGGAAGCATGCTGACAACATTGGTGCCTGCCAGCATGCGGTTGGCATGGGCGAAGCCGACCGGATCGCTGGCGAGATAGCGACCCCGATAGGCCTCGTAGGTTTCCTTGTCGGTCAGTTCAGGCGGATAGGATTTTTCGAGTGTGATCGACAGCACGCCGCGCATGCCTTCGCGTTCCGCGAGATCGGCGCGATCATTGAGTGCGCCTGCGCGGCTGGGATCGACGCCGAGCGCCGGATTGCAAAGGGTGAGCGAGCCGACATCCTTGTGATGTTTCCCCTGGAAAGCCATGGCGATGGTGCTCGAGGCTGCCACCGCGACGATGTGGTAGGGCGCTTCCAGCTTGAGATCCTTCAGCAGGCTTTCAAGGTCTTCGACCGCGGTGTCGTTGCTGAACCGCGCGCGGACCTTTTCGGTCATGCCGGCGCCGCGCTGGTCATAGCGCAACACACGAAAACCGTCGGTCAGGCCGGGGACGATCTTGTCCCAGCTGTCGAGGGTGCCGCCCATTTCGTGCAGCAGGACGACGACAGGCCCTTTCGCGCCCTCGAGCTTGTAGTGAATGCTGATCCCGTTCGCGGTCGTGAAAGGCAAGGGCAGGTCCTCCAAGTGGGCTGATTTCGGCGGGGACTTTATGGCATAGGCATGAGCCAATCCAGACTTGCAGATGGTTACGATCTGCTAGACCGGAAGGCACTTTTCCCGCTTAAATAGAACAAAAGCTGTTCTAGGGAGAAAAATCGATGATCGAGCTGACCATCAACG
The DNA here is from genome assembly GCA_947481685.1 of Bradyrhizobiaceae bacterium. Taxonomy (GTDB): domain Bacteria; phylum Pseudomonadota; class Alphaproteobacteria; order Rhizobiales; family Xanthobacteraceae; genus CANKHA01. Next base: position 1,771 of record CANKHA010000016.1, read on the forward strand.
GGAAAGCGCAGCGGGTCGACGCCGACCCTGAAACGCCGCTCCTTTACGTTCTGCGCAACGATCTGCAGATGAACGGTGCGAAATTCGGCTGCGGTCTCGGTCAATGCGGCGCCTGCACTGTGATGATCGACGGCGAGGCGCATTTCTCCTGCATCACGCCGATCGAGCTCGTGAAAGGGCGCGCCATCAAGACCGTCGAGGGGCTCGGCACAGTTGAAAATCCCGGGCCACTGCAGCGTGCTTTCATCGAAGAGCAGGCCGCGCAATGCGGCTACTGCATTGCCGGCGTGATGATGCGGGCGCAGGCGTTGCTGGAAAAAAATCCCGGCGCTTCGGAAGCGGACATTCGCGCGGGCTTAAGTCCGAACCTCTGTCGCTGCGGCACCCATGCGCGCATCGTGCGCGCGGTACGCCGCGCCGGAGCGGCCATGCAACGTGCCGATGCCGGCCGCCAGACCAAGGGAGCCGCACAATGAACGCGCCTTTCTCCCTCGATATCTCCCGACGCGGCCTGCTGGCAGGCGGCGGTGCGCTGGTCGTCAGTTTCTCGCTTGGTGGCATTGGCAAGCTTGCTGCGCAGGCGATCCCCCAGCCGGGCGCTGTGGTCCCCGACAACAACATGCTGGATTCGTGGATCCGCGTGGATGCGCAGGGCGTGGTCACGGTGTTCACCGGCCGCGTCGAATTCGGCCAGGGCATGAAGACAGCGATGATCCAGATCGCTTCGGAAGAACTCAATCTCGATCCGAACACGGTGAAGATCGTCAGCTGCGACACCGCTTTGACGCCGAACGAAGGTTACACCTCGGGCAGCCGTGCGATTGCCGACGGCGGCGTTTCGGTACGGGCGGCGGCCGCGCAGACGAGAGAGATTCTCGCCAGTGCCGCTGGCTCAAAGCTCGGCGTCGATGCAGCGCAGCTCAAGCTGGATAAGGGCATGTTCGTCGCGCCGGATGGCAAGAGCGCCAGCTTTGGCGAACTGGTCGCGAATGAAGCCTTGCATGTGAAGCTCGACAAGCAAAGCAAGATCAAGGATCCGAAAACCTACAGCGTGGTCGGCAAGGAATTCGCGCGCATCGATATTCCGGCCAAGGTTACAGGCGGCGTTGCGTTCCTGCAGGATTTGCGGCTTCCCGGCATGGTGCATGCGCGCGTCGTGCGGCCGCCAAGCTATCAGGCGAAGCTGCGATCGGTGGATACGGCGCAGGTCGAAAAGCTTCCGGGTGTTCTGAAAGTTGTTCGCGACGGCAGCTATCTCGCTGTCATCGCGGAGAAAGAGTTTCAGGCGGTCACCGCGATGCAAGCTTTGGCCAAAGCGGCGCAGTGGGACGAGAAACCGACGCTCACCGATTATCCCGCGCTCTACGAGTTCCTGCAGACGACGAAATCAGAGGATGTCGTCATCGTCGATACCAAGACCACGCCGGCGCCCGGCACCAGGACGGTCGAGGTGACCTATCGGCGGCCCTACCAGATGCACGGGTCCATTGGGCCGTCGTGTAGCATTGGCTGGATGCAGGACGGAAAGCTCACTGTGTGGGCGCATAACCAGGGCGCCTATCCGATGCGTCAGGCTATTTCCGAACTGGTGAAGTTGCCGGAAGACCAGATCCGCTGCATCCACATGGAAGGTCCCGGCTGCTACGGCCACAACGGCGCGGATGACGCCGGTGGCGATGCGGCGGTTCTCGCGACGGCTTTCCCGGGACGTCCGGTGCGCGTGCAGTGGATGCGTGCCGACGAGCACGGATGGGAACCCTACGGTCCCGCGATGGTCACCAAGGCGCGCGTGTCGCTGGATGACAGCGGCACCATCGTGGACTGGAATTACGACGTCTGGAGCATGACGCATTCGACGCGGCCGGGCGGTGCAAAAAGCATGTCTGCGTCGTGGTATCGCGAACAGCCGCTGACCTTGCCACCGTCGCGCGCGCCGGCTCCCAATGAATCCGACGGTAATCGCAACGCCAAGCCGCCCTATAAGCTGGCCTGCGCGAAAGTAATGCATCACCACATCAAGGACATGCCGTTGCGCGTTTCCGCGCTGCGGTCGCTTGGCGCTTACATGAATGTATTCTCCAACGAATCCCTGATGGACGAAGTGGCGCTTGCGGCGGGAGTCGATCCGGTTGAATTCCGCTTGCGCTATATCGACGATCCGCGCGCCAGGGACGTCATCAAGATGACGACGGAACGCTTCGGCTGGACCAAAGACAAGCTGCCGAAGGGTCGTGGCCGCGGCTTTGCTTACGCGCGCTATCGGAACTCTTCGTCGTACGTAGCGATTGCAACCGAAGTGGAAATCGATCCCGCCACCGGCGCTGTTCGCATTCCGCGCATCGTGGCCTCGATCGACAGCGGAACCGCCGTCAGTCCCGATGGGATCCGCAACCAGACCGAAGGCGGCATCATCCAGTCCGCGAGTTGGACGTTGTTTGAGGAGGTCGGCTTCGACAACACGCGCGTCACCAGCCGTGACTGGATGAGCTATCCGATCATGCGCTTCTCCGCGATGCCGGAGAGCGTGGAGGTTCATGTGATCGACCGGCCCGGTCAACCGTTCCTGGGTGCGGGGGAGGCCGCGCAAGGGCCGACGGCGGCGGCGCTCGCCAACGCCATCGCTCAGGCGGCCGGTGCACGTCTTCGTGACCTGCCGCTGACCCGCGATCGGGTGAAGGCTGCTATGCGTGCGTGAAGACGCGACAGTTTGTCACTAATTCTGGGCTGTTGTTGCAACGCAGCAGACAGGAACGCGCATTGAAATGCCGGGTCGTCTCTGCGTAAGTAGCGCGCGAAAAGGGCAGGCCTGCCCACTTTCGAAATCAATTTGAATTTGAACGGCAGACACACTTTGCCGTGCGTTGTGGAAATGGAGTGAAGACGATGCGGATGAGCAACTTTGTGTGCGGCACGGTCGCGGCAGCGGTATTGGCTGTTGTGCCTGCGGCGACCGGATGGGCGCAGACCCCCGCTGAATTCTACAAGGGCAAGACCGTCGATGTGATGGTCGGTTACACTGCGGGCGGTGGCTACGACGTCTATGCACGCATGATCGCCCGCTATATCGGCAAGCATATCCCCGGCAATCCGACTGTCGTTGTGAAGAATCTTGAAGGCGCCGGCAGCCTGCGGCTTGCCAACGCCTTGTACAACCAGCTTCCGAAAGACGGCACCGTGTTCGGGACCGTTGCACGCGGCGCGGCTTTCGATCCGCTGCTCGGCAACAAGGCTGCGCAGTTCGACGCCAGCAAGTTCTCCTGGATCGGCAGCGCGAATGACGAAGTCAGCGTCTGTGTCGCCTGGCATACCTCGGGCATCACCTCGATCGAGCAGACCTTCGACAAGGAACTCGTCGTTGGCGGTACCGGACCGTCAGCCGACACCGATCAGTTTCCGCGCATCGTGAACGGTGTGCTCGGCACCAAGATGAAGATTGTTCCCGGCTATCCGGGTGGCAACGACGTCAGCCTTGCGATGGAGCGTGGCGAAGTGTCCGGCCGTTGCGGCTGGTCGTGGTCGAGCGTGATCAGTACGCGCAAGGAATGGTACGACAGCAAGAAGATCAACGTGCTGGTGCAGATGTCGCTCCAGAAGCACCCCGATCTCCCGAATGTCCCGCTGGTCCTCGATCTCGCCAAGACGCCGGAGCAGAAGCAGATCCTGACGTTGGTGTTTGCGCGTCAGGCGCTCGGCCGTCCGTTCCTCGCGCCTCCGGGCGTGCCGGCGGATCGCCTCGAGGCCTTGCGTAAGGCCTTCATGGACACGATGAAGGATCCGGAATTCCTCGCGGAAGCCGCGAAGGCCCAGCTTGAGGTAACCCCGATCGACGGTATCAAGGTGCAGCAGATCGTGGTGGATGCCTACAAGGTCGATCCGGCGATCGCGAAAAAAACCGAAGAGCTGCTCAAGGTCGAAAAGTAAATCGGAGCATCGCTGCAAAAACAAAAAAGGCCGCATCGTCCGATGCGGCCTTTTTAATTTGCGTGGCGCAATCAGGACAGAATATGCCGAAGCGCTGCGGCTTCCCGGATCAGTGCGCGGCGCGCGCGTTCCAGCTTGATCGGCGTCAGCCTGACTCTCAGGCCAGAGACATTGAGCGCTCCAATGAGTTGCTCTTTGGCATTGATGATAGGCACCGCAACAGCTGACACATCCGGATGCCGTTCGCCCTCTGAAATCGCCCAGCCCACCTGCCGGACACTTCGCGCTTTTCTTCCACGCGGTTCCTTGCGATAGGCGCGCAATATCTGGCTTGCGGCACCGCGTCCCAGCGGATGGAGCGTTCCCTCTTCCAGATGATGGCGTGCCGGTTGCAACGAGTTTTCGCGAAACATGCAGATGCGGCGTGAACCGGCGATTACATAGAACGAAGCTGTTTCCCTGGTTGCGCTGACAAGGCGGTGGAGCACCGGCCGCAACGCCTCTTCCAGGTTCGATTGCGGTTGGCTCAGTGCCAAAAGCCCCAGGCGACTGAGCTCAGGGCCAAGCATGTATTGTCCGTCCGCTGTTCTTTTCAGAAAGCCCATGAAACTGAGCGACGCCGAAAGCCGAAGGATCGTGCTTTTGTAAAGCTCGGTGCGTTGCGCCAAGGCGGCAAGGGACAGGCGTTCCCCAGGATCGTCGAAACATTTGAGGATCAGAAGTGCGCGCTCGGCCGCGGCGACTTGCTGCCTTGGTGGCGCTCTCTGGATGATTTGACGCATTGCGTGTCCCGAAAGCCTGTTCTATCGGGCAGAACCTACCTTGGTTTCAACGAGGGCTCAATCGTGCGTTCTATCTGACAGAACGCGCCTGCGTTGAAACCAGGGGTGCCCTGCGTTACTGACCAGCGTTGGCACCCGATCTTAAAGCGGTAGGATTATAATCCGACGCACGGGCCGGCTCACATCGGGAAGACGCAACAAGGCGGAGTCACACTATGAGAGTGAATCTTGTCGTGCGCGGTGTTTTGACGGCGGCGCTGTTTGCCGCGATGCCGGCGGTCGCGTCCGCTGAAACAGTTGCCGAATTCTACAAGGGCAAGACCGTCGATGTGATGGTCGGCTTCAGTGCCGGTGGTGCTTACGACGTCTATGCGCGCATGATTGCGCGCTATATGGGCAGGCATCTTCCGGGCAATCCGACTTTTGTGGTCAAAAATCTGGACGGTGGCGGCAGTCTTCGCCTGGCCAATGCGCTTTTCAATTCGCTTCCCAAGGATGGCACCGTATTCGGGACCATCGCGCGCGGCGCCGCTTTCGACCCGCTCTTCGGTAACAAGGCCGCGCAGTTCGACGCCACCAAGTTCGGCTGGATCGGCAGCGCTAATGATGAAGTGAGCGTCTGTGCCGCATGGCATACGTCGGGCATCACGAAGATCGAAGATATTTTCACCAAGGAACTCGTTGTGGGCGGCACCGGTCCCTCCGCCGACACCGATCAGTTCCCGCGCATCGTCAACGCCGTCCTCGGCACCAAGATGAGGGTTGTCACCGGGTATCCGGGCGGCAATGACGTCAGTCTCGCGATGGAACGCAATGAAGTGCAGGGCCGTTGTGGCTGGTCATGGTCGAGCATCAAGACCACACGCCAGGATTGGTACGACACCAAGAAGATCAATATTTTTGTGCAGCTGTCATTGCAGAAGCATGCCGACCTGCCGGACGTTCCCCTGATCCTCGATCTCGCCAAGACTCCCGAGCAGCGCCAGATATTCACGCTGGTATTCGCGCGTCAGGCGCTGGGCCGTCCCTATCTGGCGCCTCCGGGGGTGCCGGCGGATCGCCTCGAAGCGCTGCGCAAAGCCTTCATGGATACGATGAAGGATCCTGAATTTCTTGCGGAAGCCGACAAGGCGAAGCTTGAAGTGACGCCGCTTGATGGAGTTCGGGCGCAGCAGATCATTGCTGATGCCTACAAGGTCGATCCTGCCATCGCGAAGAAGACCGCGGAGCTGATGGCGGAAGTCAAATAGAGGCACGTTCTGCCGTCCGGCGCTTCGGCGTGGCGGCATTTTTTCTGTGACCCCCCCCCCCCCCCCCCCCGGCCATCCACGAACGGCCGGTGTCCAACGAAAGGCAAGTCCATGGACGCGAAGACTGACAAGAAGCCGATGGAGAACTACACGGGCTGGCAGTCCGACATCATTGTCGATCTGATCAAGCAATACGGCTTTCCGTTTATCACGCTGAATCCGGGCGCGAGCTTCCGCGGCCTGCATGATTCCATCGTGAACCACGGCAATAACGAACCGCCGATGATGCTCTGCAACCACGAAGAAATCGCGGTGCAGATTGCGCATGGCTATTCCAAGGCGACCGGCAAGCCTTCCGCCGTCATCCTGCATAATCTCGTCGGCCTGCTGCATGCCTGCATGGCGATCTATTACGCGTATCTCGACCGCCAGCCGATCTTCATCATGGGCGCCACCGGTCCGATGGACGAAGGCAAGCGCCGCCCACACATCGACTGGACCCACACCGCGCTGGTGCAGGGCAACGCCGTGCGTGACTACACCAAGTGGGACTATCAGCCGACATCGATTCATGGCGTGCCGGAGTCTTTTGCTCGCGCTTATTCGATCATGACCACGCAGCCGACCGGCCCGATCTACATGTGCTACGACGCTGGCCTTCAGGAAATGCCGCTGACGGAAAAGATCGAGCTGCCTCCGGTCAACTCTGCGCATACGCCGTCGCTCATGATGCCGGATCCCAAGGCGCTGGAGCAGATCGCTGACAAGCTTCTCGCCGCTGACCATCCGATCCTGATGCCGGAATATCACGGCCGCCGCGAAGGCGGCTTCGAGAGCATGGTCAAGTTCGCCGAGACCCTTGGCGCTGGCGTCTGGAGCATTCCGAACGCGCTGAACTTCCCCAACAAGCATCCGCTGTCGCTGCAATTCGACAAGGTTTCGCTGAGGAAGACCGACGTTATGCTCGGTCTCGACGTGCGCGATTGGGAAAAGCAGATTGTCGAACTCAACAGCACAACGCGCGAAACCGAGCCGCTGGTGAAGGAAGGCTGCGAGTTCCTCGAAATCGGCTTTGGCGAAATCAATATCAGCAAGTGGGCGATGGACTACTGCCGCATGCAGCCGACAACGGTGCGTGCGCTCGGTGATACCATCCTCGGCGTGCCGGAACTGACCCGCATGTGCGCCGAGCGTATCGCCAAGGATCCCAAGCTGCAGAAGAAGATCGCGGACCGCAAGGTTATGATTGGCAAGCGGCATGACGAAGTCTGGGCGCGTTGGGATAAGGAAAATAGGGAAAACTGGGACGCTTCGCCCCTCACTTTCGCCCGCCTGTCGCACGAAGTCTGGGATGTCATCAAGAACGAAGACTGGGTGCTCACCGCCAACGATCTGAAGAAGACCATTCCGAAGATTTGGGACTTCACCAAGCCGTATCAGCATCCGGGTGTCGAGCTCGGCACCTCGACCCAGATCGGTATCTCGATCGGCGTTGCGCTGGCGCACAAGAACAAGGGCCGCATCGTCGTCGATATCCAGCCCGATGGCGACCTGATGTACGATGCCGGCGCGCTGTGGGTGGCGGCGAAGTATGAGATCCCGATGTTGATCGTGATGCACAACAACCGCGCCTACTACAACGACTGGGAGCACCAGATCCGTATGGCGAAGCTGCGCGGCACCGACGAGAAGAAGGCCCACATCGGGATGGATTTGTTTGGACCGGAGCCGGACTTCGCCAAGCTGGCGCAGTCGATGGGCTGCTACGGTGAAGGCCCGATCGACAACCCGAAAGATGTAGGCCCGGCGCTCAAGCGGGCCCTCGCGGAAGTGAAGAAGGGCCGCGTCGCAGTGGTGGATACCATTACCCAGCACGACAATCCAAATCGGCACAAATAACCCGACACGCATAAAGAAAAAGGGCCGCATCGAAAGATGCGGCCCTTTTTTCTATCTGGTGATGCGGATCAGATACCCGCGCCGTCAACCAGCGGCATGCGGTTATGGATGCCGCATTCGGTTTTTTCGCTGTCTCCCTAGCGGCCGGCGCGCGCGGTGTCGCCGGGGTTGGTGCGGCGCGTGCACGGTATGCAGCCGACGGACGTGAAGCCTTGGCCCGCGAGCGGGTGGACCGGCAACTCCCAACCCAGGAACATCTGGCGGATTTGAGATGGGGTGACACGCGCAAGTGGATTGAATTTCAGCCGTTGGCCTTCGACTTCCACCGGAGCGATGCCGGTACGCTGGCCACCCTGGTAACGCTTGCGTCCGTTGATCCATCCATCGAAGTCGCCGAGCGCTTCGCTCAGCGGTTCGACCTTGCGCAGGTAGCAGCAGGCGTCCGGGTCGGTGGCATAGAGCCCTTGCAAAGGATCTTTCTGTGCGAGCTTTTCTGCCGCTGGCGTAATAGTGCGCACATCTCTGAGCCCGAGATGCTCGATCAGCGTGTCGCGATAGGCGACGGTTTCCGGAAACAGCCAGCCGGTATCTAAAAAGAGAACGGGGATCGACGGATCGACATCGGCGACGATCTTCAGCAGCGTCGCGGATTCAATGCCGAAGGAAGACGCCACGGCGAGCCGGTCTTTGCCCACGGTGCGGAGCGCCTCGGTTACAATCTCGGCCGGGGTCGCTTCTGCCAGTTTTTCGCTGAGCTTGGCCGCATCGACGGCCTTGAGATTGGCGTTCATGGGCGCGCTAACATGCTGAAATAGTATATTTTTCTATATAGGACTCCCGTTTAGGCCGTAAAGAGAAGGCCTTTCCGTATTCACGCCCTGCCGGGTGAAAACCGACCATGAATCCGAGGGCTGAGAGACGCGCCGACGCGTTGCGCGCATTTCTGCGCGCAACCTCAGGTCTGTGATGGGACGATCGGTAAAAGAGCAGCCGTTATTCGGCCGCTGCCCGTGCCGGCTTCTCGGTGGAGACGATGTAGTCCATCGCCGCCTGCACACCGCCCTTCTTGTGCGGAATGCCGGCGATCCCCAGCGTCATTTCCGTGGCGGCAAGCGCGCCCATTAGCATCAGCTCATTGGTGTCGCCGAGATGGCCAATGCGGAAGTAGCGTCCGACCAGAGGCCCGAAGCTTGCGCCGTAGGAAATATTGAAACGCTCGAGCGCAAGGTTGCGGAAGGCATCGGCGTTATGGCCTTCCGGCAGCAGCACGCCGGTGACGGTCGGCGAATAGTATTTGGAATCCCGGCAGATGATCTCCAGACCCCAGGTGGTGACCGCGCGGCGCGTGGCTTCCGCCAGCAGGTTGTGGCGGGCGAAGACGTTCTCGAGTCCTTCTTCGTGCAGCATGTCGATAGCCATCACCAGACCATGCAGCATTTGCGTAGCAGGCGTGTAGGGGAAGAAGCCATTCTTGTTGATGGCGAGCATGTCTTCCCACGACCAGAACGACTTCGGCAGCTTCGAGGTCTTCGACGCGGCAAGCGCCTTGTCGCTCACGGCATTGAACGACATGCCAGGCGGCAGCATCAGGCCCTTCTGCGCGCCGCCAACGGTAACGTCCACGCCCCATTCGTCATGCTTGTAGTCTGCGGAGGCGAGTGAGGAAATCGTATCGACCAGGAACAGCGCCGGATGTTTCGCGCTGTCGATCGCCTTGCGGATTTCGGCAATCGGCGACAGGCAGCCGGTGGCGGTTTCGTTGTGCAGAATACAGACCGCCTTGATCTCGTGGTTCTTGTCGGCGCGCAGCTTGGCTTCGATTGCCGCAGGATCTGCGCCAATGCGCCAATCAGTCGGGATGACTTCGGGCACGATGCCGTATTTCGTCGCCATGGTCTTCCACTGCAGCGCAAACTGCCCGGTCTCGACGATCAGCACCTTGTCGCCCGCCGACAGCGTATTGACCAATGCTGCTTCCCACGCGCCGGTGCCGGTCGCGGTGTAGATGATCACCGGGTTGGTGGTCTTGAAGATGGTCTTGATGCTCTCGAGCGCGCGCTTCGCGAGCTTGGAGAATTCCGGACCGCGATGATCGATGATCGGCGTATCCATTGCGCGCAACACGCGATCGGGAACCGGCGTCGGGCCGGGGATGTGCAGGAAGTGCCGTCCAATCGGACGGGAAGAATTCTTGGTCATGTGCGTAGTCCCCGGCATAAGCGGGCTGCTGCCCGCCAGATCGCTTGTGGGGTTGAACTATGAATGTAACAGTTGGGTCAAGGGCGTTTTGGACTAATGGCCTAGTGCCAAAGTGCATAATCCGGCGAAGTGGGAACCGGTTCACCGATAAGATTATGCACCACCATAGAAAGTAAGCGCGCAAGCAGCAGATTAGTATACGCAATCTGCGCAAGTTTGATTGCTTACGCAAAATCGGTACCCACTTTTGCTGATTGCGCGCTGTTTCTATCGCACGATAAAAACAATCGATCACCAGGGAGTTATACGTGGCTGTAGCGCGGATGCCGGGCCTGGAACGACGGCTGAAAGCCGATCTGCCAGAGGTGCATTTCGATCATTTCACGCGCGGCCGCTATGCCACCGACGCATCCCATTACCAGATCGTGCCTTTTGGAGTTGTGGTGCCGCGCACCATGGCGCAGGCGGAACGCGCCATGGCCATTGCGCGGGCGGAAGGCGTTGCCATCACGCCGCGAGGCGGCGGCACGTCGCAATGCGGTCAGACCATCAATCGGTCATTGGTGATCGACTGCTCGAAATATCTCACGCGCGTGCTTGAGCTTGATGTTGCTGGCCGGCGCTGCGTGGTCGAGCCGGGCATTGTGCTCGATGAGTTGAACCGCGCGCTAAAGCCGCACGGCTTGTGGTTTCCGGTCGATATTTCCACGGCCTCACGTGCGACGCTTGGCGGCATGGTGGGCAACAATTCCTGTGGCGCGCGGTCGCTGCGTTACGGAAACACCAAGGAGAATGTGCTGTCGGTCGATGCGATTTTGCCGGATGGCGCGCGTGCTCACTTCGGCAAGGTCGCGCCCGACCTGTCCACGCTGGCGGCAGATTCGCCGCTGCGGCCGCTGGCGCGTGAACTACTCGCGATTGGTTCGCGCGACGCCGACGAGATCGAAAAACGGTTTCCGAAGGTGCAGCGTCGGGTCGGCGGATACAACATCGACTCGTTCCTGCCCGGCAACAACGATCCCAACCTCGCGCATATCCTGATCGGTTCCGAGGGCACGCTTGCCTTCACCACCGGGATCGAATTGAAGCTGTCGCCCTTGCTCGGCAAGCGCGCGGTCGGCGCGTGTCACTTCGGCAGTTTTCACGAGGCGATGGACGCCGCGCAGTATCTGGTGCGGCTTGGCCCGATCGCGGTGGAATTGATCGATCGCACCATGATCGAACTGGCGGGCGAGATCGCCATGTTCCGGCCGACGCTGGATCAATTCGTGCGCGGCACGCCCGACGCCATCCTGCTGGTGGAGTTCGGCGAAGACGATAACGACGAAAACCTTCGCCGCCTGCGCCTGCTCGGCGAAACCATGGGCGACCTCGGCTTCGGTTGGGACAAGAGCGGCGCGAAATGGGGTGGCGTGGTCGAGGTGCTCGATCCGAAGCTGCAGGCCGCCATCACGGACGTACGCACCTCGGGTCTCAACGTGATGATGTCGATGAAGGAGGAGCGCAAACCGATCTCCTTTGTCGAAGACTGCGCGGTGCCGCTGGAGCATCTGGCGGAGTACACGTCCCGCCTGACGGACGTGTTCGAGAAGCACGGCACGCGCGGCACCTGGTACGCGCATGCTTCGGTTGGTTGCCTGCATGTGCGCCCGGTGTTGAATCTGCGTCAGGACAAGGACCTCAAGGCGATGCGCTCCATCGCCGAAGAAGCCTTTGCCATGGTGCGTGAATACAAGGGCTCGCATTCCGGGGAGCATGGCGACGGCATCGTGCGTTCGGAATTCCACTTGCCGATGTTTGGCGAGCGGCTCGTCCACGCCTTCGAGGAGGTAAAAGACACGTTCGATCCGAAAGGGCTGTTTAATCCCGGCAAGATCGTGCGTGCGCCGAAATTCGACGATCGCAACGTGCTGCGTTACGGGCCGGATTATCATCCGACCGAGACGACAACGCGGCTCGACTGGTCGGCTTATCCCGGCGTTGGCGGCGGCCTCCAGGGCGCAGTGGAGATGTGCAACAACAACGGCGCCTGCCGCAATCTGGCGGGCGGCGCGATGTGTCCGTCCTATCGCGTCACCAGGAACGAACGCGATGTCACGCGCGGCCGCGCGAATTCACTGCGGCTTGCGATCACCGGACAGCTCGGCGCTGACGCATTGTCTTCCGACAAAATGGCGGAGACCATGAAGTTGTGCGTTTCGTGCAAAGCCTGCCGGCGGGAATGCCCGACCGGCGTCGACATGGCGCGCATGAAGATCGAGATGCAGGCCGCGCGGGTGGCGAAGCACGGGCTGTCTCTGCACGACAAACTTGTGGGTTACCTGCCGCGCTATGCGCCTTATGCCAGTAAGGCCTCATGGCTGCTGAACCTGCGCGACATCCTGCCAGGCGCAGCGAAGCTGTCGGAGATCGTCGCGAATTTTAGCGCGCGACGGAAACTTCCTAAATGGCGCGGCGATATTTTCCAGGATTCCAAAGCCACGGCGACAAGAGGCGAAGCCGGAGAGGTGGTTCTCTTCGCCGACACCTTCAATCGCTATTTCGAGCGCGAGAATGTCGATGCTGCCTTGGCGGTGCTACAAGCCGCCGGCTATCGCGTACATGTTGCGCAGCCGGTGGGCGACGATAAGCGCCCGCTGTGTTGCGGTCGCACGTTCCTGTCCGTTGGCCTTGTCGATGAAGCGCGCAAGGAAGCCGAGCGCGTGCTGGCCGCGCTTGAGCCCTATCTGGCGCGCGGCATTCCGGTGATCGGGCTCGAGCCAAGCTGCATCCTCGGCTTCCGCGATGAAATTCCCGCGGTCATTCCGGGCGAAGCATCGCAGCGGCTTGCTGCCCACGCTTTCCTGTTCGAGGAATTTCTTGCGCGCGAAGCCAAGGCTGGAAAACTGAAGCTGGCATTGCGGCCGGTGGCGAAGCAGGCGCTGCTCCACGGGCATTGCCACCAGAAATCCTTCGGCGTCATGGGCGCGGTCGAAGCCACGCTCAATCTGGTTCCCGGTTTGAAAGTCGAGACCGTGGAGTCCAGCTGCTGCGGCATGGCTGGATCGTTCGGCTACGGCGCCGACACCATCGAGGTCTCGCTCGCCATGGGCGAGCTGTCACTGCTCCCCGCTGTCCGGAAGGCCGAGCGAGACACGCTCGTCGTTGCCGACGGCACGTCCTGCCGCCATCAGATCCATGACGGCACAGCGCGGGAAGCCATTCATGTGGCGCGCGTGCTGGCGATGAGTGTCTCGGCCGCGCGCGGTATCTGACGGCGCACTCCATTGGCTGAGCCAAAGGGATGACGCCGGGTCTCTTGAACTCCCAGGCCATAAACGCGCAATCTGTCCACGAAAGGCAGCATCCAAAAAGCTGCCTGATAGGGAGGAAAGCCATGACCATGTTGACCACGGCCCGCTTTTGCGGGGCCGCAGCGCTCGCTTTGACGCTGGCCACGGGGACAGCGTCGGCAGCCTGGGAGCCTACCAAGCCCGTCGAAATCGTTGTTGCTGCGGGTGCGGGTGGCGCGTCGGATCAGATGGCGCGCATGATGCAGTCGGCCATTCAGAAAAATAATCTGATGAAACAGCCGGTGGTCGTTTCGCTGAAAGGCGGTGCGTCCGGTGCCGAAGCGCTGATGTACATGAAAGGAAGCGACGGCGACGCCAACAGGGTGCTGATCGCCTATTCGCTGATCTACATGCTGCCGCTTTCCGCCAAGGTGCCCTTCAACTGGCGAGACCTCACCCCTGTCGCCGTCATCGCCTTTGACGAATTCGTACTGTGGGTGAATGCAAGCACACCGTACAAAACGGTGAAGGAATTTGCCGATGCCGCCAAGGCCGCGACCCCGCCGTTCAAGATGGGTGGCACTGGCTCCAAGCGCGAGGATCACGTTCTCACCGTGTTGTTGGAAAAGAAGACCGGCGCGAAGTTCGCCTATCTGCCTTACACCTCGGGCGGCGAAGCGGCGACACAGCTCGTTGGCAATCACACCGCGTCGAACGTCAACAACCCGTCCGAAAACCTTGAAGTCTGGCGCGCGGGGCAGGTGCGTCCACTCTGCGTATTCTCCAAGGAGCGCATTAGCTACAAGGGCAAGGTCGCTGGCGACACCGCATGGGGCGATATCCCGACCTGCAAGGATCAGGGCGTTGACGTGCAGTATCAAATGCTGCGCGCCATGTTCCTGCCGGGCAAGGTGACGGCCGAGCAGACTGCTTTTTACGAGGACCTGTTCAAGAAGGTTACCCAGACGGCGGAATACAAGGAATATATGGAGAAGCAGGCGCTCAAGCCGGCCTTCATGACCGGCAAGGACATGGTCAAATTCCTCGAAGAGGATGACACCCTCAACAAGGGTCTGATGACCGACGCCGGCTTCGTCGCCCAATAACCCAACGAGTTGCAATGCCCCGCGACAGCGGGGCGTTGCTTTTGTGTGCCATGGCAGAATCAGAAGCTGAAATTGTTGTCGAAGATCCGGATGCGCCGGCGGCGGACTCGCCTGCCGTTACCAGCATCCGCACCGTCGATATGGTGGTGTCGGTGCTGCTGGTGGGTTTCGCCGCACTGATGGCTTTCGACAATTGGAGGACCGGCATGTCGTGGGCCTTCGATGGCCCGCAGGCAGGCTATTTTCCGTTTTATCTGTCGGTCGTTCTTGCCGGCGCGGCGATCTATGGTTTGGTGACGAGCTACCGAAGCAAATCCGAAGCCGGCACGGCGTTCGTCACACGCGATCAATTGCGCCGTGTGTTGCAGGTTTTCGTGCCGACGCTGCTCTTTATTCTTGGCACGCAATGGCTCGGGATTTACGTCGCGAGTTTTCTGCTGGTGGCGGGCTTCATGCGTTACGTCGGGCGCATCGCCTGGTGGAAATGCGTGCTGACGAGTTTCCTTTTCACCGCTGCGATGTTCGTGACGTTTGACGTCGCTTTCGACGTGATCATGCCGAAAGGGCCGCTTGAAGCGGCCTTTGGGCGCTAGGCACCATCATGGAAGCCTTCGGTCTCCTGCTCCAGGGCTTCGGTGTTCTTCTGACCTGGAAGATTCTCGCGCTGATGATGGTCGGGCTCATCCTCGGCATTTTCGTCGGCGTCTTGCCGGGACTCGGTGGACCAAATGGCGTTGCCATTCTGCTGCCGCTCACCTTCACCATGGACCCGACGTCGGCCATCGTGATGCTGTCCTGCATTTACTGGGGTGCCCTGTTCGGTGGTGCGATCACATCGATCCTGTTCAATATTCCCGGTGAGGCGTGGTCGGTGGCGACCACCTTCGACGGATATCCGATGGCGCAGAAGGGGCAGGCCGCCGAGGCTTTGACCGCTGCCTTTACGTCGTCATTCATCGGCTCGCTGTTTGCCGTCCTGCTCATCACGTTCCTTGCGCCGAGCGTCGCGACATTCGCGTTGCGGTTCGGGCCGCCGGAATTCTTTGCGGTTTATCTGCTGACGTTCTGTTCCTTCGTTGGCCTGGGCCGTGAGGACAAGCACAAGACCATCATCTCGCTGACGCTCGGGTTGCTGCTGGCGGGCATCGGCATGGACACCGTGTCGGGCCAATTGCGCATGACCTTCGGCTCGACCGAATTGCTGCGCGGGGTCAACTTTCTCGTCGCTGTGATCGGCCTGTTCGGCATCAGTGAAATCCTGCTCACCATGGAAGAGAAGCTGGCCTTGCGCGGTCATACGGCCTCGATCAGCCTGCGCACGGTATGGAAAGTCTGGCGCGAGATGCCGCGGTACTGGGCAACTCTCTTGCGCTCTTCCATCATCGGCTCCTGGCTCGGCGTGACGCCCGGCGGCGCCATCGCGGCATCGTTCATGGGCTACAACCTTGCCAAGCGCTTCTCGCGCGATCCCAAGTCATTCGGCACCGGCCGGATCGAGGGCGTGTTCGCGCCCGAAACCGCCGCGCATGCGTCGGGCACCGCGGCGCTCTTGCCGATGCTGGCGCTCGGCATTCCCGGCTCCGGCACAGCCGCAATCCTGCTAGGCGGCCTGATGGTGTGGGGGCTTAACCCCGGCCCGCTGATGTTCGTCGAACACAAAGATTTCGTCTGGGGCTTGATCGCATCGATGTATCTCGGCAACGTTGTCGGCTTGGTGATCGTGCTCACCACTGTGCCGTTGTTTGCTGCGGTGCTGCGGGTACCGTTCTCGGCGATCGCGCCGATGATTCTGGTTTCCTGCGCGATCGGCGCTTTCGCCATTCAGAATGCGATGTTCGACATCTGGCTGATGCTGCTGTTCGGCATCGTCGGCTATGTCTTCAAGAAAATCGGCATTCCGCTGGCGCCGTTCACGCTTGCGCTTGTGCTGGGCAACCGCGCGGAAAGCTCGTTCCGGTTATCGATGATCGGGGCAGGGGGCGACTTGACCGTGTTCTGGTCCAATCCGCTCGTCGGCACCATCACCACGCTGGCATTCACGCTGCTGTTCTGGCCGGTGATCTCGGCGCTGTTCGATCGCGGCAAGCGCCTGCTGCTTCCCGCTAAAAGCGAACGTTCAGGCCCAGCGTAACCCAGTTGGCGTCTTCGCCCGTGATGTTGCGGCCGTAAATCAGATCGATGTCGATGTACTCGACCGGCGTATAGCGCAGCCCCGCCTGGACACGCGGCCCACGGATACTGTTGGGCACCGGCGGTTCGCCCAACGCTATGGGCGGCAGATTGCCGGATTGCCCATAGACTTCGGCGATGAAAGTCAGCGGCTTCACGAAATTCCATTCGAATCCCGCGCCCCAGGTAAACCAGCTCAGCTTGTCGCCGCTCTCGTAGAGATATCCGGCGTTCAGGTTGACCTTGAACTGCTCGGAGACTTCAAAGGTGAGCGGAATGTTGATCGCGCCGCCGGTATTCTCGCCGGTGATCAGATCCCAGCCGGTGCTGCCGGAGATGCCAAGGCCGAAGCGGTTGCCTTCCAGCGGGATCACATTGGTCTTGGCTTTCAGCGTGAGGCCGGTGCCCCAGTCGCCGCCGTTGCGGGATCGTTGCAACTGAGCGCCGAATTCGATCGGACGCCCGAGATTGACGACACAGGCCGGCGCTGTCGCGGCGACGAAATCTTTGTTGTCGGCGAACGAAGTCCAACTCTCGACTTTGCACTCACCAGGCTTGCCGACTTCGGAATCATCGACCGCGAAGGCGCCGCCGGCAGCGCGAACGTGTGAAGTCGTGAGCCCCATCAGGGCGGCGCAAACCAAAAGGCTTTGAACGATCTGCTTCCGACGTACGCCCACAATCAGCCCCCAATAATTGTATATTATGTTATAATGTTACTATTATCTACTTGGCATAGTCAAATCGTATCTCCTCACAGAAGTCAGGTTTGTGCAGCTGCCGGGACGACTGCGATGTTGTCGTAGCCCTTCAGGCGATAGACCAGCATCGAGAGCAACCAGCTGCCGATGAACACGGCGATGATCAAATAGCCGATCATCTCCAGTTCGTCGTTCAGGTTGCCGACCAGATCCCACAGGCCGCCGGTGAAGCCGAATTTGTCGCCGATCAAGCCAAGCGCTTCGATGCCGCCGACCAGCACCGCAACGACCACGGAAACAAACGTGATCGTCATGTTGTAGTAGAGCTTGCGCACCGGCTTCACGAAGGCCCAGCCGTAAGCGCGGACCATGAGTACGCTGTCGGTGGTGTCGAGCAGCGACATGCCGGCGGTGAACAGCGCCGGGAAAATCAGGATCGACCACATCGAGAGGCCGCTTGAGGCCTGCGCGGCGGTGATGCCAAGCAGTGCCACTTCGCTCGCGGTGTCGAAGCCGAGGCCAAACAGGAAGCCGAGCGGATACATGTGCCAGCTGCGGCTGATCAGTGCGAACAGGCGGCGAAAAATGCGGGACAAGAAGCCGCCACCCGATGTCAGCATGTCGAGATCGGCTTCGGAATAGGCGCCACCGTTCTTCACCCGGCGGAACGCCTTAAAGACATTCACGAACACTACGAAGTTGATGGCGCCGATCAGCAGCAGGAACGCGGCAGAGACCGAGGTTCCGATCACGCCGCCGACCGGATGGAATTCCTCCATCTGGTCCTTGAAAGCCATTGCGGTGATCGCGATGCCGATGGAAGCAAGAATCACCACCGACGAATGGCCGAGCGAGAAGAACAGGCCAACGGTGAGCGGCTTCTTGCCCTCCTGCATCAGCTTGCGGGTGACGTTGTCGATGGCGGCGATGTGGTCGGCATCGACGGCGTGGCGCAGGCCAAAGCTATAGGCGAGGAAGGCGGTCCCGAGCAGAACCGGGTTGTCATGGAAGGTTGCGAGAGCCCAGGCCCAGACGGCGAGATTGACGGCGATCAGCCCGACATAAAGAGCGATGGTTTTTCCGCGGCTTTGCTCCGCACTGTCGTCGAAAAGCCGCAGCAACCCGGACGCCATGACAACCTCTTTTATTTCAAGCGCTTGGCCAGTGAGTATGATGCAAATACAAAAACATCATACACCGATATGATCATTTAGCAAGATTATCGTATCGGGAGCAAGCGCTCGTCCGCCCTGTGGAACGGCCAAAACGGCGCGGTTTAGTCCGCCTTGCGGTGCTTTACCGGGTGCGGATGGGGATGGTCGTGATCGTGCTCATCATGGGAATGCGGCTTGATCAGTACATCCGTGGGAACCAACACCAGCCGGCCATGCCGCACGCCACGTTCCGCGATCACATGCTCGGCGAAGTGCTGCACCTTGCCGATCTTGCCGCGCAGGATCGTCACTTCCATGCAGCTGTCATGGTCGAGATGCGCATGCAGGGACGATAGCGACAGTTCGTGATGGTCGTGGAAAGTGTCCGCCAGCCGCTTCGAAAGCTGCCGGGCATTGTGGTCATAGACATAGACCAGCGCCGCGACGCATTCGCCGTTGTCGTCCAGCGTGGCGGCGGCCTGCTGGATGCCGGCGCGGGCCAGGTCGCGGATCGCCTCGGAGCGGTTCTGATAGCCCTTGGCCGCGATGATCCGGTCGAGCTCGGTCATCAGTTCGTCGTCGAGGGTGATGGTCACGCGCTGCATGGAGTCATCCCGGTTGCTATGCCGCTGAAGCGGACGTGGCGTTGCTTATCATATTCGCTGCCGCCGGTGACGCGGCTATTCGATCGGTCCCTTGCGCAGGGCTGAGAGGTCGAAGCGGTCGATCTCCTGCAGCAGTTCGACAAAGCCCCTGACGCCATGGGCGAAAGCGGCTTCGCCCTTTTGCGCGGTAGCTTTGGTGGCATCGCCGACGGCGCCGGAGGGATGCAAATCCTGAGTCATCCAGCCAAAGCCTGCGGGCCGCGATGCGTTGAGCCAGCGGAAATCCTTTTCCAGCGCGACGTTGGCCGATGTTGCATTCGGCGCCTTGTCGTTTTGAACCGCCTGCGCGCGTGCGGCCAGCATCAGCGAGGTTTCGATGTCGCCGCCATGGATGCCGTGCTTGCGCTCGTCCTCCGAGAACAGGCCCTCGGGATAGCCGAAGCGCTGCCAGCCGCAGGTCACCACCAGCATGCCGTGCCGTGCGCGCAACTGGCGGGCGACCATGTCCATCGCCTGCACATTGCCGCCATGGCTCGTGATCAGCAAAAGTTTACGCACACCCGCGCGATGCACGCTTTCGCCGATATCGGTCCAGGCGCCGATTGCGGTCTGCGCCGACAAGGTCAGCGTGCCCGGAAAGCCGGTGTGTTCTTCGGAATGGCCGATGCTCTGCAGCGGCAGGAAAGTGGCCGGCATATCCATCGGCACCAGCACCTTGGCGCGATCGAGATAGGCCTCGCCGAGAAAGGCATCGACACCGAGCGGCAGATGCGGACCGTGTTGTTCGATAGCGGCGAGCGGCAGTACGGCGATCCAGCGCGCGGCATCGGCCCCGGCGAAGTCCTGCCAGGTCATGTCCGCCCATTCGCGCTTGGGAAGTGTGGTCATGCGCCGTCTCGCCAATCCATCGTGGGTCGCCTATTGTCGCGGAAAATAAACGGGGATGAAACGATGAATTTCGCGGGCTTTTTGCGTGCTCTGATCATCGGCATGGTCACGATTGGCCCGGTCTCCGCGCAAACGCTGGACAAGGTAAGCTTCGGCACCAACTGGGTCGCGCAGGCGGAGCATGGCGGTTTCTATCAGGCCATCGCCGACGGTACCTACAAGAAATATGGGCTGGACGTTACCATCGTTCCGGGCGGCCCGAATGTGAACAACCGTATTCTGTTGCCGGCGGGCAAGCTCGACTTCTTCATGAGTGCAAATTCGCTGCAGGCGTTTGACGCCGCAGAGCAGAACATCCCGACCGTGACGGTGGCTGCGATCTTCCAGAAGGATCCGCAGGTTTTTCTTGCGCATCCCGATGTGAAAACATTCGACGATCTGAAGACGCGCACGCTGCTGGTCTCCAAGGAAGGTATGGCGAGTTACTATCAGTGGCTGAAGGCCGACTTCGGCTTCAAAGACAGCCAGGTGAAGCCTTACACCTTCAACGCGCAGCCCTTCCTCGTGGACAAGCGCGCCGCCATGCAAGGTTACGTCACATCCGAGCCTTATGCCGTGGAAAAGGCGGGTGGCTTCAAGCCGGTGATCTTCCTGCTGGCCGACAAAGGCTTCGATTCCTATTCGACGCTGATCGAAACCCGCCGCGACCTGGTGGAGAAGAAGCCAGATCTGGTCCAGCGTTTCGTCGATGCCTCGATCATCGGCTGGTATAATTATCTCTACGGAGACAACAAGGCGGCGAACGCGCTGATCCGCAAACACAACCCGGAAATGAGCGAGGAACTGATCGCTTATTCCATCGCCAAGATGAAGGAATACGGCATTGTCGATTCCGGCGACACGCTCAAGCGCGGCATCGGCGCGCTCACCGATGAACGCATGAAAAGCTTCTTCGACAAGATGGTGCGGGTGGGCGTGACGAAGCCCGGCGTGCCGTATCAGCGCGCCTATTCCACGCAGTTCGTCAACAAGGGTGTTGGGCTTGACCTGAGGCCGAAGCAGTAACTACTGCGGCTTTTGTGGTTGCCGCGGCGGCGCGCGGTCGGCGGTCCGGTTGAAGGTCAGGTTCATGAAGCTTGCGCCAAGCGCGGTCACTTTCATCGAATAGGACGCCGGGTTGTTTAGCTTCAGATCGACGGTAGCGTTGGGTGTCGAATCTTTCCAGCGTACCTGCAAGGTGGCGGAATTGTCGGTCTTCTTTCCGCTGACATCGCCGCTGATCACCGCCTCCGCTTGGCCGGGCTGTGTTGTCCGCTGCGCGATCGTCCCGCTGAATTGATCCCCCTGCAGCGTCACCGTCATCCGGACGCTCTTGCGCACGCCGGACTTGCGCTCGCAGATCATTTCCGTGCGCATGCGATCCTGCCGCGCGCGAATGGTGTTCTGGCAACGCGTTTCCTGCAGCGATTGCAGGGGCGTGTCGCGGTCCTGGCCTGTGCCGTTCCATTCACCGTTGAAATCGGAGAGTTTAGTTTCGGCCGCTGCGGCAGTGGACAAGGCGATGCAGAAGATCGGCGTGAGAAGTGCGCGGAAAATTATCATGAACGAATCCTCTGCGGCAAGCGTAGCGGTTTTATGGCCGGCGTCCCATCATGGGTTCGCTGTCCCGGCCACCCAGGTGCTGATCACGTCGATATTGTCGGGATGGAAGGCCACCATGTCGGCGCGGAAGCCGGGCGCCAGTTGGCCGAGCCGGTCGCCTAATCCGAGAAACTCGGCCGGGTTGCGGGATGCAAGCGGCAGCGCCTGTTCCAGACGCAGCCCCAGCATGGTGACGCAATGGCTCACGGCCTGCGCCATTGTGAGATAAGCACCGGCAAGGGTGCCGTCCTCGCGGCGCAACTGCCCGTCACGGACAGATATCTCATCGCCATAGAGCTTGAATGACGTGCGGCTTCCGCCGACTGGCGGCATGGCATCGGTCACCAGCATTGGTTTTCCCGCGCCGCGCAAAGCGATGCGGAGCGACGCGGGATCGACATGCGCGCCATCGACGATCAAGCCATAGAAGACGCTAGGCGATTCCAGCGCAGCGGCGATCGGTCCGGGTTGCCGGCTCGTTATCTGCGGCATGGCGTTGAACAGATGCGTGAAGCCGGTGAGGCCTTCGCCGATTGCTGCGCGTGTTTGATCGTAAGTCGCCATGGAATGGCCGAGCGAGATGCGAAGGCCGGCGTCAGCAAGCATTGCGATGCCCCCTTCTGCCATCTGTTCCGGCGCTAGCGTGATCAGGGTAACGCCTTTACGGGGCCTCAGGAGCAGCGCGAGATCGGACGGCATCATCCCGCGGATATGTTGCGGATCGTGCACGCCGGGGCGCTGGGGCGAAATGAACGGTCCCTCCAGGTGGATGCCGAGCACGCCGGGTTCGCTTTCCATCGCGGACTGCACGGCATCGATGGCTGCCGGCATTTTGTCTGGGGCGTCGGTGATCAGCGTCGGGAGCAAACCCGTTGTCCCGAATTTACGATGCGCACGGGCAATGGCCGTAATCGTCTCTGGCGTCGGACTGTCGTTGAACAAGACATCGCCGCCGCCATTCACCTGCACGTCAATGAATCCGGGTGCGAGCCAGGCGC
The DNA here is from genome assembly GCA_947481685.1 of Bradyrhizobiaceae bacterium. Lineage (GTDB taxonomy): Bacteria > Pseudomonadota > Alphaproteobacteria > Rhizobiales > Xanthobacteraceae > CANKHA01. The sequence goes on from CANKHA010000016.1 coordinate 24,356, forward strand.
CCTTGGGCAACGCGTGCACAGTCAGATCGCGTGGCACCTTAGCAAGCGGCACGATGTCCGTGATCGTTTCGCCCTCGATCAGCACCGCAGCTTCGTGGCGCAATGCGTTGCCGTCGAAGATGTGGTCTGCCGCGACAGCCTGTGCAGGTTTGCTCATCGGGTTCGCGTGACTTTCCGCAGGTGTCGCGGCTGATCGATGTCGGTGCCGCGGCGTTTCGCCAGGCCGACCAGCAATCCGTACAGGCTTTGTATCAAACAAATGGCGTCGGCATCGGGGTGGCCGAGCGGCAATGCAGGAAGGGTGTTGGGCGCATTGTTTGTGCCCGTAATAAATACCGAGGCGCCTTTGCCGCGCAGGTTTGCTGCCAGGTCGGACAGACCGGTAGCCGCGGCGTCGGTCGGCATGAAAAGCAGCACCGGATAATCCGCCTCCATCAGCGACACCGGGCCATGCATAAATTCTGCGCCGCTAAAGGGTTCGGTCGGGAGCTCGCACGTTTCCTTGAATTTCAGTGCAGCCTCGCGCGCGATCGCAAGCGTCGGTCTGCGACCCAGCGTGATCAGGCTGGTGGCATCAGCCAAAGCATCGAGCGATGCGCCCCAATCCAGTTCCGATGCCGCGGCAAGCCGGTCCGGCAAATTGTCCAGCGCTGTGTTGAAAGCGCCATCGCCGGTCCAGGCTGCGGCCAGCCGCAGCAGTGCTGTCAGCGACGCCACGAAGGTTTTGGTCGCAGCTACGCTGTGTTCGGTCCCAGCGCCGATCGGCAGCACGATGTCCGACGCTGCCGCCAGCGGACTGGCGGTGTCGTTGACCATCGCCACCGTGATGGCGCCTGATGATTTTGCCAGTTGCGCCGACTCCACCAGATCGTCGCTGCGGCCGGATTGCGAGATGGACAGGAAAAGCTGGCCTTTGAGTTGCAGTTCCTTGCGATAGACGCTCGCAATGATCGGCGCTGCCGGCGCACAGACGATGCCGAGATGCCGCTCGAACAGATGCTTGGCGAAAGTTGCAGCATGGGCCGAGCTGCCGCGCGCGCATGTCACCACCACCTGCGGCGGGCTGCGCTTCAGCCGTGCGGTCAGTTCCGCGATCGGGGCAGCAAGTGCTTGCGCCTGCCGCCGCACGACATCCGGCGCTTCGCGGAATTCCATTGCCATGCGGCTGTCATGCTCGAGCATCGACGCATATTCCCGTAGTCGCCAGGGTTGAGAGAACAACACAGACGATGCATTCTGTAAGGGTCTGCGATTCGCTTATAGGGTCTTTCGCCTCAAAAAGGCCTGCGTCGCGCTTCATTTTCCCAGTCTCTTCAAGTTGTTAACGCGCCAGAACGAATTTGGGTCGATCGCGTTGTCTTAAACAACAGTCGCCACCGGTGAGACATGAATACCGAGAGACCGAGCCCACGATATTCCAACATCGACGTATGGGATCCTGCGGACATCCTGGATGCGATGATTGAGGGTCAATTGGCTGCGGTCGCGGCCGTGCGCGCTGTGCGGCCGGCGCTTGAGCATGCCGCGTTCGCCACCGAAGCCCGCCTCAAGGAAGGTGGCCGGTTGATCTACGCCGGCGCCGGCACCTCCGGCCGCCTGGCGGTGCAGGACGGCGCTGAACTGATGCCGACATTCAGCTGGCCCGAAGAACGGCTGCTCCTCTTTATGGCGGGCGGTAAGGACGCGATGACCCGCGCTGTTGAAGGCGCGGAAGACGATCTCGAACACGCCAAGCGCCTGGTGGAGGACCATGACGTCCGCGCCAGGGATGTGCTGATCGCGGTTGCGGCAAGCGGCACCACGCCCTTTACGCTGGCTTGCTTGCGGGAAAGCAGGAAGCGCGGCGCACTTACCATCGGCATTGCCAATAATCCCGAGACTGCGCTTCTGAAGGAATCGGATCACGCGATCTTTCTCGATACCGGTTCGGAGTCGATCGCGGGTTCGACCCGGATGAATGCCGGCACGGCGCAGCGCATCACACTTAACGTATTCTCGTCGCTGGTGATGGTGATGCTCGGCCGCGTCTATGACGGACTGATGGTCGATCTGCAGGCCGTCAACGACAAGCTGGTAAAACGCAGCCAGCGAATCCTGACCAGACTTACAGGTCATGGGCCGGGGGATGCGCGCGCCGCACTGGCTTTGGCCGACGGCAATCTGAAGGTTGCAGTACTGCTGCTGAACGGCTGCGACCTCAATGAAGCTAATGAAGCCCTCAGCCGGGCCGGTGGGCAATTGCGTGCCGCGCTTGGGCTTGTCGGCAAATCGGCGTCTGCGGCGTCCGATCTCACCTATTCCGGACGCGTCGCAGCGCCGGCCATGGTCGGAAGATTTCCCGAAGACGACTGATCCGTCACGTCATCAATGAACGCTGCTGGCAATCCGGCGCTCGCGCTGTCATATTCGCGCGGCGATGGCATCAGGCGCAGGCGGCACCCAGCAAACGACAGGACATGGCGATCCAGCCAAGGGTCTTCCGCCCGGCGTGATCGCCGCCCTGCGTGGTGTTGGCAAGACCTTTCCCAGTGGGGTCGTCGCAGTATCGGGCCTCGATCTTGATATTCGCGATGGTGAGTTTGTGGCGCTGCTCGGAACGTCCGGTTGCGGCAAATCGACAGCGCTCCGGATGCTGGCCGGTCTCGTGCCGCCCTCGCGTGGCACGATTTCATGGCAGGACCGCAAGAATCCGGGTGCGTTGAGCTTCGTCTTTCAGGAGCCGACATTGATGCCGTGGGCGACGGTGGCGGCTAATGTCCGGTTGCCGCTAAAGCTGCTCGGGCGAAACGATGACATCGTTGCGCCGCGCATCGAACAAACCTTGCAGCATGTCGGCCTTGACGGTTTCGCGCAGGCATATCCCCGCGAATTGTCCGGCGGCATGCAGATGCGGGTGTCGATCGCGCGGGCGCTGGTCACCGATCCGAAGTTGCTGCTGATGGATGAGCCGTTCGCCGCGCTCGACGAAATCACGCGCTTCAAGCTCAACAATGATCTGCTCGTACTATGGCAAGACCTGTGCAAGACGGTTGTGTTTGTCACCCATTCGGTTTTTGAATCGGTTTATCTGGCGCAACGTATTGTGGTGATGACACCGCGGCCAGGGCGTGTCTTCGAAGAGATTACCATCGACGCGCCTTATCCGCGCGACGAGAGCTTCCGCACGTCGGCGGAGTATGCCGCGCTCTGTCGCAGGGTGTCGCAAGCGTTGGCCGCTGCAAAGGTGGAGGCAGCGTCGTGATCGATCGCGCGCTCCGCATCGTCCTGCCCGTATTCGCACTAGCGCTTGGCGTGCTGGCCTGGGATCTCATCGTGCGGTTCAGGGAGATTCCGCCTTACGTGTTACCGTCGCCGGGCGTTGTTTTTGCGACGCTCTTCTCCGACTGGTCCATTCTTGGTGGGTCGCTTGCGACAACCTTACTGACAACATTGCAGGGCTTCTTGCTGGCATTGATCGGCGGTGTCGGTTTGGCGGTGTTGTTCAACCAGTCAAAGCTGGCCGAATATTCCTTCTATCCCTATGCGGTGATCCTGCAGGTGACACCGGTCGTCGCGATTGCGCCGCTGCTACTGGTGTATCTGCCGCAGCCCGCGGCCGTGCTGGCCTGCGCCTGGATCGTTGCCTTCTTTCCGGTTCTATCCAACACCACGCTCGGGCTTAATTCGGTCGATCGCAATCTGGTCGATCTGTTCCGGCTCTATGGCGCATCGCGCTGGCAGATCTTGCGTTATCTCAAGCTGCCGGCGGCGCTGCCCTTCATTCTTGGCGGGATGCGGATCGCTGCCGGGCTGGCGCTGATCGGCGCGGTGATGGCAGAAATCGCGGCCGGATCTGCCGGCGCCGGTTCGGGGCTCGCTTTCCGCATCGCCGAGTCGGGTTATCGCCTTAATATCCCGCGGATGTTCGCGGCGCTGCTGTTGCTCTCGGCCGCAGGCGTGGTGATCTTCTTCACGCTGTCGCTTCTCTCTCACCTAGTTCTGCGCCGATGGCACGAGAGTGCGCTGCAGACGGAGTCCTGAATGCAGGGCTGCCCGGCGTCATGGCCTCTCGCGCGATGCGCTGTGACTCACTAGGTTGGTGGGCTCCGTTTCACTCTCTTTCCCGGTTCCATGAAAGACGCCCAACACGAACGCCGTCAGCGGATCACCGGCATCGCCTTGATGTGTGGGGCGGTCGCGTGTTTCGCGTGCCTCGACACGTCGGCAAAATATCTCACCGCCGAGATGCCCACGTCGCAGATCGTTGCGGCCCGCTACATTAGTGCGTTTATGCTTGCTCTCGTTCTGGTCAATCCCATCTCGCATCCGCGGCTGACCGTCACGCGCCGGCCCGTGATGCAGATCGCGCGCTCGATTCTGATGCTCGCTTCCACCGTGTTGAACTTCATCGCGGTGCGTTACCTGCAACTTGACCAGACTCTGGCGATCATGTTCTCGACGCCGTTCCTTGTGGCCGTCATGGCAGGTCCGTTGCTGGGAGAGTCGCTCGACTGGCGGCGCTGGGCCGCCATCGGCGTCGGCTTCGCCGGCGTGCTTCTGGTCACGCGCCCCGGCGCGGGCGGCATCCACCCCGCAGCGTTGCTGTCGTTCGGCGGGGCTATCTGTTATGCGGTCTATGGCATCATGACCCGCGCGCTGGCGCGAACGGATTCCAATGAGACGACGCTGTTCTATTCCAATCTGGTCGGCGCGGTTGTGATGGTGCCGATCCTGCCGTTCGTCTGGACCCCGCCAACGGACTGGACCTCGGCGCTGTTGATGGTGGCGATGGGCGCGTTCGCCGGTTTCGGTCACTATCTCCTGATCGTCGCGCACCGGCTTGCGCCGGCCTCGGTGCTGTCACCGTTCATTTATAGCCAGATGATCTGGATGATCACGCTCGGCTATCTGGTGTTCGACAATGTCCCGAACCACTGGACACTGGCCGGCGCCGCTGTGGTGATCGCTTCCGGCATTTACCTGATCCAGCGGGAACATCGGCGGCGCGTCATTCCGCCGGCACCTGATATTGTCGGGTAGGTGGTTCAGTGGGCAGATGCTACCAACTGCGATCTTGTCGTATCTGGCATTACCCGCGATCCTGGATTCAACGCATTTCGATAAACTGGTGAGGCGAATGGCGAACGAGAAAACAGACGTGCTGGTGTGGGGCCCGGAGAAGACGACCATCGTTGATGGGCTTTCGAAGCGGTTCATGCTGCACAAGGTCAACAGCCGCGAGGACATCAACGCGGTCGTTCCGAAAATCGCGCCGCACCTGCGCGCCATCGCGATCTCGCTCACCGGACCGTTCGCGCGCGTCGATGAAGCCTTGATGGCGACGATGCCCAAGCTGGAAATCGTTTCGAGCTTTGGCGTCGGTTACGACCACATCGACGCCGCCTGGGCTGGCCAGCACGGCATTATTGCCACGCATACGCCGGATGTCTTGAACGAAGAGGTCGCCGATACCGCAATGGGCCTGCTGCTGTGCACTGTGCGGCAGCTGCCGCAGGCGGATAATTTCGTGCGCCGCGGCGACTGGCCCAGGGAGAAAGATTTCCAGCATACGCAGACGTTGCGTGACCGCACCGTCGGCATCGTCGGCCTTGGCCGCATTGGCAAGGCGATTGCGCGCCGGCTCGATGCCTCCCACGTTCCGGTGGTCTATCATGGCCGCAACAAGCAGGCCGACGTCGCTTATCGCTACTATCCGCACCTGGTGGAGATGGCGCGCGAGGTCGATGTGCTGATGGTGATCACGCCCGGAGGCGCCGGAACGAAACATCTTATCGATGCGCAGGTGCTGGAGGCGCTCGGCCCGACCGGCATCCTGATCAATGTGGCGCGCGGCTCGGTGGTGGATGAAAAGGCGCTGATCGAGGCATTGCAGAAGAAGAAAATCTACTCGGCCGGACTGGATGTGTTCGAAAATGAACCCAACGTGCCGCAGGCGCTGATCGACATGGAACAGGTGGTATTGCTACCGCATGTCGGTTCGGCCTCACTTTATACCCGCCAAGCCATGGATCAGCTCGTGGTCGATAACCTGTTTGCCTGGGCCGAGGGCAGGCCGCCGTTAACCCCGGTGCCGGAAACGCCCTGGCACGGCAAGTGGAGTAAGCGCCCGAGCTGAGTTATCATCTCTGGATGCAATCGAACTGAACCGGCCAGCCATGCAACTTCATCGCTTCGCGCTGTTAGCCTTCCTTGTTGCCGTGACGCCATGCGCTTTCGCGCAAAGCGCGCAGGAACTGTCCGAGGAAGCAAAATCGATGGCCGGCGAATGGGAAATTTCCAACGGCGATCGCGACAGGCTTTGCATTGTCACGCTCTCGCCCAATCCCGCCTCAGGCGGAATGAAACTGCAATTCGCGCCGACCTGCGCTGAAGCCTTCGAAGTGACCAAGGATATCGATGCCTGGCGACTCGACAAGGATGGATTGCATTTTGTCGATTCCAAGGGCGTGGCGCTGATCGATCTCGACGAACTTGAGAAGGGAATCTTCGAGGGCATCCGCGCAGGCGAGGGCCGCTATTTCGTGCAAAGCCTTGCGGAGGTGCGGACCGAAGCGAAGCCTGAGCAGCTTTTCGGGGAATGGCAGGTCAGCCGCGGCACCGACGAGCCGATTTGCGTCATCAACCTCCTGAACAAGAAGTCGGGAGAGAATTTTTCGCTGGAGATCAAGCCGAACTGCGGCCCCCTGGTGAAAGGGTTCGCTCCGGTTTCGTGGCGCATGGACCAGGGCGAATTGCTCATTTCATCCGCCAAGGGGTCCTGGCGTTTCGAAGAAGCCGGTGAGATCGCGTGGCGGCGTGTGCCGGAGGGCAATGAGCCGCTTTGGCTGGTGCGGCAGGTCGAGATCACGCCGCCGGAGGGTGGGGGCTAGGTGCGCTGGCATTCTCACGGAATGCGCTTGCCCGCAGCACGCCTGTGAATACGGTTTCCAGTGCGGCAATAGGTCTTTCTTCTAACCTTTTTTCTGGTGCAGTGCAGCTTGACCATAAAACAGTCGAGGCAGAGAATATTTATCTAACCGCACAACAGATGCGGCGCTCTGTAAAGACAACGGGAGAAACGTTATGTCAGACCGCATTGAACGATCTATCAATGAGCTTTATCTGGACGACCACGAGCGCGCCGATGCCGTTGTCTTCGGGCGCGATACCGCGCCGAGCCGCCGTGGATTTCTGGGCGGTGCCGGGCTGGCGGCGATGGGTGCTGCCGTCGGCGGCGTGATTCCATTCGGCCAGAACATGCCGGCGGGATTGATCCCCGCAGCCTTTGCGCAAGGCACACCGGCTGCCGTTCCTCCAGTTGCGCCTGCGGCGGCGCCGAAAGGTCCGCAATATCTGCAATTCCCCGGCAAGAGCGACAAGCTTGTCGTGCTCGGCGAGAAGCCGCTCGTGGCCGAGACGCCGGAGAGCTTGCTCAATGACGACACCACGCCGACGGACAAATTCTACATCCGCAATAACGGTCTGATCCCGGATCAGGCTAAGGATGCAGACAGCTGGAAGGTCACGATTGATGGCGAGGTCAACAACAAGCTCGAAATCACCCTCGGCGAGTTGAAGTCCAAGTTTAAGGCGGTGACTCGCCGCATGGTGCTCGAATGCGGAGGCAACGGCCGATCTTTTTTTACGCCGGAAGCGCGCGGTAACCAGTGGACCAACGGGGGCGTCGGCTGCGCCGAATGGACCGGCGTTCGTGTCGCCGATGTCCTGAAATCAGCGGGGCTGAAATCATCTGCCGTCTTCAGCGGTCACTACGGCTCCGATCCGCATCTATCCGGCGACGCCAGCAAGCCCTCGCTGTCGCGCGGCGTGCCGATCAAGAAACTGATGGACGAGAACAACCTGATCGTCTGGGCCATGAACGGTCAGCCTTTGTCAAATATCCATGGCTTTCCGGTGCGTTTGATCGTGGCGGGCTGGCCGGGCTCGGTTTCGAGCAAATGGCTGAACCGCATCTGGATTCGCGACAAGGTCCATGACGGACAGGGCATGGGCGCGTTCTCTTATCGCGTCGCGATCAAGCCAATGGTGCCGGGCGACAAGCCTGACGAGAAGAATTTCAAAGACCTCGAATCAATGCCGGTGCGTTCGATCATCACCAGTCCGGCCAATGGAACGAAGCTGCCCGCAGGCACGAAGGAAGTGAAGCTTCGCGGCGCCGCCTGGGCCGGCGACTACAGCGTGAAGCAGGTCGATATCTCCACAGACTTCGGAGCCAGTTGGACGCGCGCAAAGCTTGGCAGCCCGAAGAACAAATACGACTGGCAGCGTTGGACGGCGGCCGTGAAGCTGCCGTCCGACGGCTATTACGAGATCTGGACGCGGGGAACGGATTCCCGCGGCGTCATGCAACCGCATATTGCCGGCTTCTGGAATCCGCAGGGTTACGGCGGCAATCCGATGCATCGCGTGGCGGTGCTGGTCGGCTGATGAGGCACCAAATGCAAAAAGCCACCGTGCGAGCGGCGTGGCGGCTTTTTCTGGCCCTTGCCCTGCTCGGGGTGCTGTCCGGCGTGGCCGGCGCGCAACAATCCTCACCCTTCACGCCGCGCGATGAAAATCCTGAAGATTTCCCGGCCGGTGCCGGGCGCGACGACACCTTCTATAGTTGCACCGCCTGTCACGGCTTCAAGCTGATCGCCCAGCAGGGGATGAACCGCAGGCAATGGGAAGATTCCATCAACCTGATGGTGACCAAGCACACCATGCCACCGCTTGACGCCAAGACGCGCGAGACCGTGCTGAATTACCTTGAGGCAACTTTTCCGCCGCGTGCCCAGCGCGGTTACCAAAACCCGTTCCTCAACCGTTGATCAGATCAGCCGTTCGGCCTTGAAGCTAACGTGGCCCTGCTTTCCGACAATGATGTGGTCGTGCACCTCGATGTCGAGCGGCTTACGAGGGGAGGCCCATTAGAAGGCTTTGCCGGGCCGGTTGGGAAAAGGCCAGTTGCCGACGGCGGCTAGGCCGCTCAAATCAACTTCAGCGATTTCAAACTCGCATGGCGCTGTCGAGGGTAGCGGTCTTATTTTGCAAGCTCCCGAATGCGTTCTTTCAGTTCCGGCGGAGCGGAATAGACGTGGTCGAGCAGCTTGTTGATCTCCTCGCCGCCAACCGGATCGATCTCCACATTCTGCGTGTTGGCGTCGGCGAGGAATTCCGGATCTTTCATGGTGGCGTCGAAAGCCGCGCGCAGGGCTTTCACGCGATCGGGCGGAACGCCCGGTGGCAGCAGGAACGGCCGGCCCATCACCTGCTCGGCGAAGGCGATCTCGAACAGTTGCTTGTCGGCGGGTGAACTCACGATGTCGATCGCCGTGGGCGCATCGGGGAAAACCGGATCGGCGTTGATGGTCAGCTGCATGAGCACTTTGACGTCGCCTTTCTTCACCCAGGGCATGACGCGCGAGCGATAGGCGCCGGAAGAGCCACCGGAAATTTGTCCATCGACCTCGCCGCGTTCCATCGCCAGGAGAGAGGCTTGCGATCCTTCATAGCCTTCCACTACCTTTATCTTGCTGCCGTAGAGACCGTTGAGCATGCGGGCATAAACAGACGATGGGGAACTGCGCGTGCTGGAGCTGACGGTGATCTCCTTCTTTTTGAGATCCTCCAGCGCGTTGATCCCGGCTTCCTTGCGCACGAGGAAGAGACCGACTTCCTGCTGTCCTGAGCCCAGCCAGTGGAATTTGGTCGCGTCGTATTGAATAGACGCATTGTCGGGGTCATAGAAACGCGCCATGCCATTGTTACGCTGCAGGCCGCCCATCACGCTGCCGTCCTGTGCGGCCGTGGTGTAGAGGAAATTGGCCGCTTTCAGTCCTTCGGCGCCCCGCATGCTCTGAACAATGATGATTGGCTGGCCAGGGATATGTCTGGGCATATGCTTGGCGAGCAGCCGGGCATAGAGATCATAGCCGCCGCCGACCGAACCCGAGATCACGAGGCTGATCCGCTTGCCGCGGTAGAACTCTTCCACCGTCTGCGCGCTGATGCTGGAAATGCCGAATAATGCCGTGAGCGCGAGTGCTGCGGCTGCGCGCCGGATTCCTCTAGAGATTGCTTGAGTCATCTTTCCTTCCCCGTCTTTTATATCGTTGTCTTTCTGGAATACCCGATCAAGCCGATATTTTCCTCATTCACGCGCTATGCGATAGGGGGAAATTGGACGAACGTGCGGGTCAGAATATTGCTGCATCGCACATTCCGCGGAGGCCGACGGGCAGGCAGGTTCGGTAGGCGAATGCCACGTGGCGCTGCGCACCCCCTCTTTCCTGTCGAGCCGGAGAGGGGCATTCTATGTCTGAGATCGAGGACCGCGGGGAAAGCGGACGCCTGCGCAACGACATAGGGAACGGAAATGACTTATTCCTCGGCGACATACGAAGACATCCTGGCATCGAAGCACGCGAGCGCTATGCCGTCGACCGTCGTTCTTCCGCAGACAGAAACGAGACATTATTTCCAGGCCATCGACAACATGATGAAAGTCTTCGCCATCCGTCCGGGTGACGAGGTCTTGTTCCTGACCGATCCCCTCCTCGATCGCCGCGTCGTCGACGCGCTTTCCGGCATCGCCAATTCCCGCGGGGTCTTCCCGCGCGAATTCATGGCGGCTTCAACTCAGGTGACGAAGTGCCCGGACGAAGCGCGCGCGCTTATCGAAAAAGCCACGTTCGTGATCTCAACCTGGTTTGCGTCGGTCAACGACCCGCTGTTCGTGAAGCTCCGCAAGGAAAACGGTCAGCGTTGGGTCAAGATAACGTATTTCCGAAATCTCGATGCGCTGCATACACCGCAGGCACGTTTCCCCGTCGATCTCGTCGGTGAGATCATCCGCGCAACCGCGCGCATGTATCCGACCGACCATGATTTCAACATGACCTTCTCGGATCCACGCGGCACCGATCTCACGATCAAGTTCACGCCCGATATGGTGAAGAACCTGCATAGCGACAATCGCTGGCGGGGCCAGGACAAGGCAGACCAGCCGGGCTGCTACGTCCATTTCATGCCAACGCATGGTCCGAATATCTACGCGCGCACCTGCTTCAAGCGTGATCCGGGCAAGCATGCGGACATGGGCGGCATCGTCTATCCGCAATGGGCCATCGGTTTCGACAAGCCGTTTCGCGACAAAGTCGGCATCGAATACAAGGACGATCTTGTCGTGAAGGTCCATGGCAATTCGATGGAGGCCGAGATCCTGCGTGACATGTTGGTCGGCGTGAATGCCCGCCTGCATGAACTGGGCTGCGGCTTCAATCCAAAATATCCGCGCTTCAAAGCCTATCCGGCCGGCTCAAATGCGCCGGGCGCTCTGCATTTCGGCACCGACTCTGAACGGCCCAGCAGCTTCATGAACCAGCGCGTCCCGAAATGGGAGGAGCCGCACACGCATCAGGACTGCGTCATGTTCGACGCCACTGTGAAGGTCGGCAACGCCACGCTGATCGACAAGGGCTTCCTGACAGCGCTGCGCGACCCCAAGGTGCGGGAAGAGGCCAGCAAATATGGCGACCCTGTTGAACTTCTCGAAAGTGTGGTGGATTAAGACCCGTCGCTGCACAGGCCCTCGCCCATCAATCAGATCAGCTTCAGCGCTTTCAAGCTCGCATGCCCTTGCTTTCCGACAATGATGTGGTCGTGCACGGAAATGCCAAGCGGCCGCGCTACGTCGACGATCGCCTGTGTCATGTCGATGTCGGCGCGCGAGGGCGTCGGATCGCCGGACGGGTGGTTGTGCACCAGGATAATCGCGGTGGCGCTTAACTCCAGCGCCCGCTTGATGACCTCGCGGATATAAACCGGTGTGTGATCGACGGTGCCGGTCTGCTGGACCTCGTCGGCGATCAACTGGTTGCGCTTGTCGAGGAACAGGATGCGAAACTGCTCCTTGTCGGCGAAGGCCATGGCGCTGCGGCAATAGTCGATCACCGCCGGCCCTGACGACAGCACCGGCCGCTCTTTCACCTTGTCCCGCAACATCCGGTTGGCGGATGCGTGAATGATCTTGAATTCGGTGACGACCGCATCGCCGACGCCCTTCACCTCCCGCAGGCGGGTTTCCGGCGCGGCTATGACCTCGACGAAGGAACCGAATTTCGCCAGCAGGGTCTTGGCCAGGGGTTTTACGTCCCCACGCGGCAGCGCGCGGAACAGCAACAATTCCAGCAATTCGTAATCGCTTAGCGCATTGGCGCCGGCCTCACGGAAGCGATTGCGCAGCCGCTCGCGATGGCCGTGATAATGCGGCTCGGCTTCCGCGGTTTTGACCGGACCTTCAGCGAGATGATCGCTCGACATACGCACGCCGCTCCTCGAGGCATGACTCGACAGCCCTATTAAAAGGGTTTGGCGACACACTAACAAGTCCTGGAGGGAAGGCTCAGACGTTATAAGGCGGCTTGTCGTAGCCCTTGGGCGAGGTGGTGAAGATCTCCACGCCGGTCTCCGTCACGCCCACCGTGTGCTCGAACTGCGCCGAGAGCGAGCGGTCGCGGGTCACAGCGGTCCAGCCGTCGGCCAGCACCTTCACATGCGGACGGCCGAGATTGATCATCGGCTCCACCGTGAAGAACATGCCGGGCTTCAGCACCGCGCCTTCGCCGGGCGTTCCGATGTGAACGATATTTGGCTCGTCGTGGAACAGGCGGCCGAGGCCATGGCCGCAGAAGTCGCGCACCACGCTCATGTGCTGCGCTTCGACAAAGGGCTGGATCGCGGCGCCGATGTCGCCGGTGGTCTTGCCCGGCGCGATCGCGGCAATGCCGAGCATCATCGCCTCATACGTGACTTCGATCAGCCGCTCGGCGCGGCGCGGAATTTCACCCACCGGGTACATGCGACTGGAATCGCCATGCCATCCATCAACGATCAGCGTCACATCGACATTGACCATGTCGCCTTCCCGCAACGGCTTCTCGTTCGGGATGCCGTGACAGACCACGTGGTTGACCGACGTGCAGGTCGCGTGGCGATAGCCGCGATACATCACGGTTGCGGGAATGGCTTTGTGATCGAGGGCGAAGTCCTGCACCAGCTGGTTGATATGCGCGGTGCTGACGCCGGGTTTCACCTCGCCCACAAGCATGTCGAGGCATTCCGCCGTGAGGCGGCCGGCCTTGCGCATACGCTCAAAAGCTTCCTTGCCGTGGAGCTTGATTTGCCCGGTCTTGCGCAGGGGCGAGACTGCGGCCTCAACATAATTCATCGCGGAACCATCAGTGGATTATGACCAAGAATGTAAGGCCTTGGCGGCTTAGCGCAAGCAGGGATCGCGCATAGGCGATATCCTGCCGCAGCGGTCAGGCCACCATGGGAACCGGCTTGCCAACGGCGATGCCCTCGCGAGAAATCTTGCAGCGGTAGGCGATGGCTTCCAAGCCTGCTGCCCGGGCCCGTGCGAAGCCCCTGGCGTAGGCCGGGTCGAGATCGGCGGCGAGGGCGAAGCGTTCTGCCGAACCGACCTGGATCAGGTACAGCATGACCGCACGGTGTCCTTGCGCCACCATGTCGGCCAGTTCGTCGAGATGCTTGGCGCCCCGGGCGGTAACGCAATCCGGAAATTCGGCGAGCCCGCGCTGGCGCATCAGGTGGACGTTCTTGACCTCGACGTAGCAGAGCGGCCGGTCAGGACTTTCCAGCAGGAAATCGACGCGGGAGTTTTTGCCGTATTTTACCTCACGACGAACGGAAGCGTATCCCGTCAATTCGGAGATGACGCCTTCGGCAATGGCTTCAGCGACGATGCCGTTGGGATGACCGGTGTTGACGCCGACAAGTTCGAGGCTTGAACCGAAGTCGACCTCCACAAGCTCCCAGCTATAGGGAAGCTTGCGCTTGAGGTTGTCTGACTTCGACAGCCAGACCCGCGCGCCGGCTGCATTCAGACCGATCATTGCGCCGGGATTGGCGACATGCACGGTGATTTCCTCGCCATTGGGCATGACCACATCGGCGAGGAAGCGCTTGTAGCGCCGCACCAGCGTGGCGGGGATCAGGGGGGTGGGGAAGCGCATTACGCGGGGATCTTGATGCCTTCGCGCTGGAAGGCGTCCCACAGGGCGAACAACACCGCGCTTTTGACATTGGTGGCGCCTTCGATCGGATCGTTGATCCAGAAGCGCAGCGAGAAATCGAACGTCTTGCCACTGAAGCCGGTGAAGTGACATTCCGCCGCCGGCGATTTCATGATGCGCGGCACCGCCGCCACCGTCTCCAAAGCCACGCGCTGGATGTGGTGCGGGTCGCCCGCCATTTCGGTGCTGAAATTCACGTCCAGCCGAATGTCGTTTTTGGAATAGGACCAGTTCACAACCCGCTGGGTGACGAGTTCTTCGTTGGGGATCAGAACCTCACGGCCGTCATGGGTGCACACCGACGTGTAGCGGGCGCCCATGGTGACGATCCAGCCGAAGTTGTCACCGGTGCTGATCACGTCGCCGGGTTTGATAGACTTGTCCGCCAGCAGAATGATTCCGCTGACCAGATTGGAGACGATCTTCTGCAGGCCGAGGCCGACGCCGACGCCGACCGCGCCGGAGAACAGCGCGAGCGCCGAAATGTCGATGCCGACCGAGCTCAGCACGATCATGACGGCGAGGGCCAGCAGGGCAAGCCGGATGATTTTTCCGATCAACACCTGAAGCGAAGGCGTGAGGTCGGCCGAGCGCTTGACGCGTTTATCGACGAAGTCTCCGGCGGAGGAGGCGGCCCAAAGGCCAATCAGGAGGAGGACAGATGTCTTGAGCAGCAGCAGCGGCGTCAGGCGCAAGCCGCCGAGATTGATCGACATCGAATCGAGGAAGGACGAGACCGGCTCCAGCAGGCCGAGGATACTCAGCGCGGCCAGTGTCCACGCCGAAGTGACGACCACGCGATAGACGAACTGGTTCCTGATCAGCTTGGCGGTGAAGGCGATCACAATCCAGGCGGTGGCGAGCTTGGCCGCGACGGCAATGAGGTAGCTGCGAGGGTGCGCCGTCAGCGCCACCATCGTCGCGCGCATGGAAATGGTCAGCAGCAGGAAAACGATAGTGCCGAAATTTTCGGCAATGCTGAGCAAGAGCCGGCGCAGAAACCGCGGCCAGTTCTGCGCCAGCGTATCCACGTCTACACGACGGCGAAACAATGCGCCGAGAAGCGCGCTGACGATCACCGCCAGCAGGATCAACCCGATCTGGATCGGTAGCCAGATCGTCGTGAATTCGGCGCCGACGGCCCGGGCGGCGTCCCTCAGGCCTTCCACGAGTTGTTGGAGTTCTTCCATTCCGGCTCCTGCGATCAGGTGCGAACATGATCAGATTCGCGCCACGCTGATAACCAGCGCGACCGCTTGACACAATGCATCCTGGCTAAGGTTCAACTACGACATTTTATGGCGGCATTCTAAGGTGATAATGATACCGTCCCAGTCTTTCTGAAGGCCCACCCATCGATGCATTCAACCGCGCTTATGTCGACCATTGTCATGGGGCTGGTACTGGCCTTTGGATTTGGCCTTTTGGCGCAGCGGCTGCGGATGTCGCCGCTGGTCGGCTACCTGGTCGCCGGCATCTTGATGGGGCCTTTTACACCCGGATTCGTGGGCGACCAGAATATCGCCGACCAGCTGGCCGAGATCGGCGTGATCCTGCTGATGTTCGGGGTAGGGCTGCATTTCTCCCTCGATGACCTGTTGTCGGTGCGCGGTATTGCGATCCCCGGCGCGGTGGCGCAGATCGCCGCGGCGACGGTGCTCGGCATGGGGATGGCCCACTTCCTCGGCTGGGGGCTCGGGGCGGGGCTGGTGTTCGGCCTTGCGCTTTCCACGGCAAGCACGGTGGTGCTGCTTCGCGCTTTGCAGGAACGCCGGCTTCTGGAAACCGAGCGCGGCAAGATCGCCATCGGCTGGCTGATCGTCGAAGACATCGCGATGGTGCTTGCCCTTGTGCTGCTGCCTGCCATGGCCGGGCTGCTGAGGGGCACCGAAGCCGCGGGCGGCTATGAGGCACTTGCGATGCCGGTGCTGATCACGCTCGGCAAGGTTGCGGCCTTCATCGCCTTCATGCTGATCGTGGGGCGGCGCGTCATTCCGTGGGTCCTGCACTACGTGGCCCATACCGGCTCGCGCGAATTGTTCCGGCTGGCGGTGCTGGCGGTAGCGCTCGGCGTGGCCGCGGGAGCATCCACGCTGTTCGGCGTTTCGTTCGCGCTCGGTGCCTTCTTCGCCGGCATGGTGCTGAGCGAGTCGGAACTGAGCCAGCGTGCGGCAAACGAAACCCTGCCGTTGCGCGATGCCTTCGCCGTGCTGTTCTTCGTGTCGGTCGGTATGCTGGTCGATCCGGTGATCGTGCTGCAGCAGCCGCTGTCGTTGCTCGCGACCGTGCTCATCATCATGTTCGGCAAGTCGATTGTCGCTTTTGGGATCGTGCGGCTCTTCGGCTATCCGACGCTGACCGCGGCGACAGTATCGGCAAGCCTCACGCAGATCGGCGAGTTTTCCTTCATCCTCGCCGGGCTAGGCGTTTCGCTACAGCTCCTTCCGGCAGAGGGCCGCGATCTCATCCTGGCCGGTGCGATCATATCGATCGTGTTGAACCCGCTCTGCTTCACCGCGCTCGACTGGTTCACCCGGCAGAACGGCGACAAGCCGGCCCAGCCCGGCACTCCGGTCGAGGAAAGCAAACCCGGTCGCGAACCGATCCGCCACACCGAACTGACGGGCCATGTGGTGCTGGTCGGTCATGGCCGCGTCGGCAGCTACATCAAGGCCCGGCTGAAGGAGATTGGCGTTCCGTGCCTCGTGATCGAGGACGATATCGACATCGCCAAGCGTCTGCGCGACGCGGGAGAAGAGGTCATCACCGGCAATGCCGCCGATCCGGAAGTGGTCGAGGCCTGCAACCTTGCCGGGGCGCGCTGCCTGCTGGTGGCGATTCCCGATGCCTTCGAGGGCGGGCAGGTGGTGGCGCAGGCCCGCAAAATCAGCGCCTCCCTGCCGATCATCGCGCGGGCGCATTCCGAGGAAGAGGTCGCGCATCTGAACAAGCACGGCGCCACGCAGGTCGTGATGGGCGAGCACGAAATCGCCAAGGCCATGGTGGCCAGTTTGCCGCAGGCGGTTTCCGCTGCGGACGGTGGCAAAACTTCACCCGATCTTTGATTTTACATTGTCGTACCGGCATCAGGCCCGCATTAACATATTAACTTGGCGCATGATCTTATCGGCGAACCGGTTTCCATCCCGGATCGAGTCCGGGACAGGCTTTCGCCGGATCATGCGCGTGGGCAAAGGAGGAATTGGACTGAATGGCTTCGGTTGACGCGCTCAGCATTGCTATCCTGTTTGGAGCGCTTCTGGCTCTGGCCGGCATTCTGTCCAGCCTTGTGGCGCTCCGTTTCGGCGCGCCTTTGCTGCTCATTTTCCTTCTGCTGGGCCTGCTGGCGGGCGAATCCGGATTTGGCGGCATCAAGTTCGACGACGTCGGTTCGCTCTATGTCGTCGGCTCTATCGCGCTCGCCCTGATCCTGTTCGACGGTGGGTTGCGGACAAAGCTGAATACCTTCCGCAGCGTGCTGAAACCCGCAGCGGCGCTCGCCACCTTTGGTGTGCTGCTGACGGCGGTTTTCACCGCGCCCGCGGTGATGCTGCTGTTCGGATTCCACTGGATGGAGGCCCTGCTGGTCGGTGCGCTGCTGGCTTCCACTGATGCTGCGGCGGTGTTCTTCCTGATCCATGCGCGCGGCCTGCGCCTGCGGCCCCGCGTCGGGGCGACGCTCGAAGTCGAATCCGGGATCAACGACCCGTTTGCCATCCTGCTCACGCTGATCCTGGTCGAATTTCTGGTGAAGGGTGACCAGACCTGGCAGCACGTTGTTCTGACCTTCGTGCAGGAGGTCGGTATCGGCGCGATTGTCGGCGCGGCGGGCGGCTGGGCGATTGTGCTTGTGCTGAACCGGCTGTCGCTGCCGCAAGGGCTTCACGCGCCATTCGTGACCATGGGCGCGCTGGTGATCTTCGGTATAGCCGCGGTGATGCACGCTTCGGGCTTCCTCGCGGTCTATCTGGCAGGGTTGATCGTTGGGAACCGGCCGACGCGTGCACATAACACCGTCGTCGTGTTTCTCGACGCCATCACATGGCTTGCGCAAATCGCGATGTTCACATTGCTGGGCCTGCTTGCCTGGCCGAGCAGGCTGCCCGCGACGATCCTCGCATCGCTCGTTGTCGCTGCCGTTCTGATGGTGATTGCGCGTCCGGCGGCAGTGTTCCTGTCGTTGCTTCCTTTCCGCTATCCCAATCGCGAGAAGGTTTTCGTGTCCTGGGTCGGCTTGCGCGGCGCCGTCAGCGTCTTTCTGGCGTCGATTCCGCTGTTGGTCGGTATGCCCAATGCGCCAATCTATTTCGACATCGCCTTTGTCGTGGTAGTGACGTCGCTGCTGATTCAGGGCTGGACCATCGCTCCTTTCGCCCGCCGGCTCGGCCTGACATTGCCGCCGCTCAATCGCCTGCCGCGCCGCATCGAACTCGATCTGCCCGGACAGCTCGGGCAGGAGCTTGTCGGCTACGCGGTCGGCGCCAATAGTCCCTACTTGCGGCGCCGCCTGATTCCTTCATGGGCCAAACCAACGCTGCTGGTGCGCAACGAACAAGTGCTGCCGGCGTCGGAGAGCGACGACGTCCAGGTCGGCGACTATGTCTATTTGCTGGCGCCGCCGGAAAAAGCCGAAGCGCTCGACCGCTTCTTCATCAACATGCCGGCCCCCTCCAAACCGGACGCAGGAGCGCTCGGTGACTTCTTCGTGTCCGGCGAGGTCTCGCTTGGATTGATCGCCGAAACCTATGGCTTGCAGATCGCTGCGGGTGATGCCGGAATGACAGTGGCGGAGGATTTTGCGGCGCATTTGATGCGGCCCGCGAAACAGGGCGATTTGTTGCCGCTCGGATCGATCGCGCTGATTGCGCATACGGTAGTGGAGGGCAAGGTGACCAACGTGGGCTTGCGCCTGGCGGATAGCGATACCGAAAAACCGCATTCGAGGATTGAGCGCGTCAAAAACTGGATGAAGAATCTCTGACGCTCAGAGCGGATGCCGGGCGAGCGGGACGATCCCTTCGCCGGTATCGACGTTGATCGCATCCACACCAAATACTTGGGCGATGCGTTGCGGCGACAACGCTTCGGCCGGCGCCGCGTCGGCAACGATCTTGCCACGATCCATCACCAGCACCCGGTCGGCGAACCGCGCGGCCAGCGTCAGGTCGTGCAAAATAGCAAGCACCGCGCCACCGTCACGCGCGGCCTGCCGCAGCAGGTCCATGACAATCAGCTGGTGACGTGGATCGAGCGACGCGGTCGGCTCATCGGCCAGCAGCACTGGTGCTTCGGTCGCAAGCGCGCGCGCCAGTGCAACACGCGCCCGCTCCCCGCCCGACAGCGTGATGACGGAGCGATCGGCGAAAGCGGTCGTCGCGGTGCGCTCGAGTGCGCGGCTGACTGCGGCGCGGTCTTGCGGCGATGGGGTGGAGAAGGGATCGCCATGCGGATAGCGCCCCAGCGCAACAACGGCATCTACGTGCATCGGCCAGTGAAACACGTGCCCTTGCGGCAGATAGGCGACCGCGCGGGCGCGTCTGCGGCGACCTAAAGTCTCAAGCGGTTCGCCACTGAATGTGATCGCGCCTTCAGCGGGCAATAGTCCCGCCAGCGCGCGCATTAATGTGGTCTTGCCGGCGCCGTTCGGCCCTACCAGCGCAACAAGTTCGCCGGCATGGAGGGGCAGGCTCGCATTCTCCACAACGGCAGCCTTGCCCAGCCGCACGGTCACATCGCGTGCTTGCAGCAATGCCGGTTTGGATTCGGCTGTCACGACGGCGATCCTTCCAGCATTCGACGCTCGGAGAAGATCATTGCGATGAAGAAGGGCACACCGATCAGCGCTGTCACGACGCCAAGCTTGATCTCCACCACGCCCGGCATCAGCCGCACGCCGATATCCGCAGCCAACAATAGTGCCGCCCCCGTCAGTGCGGCGGGCAGCATCACGCGTGCCGGATCGGAGTTCACCATGCGGCGAACGAGATGGGGCGCGACCAAACCGATGAAACCAATCGAGCCGCAGATCGCCACCGCGGCGCCAACGCCGAGCGCCACGCCTACGACCACGGCTTGACGCGTGCGGTCGATATCGACGCCGAGGGATGCGGCAGCATCTTCGCCCAGTGTCAGCGCGCGGAAGGCGCGCGCACTCATGCCAAGCACGACCCAGCTTGCGACGAGGAAGGGAACAGCGATCACAAGATGTTCGGTGCTCCGGTCCTGCAGCGAACCGAGCAGCCAGAAAGCGACTTCCATCGCGATGTAAGGATTCGGCGCCAGATTGAGAATGAGTGCGATGGCCGCGCCTGCGAAGCTCGCAAGCGCAAGGCCCGCCAGCATGGTCACCGTCAGGCTGGCGCGGCGGCCGGCGATGGCCAGCAGTGCGCCGATCGCCACCATCGTACCGGCAATACCGGCGAGCGGTACGGCGTAGGAGGTTGCACCCGCGAGACCGAAGGCAATGACAAGTGAGGCTCCGGCAGCGGCCGCCTGCGGAGCGCCGAATAATGCGGGCTCCGCCAGTGGATTGCGCAGCAATCCCTGCAAGGCGGCGCCGGATAATCCGAAGGTTGCGCCGATCAGTACAGCCAGCACGGTGCGCGGCAGGCGGATATCGCGGACGATGATGCCGGCGACCCCTTCTCCGCTGAACAAGGCATCGAACACGCGCGCGAGCGGAATGCCTGCCGGCCCGACCGCCAGCGAAAGGACAAAAAGGATGGCGATCAGCGCGATCAGCGCGCCATTTAGCGTCAGGTCCCGGCGATTTAACCAACTCATCGGCTTGTTCGCACTCTTATATCGTCCGGCGGCATGATCGGTGGCAATCTCCTACAGCTTATCGCGCCGGGGTCCAATGGAATTGCGGATTATGTTAAAGGATGGCCGATGAGGCGATTTCTGACCGGGCTGCTGTTCTTTTTCGCTGTCGCGCCTGCGCTGGCGGATGCGCCGCGCCGTGTCGTCTCGTTCAATCTCTGCGCCGACCAGCTGGTGGTGGCGCTGGCGGATTCCGACCAGATCGCCGCGCTCTCGCCCTATGCCAGGGACCGTAATCTGTCGGTGGTGGCGGAGCGGGCGCGTCAGTTTCCGACCCTCGACTGGAGCGCGGAAAGCACCATCGCGCTCGGGCCGGATCTGGTTCTGGTCGGGCCGAACGACCGGCGCGAGACGCGCCGGATGCTGACCGCGTTCAACATCCCGATCGCCGACATTGCGCTGGTAACGGACATCGCTGCGGCACGGACGCAGATTATCACTGTCGCTAATATGTTGGGCCATCCGGAACGCGGAGAGGCCATGGTGCGCGCACTCGATGCGGCGCGTGGACGTCTGGCAGCAGTCGCGGCCGCACGGACGACGCCGCGAACGGCGCTTGTGGTGGAGCGCGGCGGGTATGTGGAAGGTCCGCAAAGTCTTGTCTCCACGTTGCTGACCGAAGCAGGGTTGCCGCCGCCTCCGGGAGGGCCTGCCGGTTACGGCGGCTACATGTCGCTTGAGACCTTGCTGGTGACCCGGCCCGATATCCTGGTGCTGAAGGACCCGCCGTTGCAGGCGGAGGATCAGGGTGCGCTGTTCTTCACCCATCCCGCCGTGGCCAAGCTCTATCCGCGCGACCGGCGCATCGCCTTGCCGACGCGTTACACGCTGTGTGGTGGTCCTGCGCTGATCGAAGCGTTGGATTATCTTTCTGACGTTCTGTCACGGAGCAATGAACCGCTCGATGACATGCGGCCGATCCCCGGCATGGAAGGCTGGCGACGGAGGGGCTAGTTATGCCGGCAAGCTGGTTTACGGTTCTGATGCTCGCGGCAAGCGTCGTCTACCACTTGTCGTGGTTGGCTATATTGGCAAACATACCGCATAGAGCTGTACCGGCCGGTCTGTATTCTGTTCTGCATTTTACACTCATGTTTGTCCTTCCTGGAGTATTGGTTCTGGCGGCGGGTTATCGAATGGGCGTCTTGCAGAATGCCAACGCCGTTATCCGTTTTGCTGGCCTATCACTGCTGGGAGTTGTGATCCCGATCACGGCGGCTCAGTTGTTGATGATTTATGCATGCTTACTTTTTGGCGCGTGCATTTAAACTCTCACGAGCAGCAAAATCATTCTGATTGTGCGCTTACCCATTCCTCGATAATTGCAGACAGCGCATCGAGGCCGTCGGTCAGCGCGGCCGGACCGGGCTGCAAAATCAGCGGCGATTTGATCTCGCGCAGCCAACTGTCGCGGACAGCAGGCAGGATATCGAAGCCGGCGCGGGCCGCGACCGCGGTCGGCACGAATTTCTTCCCGCACCATGAGCCGATGATGATGTCTGGCTGTGCCGCGATCACGTCTGCACCGCTGACAATGCGGTCCTTGGCATTTTTGCGCAGCGCCATGGCCGGAAACGTTTCAATACCGCCGGCGATCTCGATCAGTTCAGAAACCCAGCGGATGCCGGAGATCATCGGCTCGTCCCACTCCTCGAAATAGACGCGCGGATGCTTTGACAACGCCGCAGCGCGGTCGCGAACCATATCGAGATGTTGTTGCAGCGAACAGGCGAGTGCCTCCGCTTTATCGGAGGCACCGACGAGAGCGCCGAGGGTGCGGATCATGTCGAGGATGCCGGCGACGTCGCGCTGGTTGAAGGCATGCACGGCGATGTTCTGCCGCACCAGTTCCGCCACGATGTCGGCCTGAAGGTCCGAGAAGGTGAGCACCAGGTCCGGCTCAAGCGCGAGGATCTTCGGCACGTCAGCGGAGATGAAAGCCGAAACGCGGGGTTTTTCTTTCCGTACCTGCGGCGGCCGCACGGCATAGCCCGAGACGCCGACGATGCGCCGCTGCTCGCCGAGCAGATACAGCGTCTCAACGGTCTCCTCGGTGAGACAGACAATGCGTTCGGGAGGGAACATGACGCCTCAGGAATCGATGGCGCGCATCGTATCCAGAAATGCGACGCCGCGCACGGCGGTGACCCGGCCTCCGTCCAGCCACACGACCGATGTCGCGATACGCCGGATCTCCGACGGGGTATGGCTCACATAGACCATCGGCACCCGCGCTTCATCGCGCAGCTTTTCGAGGTAAGGCAGGATTTCCGATTTGCGCTTGGCGTCGAGCGATGCCAGCGGCTCATCTAGCAACAGCAGGCGCGGGCGCGTCAACAGCGCACGCCCGACGGCAATGCGCTGGCGCTCGCCACCGGAGAGCTTGCCGGGGCGCCGTTCGAGCAGGGAACGGATATCGAGCATGTCGATGACGCGGTTTGCCTCCGCCGCATCGAAGGGAAGCCCGTTCATGCGGTGGCCATAGTCGAGATTGCGCGCCACGGTCATATGCGGGAACAGGCGGCCTTCCTGGAAGACGTAGCCAATGCGCCGCCGGTGGGCGGGTATATTGATGCCAGTGGCGGAATCGAACAGCACCGCATCGTCGAGCACGATGCGGCCGCGGTCGGGCGTGACCAACCCCGCGATCATGTTGACCAGCGTGGTTTTGCCGGCGCCGGACGGGCCGAACAGGGCCGTGACATCGCCTGCCGTTTCGAAGCTTGCAGCCAGCGAAAAATCCCCCAGCTTTTTCTCGACGTCCACGGACAGCATCTCACTCTCCGTGGAAACGCGTGCCGGCGCGTCGCGCCAGCCATTCGGATACGATCAACGCCGCAAGCGCGATGATGATGGCGACAACGACAAGCCGGGCGGCGGCATCTTCACCGCGCGGCACCTGCATGAAGGAATAGATCGCAGCGGAGAGGGTCTGGGTTTCGCCGGGAATGTTGGAAACGAACGTAATCGTCGCGCCGAATTCGCCCAATGCCTTGGCGAAACACAGCACCATACCCGCGATGATGCCCGGAAGCGCGAGCGGCAGCGTGACGGTGAGGAAAACGCGCAGGCGGTTGGCGCCGAGCGTCGATGCGGCATCTTCCAGCTTGCGGTCGATGGATTCGAACGACAACCGGATCGCCCGCACCAGCAGCGGAAATCCCATGATGCCGCAGGCCAGCGCGGCGCCGGTCCAGCGGAAGGAAAAGACAATCCCGAAATTTTCAAGAAAGCCGCCGACCAATCCTTTGCGGCCGAATGTGATCAGCAGCAGGTAACCGGTGACGACCGGCGGCAGCACCAGGGGCAGATGCACCAGTCCATCGACCAGCGCCTTGCCCCAGAAATCCTTGCGCGCCAGCAGCCACGCCACCGCAATGCCAAAGGGCAATGCGGTGAGCGTGGCCACAATCGCGATGCGCAGCGACAGCTGGACTGCAATCCATTCGTCGGGTGAGAGATAGAACAACCGCTTCGCCTCTAATCAGGAGGTCTTGGCCATGAAGGTGAAGCCCCGCTTCTCGAAAATACTCCGCGCCGCCGGCGATTGCAGGTAGTCGAGATAGGCTGACGCATTTTGCCTGGCCGCGGTGGTCAGCGCCGCCGGATAGACGATGGGCGGATGCGACTCGGCCGGGAAGGCGCCGATGACTTTTACCTTCGGCTCCGCCTTGGCGTCTGTCTCATAGACGATGCCGGGCGTGGCCTCGCCGCGCGCGACCAGCGACAACGCGAGGCGCACAGTCTCGACCATTGCGAGCTTGGGTTGTACGGCATCCCACTGGCCGAGCTTCTGCAGCGCCGCTTGCGCGTAGCGCCCCACCGGCACGGCTTTGACATCGCCGGTCGCGATGCGGCTGTCGCCTGCGAGCCTGGCGAGATCGAAGCTCCCGTTGATGGTGACGTTATTGGTTTTGGAATCAACCGGCGCAATCAGCACGAGCTTGTTGCCGAGCAGGTTCACGCGGGTTTTATCCTGGATAACTTTTTTCTCGGAGCCGTAATCCATCGATTCCAGATCGGCGGAAATGAACACTTCGGCCGGCGCGCCTTGCTCGATCTGTTTGATCAAAGCGCCGCTGCCGGCGTAGCTGGTAACGATCTCGACACCTTTCGCCTGCTTGTAGGCAGTATTCACTTCGTCCAGCGCGTCTTTCAGCGACGCTGCGGCGAAGACAATCATTTTGTCTTGCGCATTGGCGTGGTTGGTCGCGCTTGCGCCAAGCGCAAACAAAAGCGTGAGCAGGATACGGGCGTGTTTCATAGCGAGTCCTCCAAACGGCAAGCCGTCAATCGGCGCGGCATTGCACGCCTCATTTTTCACAATTCGGGGAAAGACCGCCCGTGAACCGCCGTTCCGGGTTATTGCCGCGCGTGCACGACGCGCAGCATGTCAGGCGCCAACCTAACAAGAATCTTCTGCCAAATCCATGAGTTTGGCCGCCTTTTTTGGCGATGCAGGGACGTTGCCTTGCCGCACGGATGGATGTTGGTTACTCATCTGAACCGCCGTGGCGTGAAAGGCTCATCGATGTTTTGGGACTATTTGCTTCTGGGCGCGGTTGGTTTTGTTGCCCAGCTCATCGATGGCGCGCTTGGCATGGCGTTTGGGGTGATCTCGACGTCCACGATGCTGGCGATGGGCGTGCCGGTGGCGCAGGCCAGCGCGATGGTTCACACCGCGGAAGTCTTCACCACGGCGGCTTCTGCGGCTTCACACATCGCGCATAAGAATGTTGACTGGAAGCTTGTTGCTCGTCTCGGCATCGGCGGCGTTATCGGTGCGGTGCTCGGCGCCTGGGTGCTCTCCAATATCGACGGGAAAGTCATTCAACCATTCGTTGCCTTTTATCTGCTGCTGCTCGGCGTTTTCATTTTGCTGAAGGCGGCGCGCAAGATTCCGAAACGCGACGCACCGATAGCTCTTGCGCCGCCGCTCGGTCTGGTCGGCGGCTTCCTTGACGCCAGCGGTGGAGGCGGCTGGGGACCGATCGTCGCATCGACCTTGATCGGTTCGGGTCAGGCGCCGCGGCAAGCCGTGGGCTCGGTGAATACCACCGAATTTTTCGTCACGGTCGCGGCGGCGACGACCTTTTTCGTCGAACTCGGCATCGCACCGTGGCGTGAACTCATCGCACTCGTGATCGGCGGAGTTCTTGCCGCGCCATTCGGTGGCTGGGCCGTGAAGAAACTGCCGCCACGAATCCTGATGACCATGGTTGGCATTCTGGTGATGTCACTCTCTGCCTGGCAACTCGCTCGCTGGTTCAAGCTCTTCTAGCGAGGTGTCATCGGGTTGCACCGCGATCGGTTTCCCGCTGGGCGCCGGAGCATCCAGCACGGCACGGCAGGCCGCCGGCAGTCCCGCCAGCTTGAGCGGCGGCTTCGGCTTTTCCGGAATGAGCGACGGCTTTGGATGCAACACCGCATCGGTGAACCAGTAATCCATCTCCTTGCCGCAACCGTCGCCCGCAGGAACCGGGTCCTGCGGCTTGCAATAATCCGTCTGGCCGGGGGGGCACTTGATGCGCACATGGAAGTGGTAGTCGTGCCCCCAGTAGGGCCTCACCTTATGGAGCCAGGCGCGAGAATCGCCGGCGTCCCGGCACAGCGCTTTCTTGATGGCAGGATTGACGAAGATCCGTTCGACCTCCGGTTGCTCGGAGGCGGCCTTGATGATGGCCATGTGTTGCGGAGTCCAGACTGTGGGGTCGATGTCCTTGCGATCGGCCGCCACCATCATCACTGCGGAGTTCTCTTCGCGCTCCTTGCGCGTCAACTCGCGCTTGGGCATCGGGGTCAGCCAGATATCGGCATCGAGACCGACCTGATGGCTGGCATGGCCGGTGCGCATCGGTCCGCCGCGCGGCTGCGACATGTCGCCAACGAGCAGTCCGTTCCAGCCCACTTTCTTTCCTTGCTCGGACAGCCGCTCGAGCATCGCGATGAGGTTCGGATGGCCCCAGTTACGATTCCGCGACAACCGCATCACCTGCCAGGTCTTGCCGTTGATCGGCAGTGCGGAAGCGCCGGAGAGGCAACCGGCCGCGTACCATCCGAGCGCGCGCGACGCGAGCGGTGCGGGATCGGCCTTGCGGCCGAAGAGCTCCTTGGCAGGGGTGTTTGGGTCGCTGGGATTGGCCAGCGGCGGCAGCGGTTTGGGGTTGAGCGTGCCCAGATCCTGCGCGCAAGCGATCCCCGGCATGGCCAGGATCAGTACCCCGCAGGCAAAAAATCTCGCAAACATGTGATCTCCCGAATCCGTGCCGGACGGTGCGGCATAACAGGCGATTCTATGCGGATTATAACGCCTGCCGCGGCTTTTTCAGGCCTCTTCCGGGATGCCGGGTGGTTCATCCCACGATGCAAAACCCTGCAGCCTCAAACCTTTACAAGAGTTCCGGGGCGGGCGAAGATTATATAGTTAACGGAATGGAAATGCCGGGGCGGGAGATACTCATGCGCAAGTTTGCTGTGGTGGCGTTATGCGCCGTGGCTGTGACGGGCTCAGTCCCGGCGGCGGCCGATATCCTGGTGAACGTCAGCAAGACATCGCAGCGCATGTCGGTGATGGTGGATGGATCCGCCAAGTATAACTGGCTGGTCTCCACGGGAGCCAAGCGCTTCACCACACCGAGCGGCGTCTATAAGCCCGAATGGCTCGCGCGCAAATGGAAGTCGAAGCAGTACAACGAAGCGCCGATGCCGCATTCGGTTTTCTTCTATCAGGGCTATGCCATTCACGGCACGGATGCGGTATCCCGTCTGGGCCGGATCGCATCGCACGGCTGCGTGCGCTTGTCGCCAGCCAACGCTGCGAAACTCTACGCGATGGTGCAGAAAAATATGGCGAGCACCCGCATCGTGGTGTCCGATGACGCGATCGAGAAGCCGGGTGAGGCGCCGAAAAAGAAACGGACCAGCCCATACGTTGCGGACAATGCCACGGACGAAACCATCCCGAGCGGTGTGAAGCTGGAGGCTATCGCCTTGGCATCGCCAAGCGCCCTGTCCGCGAATGCGCTTGCCATCGATACGCCGCCTGCGATCCAGAAGGTCGAGACTCCTGCGATCAAACAGATCGTGCCTTCCACCGGCGTAAGGTTTGAGCTTCCTGCGAAGGCCGACAAGACCGAGAAAGTCGAAAAGGCCGAGAAGGTGAAACCGCAGCCACAGCGTGAAGCCCGCGTCCGTGACAATCGCCCCGGCTTCCACTGGTAGGACTCAAGTTCCTCTGATTTCAAAAGGCCGGGCTTGTCTCGGCCTTTTTGTTGCCCGGGCGAACGCCGCTTGCGGCGCCGGCGCGTCAATTTGGGGATGGCGGGAGAGCCCGGTAGCGACGTATCTTGGGACAAATCAAAAGCAAACAAACGATTTTAGGGAGGACATGATGCACTACCTGGCCTTGGCGCTCTTAGCCGCTGTCACGTTCCTGACGTCGCCGGCCTTCGCCGATCCGGTGGAGGATTTCTACAAGGGCAAGCAGATCAAATTCATTATCCGCTCCGGCGTGGGCGGCGGTTACGACCTCTATGCGCGCGTGCTGGGCGCTCATATCGGCAAGCATATTCCCGGCAATCCCCAGGTCATTCCGATCAACATGCCCGGCGGCGGCGGCATCAAGGCGGCAAACTATGTCGCCGTCGTCGCCCCCAAGGACGGCACGATCCTCACCATGGTGAGTCAGGGTCTCGCGGTCGATCAGGCGCTGGGAATCAACAACGGCCTGGAAGCCGACCTGCGTAGTTTCAACTGGGTCGGCAACATGAGCTCACACAACCAGGTTACGGTTGTCTGGTACACCTCCAAGACCAAGACATTCCAGGACGCGCTCAATCGCGAAACGGTCATCGGATGCACCGGCGCCGGATCGATCTCCACGCAGATACCGGCGATTTTCAACAATGTCCTTGGCGCCAAGATGAAGCTTGTCGTTGGTTATCCCGATGGCACCGACGTCAACCTCGCGATGGAGCGCGGCGAAGTCGAAGGCCGGGCGACCAATCCGTGGGTCAGCTACAAGGCGACCACGCCGCATCTTGTTAATGAGAAGAAGATCATTCCCATCATCCAGGTCGGTCTGGCAAAGGAGCCTGACCTGCCGGACGTGCCGTTGCTGCGCGATCTCGCGAAAACCCCGGAAGAAAAACAGATCCTGGATTTCATCTCGGGTTCTGTTGCGATCGGGCGTCCCGTGGCCACCACGCCGGGCGTGCCGGCGGATCGCGTAGCGGCGCTGCGCAAGGCCTTCGACGCGACCCTGGCCGATCCGGAATTCATCGCCGACGCTGAAAAACAGCGGATGGAAATTCGTGCGATGACGGGACAGCAACTCGCAGATGTGATCAAGGGCATCATCGAAGCCCCTGCCGATATCCATGCGAAGGTGAAACTTGCGATCGAGCCGAAGAACGTTGTCGAGCTTCCCGGCGCGAAAAAGGCCGAATAAAAAATGCCGGGGCGTGCTCTTTTGCGCGCACCGGCATAGCTGGTGAGACAGTTACTTTGAGCCGTCGGTCTTCTTGTAGAGGCTGTCGATATAGCCGCTCTTGTCGAGCTCGGTAATGAAGCTGGAATCGACGAAGTCTTCCGGCTTATGCATTGCCATGCCGCGCCAAGTGTAAACCGACTGCATATTCTTGATGCCCTCGATGTTCGGATAGGGCTTGCTGGGCAAATCCGCGGACTCCGAATAGGTTATTTCAAGCACGTCCTTGTCGGTGATGCCGAACCATTTCGTCAACGACGCAAAGGCTTTCTGCTTATCCTGCTTCATCAGCGCAACGGCTTCGACCGTGGCCTTCATGAAGCGCTTCGCCGCCTCATGATTCTTAGCCAGCCAATCCTTGTCCGCATTCACGCCCGACCCGGGCATCTGGATCTTGAGCGGGGTGAGGTTGACGAGATCGTTCATGCCGGCCTTTTTCGCGTCCCCGGGAGTCTGGGCATTGGCGGCAATGACATCGACCTGGTTTTCCTTGATGACGTTATGAATCTCCTGGGCGTTCGACATCATGATGACGTCCTTGTCCGGATCGATGCCGTTCTGCTTGAAGAACATCATCAGCGAGAAGTGATTCAGCGCGCCGAAACTTCCATAACCGATCCGCTTGCCCTTGATGTCTGCGACGCTTTTGATGTCGCCGCGGGTGAGGATGTGATAGCGCGAATAAAGATCCGTCGTCGCGAGGATGACGCGCTGCGGTGCGCCCGCGACTGTCGTCATTCGCACGATGGTCGGGCTGCCGCCACCGATGTCGATCTGGCCCTTGTCGCTGCTGACATTCTCGGCCGGCACGTTGATGCCACGTTGCTTCACAACATTGGCGGCGTATGGCGTGATGAATTGCCTGACCTTCAGCCCGTTGCGTTCATAGATGCCGTAGTCGGCAGCCATGATGAACGGCAGCTTGGTGAGCGACACGTCGCCCATCGAGACGGTTACCGGCAGCGTGTCAGCGGGCTTGGCGTCGTTCCCCTGGGCGCCGGCGGCGCTAGGCAAGGCGATAGCGCAGGCAGCAATGGTCAGCGATGCAAATGCGGTGAGGGCGCGAACGCGCCGGATATTTATCATGAGGGACCTCCCTAGTCCGATGGCGGCCAGGGCAGGTGGGTCCCGCTCTTGGGCCGATCCCTCATCAGGAGCCCGGTTGCCTGTCTCTGACAAGCGGGGCGCGAAATCTTTAACGCGTGCAACCGGAAATGAAATGCCCGGACCGCCGCCGGAAATTGTCATCCCGGACGGCAAGCGAAGCGCGCCGAGCCGGGACCCAGAAATTAAAGATGGGTCCCAGCTCTCGTTGCACTCGGCCGGGATGACAGCATTTGCTTCTTACTTCGCGCCGTCGGTCTTCTTGTAGAGGCTGTCGATATAGCCGCTCTTGTCCAACTCGGTGACGAAGCTCGCATCGACGAAGTCTTCCGGCTTCTTCTTGGCGATCGCCCGCCATGTGTAGACCGACTGCATGTTCTTCAGGCCTTCGATCGACGGGTAGGGCTTGTTCGGCAGGTCGGTGGCCTCGGCGTAAATGCCTTCCAGCACCTTCGGGTCGGTGATGCCGTACCATTTGCGCATCGAGGCGAAGGCCTTTTTCTTGTCGGTCTTCATCAGCGCGATGGCCTCAACCGTCGCCCTCATGAAACGCGCCGCAACGTCGCGGCTTTTCGGCAGCCAGTCGCTCAGCACGTTCACCCCCGAGCCCGGTATGTGCACCTTGTCTGGAACGAGGTTGTGCAGGTCGTTCAAGCCCTTCTTCTTGGCTTCTTCGACGGTGACGCCGTTCTGCGCAATGATGTCGACCTTGCCCTCCAGCACGTCCTTGATCTCGCCGGTGTTGGAATACATCTCGACGTCCTTCTCCGGGTCGAGGCCGATGCTCTTGAGCCACATCAGTTCGGAGAAGTGCGTGAGCGCGCCCGGATTGCCGAAGCCGACGCGCTTACCCTTGACGTCGGCGGCGGTCTTGATGTCGCCGCGCGACAGGATGTGGAAGCGCGAATAGATGTCGGTCGTCGCCAGGATGACGCGATGCGGGGCGGTTCCCACCGAATGCATGCGCACCATGGTCGGGCTGCCGCCGTCGATGTTGATGATGCCTTCTTCGCGACCGATGTTTTCGGCTGGTACCTTCACGCCCTTGGCTTCGATCGCCTTGGCGGCGGACGGCGTGATGTATTGGCGCACTTTCAGACCGTTGCGCTCGTAGATGCCGTAGTCGGCGGCCATGATGAAGGGCAGCTTGGTCAAAGACACGTCGCCGAGTTCGACGCTCACTGACGTCATTTCAGCCGGTTTTTGCTGGGCACAGGAAATGCCGGGCCAACCCACCGCGCCGGCCGCAATCATCAGTGATGCAAATGATGTAAGGGCGCTAACGCGCCGGATAACGGTCATGATCGTCCTCCCAAGACGGATGGCGGCCGGGCGATGTATCTCGCCCTTGGGCCGATCGGTATTGTGGAGGGTCTTAAGTGTTCGTGACAAGGGGCGCTATGCGATAAAGTTCGCAGCGAACCCTCACTTTCACTTCTCGCCTCAAGTCGAGTTGCGTGTGACTGCCCACCCTTACTGGCTCCAACAGCAGGTATTTACGATGGCCTCACGTAAGAAAAGAAACCATTTCATACCTAGAGCGCTGCTGAATCGCTTTTCCTCTCGATCCGAACCAAAGCGCGGTATTTATTGGATTTGGTGGCATCCAACTGATGGGGAATCGAAAGAAGTTAGTACTCGAGATGTAGGATTGGGAAAATTCTTCTATGGCAAAGAAGTGGACCTGGAAGAGCAGTTCGCTGTCATTGAAGGCCAGCTCGGCAGTGCTTTGGCCGCCATCGATCAAAGTGGATGCACCGACGACTACGAAGTTTTTTTGAATGACTATACTTGGGTGCAAGCCATAAGAACTCGCTCATTTCGCGAGCGGTTTAGGCAGACGGCCGAAAGAGTATTTGTCGGTGCCGCGAACAAGGCACATTCAGATGAAGCGAAGCTATCCTTCAAAAATGCTGCAAACGAACAAATCGCGTCTTTCGCAAGTCAGTTTTCGCCTGAGCAACTAGCATTAATTCAAAGCAGATTGGGTGACATACCCCTGAATGAGTTCTTGGACACGTCCATTAAAAAGGAAATAGAATCCGGAGTCTTCTCATCGATATTCGAGCGGCATCTTCGGGCGTTTGCGCAAGGCGACGATCTTATAAAAGGAGTCGAAAAGGGACATCAAACCGCGCTCTCGCAAATGCTCACGGAAAGTAAAATATCCCCGGACAAGTTTCAGGCTAAATGGATTCTACGAAGATACCCATCTGAAAGTCTGATTCTTGGAGATAGTTGTATTTTTACGTTGGACTCGCAGAATCTTCCTCATCCACTTAATGATGCTATCAATTGGACGACTCTTTATTTCCCAATTAGCCCGACGCAATGCCTGATTGGCCACAGAACGAGGGAAAGCGCATTGCTGACCGCTGCTCAGATCAATGTCGCCTCTGCCAAAAGCTCCCTTGAACAATTCTTCGCTTGCAAGAAAAATGAAGAAATTCTGGCTCTTAAGAGTCTAGTTGAAGCCAATACGGAAATGCTTTCCGCAGTGGAAATCGATGATGTGACAAGTTCTGTTTAGCGAAGATTGCCTAGGCTCAGGACCCATTAAAGTTATTGCGGAACACTTGAACGGTTGATTCAATGGCGGTGCGAGGAGGCATCGCCATGACTGATTTGTTCTTGCTGTCTGAGGCGCAGATGCGCCGGATCGAGCCGTTTTTCCCACTGTCTCATGGC
>CANKHA010000017.1 GCA_947481685.1 Bradyrhizobiaceae bacterium
ACTAACTGCCATGCGACGCACTATCGCAGATGCACATGACAACCGGATGACAGGCGAAATTTGATTGACCGCGCGGATTAGCTGGTTAACGCGGCAAAAGGCGCGCAGGCGGCCTGCCCTATTGCAACACCTGCCGGGCGCGTTCGACCAGTTCCGGGCTTGCGCCGTAACTCTCCGTCATCACCTCGCGCATCTTCGCCGCAGAAATTGGCGCAACCTCCAGAACGGCGCGGGTGGTGTCTTCGATAAATCCCGGATCGGCTACGGCAAGATCGAATGCCTTGCGGATGATCGCGACGGCCTCAGGCGGTGAGTCCGGCGGCATCATGTATGGACGGCCGATCGCCTGCGAAGCCAGCAGGTACTTGAGGAGCTTCCTGTCCTCTTCATTCTTGACGAATTTCCAGATAGGCGGCGCTCCCATGGCGGTCAGGCGGACATTCGGCTCAACGTTGATCTGGACGAGCGCGCTGATCTTGTTTTGCATATCGCGGTTCGGCGAAACCTGATCCATCCCGCCGCAAGCGCCATGGATTTCGCCTTTCTCGACCGCCATCGAGGTGGCGACACTGTTGGGATAACCGGTAATGAGACGAAACTGGGCTCCCAATACGCGCTTCAGAATCATCGTCGCCTCATAGCCCGCGCTGCCGGGCGCGGAGGTGCCCATGATGATTTCTTTTCCCTGCGTCTCCTCAAAACTTTTTGCGGGCGCATCAGGGCGCACGACACAGACATAGGACACGGCGGCCGCGCTACCGACGAGGTCAAAGCGCAGCGGATCATATTTCAACTGAGAAACATCGCCCAATAGCGCTTGCGGCGCGACGGCGCCGATAGTGAGACCGTCCTTCGCCGCCGCATTGTAGACGTAGACGGCAGCGATACGACTCGCCGCGCCCGGCATGTTCTTGAAGATGATTGTCGGATTGCCCGGGATGTATTGCGAAAGGCGACGGCCAACAAGACGTGCCATCGCGTCATAGGCGCCGCCGGGGGCCGATCCGACGACAATACTGATGGTCTTGCCGGCGTAAAAATCCTCCGCACCAGCCACAGTCCCGGCAAGAAGAATGCTTGCGGCGGCGGCAACAGGAAACGTGAAACGGACCACGGCTGAACTCATCGCGCGATTTCCGGCGCCAGAACCATCTGAGCGGGTTTTTCACCGGAGAAATATCGCACCCCGAGATCCTCCTGTCGTACGTAGATCGAGCCGTCACCCTGCGACGAGGGAAGCGGAATACGCACGGGCACCGCTTCCATCCTCGGCTGGTTGTCCGCCTTGCCGCAAATCATCTTCGCATTCCAGGCATCGATATCGGTCGGCACCCGGAAAATCGGCCAGGCGTCGGCCGCGCCATACTGGAAGAACATCAGACGCCGATCGATCGGCGACAGATTGGGCGCCGAGCCGTGGATAGCGCGCACATGATGCACGGTGATCGAACCGGCCTTCCCGGTCAGCGGAACTGCCTTGGAAAAATCCAGCCCGCTGGTAACCGGGTGGATGGCGCCGCAGAAATGGCCTTCATAATGATGATCGTAGATCGGGCCGCGGTGACTGCCGGGAATGACCAGCAACGGCCCGTTCTCCATCTGGCAATCGTCGAGCATGATGGCGACGGCGGCGAGATCCTCATTGGTATGCGGATAAAACGCCCAGTCCTGATGCCACTCGATGGGAGACCCGAAGCCAGCGGACTTCATATTGAGCTTGCTCGAATGGAAGCGGATGTCCGGCCCCCACAGATCCTGCAACACGCCGATGATGGTCGGGTGGCTCACCAACTGCTTGTAGGCGGGATGCTGCTTGTGCGGATGCTTGATCCGGCGAACGCGGGGCTGCTCCGCCGAATGACCCGGCTCGAGGTCGTAGACTGAGTCGTGCTTCGATACCGCGCGGGAGCCCTCGACATATTCGTCGGTCACCCGCCGCAGTTCCGCCAGCTGCGCGGGCTGCACCACGTCGTACACCACCACATAACCATCGCGCTGATACTGCGCCATCTGGGCGTCTGTCAGGATTTTCTGCACGATCATTCTCCCTTGCAAGTCGCCGGGATTCTGATGCCCAGCTTTCGGCGAACCGCCCGCATAGTGCAAATCGGCGAACAGTATTGCTCTCTTTTTGGCATCAATAAAGGGTCGGGTGCATTCTCGCGACCTTGCGAAACGGTGCATCCCATGCCGGCATCCGGCTCACGGGAAAAAGCCGCGTCATACGCCCGTCATGCGGATCAGCAATATGGGCCGGATGGAGATCATCTTCTGGCTGGCGTTAACCCTTTGCGCCGCTCTCTGCCTCATTCATACCCTCACCGTCATTGTCGCCATCGCGCGCTGCCGCCCGCAGGCCGCAGCGCCGCTGCCGTCGTATGCTTCATCGGTGACGCTGATCCGGCCGGTTTGTGGCCTCGACAATTATTGCGAAGAAACGCTGCGCACCAGCTTCGCCCTCGACTATGCGCGCTACGACATCCTGTTCTGCGTCGCCAGCGGGAAGGACCCGGTGGTGCCGGTCGTCGAACGGCTGATTGCCGAGCATCCCGGCGTTCGCGCGCGGCTCCTGATCGGCGACGAGCGCATCAGCCAGAACCCGAAGCTCAACAACCTCTGCAAGGGCTGGGAAGCCGCGACCGGCGAATGGGTGATCATCGCCGACAGCAACGTTCTGATGCCGCGCGATTACATTCAGCGGCTGCTGGGCGCGTGGCGGCCGGACACCGGCCTCGTCTGCTCGCCGCCGATCGGTTGCCTGCCCTCCGGGCTATGGGCGGAGATCGAAAGCGCCTTCCTCAACACCTATCAGGCGCGCTGGCAGTATTTCTCGGACTCGATGGGATTTGGCTTCGCGCAGGGGAAAACCATGCTGTGGCGGCGCGACGATCTCAACCGCGCGGGCGGCCTGCGCGCGCTGGCCCAGGAACTGGCGGAAGACGCAGCAGCAACCAAGGTGGTGCGGGATGCCGGCCTGCGCGTGCGGCTCGTGGATTGTCCGTTTGGACAACCGCTGGGGCAACGCAGCCTGCGCGATGTCTGGAAACGGCAGCTGCGCTGGGCACGGTTGCGGCGGGATTCGTTCAAGCTGTTTTATGCGCCGGAGATCGTCTCGACCGGTGTCGTGCCGATGTTGCTTGCGGTGCTCGCCGCGGCAGCAGCCGACGAGTCACCGTTTGCCGGCGCGGCCATTGTGGCTGCGGTTTGGTACGGCGGCGAGGCGGCATTGGCTTATGCGGCGGGCTGGCCATTATCGCCCAAGGCGGTGCTGGCCTGGCTGCTGCGCGACGTGGCGCTGATCCCGCTATGGATCGCCGGTTGGGCAGGCAACGATATCGTCTGGCGCGGCAACCAGATGGACCTGTCGGACGACGTGCTGCTGGAAACAAGCAGCGCCAAAAGCGACTGAGATTGCCTCACCACCACTTGTGGAAATGGTGCGTCGGGCCGTGGCCCGATCCGATCGCAAGCTTGTCTGATGCTGCAATCGCCGCCGTGACATAGAGCTTGGCCTCACCCACCGCATCGGCGAGCGGCAAGCCCTTCGCCAGCCCCGCCGCAACGGCAGATGACAATGTGCAGCCTGTGCCGTGCGTATTCGCGGTCGCAATGCGCCTTGCTGGAAGCCGCGTCATGCCGCCGGGCTCCACCAGAAAATCCACGCTCTCGGGCCCCTTGCCGTGACCGCCCTTGATCAGCACGGCGTTGGCGCCGAGCGCGAGCAGTCGATCCGCCTGCTCTCTCATTTCAACTTCGGTCTTCGCTTCCGGCCCATCGAGCAGCGCTGCGGCTTCCGGCAGGTTCGGGGTGATCAGCGCCGCGCGCGGGATCAGCACCCGCCGCAATACGTCGATCGCTTCCGGCCGCAGCAGCCGGTCGCCCGACGCCGCGATCATGACCGGATCGAGCACGATGTTCTGCGCCTTGTGCTTTGCCAGCCCGGCCGCAACGGCCTCGATGGCGGCAGGCTGCGACAGCATGCCGATCTTCGATGCGTTGACGATGAGATCGGAATAAACCGCGTCGATCTGCGCCGTGATAAAATCCGGCGGCACGTCATGAATACCGGTCACGCCCCGCGTGTTCTGCGCCGTTAACGCGGTGATCACCGACGCACCATAGACGCCCAGCGCGGAAAAGGTTTTCAGGTCGGCCTGGATACCGGCTCCGCCGCTACTGTCCGAGCCGGCAAGCGTGACGGCAATCGCGGTCATTGCAGGCTCCGCTTCTTCAGCGATGCATCGACAATGCCGCGCAGTTTTTGCGCCATCGCCGCCGGATCGGACGCTCCCGACAGCGCCGAGATCACGCAGATGCCGTCGGCTCCGGCCGCGATGACGTCCGGCGTATTGGCTTCGGTAATCCCGGCAATCGCGCCGATGGGATAATGCGGCGCCCGCGCGCGCACGGCGGCGACGAGCTGGCGCAAGCCCTGCGGGCCGATGCTGGTCTTGTTGTCCTTCGATGTGGTGGGAAAGACGCCGCCGATGGCGACGTAGCTCAGATGATTGAGTTGCGCGGCCTGCGCATCGGCCAGCGTTTTGACGCTCAGCCCGATGATCGCATCTTTCCCGAGCAAGCGGCGCGCATCGGCGACATCCATGTCGTCCTGACCCAGATGCACACCGTCGGCTCCCGCGGCCAGCACCACATCCACCCGATCGTTGACGATGAAGGGAACGCCGAGGGGCGCGAGCGCCGCCTTGATCGCGCGCGCCTGCGCCACCATTTCACGGGTCTCGCCGCGCTTGTCGCGCAATTGCACCAGTGTCGCCCCGCCCTCGGCAATCCGGCGCGCGAGGTCAGGCAGGCTGTGGCCACCCGCATGCTCGGGATCGACAATGGCGTAAAGGCGAAGATCGAGGCGCATCCCGGCTCCAGCGGCGTCACACGTCCAACGAGTAACTAGTCGGCTGCCGCCCTGCCCGCAAGCGCGCTTGCCACGGCCGCGCTATTTTGCTGGATTGGCGGCGCTTATTCTGGCGCTTGATCCGGTCCGAAAACCGGTGCCCACTTTTCGGGATCAAGCGCTTATTCTGGCGCTTGATCTGATCCGAAAACCGGTGCCCACTTTTCGGGATCAAGCGCATCCGGAGGTTTCGATGGTTCCCTTTTTCGTCCAGATCAAATGCCAGCTCGGCAAGTCCTATGAAGTTGCCAATATGCTGGCCGATGCCGAGATCGCGTCTGAGGTCTATTCCACCGCAGGTGAGTTCGATCTGCTGGCAAAATTCTACGTCCCGGAAGGCAGCGACATCGGCCATTTCGTGAACGAGAAGGTGCAGTCGATTGCGGGTATCCAGGACACCCGCACCATCATCACCTTCAAGGCCTTCGGCACCTAGGGCACCGGCGGGATCACTGCGGACCGCCGGTGCAAGGCAAGCCGGCGCTCGCGCCAGATCACGAACATCCCTGCCCCGATCACGATCACACCACCGGTCCAGACGCTCGGGCCGGGTACCTCGCCAAAGGCGACATAGCCGAGGATCACGGCCCAGATAATCGACGTGTAGTCGAATGGCGCGGTCAGCGACGCCTGCGCATAGCGGTAGCTCTCCGTCATGAAAAGCTGGCCGATGCCGCCGGCAAAACCCATCAGGAACAGGATGCCGAACTGATGCAGGCTTGGCCAGACCCAGCCGAAGGGAAGCGTGGCCAGCCCACACAGACTTGCGATTACCGAGAAATAGAGCACGATCGATGATGTCGTTTCGCTTCTGGTCAGCCGGCGGATCTGGATATAGGCCGCGGCGGCAAATACGGCATTGAGAAGCGCGAAGATGGCGCCGAGCGTCGCCATGTCGGACATCCCCGAGAGTTCAGCGATGGAAAGATGCGGCGCGAGGATCACCAGCACGCCGCAAAACCCCAGGATCACCGCCGTCCAGCGATAACCGCGCACGCGCTCGCCAAGCAGCAGACCGGCAAGCGTCACGATGATCAGCGGCGTGGAAAAGGTGATCGCCGTCACATCCGCAATCGGCAGCCGCGCGAGCGCGGCGAACAAAAAGAACATCGACGTGACGCCGGTCAGCCCGCGCAGCATGTGGCCGAAGGGACGCTTCGTGACCATCGCCCGCCGCAGTTGGCGTCGGTACGCATAGAAGATCGCAATCGGCACAATGGCAAAAAAACTGCGAGCAAACACCACCTGCCCGACGGGAAAGACTTCACCCAGCCACCGCGCGCAGGCGCCCATCACCGCAAAGCAAGCCGTCGAGAGAACCTTGAACAGGATGGCGGTGTAGATGCTCACCGCAATTACTTCCGCTCGGGCGGTACGGGCCCTTCGATGGGTGGCAAGGATTTGATGTAGGCCGCGATTGCCGCACGATCGTCGGCGCTGAGCTGCGCGGTGTTGCGCACCACCTTGATCATCTCGCCACCGACGCGATCACCGTCCGGCAGATCGCCACTTTCCAGCAAGGTGGTAATGTCTTTCTCCGACCAGTCGCCGATGCCTTTCTGGGTGATATTCGGCACGAAGCCATCGCCGCCGAATTCGGGGCCACCGGCAAAGCGCAGGCCTTGCTTGATGCCACCCAGGACATTGCGCGGGCTGTGGCATTCGGCGCAATGCGCCACGCCGTTGACCAGATAGGCACCCCGGTTCCACTGCGCGGATTTTGCAGGATCAGACTTGAATGGCTCACCGTCGAGATACAGGAACTTCCAGACACCGATCGTGCGCCGGATTTTGTAATGGATCGGAAGATCGTTCTCCTCGATCACGCCGGCAACCGCCGCCAGAGTCTTGATGTAGGCGAACAGGTCGCGCACATCGCCGAACGACATGTGTTGAAACGATGTGTAGGGAAACACCGGATAAAGGTGCCAGAGATCCGGCGACGTGCCGTTCACCATCGCAGTGACGAACTGTGCCTCGGTCCAGCCGCCGATGCCGTCTTCCCGGTGCGATGAAATATTCGGCGGATAAAAAGTTCCGAATGGAGATTTCAATCCGAGCCCACCGCCGAGACGTGTGGGGTCGGGCTGGTCAGGCGACGCGTGGCATGAGGCACAATTGCCCGCGAGAAACATCGTCCGGCCATTTTGCAGATCGGGCGTATGCGGCCCGAGCGCGCTTTCCGGCACGATTTGCGCCCGCGTGATGAACCAGAAAACCGCCCCGCCGATGACGGCCGCAATGACGACGACGATGAAAAGCTTTCGCAGCACGATTTCGATCCCGATAACGTTAGCGTGATGAGAATGAATCTGCGCACGACAGCACACCATCCGGGGAATAACTGCAAGCCAAGGGTGTTGATGTCATATGTGGCTCTAGCCACGCTGCACCCGTGTAAGGATGACACCCATGATCAACAAGATCTTGTCCGGCGGCATTGCCGCCATTGCCATACTGACGGCCTCCGCCTCTTTCGCAGAGGAAATGAAAATGAAGGCTGATCTGAGTGCTTCGCAGGAAGTGCCAGCCAATCAGTCGAAGGGCAAGGGAACTGCAGCCATTACCTTCGATACCGCGTCAAAGAAGCTGTCATGGACTGTAAACTATTCCGACTTGAGCGGCCCGGCGACCGCCGCGCATTTCCACGGTCCCGCGGAAGCCGGCAAGAATGCCGGTGTCGCCGTTCCGATCCCGAACCAGGCCACCAGCCCGGTCACCGGCTCCGCCACTTTGAACGATACCCAGGCGACCGACCTGATGGCCGGCAAGTATTACGTCAACATCCACACCACTGCCAATGCGGGCGGCGAGATCCGCGGGCAAGTGACCAAGTAAGTCACCTGCTACGCGCCGTTCGATAAAAAACACCCGCCGGTGTGAGCCGGCGGGTGTTTTGTTGCCTGATGTTTGTTCGTTAAAAGCGTGGGCCGCGGTAGGCACGGATCACGGCACGCGCGGGCCGCGGTAAGGTTCATGGCAGTTGTCGCAGGCTTTGCTGACATTGGCGAAGGCGACCTTGAAGGCATCGGCGGAGCCCGTCGCACCCTTGGCGTCGTTCACGGCCTTGATGAATTCCGTTGCCTTCGTCTCGAAGTCGGCCTTCTTCTGCCAGAGTTCCGGCTTGGCGCGGGTTTTGTCACCGGTCTTGGAGTCATCCGGGAATAGCGTGACGTATTTCTTCATCGCCGCTTCCCAGGGAGCGAGCAAGGCGCTGGCCTTGGCGCCGTCAAACGGTGCTTCGCCCTTGACCATGGCAGTCATCACCTTGTTGTCGTTACTGAACTTTTCCATGATCTCCTTGCGCTCTTTGATCGCACTCGATTGCGCAAGCACTGCGGTCGCGCCCAGAACGACGGCGGACAGGGCGCACAAAATCCGTATCATTGATGTCTCTCCATGAAGGTGACGAAAGCAGCGTCTGTGGCGGGTTTAACCCCGGCGGCCCTACTTTATTCCTAATGAATGTGGCAATTCGCCCTGCCGCCGCGAAGGCGGCAAAACGCCGCCGTCACAGGCCCAGCCATGCCACTATTTCGCTATGACCTGATAAGCCGCCGCGCGAATGTCGCCATCCAGCTTTTTGACATCGGCCTCTGAACCCTGCGAGCCCGTGGTAAAGACATAAATGCCGCCGGAGGCACGCGGAACCGTGAAGTGATAGAGCTTCACCGTTCCAGAGTCGGTTTCACAGGTCGAATAGACGCGCGCACGATCGTCCTTGCCGTCGTCCGGTAGCGAGCCGGATGAGAATTTACCTTTGCACACCTGGGCATGCCCCGCGACCAGCTGGCCGCCCAGCGACTTTTCGTCCTCCTTGGACATCGCGGGAAAGACCTGGATCGTTCCAAGACCCTGCGGCACCGTCCACCGCGCTTCGCCCTTCAACTCGGGTTGCTCAGACGGCGCAAGCAGACGGAAGCCGGAGACTTTCGCAGTCGATAGCAGATTTGCCGCAAGTGCCGTGGCTTCCGCCTTGAGATTGGGATCGCCACTGGAATCCCTGTTCGACGACGATCCGGGTCTTGGCAACGAAGTTGGCGTTGGAATCGACCGCGGTGTCGGGATCGTTGGCGCGGGCCCGAAGCGGTTGGACGCCACCGGCGTCTCCTCTTCCTCCCGGCCGCCATTCTGGCGCGCGCAGTCCAGCAGCACCGTCAGCATCTCGTCGGTGCCGGTCAGGTTGAAATCGTAGATTTGATTTTCCGTCGCGACCCGGAGGCGACTGCCGCGCCTGAATTTCCGGAACAGCTGGCCACTATCCGCAAGCGCGATCTCAACCCCTGACGCGGTGATGGCATTGGCCGCTTCGGAGACCGGCTCCATCCGGTCGACGGTAAATGCGACGTTGAAGGTATCGCCGATTTCGTACTGCCAGCTCGGATTGGAGAAGCTGATGCTCCAGCCCAGATTTTTGTTAATCGAGAAAATAAGCGTAATGCCGTTTCGATATTCCGCGCTGGCGGCGCAATGCGTGAACGCACCGGCATCGTCCGAATAAGATGCAACATTCCAGTTCCGAACCTTGAATTTATCGATGACCGCGGAATGCGCCTGCACCGCAAAGCCCACGGCTGCCAGGACCACAACAGACAGTATTTTCATTGGATGCCCCCTTAACCCGGCCGAAATCATCTCCCGGCGGCGGCCGGTTTGACAAGCCGTTGCAAATAAAAAAGCAGCCTCGAAGGCTGCCTTTTCGTAACGCCGAAAAACCCGCTGCTATTCCTCAGGATGGGCCGCGACGGACTTCGCCTTGCCAAAGCGCCGGCTCGACCACTCGGCGACCCCGCGCGACACGACATAGAACACCGGGGTGAAGATCAGGCCGAAGGTGGTGACGCCGATCATGCCGTAGAACACCGCCGTACCGAGCGCCTGACGCATCTCGGCGCCGGCGCCGGACGCGTTCACCAGCGGGACGACGCCGAAGATGAAGGCGAGCGACGTCATGACAATCGGGCGAAGCCGCAGATGCGCGGCTTCAATCGCAGCTGCAAAGCGATCCTTGCCCTGCTCTTCCAGCTGCTTGGCGAATTCAACAATCAGAATCGCATTCTTCGCTGCCAACGCGATCAGCACGATGAATCCTACCTGCGTCAGGATGTTGTTGTCCTGCCCGCGTATCAGCACGCCGGAAATGGCTGCCACCAGGCACATCGGTACGATCAGGATGACCGCAAAGGGCAGCACGACGCTCTCATATTGCGCGGCCAGCACCAGGAAGACGAAGATAACCGCGAGCACGAAAGCAAAGACCGCAGTATTGCCAGCCCGCAACTGCTGGAAGGCGAGCGTGGTCCATTCGTAGTTGAAGCCTTCCGGGAGCGTTTCGGCCGCGATCTTCTGCATGATGTCGATGGCCTGCCCTTGAGATACGCCGGGCACCGGCTGGCCGTCGAGTTCGGCGGCCGGATAGAGGTTGTAGCGCGGCACACGGAACGGCCCGGATCGGTCACTGACGGTGGTGAACGCTCCAATGGGCACGGTCTCGCCTGCCGCGTTGCGCACGCGAATCCGCAAAGCATCAGCAGGATCCATGCGGTATTCGCTGTCGGCTTGTCCCGTCACGCGGAAAGTGCGGCCAAGAATGTTGAAATCGTTGACGTAGGACGAGCCGAGATAGGTTTGCAGTGCGGAGAAGACATCCGGCACGTTGATGCCGAGAAGCTGCGCCTTGGTGCGGTCGATATCGAGATAAAGTTGCGGCGTCGACGTTTCAAACAGCGAGTACACCTGCTTCAGGCTTGGGTTCAGCGCCGCCTTGCCCATCATCGCATAGACCGCACCCTGCAACGCCTGCGGCCCGCGGCCGGAGCGGTCTTCCACCATCATGCGAAAGCCCGAGGCGTTGCCAATTCCGGCCACCGGAGGCGGCGAGAATACCAGCACCTGCGCTTCCTGAATCGGTGCGAAACGCTTGTTCAGCTCAGCCTGGATGCCGTCGGAACTCAATGCCTTGTTGCGTCCGCGCTTGCTGAAATCATCCAGAACAAGAAAGGCCGTGCCGGAGTTCGAGGCGTTGGTAAAAGTTACGCCGGAGAAGCCGACGAAATTCACCGCGCCGCTGACGCCTGGCGTATCGAGCGCGATATCGACAGCGCGGCGCAGTACCTTGTCGGTACGGTCCAGCGCCGCACCCGGCGGCAACTGCACCGCGACAATGAGGAAGCCGCGGTCGAGTTGCGGGATGAAGCCGATGGGAGCACGGCTGAACTCGAAAGCTCCGCCAGCGAGCAGCATGGCGTAG
Source organism: Bradyrhizobiaceae bacterium (assembly GCA_947481685.1). GTDB lineage: Bacteria > Pseudomonadota > Alphaproteobacteria > Rhizobiales > Xanthobacteraceae > CANKHA01. The sequence goes on from CANKHA010000017.1 coordinate 11,160, forward strand.
ACCACCAGCATGATGCCGGAGACGCCGACAACCCAAGCGACCAGCCGGCTGTAGCCGTGGGAAAACCAGTCGAAGAACCTGTTGAACAGGCCGAAGAAAATCTTGAGCGGTTTGGTGATGATCGATTGCTTCTGGCCGCGCTCGGAGTGCGGTTTCAGCAGGATTGCGCAGAGCGCCGGTGACAACGTCAGCGACACCAGCAGCGAGATCGAAGTCGCCCCCGCGATGGTCAACGCGAATTGCCGGTAGAACTGCCCGGAGATGCCGGTGATAAAGGCGGTTGGGATGAACACGGCGCCAAGCGTTAGCGAGATCGCGATGAGCGCCCCGCCTACCTCATCCATACTTTTATAGGCCGCTTCGCGCGGTTTCATGCCGGCTTCAATGTTGCGCTCGACATTTTCCACCACGACGATGGCGTCATCGACGACGATACCAACGGCGAGCACCAGGCCAAACAGGGACAGATTGTTCAGGCTGAAGCCGAACAACGTCATGTAGAAGAATGTGCCGGTGAGCGAAACCGGGATCGCAACAATAGGAATGACCGCCGCCCGCCACGTCTGCAGGAACAGGATGACCACCAGCACGACCAGCAGCACCGCGATCAGGATCGTATGCTCGACCTCATCGACCGACTGCTGAATGAAGGTCGTCGGGTCGTAGACGATCGCGTATTTCACGCCCGCGGGGAAACGGTTGGACAGTTCCTGCATCAAGGTGCGAATGCTTTTGGCCGTTGCCAGCGCATTCGAGCCTGGCCGTTGAAAAACCGCGAGCGCCACTGCCGGATCGCGGTTGAGGTAGGAGTTGGTGCTGTTATCCAGCGCCCCCAGTTCGACGCGTGCGACGTCCTTGAGGCGGACAATGCCGCCGCCGGTTTGCTTGACGACGATATTGCGGAACTGATCGGGATCGCTGAGACGCCCCTGCGCCTGCACCGTCACCTGGAACGCAAGTGGATCCTTGACCGGCGGCTGATTGAGCACACCGGAGGCGACCTGCACGTTCTGCCCCTGGATTGCCGTGATGACATCCTGCGACGTCAGGCTCAGGGACTGCAGCCGTCCGGGATCCAGCCAGATGCGCATGGAATAATCGCGGCTGCCGAACACGAGGATCGAGCCAACGCCATCGACACGCGTTACCGCGTCCTTGATCTCGAGACTGGCGAAGTTGGACACGTAAAGCTGGTCGCGGGATTTATCCGGCGAGTAAAGGTGCACGACCATCATCAGGTCGGGCGAGGCCTTAGCCACGACGACCCCGATATTGCGAACGTCGGCCGGCAAACGCGGCGCAGCGATGGCAACCCGGTTCTGCACCTGTACCTGCGCGATATCGAGATTGACACCGAGGTCGAAAGTGACCGCGATGGAGAACGCGCCGTCCGAACGGGAGTTCGATGAGACGTAGAGCATGCCTTCCACGCCGTTGATCTGATCCTCTATCGGAGAGACCACGGTCGAGGCCACCACTTCGGCGCTGGCGCCGGGATATTGTCCCGTAATGTTGATGGTCGGCGGCGCGATGTCCGGATATTGCGCAACCGGCAGCCGCGCGAAAGACACAGCACCCAGGAGAACAATCACGATCGAAATAACCGCAGCGAAGATCGGCCGGTCGATGAAAAAATGGGAGATGCGCATGGCCGCGCCCTACTTGGCCGCTGCCGGCGCTGCACCGGATGCAGGCTTTGGCGTCGCGCCTTCTTCCTCCGGCATCACCTTGATGCCGGGCCGCACGCGCATGAGGCCGTTGACCACGACGCGGGAGTCAGGCGTCAGGCCACTCTTGATGACACGCTTGCCCCCAAATACAGGACCGAGCGTCACGTAGGTCTGCTTCGCGGTGCCGTCTTCCTCCACAACGAAAACGAACTTGCGCGTCTGGTCGGTTCCGATCGCGGCATCCGGCACCATGAGGGCTTCCGCGGGCGGACCGGCAGGAATCTGGATGCGGCCGAACATGCCGGGGACGAAAGTATCGTCCTTGTTGTCGAACACCGCGCGTCCGCGAATGGTACCCGAACCGAAAGCGATCGCGTTATCGACGAAGTCCATCTTGCCATCGTGCTTGAAATCCTGCTCGTCGATCAGCCTGAGCTTCACCGGCAGGGAAAGCCCGCGCGTGGCGCCTTCATCCCCCATCTTGGAGAGGCGATCGTAGCGCAGCAGGGAAGCTTCATCGAAGGTGAACTCAAAACGCATCGGATCGGTCGAAACGATGGTCGTCAGCACCGGCGCGCTCGCGCCGCTCGCCACCAGGTTGCCGGGTGAAACGCGGCGGTCGCCGATGCGGCCGCCAACGGGCGCGCGCACTTCGGTGAATTGCAGATCAAGTTCGGCCTGCCGCACGGCAGCTTCGTTGGCCGCGACCGAGGCCTCGGCATTGCGCTTGGTTTGCGCGCGCTGGTCGAACACCTGTTCCGAAATCGTCTTTTCGCGCACGAGCTGCGAACCGCGGTTGAGGTCGTTGGCTGCAAACTCCAGATTTGATTGCGCTGTCAAAAGATTGGCGCGGGCCTGCGCGAGCGTGTTCTCGAACGGACGCTTGTCGATGGTGAACAAAAGATCTCCCTTGGCGATCTTTTGTCCGTCGGTAAAGTTGACGGCTTCGAGTTGCCCGGCGACGCGTGCACGGACTTCAACCGATTCCATGGCGATGAAGCGCCCGACATATTCGTCCTGTTCGGTCACCACCTGCTTGGTCGGTTTGGCAACCGTCACCGCCGGCGGTGGCGGGCCACCCGCCTTTTGGCTGTCGCCACAGGCTGCCAGCAACGGGCCGAGCGTGAGGAACAAGACAAGAGAGAGCGCGGAAATCGATGATGTCATGGGAAAGTCTTGTATCGAAAAAAGGACGGCCTGTGCAGACGTAAGTGCTGGCCGGAGCCGGTTAAAGGGGCGGCGCCGGAGGCCGACGGAAAGTCTTGAGCCATTGCCGGCCGAACAGGGCCAGCACCACGCCGCCATAAACCACCGCTCCAATGGCCACAAGCAGCACCAGCTTCACCACATCGCCCAGTGCAACACCGTCATGCAGATAGCGTCCGGCGGCAAGGTTCCCGAGCCAAAGCGCCGCGCCAAGGGCGATACCGGCTGCCGCTATTTTCACCACCGCACGGCGCAGGGCGGGATCGAAGCCGATCAAACCGGCGCGGGCGGCGAGCCACAGCACAATCAGCAGATTGATCCAGGCGCCGATCGAGGTGGCGAGCGCGAGGCCGACCTGCGCCAGCGTTCCCACCAGCAGGAACTTGAAACCGATATTGACCACAGCCGCGCTCAGCGCCGCCTTCACCGGATTTTTGGTATCGCCCCGCGCGAAAAATGTCGCCACCACGGAACGGATCAGCACGAAGGGGATGAGGCCGAGCGCGTAGGCCGCGAGTGTATGGCCTGCCGCGATGGCATCTGCTGCGGTGAATGCGCCGCGCATGAACAGTGCGCGCATGATGACGTCCGGCACCAGCATGAATGCGACCACGCAAGGCACCGACAACAGCAGCGTCAGCTCGATGGCGCGGCTCTGCGCCCGCGCCGCACCGATCTCGTCTCCCGCTGCGATGCGCCGCGCCATTTCCGGCAGCACCACGGTGCCGGCGGCAATGCCGATGACGCCGATGGGCAACTGGTTGAGCCGGTCGGCGTAGTAAAGCGCGGACAAAGCGCCGGTGGCAAGAAAGCTCGCGATCAGCGTGTCGGCGAACAGCGCAAGCTGCACGCCGGCCGAACCAACCGTGGCAGGACCAAGCGCACGGAAGAATTTCCTCACGTCGGCATCGAAGTCGGGCCAGCGGAAGCGCGGGAGCACGCCCGCCCGCGCGGCATCGCCTGCGAGCAGCGCGAATTCCAGCACGCCCGCCAGCAGCACGCCCCAGGCGGCGGCATGTCCGGCGCTCGGAAAAAATGCCGCGAGCACCAAAGTCATCATCATGGACAGATTCAACAGGATCGGCGCGGCGGCGGCGGCGGCGAACCGATGCAGCGCATTGAGGATGCCGCCATAGAGCGTCACCAGCGTCACCAGTAACAGATAAGGAAAGGTGATGCGGGTCAGTTCGACGGCGAGCGCATAGCGTTCGGGATCGTCGCGAAAGCCGGGGGCCAGCACGGCGATTACGCCGGGGGTGAAAATCAGCGCTGCCGCAAGCAGCACGACCTGGCTGAGCAACAACAGCGTGAAGATGCGATCGGCGAAGACGCGCGCACTCTCCGCACCGCCCTGCTCGCGGATACGCGCATAGGCCGGGATGAAGGCGGCGTTGAAGGCGCCTTCGGCAAAGATCGCGCGGAAATGGTTGGGCAGCCGCAGCGCCACAAAGAACGCATCAGCCACCGGCCCGGCGCCAAGGAACGCCGCCAGCATAATGTCGCGGATAAAGCCGGTGAGCCGCGACACCAAAGTCAGCCCGCCGACGGCCAGAATACGCTCGATCATTAAGTGCCCATGTGGAATAAACAGCGCCGGACCGAAGCGGACCGACCAACGCGAATCAAAGAGCCCATGGCCCCTGCCCCCATCGTACCTGTTCTTCTCGCCGGCGGCGCAGGTACCCGGCTGTGGCCGGTATCGCGGGATGCCCTGCCCAAGCAATTCCTGCCGCTGGTCGGCGAACTCTCGACCTATCAGCAGACGCTGCAGCGGGTGGCGGACCGTTCCATTTTCGCCGCACCGATCGTGATGACCGGCGGGCAATTCCACTTCTTCGCACGCCATCAAGCCGAGAGCATGGAGGCGGACGCCAAGGTAGTGATCGAGCCGATCCGCCGGGATTCCGCTGCCGCCATTGCCGCCGGCGCCGTGCTGGCGCACCGGCAGAACAAGGACGCCGTGGTGCTGGCGCTCGCCGCCGATCATGTGGTGCTGGATGCCGAGCCGTTCGCGCAGGCCTGCCAGGCCGGGCGCGAAACAGCCGATCTCGGCAACATCGTCACCTTCGGCATCAAGCCGACCGAACCGAAGACGAGTTATGGCTATATTCTGCGGGGCAAGCCGCTCGGCCCCAAGGATGCCTACAAGGTCGAGAAATTCGTCGAGAAGCCGGATGCCGCGACCGCGGCGCGCTATATCACGCAGGGCTATCTCTGGAATTCCGGCAACTTCCTGTTCCGTGCCGATGTGCTGCTGGCGGAACTGGCGAAGTTCGAACCCGGCATTGTCGAAGCGGCGGAGGCATCGGTTGCGAAGGCCACCGACGATCTCGGCTTCCTGCGCCTCGACACCGATGCGTTTAGCCGCGCGCCGCAGAAATCCATCGATTATGCGCTGATGGAAAAGACCGACCGGGCCGCGGTGGTGGAAGGTCATTTCCGCTGGTCCGACATCGGCAGCTGGGACGCGATCTTCGACGTCGGCGAGCGTGACGGCAACGGCAACGCGGTGCATGGCCATGTGGTCACAACGGACGCCGCGAATAACGTCATTCATTCCGAGGATCGGCTCACCACCGTGGTCGGCGTCAGCGATCTTGTTGTTGTCGCGACCAAGGACGCTGTGCTGGTGATACCGCGCGAGCGCGCACAGCATGTACGCGAGCTTGTCGAGAAGCTGAAAGCCGGCAACCGGCCTGAGGCGATCACCCATCCCCGCGTCTATCGTCCGTGGGGGTATTACGAGGCGATCGACGCCGGCGAGCGCTTCCAGGTCAAGCGGATCGTCGTCAACGAAGGCGGCATGCTGTCATTGCAGAAGCACAGCCGGCGCGCCGAGCATTGGGTGGTGGTGCGTGGCACAGCGGAAGTCACGATCGGCGATGAGACGAAAGCCGTGCAGGAAAACCAGTCGGTCTACATTCCGATCGGTTCGGTGCACCGGCTCGCCAACCGGGGAAAGATTCCGCTGGAGTTGATCGAAGTGCAGACCGGAAGCTATTTCGGCGAGGACGACATCGTCCGCCTGGACGATATTTATAAGAGAAGCTGATTTCGTGAAAAGCTGACACGCAAACCAATTGATGCCTGAGATTGAGGCTTACGCCGCAAGCGCCTTCTTCACTGCGTCAATCACACGGTCCTGCACCGGCGCGTCAAGATAAGCGTGCATCGGCAGCGCGATGACCTCCTCGGCCAGCTGCTCGCTCACCGGCACGCCGCGCTCCGCCAGCGGGTAGCTGGTATACGCCGCAAGCTTATTCAAAGGACGCGGATAGTAGATCGCGGTCGGTATGCCCTGCGCTTTGAGATCGGCGGCAAGCTTGTCGCGGCGGCCAGGTTGCAGGCGAATAACATATTGCGCCCACACGGAGGTGTAGCCGTCCGGCACCTGCGGCACCGTCGCGACATCCTTCAGGCCCGCGTTGTAGCGTTTGGCTACTGCGTTACGCGCGGCAATCTCGTCTTCAAAAATCTTCAGCTTCTCGATCAGGATCGCGGCCTGGATGGTGTCGAGCCGGCCGGTGATGCCGATGCGGACATTGTCGTAGCGGTCGGTGCCCTGGCCGTGCACGCGCAGGCTACGGAGGATTTCGGCAAGGGTGTCGTCGTCGGTCATCACCGCGCCGCCATCGCCGAAGCAGCCAAGCGGCTTGGCCGGGAAGAAGCTTGTCGCCGTTGCCGCCGCAAGTGTGCCGACCTTGCGGCCCTTGTAGATACCGCCAAAGCCCTGCGCGGCGTCATCCAGCACAAACAGGCCTTCCGCCATGGCGACTTCAGCCACCGCGTCATGATCCGCGGGCAGACCAAACAGATCGACCGGCATCACCGCCTTTGGCGTGAGTCCCTTATGCTTCGCCACCGGAATGGCGCGCTTGAGGCTTGCAACGTCGATATTGAACGTCGCCGCATCGATATCGACAAACACCGGGGTGGCGCCGAGGAGCGCAACGACTTCAGCCGTGGCGCAAAAGGTGAAGGCCGGGCAGAACACCGCGTCGCCCGGACCGATGCCGCGCGCCATCAGCACCAGCAACAGCGCATCGGTGCCGCTGGCGCAGCTGATGGCATGCTTCGCGCCGCAGAAGGCCGCGAGGTCTTGCTCGAAGGCCGCAACCTCCGGACCCATGACGAACTGGCAATGCGCGAGCACGCGCGCCACAGCCTCGTCGATCTTGCTGCCGAGGCGGCGGCGCTGCGAGGCCACATCGATGAATGGAATCGGTGTCGTATCGGGACGGGTATGCTGGTTCATCAGACTCATGTTCTTGGGAGTGAACGCGCGTCAGCCGGCGACGGCGCGTGGGCCCTTGCGCTGTTGCTTGGACTGCACCCGCGCAGGTTTGGCTTCAAGGCATTGAATGGCGATTTCGAGAGAAGCAACGCCCTGCTCGCCGGTGACGGCGGGCGGCGTCTTGGTGATGATGGCGGAAACGAAAGCCATCAGTTCGGAACGCAGCGGCTCGGCATGGCCGACCGACAGATGCCGCATGGAATAGCTGCCGTCCTTCTGGAAGCCGAAGCATTCCGTGACCTGGCGCGTCAGCAGATCGCCGGTAACATATTTTCCGCGCGTCGCCACGGTAATGCTGCGGGCTTTGAACGGCGTCAGCCAGTTGGTGTTGATATGCGCCAGCACGCCCGAGGCGGTACGGAACTGCAAGAGCGCAATGTCTTCGCGCTCGGCTACGGCGCTCGCGAGTTGCGGCTGCACTTCGATGATATCGGAATCGGTGAACCAGCGGATCAGATCGATGTCATGCACCGCGAGATCGATCACCACACCGACATTCGACATGCGCGGCGGGAACGGGCCGACGCGGGTGATGCCGATGGAAAGAATGTCCTCGCCACGGATCGCGTTCTTGATCGCTTCGACCGCGGGATTGAAACGCTCGACATGGCCGACCATCAGCGTAACGTCTGCGCGGTTGGCGGCGGCGATGATCTCGCGCCCCTCTTCCACCGTGGAGGCGATCGGCTTCTCCACCAGCACATGCACACCGCGCGCGATGCAGGTGAGCGCCATTTCGTGATGCAGATGGGTGGGCGCGGCTATGGTGACGGCATCGACGCCGCCATCGAGCAGCGCCTCGACCGTATCGTAGCCGGCGATGCCCAGGGTCTTCGCCACGAAGTCGCGTTGCTTCTGATCCGGGTCGCAGACGCCAACGAGCTTTACGCCCGGCACATCGGCGAACACGCGCGCATGGTTGCTGCCCATGACGCCGACGCCGATGACGCCGACACGCAAAATTCGCTCCGCGTTATGTGTCGCGGTCTGCCCCATGTCGGAAGAATCCCCTCAGTCTCTGTTTGCTGGTCTTTCTAGCATGGCCACAGCCCCGGCGACCACTGCACCGCACGCATGGTGAACACGTTTTAATTCAAACGGTTACAGCCACCGGAGCGCCTTAAACAAGGTTACTCGGCCGCCCTGGAAGCCGGAAGATTGAGCGCCAGGCCGGCTGAAATCGCATCCTCGCGGAAGGCCTTCACGGCATCGAGCGACAGCGCGGCCCCGGTCTTGGTCCCGAGCGCGGGCAGCTTCTTCAGGATATCGGCCGGCGCGGTGATGATGTGGCAGCCCATCTCGTCCGCTTCCAGCACGTTGAAGACTTCGCGGGTGGAGGCCCAGATGATCTCGACATTCGGCGTCTTGCGGGCGCTTGCGATCGCATCCTTCATCGTCGGGCGGTAGTCGATGCCGAGGTCAGCCATGCGGCCGGCAAACACCGAGACCACGGACGGCGCGCCACCTGCCAAAGCCTCGACGCCACGCTGCGCCTGCTCCGTGTTGAAGATCGCCGTGAGGTTGATCTTCACGCCATCCTTCGCAAGCGAACGCACCGCTTCATACAAAGTCTCGCCGCGGGTGTTGGTGACCGGCAGCTTGCAATAGACGTTCTTGCCCCAGCTCGAGATATGGCGCGCCTGCGCCACCATCTCCGGAATATCGTCGGAGAAAACCTCGAAGGAAATGTGCCGGTCCGGCACCGCGGCGACGACCTCACGGCCGAAGGCCTCGTAGTCCTTCACGCCGGCTTTTTTCAGCAGCGAGGGATTGGTGGTGAACCCGGCTATCCACCGGTTTTTCGCCATCTCCACGATCTGCGCCTTGTCGGCGCCGTCGGTGAACAGCTTGACCTTCAGGCTTTCCAGCGTCTTGGCAGTCATAATGCGGCCTCACAGGCGATTTGGGGTTGGTTCATGTCGGGTAAGCCCCAAGACCTTTCCTGTCAAATCGGCCGCCCCTGTCAAATGGAGTTATGCGTTGCCGCGATAGCCCCGGAACCAGGTCGCGAACTGCTTGATGCCGTTCTCGATGGTGGTCGAAGGCCGGAAACCAACGTCGCGCATCAGGTCGTCCACATTCGCGCGGGTCTCGGAGACGTCGCCCGGCTGCATCGGCGCCATCTCGCGGATCGCGGACTTGCCGAATTCCTGCTCCAGCAGATCGACCACGTGGGTCACTTCCACCGTGCGGTTGTTGCCGATGTTGTAGACGCCCCACGGCGCGTTGCTGGTGGCGGGATCGGGCGTAGCGCCGGACCAGTCCGGATTGGGTTTGGCCGGGAGATCGACCAGCCGCACCACCGATTCAACGATGTCGTCGATGAATGTGAAGTCGCGGCGCATGTTGCCGTTGTTGAACAGCTTGAGCGGCTTGCCTTCGAGAATGGCGGTAGCGAAGAGCCACATCGCCATGTCGGGCCGGCCCCACGGACCGTAGACCGTGAAGAAGCGAAGGCCCGTCGTCGGCAGGCGATACAGATGGCTGTAAGTATGCGCCATCAGCTCGTTGGCTTTCTTCGTCGCGGCATAGAGGCTGATGGGATGATCGACGTTGTCATGCACCGAGAACGGCAGCGTGGTATTTGCGCCATAGACCGATGACGAAGATGCATAAAGCAGATGCTTGCAGCCGCCGTGCCGGCATCCTTCCAGGATATTCATAAAGCCCTGGATATTTGAATCGATATAGGCGTTCGGATTCTGCAGCGAATAACGCACGCCGGCCTGAGCGGCGAGATGCACCACCTGCGGGAATTTATGCTTGGCGAACAGCGCAGCCATCGCTTCGCGGTCGGCGAGATCCTGCCTGATGAAAGTGAAGCCCGGCAGCTTCGCGAGCTCCGCGAGCCGCGCGTCCTTCAGTTTGGGATCGTAATAGTCGTTGATGTTGTCGATACCGACGACCTTGCGGCCGTTCTGCAAAAGGCGACGCGCGACGTGAAAGCCGATGAAGCCGGCCGCGCCTGTTACCAGGATTGCGTTATCCGCCATTTGCGTCATTGCCCTGGATCACAGCCGCCACAGATCGATGCCGGCCGGCTGCACCGCCCGGTCGAGCTGGGATTTGATATCGAGCACCACACCCTGCCCGCCCTTGAGCAGTTTCATCACGAGCGGCCAGCCACCCTGCACATAGTCCTCGTGCGACACCGCGAAAATCACCGCGTCGGCGGGGCGCAGCTTGTCCATCGGCGTCAAGGCGATGCCGTATTCGTGCTGGGCTTCTTCCGGCGACGCCAGCGGATCGTGCACCTGCACGTCGATGTTGAACGATTTCAGCTCGCGCACAATATCGACCACTTTGGAATTGCGCGTGTCAGGCACGTTTTCCTTGAATGTCAGGCCGAGCACCGTCACGGTCGAACCGCCATCACCCTTGCCGAACAACCGGCGCACGCATTCACGCGCGACACGGAAGCCGACGTTATCGTTGATCCGGCGGCCGGCGAGAATGACTTGCGGATGATAGCCCGCCATCTCGGCGCGATGCGTCAGGTAATACGGATCGACACCGATGCAGTGACCGCCGACGAGGCCTGGATAGAACGGCAGAAAATTCCATTTGGTGCGCGCAGCCGAAATTACGTCGCCGGTATCGATGCCGAGCGCCTCGCAGATCGCGGACAGCTCGTTCATGAAGGCGATGTTGATGTCGCGCTGGGTGTTTTCGATCACTTTGGCGGCTTCCGCCACCTTGATCGACGGCGCACGGTGAACGCCTGCAGTAACAACGGAGCCATAGACATCGGCGACAATATCGAGCGTCTTCTCATCCTGCGCCGATACCACCTTCATGATGGTCTCGAAGCGATGCTTTGTGTCGCCGGGATTGATGCGCTCGGGTGAATAACCGACGGTGAAATCGCGGCCCGCCTTCAATGCGGAATTCTCTTCCAGTACCGGCACGCAGGTCTCCTCGACCGCGCCAGGATAGACGGTGGATTCATAAACGACGATGTCGCCCTTTTTCAGAACCTTGGCGACGGAGCGCGAAGCGGACCACATCGGGCCGAGATCGGGACGGTTCGCTTCATCGATCGGCGTCGGCACCGTGACGATGTAAAAGTCCGAGCCCGCCATATCCTTGGGCTCGCTGGTGACCAGCAGGTTTTTGTTCTTCAGGTCATCGGCATTGACCTCGCGCGTGCGGTCCTTGCCGGCGCGCAGTTCCGCGATACGGCCCTGGTCGATGTCGAAGCCGACCGTGGGCGACCCGGCGCGGGCAAAAGCCGCCGCCACGGGAAGACCGACATAGCCAAGCCCGATCACTGCTATCTTGCGCGTATGTGCCAACGTGATTTCCCTGCGCCAGCGACGGGAAGGCTTGGCGCGGCCCTTGTTTACCGAGGCAGGCCGAGCCGCGCAATACGCGGCTATTCCGCCAGCAATTTGTCGTAAAGAGCCACGGTTTCCCGGCCAATCAGGGCACTGGAAAACTCCTCCTCCACAAGCTCCCGGCTGCCCAGGGCAAAGCTCTGCCGCAGCACCGCATCGCGCGCTAGGACGTCGATGGCGTCCGCCAGGGCGGCAGGATCGTCGGGCGGGACCAGAAGTGCATTGACGCCATCGCGCGCGATCACGCGACAACCCGGCACGTCGGTTGCTACTATGGCGCGTCCGCAAGCCGCGGCTTCAAGCAAGCTCTTCGGCAGGCCTTCGCGCCGCGAGGGCAGCACCGCGATATGCGCCCTCGCCCAGACCGTGCGGATGTCCGCGACATGGCCGAGCACCTCGACACCCTCGCGCTGTTTCCACGACGCGATCTCGTCGGGCGGAATCGATGCCGGGTTGGCGGGATCGGGCTCGCCCGCGAGCAGCAGGCGCACCGGACGCCCGCGCCGCGTCAGCATCTCCTGCGCGGCAACAAGCGAACGCACGCCTTTGTCGTCGAGCAAGCGCCCAACGAAGGCGGCCGTGATTGCGCCTGCGGGCTCCTTCAGCGGCGTCAGTCGATCCGCATCGACACCGGAGCCGGCAATCAGGAACACGCGGTCTGCGCCGACACCGAGCGCCGAGATCGCGGCGCGGTCGTCTTCATTCTGCACCAATACGGCAGCGTTCTTTCGCGTCAGCAGGAAACGCAGCAGGCCACGCACGATGAACCCCGCGACCAAAGCCTTCGGCGTGCGTGACGTGAAAACGAAGCCGAGCCCGGCCATGGCGTTCAGGGTGCGGATGCCGAGCCCAAGCGAGGCGACCGAACCGATGACCGTGGGCTCCAGAGCTACGTGGTGGACAAGGTCCGGCTTGAGTTCGCGATAGAGCCGCCGCACGTCCCCGATCAGCCGCAGGCGGTCGAACGGGTTGGTGCTGCCGCGCCGCCACAGCAGCGGATGCAGTTTGAACCCAAGCGCCTCGATCGCGGCGCCGTCGGCCTGCACACGGGTCGCGACATGCACCTCATAGCCGGCGCGCTGCGCGGCCAGCGCCATCGGCAGCCGGTGCGAGCGGAAATACCAGTCTTCGCTCACCAAATAGAGCAAACGGCGGTTTTCAGGGACAGAACTCATGCAAGTATGTTTAACAGGCGCCGCCAGACTAAAATAGAAGCTTCATTCTGCTGTCATACTGCCATACAAGAAAGAGTGATGAGTATTTCCGGTGACAGCGTTCTCTGTATTGTTGGCGACTCCCGCTCCGGCTCGAGTGTGCTGCAAGGCCTGTTCGAATTGCACAGGGACGCCACCGTCGTCGGAGAGCTGCGGCGACTCGAACTTTTCATCGCCGAAGCGCGCGGCTGCGGCCAGCCGGTCCCGGATTGCGATCAATGGGGCGATATCATGAGCCGGGCCAATCTGCGGCCGAAGGATGTGCGCACCCGCGCGCCGCAGACCAGGCTGCTCAAGCGTTTTGAAGAAGCCGTCGCCTTCAGCGGAACCGCCATGCGGGCTTCTCGGCTAACCAGTCCCTTCCTCTACCGAGGACGCACCGTCGCCAATCATTCCGGCCGCCTGCTCTCCGCCGCGGCGGCGCGGGCAAGCGCGCGCGTGGTGGTGGACAGCAGCAAGGACCCCGGCCACGCGGTCTATTTGCTTCACCAGAAGAAGCTTCCCGTGCATGTCGCCTTCCTGTGCCGGGATGGACGCGGAACGGTGTGGTCGAAGATCTCCAGAACAGGAATTTCGCCGGAACTTGCTGCGCGGCATTGGGTCTGGACGACACGCTCGATGCTGGCGCTGAGCCGCGCGCTCGGTCCGCAGCGCAGCTCCTGGATCCGTTACGAGGAGTTATGCGCAGACCCGCACACAGTCGTTCGCAGGGTCGCGGACCGTGTAGGCCTGGCCCACGATGGCTTCGGTGAAGCAGCCCACGCTGCGCGGCATGACATCGGCGGCAGCCCCGGCTTCGCGGGAGCCACATTCGGCACCGTCCGCGAGGACATGCGCTGGCGGGAGGAAATGCCCCGCGCCATGCGCGCAACTTTCGACGCCATCGGCGGCGATCTCAACCGCCGGCTCGATTACGCCTGACCTGATTTTCCGTTAATGGAGCCGGTTCCCGCGCAAGCCCGCCAGCTTGACGCCGTGGACAATTGTCCATAAACGCAAGGCCGCTCGCCGCCATGTTTGACGGGCCCATAAAGTCCTAATCGTAAAGCGCGGCCGGCAGGACAATCGACCTCACATCCATGATTTCACGCGAGCGGCGCGACCGCATCAAGTCGGTCCTGATACGTTATCCGGCGCTGTTTCGCGTCGTCCGCGCGACATACATCACCTATGCCTCACTTCAGCGCGAGGTCTTCACGCTGTTTCGGTTCGCGCCCCGGCTGATCAAGTCCGGCCTGGGCTCCAGCCGCGACCGCGAGACCTGGCAGCGCGACCTGCCGGTGCAGCGGCCGATGTCTGTGGACGCGGGCTCCGTCACCCCCACGCTCAATCCCCAGCAAATCAAGGCCTGGTGCAGCGCGCGCAAGCTGCCCTTCTTCGAAGGCGGCGATGCGATCTATCTGCCGCCGCAGACCTGGCGCGCGACGCCGCTCGGCCCGGTGCTTCCCGGCTATCCTGCCAATGCCGGATTGAAGATCGCGCAGCAGGCCGGCAATGCGGACGCTCCCTATGTGATGGCGCGCGCCGGCCGCGCGGTGGCGCAAAAGCTGACCTTCCCGCACCGGCTGCAGACGCTGACGTTCAACTACATGCACCTGCAGGGCGTGGCGCCGCGGCTGTACGACCTGATCGAAATCCGCGACGGTTCAAAAGTTGTCTGGACCGCCTACGTGGTTGAACACGTTGAGACGTCACCGCTCCAGCAAGGCGACTGCGAAAGCATGGTCGAAAAGCTGCGGTCACTCGAACGTAGCGGGCCGCTGAAACTGATTAGCGGCGCCGGATGGAGCGGCATGGATTTCGAGCCGCCCAATTGCAACAATAACCTGATCCGGGATGCTGCAAGCGGACGCGCGCTCTATGTCGATGTGCACAATTTCATCCTGGAGGGATACGACGCACATCTGCGCGGGCTGGCGGAAACCGTCACCGAGCAGAGCCACTTCGGCGGACGCAGCCGCTTGCTTGGCGGCAAGCGCGGCTCTTTCCTCTACCAGGAAATCCCCGGTCTCGACCGTCCCGCCAAACGCTCGCCGCGCATGCGCCTGCAAGCCTGGGATCCTCTGCTGGAGCGCGCTGGCGTTTCGATCGAAGGCAAGGCCGTGTTCGACATCGGCTGCAACCTCGGCCTGATGGGCGCGGAATATCTCCGCCGCGGGGCACGCTGGATGCACGGTTGGGACCAGCCGGACGTGGCCGCGGCGGCACACCAGGTGCTGCTGTCGATAGGCTGCACCCGCTTCTCGCTCACCGGCGGCGCGTTACGGCCCGAAACCGATCTGGCTGCCGGCTTGCCCGAACATCTGCGCACGATCGGCAACGACGGCGCGATCCTGAGCTATCTCGCCATCCGCGGCCATGTCGGCTGGCTGCCCGGCCTCGACAAACTGCCCTGGCGCTACATGCTCTATGAGGGGCATCAGGAAGATGCCGATCTTGACACTTATGTGGCTGAGCTGAACGCGCGCATGCCGGTGCGCCTGATCACCACGGACCGGGTTTCCGATGGCGTTTCGGCGCCGCGCGACATTGCGCTGATTGAGCGGCAGCCGCGCGCATGATCCCGAAAAAGCCTGTCCCGGACTTGATCCGGGATGGGAACCGGTTTTCGGACAAGATCATGCGCCACTTTGATAATAAGCAAGCGCCAGTACTATTAAGCTCATTGTCCGCGAAGGCCCTTTCGGGCTATTCCCGCTGCGACTCATGCCCGAAAGGAGCGCGGTTTTCGTGAACGGCCTGCCCGATTTCGCCACCGAGTTCCCCACCATCGCGGACTTCCTCGATTGGTGGCTGCGGAACCCTGTGCTGCCCGCGGAGCAGCAGAAGGCGTTCGACGCTTATTACGCCGGCTACCGCGGACGCTTTGGCCGTTACATCCGCCACCACTATTCCGGCCAGAGCGCGGAGATCACAGCGCTGATCCGCGCCAAGGGTGCGCCGCGGCTTCTGGAAATCGGCGGCGGCTGCGGCACCGAAGCCTTGTGGTTTACGTTGCAGGGCGCGCGCGTGCTCGCCATCGACGTCAACGACGAGCGGCTCGAGGTTGCGCGGGCGCGGAAAGAGATCATCGAGCGCGGCATCGGCCGCCCGCTCGATATCGAATTTCGCTTCTGCTCGCTGTTCGATTTGAAAGGCCCAGGCACATTCGACCTGATCTGGATGGAGCAGGCATTCCACCACGTCGAACCGCGCGACAAGATATACTCCACCATCGCACGCCTGCTCGCGCCCGAAGGCCATGTGGTGATCTCCGAAGCCAATGGATGGAATCCACTGCTCCAGCTTCAGCTGTTCCGCCGCCGCGGCTTCAAGACCATCGTCGATCGCACCACGCCAGACGGCCAGCGCATCCTCTACGGCAACGAACGCGTCACCATTCCCTCGGTGATGGCGCGCGGCTTCGAGGAAGCCGGCATCGCACAGGATGCCGTGCGTTATTTCCGCGTACTGCCGAACATCGGCGCTGCCGAAGCACTGATGCCGGTGGAACGCGTGATCCCGCAATTCGCCGCGCCGTTTTTCAGTCATTACAATTACGTCGGTCACAAGCCGGCGGCAGACAAGGCACCGCGGTGAGCGAGCGCCCAACAAGCGAGCGACCCTGGCTGATCATCCCGGTCGAAACCAAAGCGCGCGAGCTGGACGCCAAGACCTACATCGCCTGCGCCGCCGCCGAAGCCGGTTTCCGCGTCATGCTTGGCGAGCAGAACGCATTCCTGCGCCGGCTCGCGCTGCTGCCGCGTGGTTTCTATCTCGACAAGAGCATCGCACGGCCCAAGGTGCCGATCTTCGCGCGGCTGAAGAAGCTCGGCTTTCGCGTGATGGCGTGGTGCGAGGAAGGCCTCGTCTATCGCGACCGCGACGCCTATCTCAACGAGCGCGTGGCGCCGAAGGCGTTCGACGAAACCGACGCATTCTTTGCCTGGGGAAAACAACAGGCGGACGATATCCGCAGTGCCGTGAACGATACCCCTCCCCGGATTTTCGAGACCGGCAATCCTCGCTTCGATCTGCTGCGGCCGGGGCTGCGCGAATTCTACCGCACTGAGGCCGATGCGCTGCGCGAACGTTTTGGTGACTTCATCCTGATCAATACCAATTTCGGACGCTACAACCACTATTTCGGACGCGAGAAGATTTTTGAACTGCTGCAGAAACGCGGCTCGGTGCGAACGCCACAGGACGAAGTCTTCTTCCGCGCCTGGATCGATTTCCTTGGGCAGGTCTTCCACTCCTTCGTGGACATGCTGCCGCGGCTTGCCGCTGCTTTTCCTGAGCGCACCATCGTCGTCCGCCCGCACCCTTCGGAAAATCACGACGCCTGGCACAAGGCGGCCAAGGGTATTGCGAATGTTCAGGTGATCTACGAAGGCGGCGCGATGCCCTGGCTGCTGGCGTCGGCGCTGTCGATCCACAACAGCTGCACCACCGGCCTCGAAGGCGCACTGATGGGCAAGCCCGCAATCGCCTATCGCACCGCGCGATCGGAAACCTACGACTCCTTTCTGCCCAACCGCGTCAGCGTCGATGCCGGCAGCTTCGATGAACTGGTCGCGGCGGTAAAAAGTGTATTTGCGGGAGATTATCGCGCGCCCTTGACCGATGACTCCGCCGTGCGGGCCGATGTCGCGCGTTACATCGCCTCGCTGGACGGGCCTGAAGCGACCGCGCGGATCATTGCACGGATTTCCGCGCTCGCCGCCGTGCCGACGCGCAACGTCAGCCTGATCACGCGCATCCGCGACCAGGGCGAGCAAATGCTGCGCTCAATCGCACGCACAGTGCTATCGCCGCTTCGTCAGACCGGCGGTTATGCGAAGCAGAAATTTCCCGGCCTCGAAGCAAGGGAAATCGAAATGCTGGTGGAACGCTATCGCGCACTGACCGGGCGTTTCGGCGCGGTCACGGTGCGACCCTCGCACCATCACGCTGTAACGCTGCAAATCGACTAAAGTTTGAGCTCGCGCATGATAGCCTCGCGTGTGCGCGAGGAGGCGATGCCGTCGTCGTTGCCGGTCCACAGCGCCAGCGCCTTGCGGCTTTCCGGTTCCAACACCTCAGGCACGCGCTCCGGTTCGCGCGCCAGCCGGATGAGTTCCTCAGCCAGTTTTTCCGGCGACTGCGGCGCAACGGCGACACTGCGGAGATCGACCAGAAAGGGCCAGACTTCAGGCGCTTCCACCTCCGCAAACCACGGCATCACCACCGGCTTGCCCGCGGCAATCGCTTCCAGCAGCGCCGTCGAATTGAAACCGCAGACCACGGATGCCTCAGCAATCAGATCGAGAATGTCCCCGCCGTGTACGACGCGCATATTCGACGGCAGCTGGGCCTCGCTGTCGAAGCCAAACAGCTTCGCCGTCTCATTAAGGTCGCGGGCGCGGCCTTTGGACTTCACCACGACCTCGATATCTGGATTGTCTTTGGCGACGCGCAACAGCGCCTTGCATGTCGCCGCGCTCAGCTTCGCCAGCGAGATATCGCCATCGCTGGTGTCGTCGTCCTCGAACCAGACCTCGCCGCGGGTCTCGGCCTTGCGCGTGAGGCGAGGCATGCCGGTGGCGGGCGAGAAAACAAAAAACAGGACGCGGTTCGGTTGCTTCTCGCCCACATGCGCGAGACGCCACTGATGCATGCGATCGAGCCGCGGCATGCCGACGATCGCGATGCGCGAGCCTTCAGCCACGCCAGCGCGGATCTGCAGGTCACGCTCGATCTGGTTATAGACTAATATCTTGCGGCCGCTGAAAGGCCCTCGCCGCTCGCGGTAGATGCGCTCGAAGAATTCCACCCTGCCCGGCGTCTTCAGGTTTTCCTTGTGCAGGGCAATGAACGGCAACCCACGCTCGGTCATCGCGGACGCAAGCTCACGCTCGGTCGCATAGGAATAGTTGCCCGAGATCATGCCGTCGATCCGCATCACCCGCGACAATGTTTCGATCAGCGCCAGCCAGAAGCGACGATAGCGAAGCTTGGCGTCGTCGAATTCGGCGCCGGCCGAGATGTAATTGTTGTCGTCGATGAAATACGGCAGATACGGCGCGGCCAGTGCCTTCACGATGACGCGCGGCAAAGAGACAACCTTCAAGCCGTCGGCATCGGCCAGCGCCGCCAGGACGTCCGCGGTGAAGCCTTCCTTGATCAGCACCATGACGGTGCGGGGATCGTCGGCGTTCGCGGGCTTGAGGGTCTTGAGTTGCGGCAACATCAGCAACGCAGCAAGCCGGGGCATGTTGCGCGCCGCCGCAAAGCGCAGCGCGCCAAGGTAAAGCTTCTTGAGGCTAACTGACGGCGACATTGCGCTCGCTCACCACCTGCTCGACTTCATTGGTGTTAATGCGGTCGAGCGCATAAGGCGCATTTTCAGGCTTCACCCAGGTACCCTTCAGCGTGACGCCGATAGCGAACCCGTAACGGCGACAAAATGCTTCCGGATCTTGCGGCAAGGCCCAGTCGCGGCCGAAGGGGAAGGAGATCCATGTCGGCTTGCGGCCCAGCACGTCGGCCAGCGCGCGCACGTGGCCCGACATCAGTTTCTCTTCCTCGGCGCCCAGCCGCGTCACCGGCCGATGATCGTGGGTATGGGCCTCCACCCGATGACCGGATTTTTCCAGCGCGCGCAAGGCCGCGCCATCCATGTAAGTCCGCGCACAGAAATTCGCCTCGCTGACGCCCGCGCGCTTGAGCATGCCGCTCGTCGCTACATCTACCACCTCTTCAGGCAGCAGGAAGTTCATCAGGTACTTTATCTCGGCATCCTGCGGACGGTCATAGATGTATGTGGCGTGCGCTGCCCTGGTTTCATCGTCAGTGAGCTTGCGGCCACGCCACTCCCCTGGCAACTCAGCCAGCAGGTCGGCACGAAACCGATCCGGCTCCGTGGTAGCGCGCAGCCAGTGGATCTTGTGCACCGGGACAGCGCGGTGCTCCGTCAGCGGGCGCGTGCAGACGAAGAACAGCGCCTTCAGCCCCTGCGGGTCGAGGATGTTGCGCGCGGTTTCCCAGTGATCGACCAGCCCGTCATCGAAAGTCAGCAGCACGCTGTCGCGCGGCAGTGCCTTCCCGTGAAGCAGGAAGGCCTCGGCTTCGTCCGGCGTCGCAATATGGAGCTTGGACGCGAGCAGCTTGATTTGCTGCGCAAAAGCGTCAGGCGAGATCGGATGGATGCCGGGATAGGGATACGCGTGCGGATCGCGCACGTAATGGTAATTCACCAGGAGAAGCTGCTGCCGCATGCTGACTACCCGCGCCATCAGGCGGCCGGGCTCTCCGCTGTGACCCGCTCGTAGATATCGCCATAGCCACGCTTGCCGATGGCGCCCTTGATGTCAGCGAGCTGCTTCTCGCTCAAGACCTGCGGCCAGATACCGACGCGCTCGCCGCTGATCGGCGCTTTCAGGCGCTCCAGCGTAGTCGAGGCTTTACCGGTAGCTTCCAGCACCTTGGTGAAGTCTTCTTCGCGACCGCTGAATTGTCCGGCGGCGGCTTCCCACGGCTCGCCAAGAAATTCGATGACGCCGCGCATGACCTTCTCGGGTGCCGCTGTCAGGCTCTCGTAGCGAATAGCCATGTAAGATTTCGGCGACGGATTGAGTTCGGCATTCAGGCGCAGACCGCGGCCGATAGTAGAAATCCAGCGCTCGGCAAATTCGTCAGGCGAGTCCCATTTCTTCGCTTCCACCAGTGAAGCAAAGACATCGCGCGGGTCGCGGATGATGTGAACGATCTGCGCATCGGGCCAGGCTTTCCAGATGCGGTCGGCGTGGGCGATGTTGCCCGGCGTCTTCTCCGCCCAGCGCGGCTTGCCCTGTCGACGCGCCACTTCGGCCATCAGCGTGGACAGAAACTTTTCGGCGCTGTCGGACGCCATCGCCATCGTTGTGACTTCGGCGGCAGTCATGTCGAAGAAATGCGCCAGCCGGCCATACATCACCTTCATGGCCTCGGATTCACGCGCCGACCAGTTCCAGTCGAACCAGTAGGTCTCAAGCCCGGACGCGATCGCACTATGCTGGCCAAGCATCGCGCGGAGCAGCGACGTGCCCGACTTGAACATGCCTCCGACGAAAATCGGCGCGCGCGCCATTAATCCTTCTCCCGTTCGAGCAGCCATTCCGCCAGTTCGAGCTCGAACATGTCGTCGATATTCACGACATGCCGGTCGATAACCACGGCTACGGCGTTGCGGTCGATGATGCAGCCCTCATCGAGGAGGTGCTCGCGGGTGACTGCGTAGCACAGACCATTGCGGTGGTAATAGGCGGGAATGCCCTGCCGCAGGGCGTGCTTCGCGCCACCTTCGAGGTAAAAATCAATCTCACCTTTATCGTTTAATTTCAATGTCTTATGGGGAGTGTAATGGGCGGGCGTCAGCGACACCGTGGCCGCGGCAGGCGCGCCATTGTCGATCAACGCCCGCACCGTGCGTTCGACATCTTCCGGCCGCCGCAGCGGACTGGTCGGTTCCAGCAGCACCGAAAGATCGAAACGCTTGCCGTACCGCTCCTCCGCCGCAAGCCAGGCATGCCGCCACATATCGATGGAGGTCGATGTGTCGCCGGAGAGTTCCGCCGGGCGCATGAACGGCGCATCGAGACCATGGGCTTTGGCTTCCGCCGCGATCTCGGCATCGTCGGTGGAAATCAGCGCGGCATCGATGAAGGGCAGCGCGGCAGCAACCTGCGCGGCGCGGCCGACCAGCGAGATGCCGCCCACCGGTTTCAGGTTCTTGCGCGGAATCGATTTCGATCCGCCGCGCGCCGGCACCACGGCGAGAACGGTACGGCCCTCGATCATGACTTGCCCCCAATGTTCGCCGCACGGCCATCCTTGCTGCTCTTGCGCACCGCTTCGATCAACTCCATGACGCCAACGCCTTCGGCCAGCGTGCAGGATGGCTGCGTGCTGCCGGCAACCACTTCGAGGAATTCCTTGGCAACTGCCACGAACATGTCGTTGCGCTCGTTGGCAAAAATTTGTTCTTCCCAATTCTGCGCAGCCTCAGTGCAAATCGCGATGCGGTTCGGATCGGCCGACCACATCAGCGTGCCGCCCTCGCCGACGAAGCGGATGAACTTCTCGTGTGGACGGCCGTAAAGATCGAGGTGCAGCGAGACACGCAGGCCATTCGCGAAGGTCGCGAGCACATCCACATTGTCGTCGGCATCGATATCGAGATCGGAAATCTTTTCGACGCGACCGATCAGCTGTTGCGGCTTGCCGAACAGCCAGACCATCAGGTCTATCCAATGGCTTTCATCGAGTAGCGCACCGCCACCCTGCTCGGCGCTCGCCATGAAGAATTCCTGATACGGCTCCCACGGATGCCAGTCAGCCAGATGTGCCGACATGTGGAATTGCACATGGCGCAGCGTGCCGACGGCATTCTCGTCGAGCAGCGCGCGCATGCGCCGCAGCGGCGGCCACCAGCGCCAGGTGTAGCCGAGCAGCACCGGCACGCCGGTGCGCTTTTCGGCTGCAAACATGGTCTTGGCTTCAGCGGCGGTCTTGGCCACCGGCTTTTCGAGCAACACCGGCAGCTTCGCCTCAAGTGCGGCGATGGTGTTGGCCGGATGGTAAGCGGTCGGTGACGCCACCACGACACCGTAAAGCTCGCCCGCCTTCAGTGCTTCTTCGGTTGTGGCATAGGCGCCGACAACCGGCGTTTCGGCGGCAAGTTCGGCGCGGCGCTCCGCGCGCGGATCGACACACGAAATGCGGCAGCCGAGCGCCGCAAGGTTGCGCGCATGGCGCTTACCGACGCTGCCGGAGCCGATGATCAGGATGTGGGGTGCCATTACAGTGACCTTGGGGCCATGCTAACGGATTCCGCCGACCATTGCCTCATAGGCGTCGGGCTCAAACGGGATTTCCAGGAAAGCCGGACCGCCGGACGGCATCCAGTCGGATAGCGCTTCATTGACCTGCCCGATGGTCTCGGCACGTGTACCGGGAATGCCAAGCGCGTCGAACACCGGCACCCAGCTTTTGCCGTCCATGGTCAGCGGCTTTTGCGTTAAACCGTCTTTAATGGCGCGGGTGCGTACCGAGCCGAACATGTTGTCGGTCATCAAAACGATGAGCAGCGGCAGCTTCTGCTGCACGGCAAGCTTGGCTTCGGCGAGATACATCGCGATGCCGCCGTCGCCCGCGACCATCACCGTCGGCAGACTTGGATCGTGCAGCGCCGCGCCGAGCGCCATCGGCAATGCGGTGCCCATGTAGCGGCCCTGCCCAGACAGCAAACATAGATCGGCCGATGCCGCGCGCCAGGCGTGTTCGCCGATGGTGCAGAAATAACCGGTGTCCATCACCATACGGACGCGACGCGCGAAGGCATTATCGATGGCGGCGAAGCATGCACCCGGCAGGAAGCCTTCTTCCATCCGCGCCTGCAGCCGGAAAAGAATGTCGCGCAACTCATCGAGACCCCAGTTGCAGGCTGCGATGTGATCGAAAGCGGCCACGGCATCGCCGAGGCCAAGACGCGCTTCAGGCGCGAAAGCATCGGTGCCGGGCGTCTCAACGGCTTCGATCGCGAGATACGGCGCCCGGAACGGCGCAGTCTTCAGCGACTCGCTCGCGGTCAGTCCGATGCCGATGACGAGATCGGCGCGGTGCATCAGCACGTATTCGGGTGTGTAGCCCTCGCCAACGCCGGTGAAGAGTCCGGCGGCGTTATGCGCACGTTCATCGACGATGCCCTTGGCGGCGGCGGTGGAGAACACTGGCACGTTGAGTTTAGCGAGGGCCGCGCCAAGACCGGCGCGCAGGGCCAAAGCGCCCGCGATGACAATAGGATGGTTGCAGTTGCGCAGCAGTTCGTATGCCTTCGCAGCGTCCGGTCGCAGCATCGCAGCTGCTGGAAGCGCCTCGGCCTTTGCCGGTGCGGAGGGCGCAAGCTCGAACAACACCGGGCCCGGTTGTTCCGCGCAGGCGAAATGCGCCATCGCCGTGAAGCCAGGGCCATCCTTGGCCGAAAAGCGCGAGGCCTTGGCGATCGGTGCGACCAGCGACGCCTGATCCATCCGCTTGTGAGCAAGCGACGCTGGCGCGCCGGGCGGATAAGCCTCGGTAAGATGCACCAGCGGATAGGATTCAAACCATGCGGCAGCAATGCCGGACAGTGTATTGGCGAGGCCCGGCCCCTTGATCGAGAGCGACACACCGGCGCGGCCAGACAGCTTGCCGACTGTCGCCGCCATCAGCGCGCCCGCGCCCTCGAAATGCGTCAGGTGAAACGGAATGCCGCGCTTCTCCAGCGCGTCGATCAACGACAAGGTCACACCGCTGCCCGGAATACCAAACAGGCGCGTCACGCCGTGCGCGATGATCTCGTCGGCAAGGCGGGCGGTGTCGGTCACTTGGCGCCCTCGAAAACCGCGCGGATTTTAGAGGCGGCATGGGCACAGACAACACGCACGGCATCCGGGCTGAAGCCGCCGACATGCGGCGTGATCAAAAGGTTGTCGTGGGTCTGGGCGTATTTCACCAACGGATGATTTGTCGTTTCGGGCTCGCCGTCGAGCACATCAAGCCCTGCCCCGCCGAGCTTTCCGGACTCCAGCGCAGCCAGCAAGGCCTTCTCATCGACGATCGCGCCGCGCGAGGTGTTAATCAGGAAGGCGCCTGGTTTCATGGAATCGATCAGCACCTTCGTCACCATGCCGGTGGTCTCGGGCGACAGATGCACATGGATCGAAACGAAATCGCTCTGCGCGAAGACGTCCATCAGAGGCGCCTTGCGGATGGTGTCGGGAAAGATGGTGAGGAATGGATCATGCCCGATCACATCCATGCCGAAAGCCGTGGCGTAGCGCGCCATCCAGCCGCCGATGCGACCGCATCCGACAAGGCCCAGCGTCTTGCCGCGGAGCATGACGCCGGGAAAGTCCTCGCGCGTCCAGCCGCCGGCCGTCACATGCTTCAGTGCCGCAGGCAGCTTGCGCGCGCCCGCCATCAGCAATGTCCACGACAATTCAGCAGCGGGCGTGATGTTGCGCAGCACGTCCGAATCCTCTTTCAGCGTGCGCACCGGAATGCCGCGCTGGTCGAGGCCTTCGCGGGAAATATGATCGGAACCGGTGGTCGCCGTTGAAATAATCTTGAGGTTCTTCGCAGCGGCCAACATCTCCGGCGTCAGCTTCACTTTCATTGAGGCGTCGAGAACGCCGTCTGCGTCTTTCAGCGCCGCCGCAACATCCTTCGGCTCCGCTTTGACATGCAGAACGTCAGCGGCGCCTGCGAGAGCGTCGCGCGTCGCCTCGAAGCCTTCTTCCGCGCCGAGATAGATGACCTTCTTCATGATGCGGTCAGGAAACGTAAGACAGGCGTTTCTGGATGCGGAATTGCGCGGTCGCCAGAATTTCCGCGATCTGCTTGCCAGCGGTGCCGTCGCCGAACAGGTTCGATCGCTTGTATTTGCCGTGCTTGAGCTGCGCGCGGATCGCAGTCTCGATATCGTCGGCTTTGTAGTCGACATCGATGACGTTCTCACCGCGCTCGCGTCCACCCTGACGCGTTCCGATATTCACCGTCGGCACGCCCATGAACGAGCCTTCGCGCAGGCCGGACGACGAATTGCCGACGAGGCAGGCGCAGCTGTCGAGCAGCCGCACATAATCTTCCGGCGTGAAGTTGCGGTAGAAATGCAGGTAGTCCGGATTGTGCTTCTCGCGGAACACGCGCAGACCCTTTGACACGTCGTCGGAGCCGGCATCGATATTCGGCCACAGCCACGCCGTCTGCATGCCGATGCGGGAAATTGCCTCCAGCGTCTCGCCGATCTGCCTGAAGCCCTGTCCGTATTCCGTTGTCACCGGATGCTGCAAGACAACGAGATAAGGCTTCTTCGGGTCGATATCGGCGCCGACACCAGCATAGCGCTGGAACAGGTCCGGCGGCAGTGCGAGGTCGGATTGCGCCACCACGTCCATCGCCGGGCAGCCGGTGAGATGCACGGTCTTCGGATCTTCGCCCATGCGCAGCAGGAATTCGTAAGCACGCTGCGACGATGGGAAATGGATATGCGACAGCTTGGTCACCGCATGGCGCACGCTCTCGTCGATCGAGCCGGTTACTTCGCCGCCCTGGGTGTGGGCGACCGGGATGTTCATGTAGGCACCGGCAATCGCGGTGGCGATGGTTTCAAACCGGTCGGCGACCGTCAGCACTACATCCGGCTTGATGTTCTCGAACTGCGAGGCGAGCTCGAGGATGCCGAGGCCGGTCGATTTCGCCATCGTAGTCGGCGTCTCGCCTTCCACCATCGAATGCACCACCGCTGTCGGCTCAAAGCCATCAGCGCGAATGACGTCAATCACGCTGCCGAAGCGGTGCAGCAGCGCGGAAGCGCCAACCAGCAACTGAAGCTGCAGCTTCGGATGCTCCTTCACCGCACGCATCACGGTTTTGATGCGGCCGTAATTCGCGCGGCTGTTGACGACGACGCAGATCTTACGTTGGGATTCAGACATCAATATCATCTCGCGAAAGCAGGCGCTGGGCATCGGCGTCGCGTTTCAGGCGGCGGCCGACAAGGGAATCGAGTTCGGCGGCGGGAATTCCCGTGCCGGGCTTTTTGGTCGTCAGCATATCGCGCGCCAGCACTGTACCGACAGGCAAGCTGCGCGACAGCGCAATGCTCTTGCCAAACATTTCACGGGTAGCCGCCAGCTCGCCCGCCATGCGGTCCTTGTCGACCGGATGCGCCAGCATTTTGGCGAAGGCGTCGCGGGCCTGCGCCACCTGTTTGAAGTCCTGCACCGTCAGCGAGGCCGGTGTATCGGGCCCGAACATGCGCTTGTCGAACACGATATGCGCTTCGATCATGTCGGCGCGCTGCGCCAGTGCCGCGAGCGCGGGATAGACCATGCCCGAATGATCGGACAGCCCGGCCGGGCATTGAAAACGCTGGCGCAATTCGCTGATCACGTTGAGCCCGACCTCCTCCAGCGCAACGGGATAGCGCGAGGTGCACTGGAACAGCGCAACCTCCGCGCCGCGCCCGCGCAGCCGCGTCACCACCTCGCCGATTTCGGCATAAGTGCTCATGCCGGTCGAGAGCAGGATCGGACCCTTGGCCGCCAGCATGGCGTCGAGCAGGTCGCGGGTTGCGACTTCCCCGGAGCCGACCTTCCAGGCGGCGACGCCAAGCTTCTTGAGCAATTCGACGGCGGCAACCGAAAACGCGGAGCTGAGGAAGACGAGTTTCTTCTCCGCAGCATGGGCAGCGAGACCGGCCCATTGCTCCGGCGTGAATTCCATCCGCTTCCAGTAGGCGTAACGCGTCTCGTCCTGCTTGGAGAACTTGACGCGAAATGGCTCGTCGAGTGTCGATTCCGCTTCGGCGATATGGGTCTGAAATTTGACCGCATCGACACCCGCATCGGCGGCGGCATCGATATAGGCATGCGCAGCACCAAGCGAGCCGTCATGCGCCTGCGCCACTTCGGCGATGAGGAAGCACGGTGCTTGCGGTCCGACCCGGCGACCGCCGATGGTGATGGAATCGCTCATGACACGGCGGGCTGGCTTGCAAGGACTTCACGCTCGATCACGGCATAGACCCGTTCACTGGCCTTGCCGTCGCTGTTGCCGGTCCATTGCTCAAGCGTTGCAGTCGCGGCCGCATTCAAGACGGCCGGCACCACCGGCGGCGGCCCCGCGCAGATCTCCGAGAGCCGCGCGACCAGACGATGCGGATCATCCATGCGCTCCACGGCGTCGCCAAAATCGGCAAGCCAAGGCTGCATTTCCGGCGTCGCGGCCTCGCCAAAGCCCGGTGTCAAAACTGTGGTCCCCATTGCGATGGATTCCAGCACGGCGGTGGAGTTCATGCTTACCACAGCCCAGGTCTCTTTCAGCAACTCAAACGGGTCCCCACCGTCCACCCATTCGATATTCGGTGGCGTGGCATCGCCGACGGCGTTCCGGAAGGCGGCGGTTTGCGCACGACCCCTCTTGGACTTCAAGACGACCCGCGCTTTGGGATTGGCTGTCGCGAAATCCGCCGCGGCGCGCATCGTAAGCCGCAGGGTTTCGACCCAGGTCAGGCGCTCCATCTCCGGGGTCATCGGCTCGGTAAAGGCTCCATCCTCCGCAACGAAAAGGCCGGGCAGATTGTTTTTGCGTCGGAACGCCGGCAGGCCCGTTCTTGTGCCGAATGAAAAAAACACCACGGTGGGCCGCTCAGGCAATTTATTCCCGGCATTGGCGCGACGCCAGGCGTGCACGCGATCGAGCCTCGGCATGCCGCAAATATTCACCCGGTCCTCAGTCACAACACCCGCGGCAATCTGGATGTCGCGCTCACTCCCGTTGTAGACGGCAATACGACGGCCGGTGAACGGGCCGCGGCGGTAACGGTATAGGTCCGTGAAAAAAGCTACTTTGGATGGACTCTTCAGATTTTCCTTGTGCACGACGACAAAAGGAACACCGAGCGCCTCTGTCGCTGTATGCAGTTCGCGCTCGGCGTAATAGGCGAAGTTGCCGCTAACGATCACATCGATCCGCGTTATGCGGAATACCCAAGTAAACATCCGTTGCAGAAATTCCCGATAGACGCTTTTGCTCTGCTCCTCCTCCGGTGAGAGGTTGACGTAATTCTGCTCGTCTATCGTTTCCTTGAGGATGCCGGCGGCGATCGCTTTCAGGAAACCCTGTGGCGCGCTCAGAACCAAAAATTCCCGCGTATTTTCGAAGATGCTCGCGGCATCTTCCGTCAAACCTGGTCTCGCCAACAGCAGTGCCACGTAGCGGCCGCTGCCCTCGTTCTTCAAATTTTCGACGCGCTTAAGCGAAGCTCGGAAGATTAGCGCTGCCAGAAATGGCGAACGCACTGCCGGATGGCGGCATAAGAAGGCAAGCATCAGCTGCAGCATTAATCAGGCGCCTAGGACTGCGTAACGAGGGCCCGAGGCCCGGCGGAGGGAATGCATGGCCTTAAACGAGGAAAACTGGTGCGTCAGCTTTCCTAGCCATGCTTTCGCGTTGATTTTTAAGGTAATTTTTGAATTATCCCTGTTGTGCTTCGATGTATAAGGCCCCTCCCGGCGGCTGGCAATGCTGCCTCGGACATGTCTCGATTCATGTTTTACGGAGGGAGGCAAGCGCCGGCCTGAGGCAGGCCGCGCAGGGACCACGAAATTAGTGATCGGACCGGTCGTATCCGAAGGCCTCGAAGTCGGCCCGGTACAAGTCGTAAACAACATCGTAGAGCGCATCGGAATAGAATTCCTTGCGGCGCGCCGACGCATTGGTGCGGTGCTTCGGATCCTCGGCGACCATTCCCGCACCGGCTGAGCTTCGTCCCAGCTTCTGTGCCAGCACCTCGAAATCTCTGTCGATCGATTCCAGACGCGCAATGAAGTCGTAACGCTCCTTCGGGAAAATCAGATAGTCGATCTGTGGCGTCCAGTGACGATTGACGTATAGCCCTCCGTCCGCGAGAATTTTGCAAAACTCCTCGAACGAGGGAGCCTCGGTAGCTGGCTGGGATCCGCCATATATTTTACTCGGCTTCCCGAGTTTTGCGTGCCGGACAACTTTGCTCAGATACGCGGACAACACGCGGTCGTAAGGGTTACGGACGACGAAGAATTTAAAGTAACCGTCTACGGCCTTCGCCTCGTCCTCGCTTAATTCGGACGGACAAATTTGCAGTCTCTTCAGCCTGCGCTTGTCCGCGATTGCTGTTGAAAGCTCAGAGTCCTGCATCAGCTGCGAGATGCTCGTGACCAGGGATGAATTGGCATTCTTCGGTATACGGTGGAAGAAAATAGCGTGCTCCCTGTCGACCACGCACGCATGGTCGACGCCGCGCAAAGGCATCCGCCCCCCGTAGGGATGAAGCCTATAAAATGGCAGTTTAGATTGCCGAACATCCTCATGACGCCGGGCGAATTGCCGCAACCACTCCGAATTTCCCTGTTTGCGGAGTCGTCTTCCAAGCTGCCGCAACAACATCACCAAAACTCCTTATCGATCACTGCACTCATAGCAAAACGCGGCAAAACCACTGACGTTCAGCCCATTCTACCCGACGCTTCCAAGCTCGGGCAAACTGAATTCCACAGCCTTGCCCGCCTCAATGCGATAGAGGACGCGCGCTCCGAAAATGACGTCCGGCCTGTGCGAAATGATAATCACCGGATGGGTCTTGGAAAGCTGATTGACGAGTTCGCCGATAACCGCTTCGGCTTCATGATCGAGCGCGCTGGTCGGCTCGTCGAAAATGTAGAGATCAGGATCGCGCAGCAACTCGCGGGCCAGCGCAAGCCGTTGCCGCTGTCCGCCGGACAGCGTGACCGCACCGCGACCAAGCGGCGTGTCGTATCCGAGCGGCATGGCGGAGACGAAATCGTGAACATGCGCGCGCTCGGCGGCCCTGCGCATCTCGTCGTCCGTGGCCTCGACCCGGCCCAGCCGGATATTTTCGGCGACCGTCCCGTTGAAGAGTTGCGGGTCCTGCGACAGATATCCGACGCGCTTGCGCAATGAGCGCACGTCGAAATCGCGAATGTCGCGCCCGTCAATCAGGATGCGTCCGCCGTCAGGCTCGCGCAGCCGCACGATCAGATCCACCAACGTTGTCTTGCCGCTGCCGGAAGGCCCCACGATGGCTGTGAGGCCAACCGCGTTTATCTTCATCCGCAAGCCGTCGAAAATCACCTGTCGGCCGGGCGGCTGCAGTACTAGATCCTCGAACTCGATGCCGCTTTTGATTCCGGGAAAGGGTTCTGAACCGGGGGATTGCTCCGGCGTGGCTCCAAGCGCCATATGCACCGAACTCAGAGATGGCAGCGAGCTCAGTATATGCAACCGCTTCGAAAACAGATAACTGGCGGAGCCTGCAATACGAAGAAAAACCACCGCAAATAGTGCCGCTGTAGGAAGCACATCCACCATTTTCATTCCCAGTCCCTTGGTCATGAAAATCAACACGGCCGCGCCCATGATCACTGCGAAAAGGTCGATAAGGTTGCCGGGAAGTTCGCTGATCACGCCGAGAGTGGTGTTCAGCCACGCAAACTTTCCAAGATTCTTGCGAAGCCGCTTGGCGCGAACCTCTGCAATGCCGAGCAACTTGAGGGTACGTAGGCCAGTGATACCTTCGCTGACGAGATCAACGGATTCTATCTTAAGCAGCCGCCTCTTCTTCCCGTTATCGAGCGAGAATAATGTGCCGGCGCGCCAGGACAGCGCAAAACCAAGGATACCAAGCAGCAGTACGAATAGCGTAGCCTGCACATTGGCCAGAAATAGCAGCAGCAAAAGGATAAGCATTTGTACGCAACGGGCGGCGTACTCAATCAACAACAATACGGCTCGCGCGGCCACTTCCGTTTCGCCAAGAATGTTCTGCACGACTTCCCCATGCGGACGAACCGAGACCTCGGAATACGGAATGCGTGTGTAGGACAGAAAGACGTCGGTAACCCATTTCGCGCGCAGGATGTCCGCAAACAACCGGCTCAATCCCGAAGATCCGACAAGGCCAATACTTTTGATAAGAAAAACCAGGATCAAAAGGGCAAACAAACCTGGAAAACGCCACTGTTCCGGAAACAGCAGAATGACGTGAGAGAACGCCTGCTGAATGGTATTGCCGCCAGCACCTTCGGTTGCCGAAGGCGACACCATCATTTGCACCAGCGGAACCACCAGCGAGAAGCCGAAGCCTTCCACGACGGCGGTGAACAGGATCAGAGCAAACAGCGCACAGACATAATGCCATTTGCCTTTCAGCATCGATGGCAGAAGCTTTATGACTCCGTCGGCATCATCTATCGGTTTAGATATCAAGTCGGACCTCGGGGCACAGTGCACGTCCGTTCGCCTTCGGAATGGCCGGGCTGATGAATGGCGACAGAACCCGCCGCTTGGAGCGCGATGTATAAAGTCCATCCGGGTGAGTGGCAATGCCGGCCATTGGCACCAACAGGGCATGACCCCTATACATACAACGCTGTTATCGTTGCATAAAGATAATGCTAGAACAACAAAGTCAGAGCGAGCGAGTAAAAATGACTAACATTTTCAATCTGCAAAAGTTAGGCGCATGGAAGGCTGCTGTAAGCGCAAATTTTCTGCCAATAGCGCGTGATACGTTTTTGACCTTTGCCAAAAGGTATTTGAACAAACGGGTAAAGAAATTCGTATTCCACCGCGGACCAAGTTGGATAGCGGGCGCGAAAGAGCATCGGGCCGAAACGTCACCCTTTTTTCAGCTCTATCCTTATGAAGGACCCTTAAGACTAAAGTCGGTCAACGCGCATTCCGTCGTCGATCTCGAACTCGGAATCTTTTTCCATCGAATCCCTAAGTCCGCGAACTCGTCGCTGACAGCGAGTGTCGCTCAAATCCGTGATGGTAAGATTCTTTCTGAAGCTCAGCAATTTAAGCGACAGCTTCGGAAGTCGCTGAGGCGGCCAGCCGATCTATCGTTAGAAGAGGTGGAGTCGGTTGCAACACTTTTGAAATTTGTTTTCGTTCGTAATCCATATAGTCGTGTTTTATCCGCGTATAGCAGCAAGGTTTTGGCCAACTGGAAAACGGACAGGCAGATTCGCATCGATGTGACTTCCAGAGCAGACGTAACGGAACCGCCGACCTTCGCAGAGTTTTGCCGTTTCTTGGCTTCAGGAGGACTTTATCGTAATCACCATTGGTATCCACAAATCGACTATCTCGTTTTCCCCCTGAGCAATTACAATTTTATTGGCCGCGTCGAAACAATCGATTCAGATTTTAACCGGCTGGCGACGTTGATCTCGGGCAAAGAAACCGCGTTAAGGATGCTACCGGAGGACCCGAAGCACCGCACTGGTGCCACGCAAAGGGTTTCGGAGACTTACACGCCAGAACTCTATGAGATGGTGTACGAAATGTACAAACGCGATTTCGAAGCTTTCGGATATGCCAAATCTCACAACGTTTAAGCTACTGGGGGGTGATTGGTCCTCAACGTAAACTGGCCTAAATGAAGACGGCGGCTTCACCACATTATTCGTCCCGTCCCGCGACAAATACAGGTGCGCCACCGTCTACTGCGCGGGCAATATTGCGGAACAAATCCGCGTAACGCGCGGCGACCGCTTGCAGCGAGAATTGCTCCTCGATGCGTTGCCGTGCGGTGGAACCCATAACGGCACGTGCTTCGGGAGCGATATCCAGAAACTCAACGAGCTTCTGAGCCAATGCTGGGGGATCGGCCTTCGGGACCAAGGCACCGCAATTACCGATGATCGCCGCGGCATCGCCGACGTCGGTGCTGACACAGACGATGCCGGATGCCATCGCCTCGCCGACGGTGTTGGGGAAGCCTTCGGTATGCGAAGAGCAGACGGCGATGTCGGTCGCGGCCATCAGGTCCGGGATGTCGCGGCGTTCGCCAAGCAGAAGCAGGCGCGTACGCAACACCGCGCGATTGCCGATCAGGCGATCAAAGGCCGCCCCACTGGTCCCCCTCCCCGCGAGCATGAATAAAACATTGGGCCGCTGGCGGGCGACGATCTCCGCGGCATGAAGAAAAACTTCGTGGCCTTTCATTGGATCGAAACGCGCAAATAACCCTACCAGCGGGGTCGCCGGGTCGATGTGCAAAGCCATACGCGTTCTGTCGCGCCGGGCGGTATCCGGACGGAAGGTCTCGGTGTCGAAACCGTTGGGCATGATTTCCCAACGCCGGGGTTCATAGCCGTAACTTTCGTGGATCAGGCGGCCGGCGTTTGAATTGGCAACAACCGCCGAAGGCAGCCGCGACAACCGGGCGAGTATATACGGCATGGCCCGGCTGACCATGCCGTATTTTGAAAGGTCCATGTCCGCGCAGCGGATATTCCAGATCAGCCGGTCGTGGCGCGTGAATATCGACGCCACCGTGCCGAGAAAATCGGCATGGTAGAGCCAGGTCATCAGCACGTCGGGATTTTCGGCGCGCAGCAGGCGGACAAGACGCATCAGCGCACGCGGCGCACCGAGCGCGCCGGTGAGCGACAAGGCAGCGACCTCGATCCCGGCCGCGCGGATTTCCGGACCGAGATCGCCTTCGGTGGTGAGCGAAAGCACACGATGACGGATGCCCTCTTGCGGGGTCGTCACCAGCCTTTGCAGGAAGGTTTCCGCCCCGCCACGCGCAAGATCCGTCACCAGATGGGTAACCAGGATGGCCCCGTTGAGAGATGTCATGGTCATGAGAGCGCAAGCACCGAATGCAAAACAGGTTCCTTCTAGAGGCCAGAGGGCCGCTGGAAAAGTCGGCGATTTGATGAACTTATGCTGACGAAGGATAGCATAAGATGATAGTCGTCTGGTAAAGATGCCTGTTTGCCGGAGCCTTTAACGATGCCCTCACCCGCGCCGCTTATCCATATCGGGTTGCACAAGACCGGGACCACTTGGCTGCAAAACTCGATACTTCCGCAAGCAAAACACGGGCTGGCGCACTGGAACAACCAGCTTCGCCTCGGCAACAAGTTCAGGGAGATTTTTCTAACCTACAAAGCCGACTTCGATGCCAAGGCAATTCGTACCTATTACGACAACCAACGCACCGCAGGCAACAACGACGGCCTTGTTCCTGTTATCTCCTCCGAGCGCCTGTCGGGAAATCCGCATCTCGGCGGCTATGATCGTTACGAGATCGCGAATCGCCTCGCGGCAATGTTCCCCGAAGCCAGGATCGCCATCGGCATCCGCGAGCAGCGCTCAATGATCCGCTCCTGTTACAGCCAGTTCGTCAACGGCGGCGGACTGATGCGGCTGGAGGATTACATCAAGGACAAGACCGGCCGCGGACCGAGCTTCACCCTGAACCACTTCCGCTACGACGCTTTGCTCGACCTCTATGGCGGACTGTTCGGGAAGGAAAACGTTGTTGTGCTTCCTTACGAGGAATTGCGCAGCGATCCGGTGGCCTATCTCAACCGGCTGATGCGCTTCTGCAAGCTTGAGCCGGTAACCACCCTTACAGAAGAAGAGTTTGAGCCGGTGCACCCATCCGCAGGCTGCACATCCACCAATGTTCAGCGCATGCTCAACATCTTCATGCACCCGGATATCCTGAACGGCTTCACACCTTTGGGATCGCGCATCGGGGACCGCATCGGGGAGAAAATTTCCGCGAGCTTCAACTCGAAGCTGTTTGCCGGCCGTGACAAAAAACTGTCGCAGGAATGGCGCCGAATCATCGAAGCCCGGGTTGGTGATTTCTACCGCGCGTCTAACCGCGCAACGACCAAGCTGACAGGCATAAACCTGAAGGGCATGGGTTACGCCGTCAGCGACAGCTAATCTTCACCGATGAGAAGGGCCGTGCCCTTCTGGGAGTATTTTTCCAGTTTCAGAGAAAGATCGGGAAGCCTTGTGTATTTCATCATGATCACGATGCGCCTGTCTTTGCGGCAGCGGCTACCGAAATGCAGGCAACGCGACGTGTCCACAAAGGTGCCCGATCCGGGTGGACCGGTGAGCGTCACGCTCTGGTCCTGCCTTACTCTTGCGTAGACATCTTCGTCCGCAAAGCGCCTTCCGGCCCAAGGCAACTTACTCGCCTTGCTGACGTCGGCCGGCAGGAACGTGAACGGCCCATTATCCGGGCCAACGTCGTTCACGTTGATAAAGCATTTCAACTGCGACTCGTCGTTCATGTCGAAGTGAAACATCTGGCTGGAAATCTGCGAGGAATTTGCCTCGCTCACATAAAGTCCGAGAGAGCGCAGTTCCGGATAGGTGCCAAGATATCCCGCTGCAGCTTCAAGCATCATAGGATGTTGCGCGAGCGCCATGATATGCCGGCAACTCTCAAGGTCTGCCGCGGTCATGACATTCGCAAAGAAAGGCTTTTTCGATCCCGCGACCTCGCCCTGCTTTTTCGCAATAAGGTCTTGCGCTTCCTTCAACACCTCAGCGATCCCTGGCAAATAATCGGGACCAAACTTGAAGTAACCTTTGTCACGAGGGATCAGGTTCCCGTACGGAGACGTACGGCGGATTTCCTCAGCACGCGCGCGCCGCTGCCGCCAGTCACCCAAGCGTCCGATCAGCCTGCGTGCGCGTATCGCCTTCAGGGTTGCCTTCGGCGGCATGCCCACCGCTTCTGCAAACCGGCGAAAATGCCGATCCATCGCTCCCAAAGAAAGGTTCATGAAGTCTCCTATTTAGCGCCGTGTTAATTATCATAAGTCAAGCGCCGGATAAATAGCGCATGAGGCGCCCGTTCGCCTGCGCTCCGCCGTCCTGCCACTAACCTTGACGCGGCACTTGCCGCTCGGGCAGTGATGCCTGTTATTCTGCGATCCAGGGAGATGCGCGTCATGAAACGGCTGTTGATACATTTCGGGTACCCAAAGGCGGCCAGCACCACCTTGCAAAATGGCTTGTTTTTGCAACTCCACGAGAAAGGGGTGATCAACTTCCTGGGCCGCGCCTTCGAAAGCCAGTACTTCGGCCATTTTAGCAACAAAACCGAATACAAGGGCTGGTTCGACAAGGTGATCGCATCACAGCCTCGTAGCGAGCAGAACCATGTCGGCGTCCTTTCCGATGAACGCCCCAATCTGTTTTCCGAAGGCCTGTTCATGATGAATGAACGGCATGGCAACACGATCACAGCGCCAGCATTGTTGCACAAACATTTCGCTGGCCAGGCCGACCGTCTTGACTTGCTCGTTATAATTCGCAGACAGCCCGAGCTGATCCCTTCTTATTACATTCAAAATTACCGGAAGATGCTTCAGCCGTTATTTGCGGATTACCTGGCCGCGAACATCAAAGAGAAATGGAGCGGTGAAGCGAAGATCTTCAACTTCTACAATGTGCTCAGCATCTACGCCTCCGTATTTGGTCGAGAGCATATCAAGATCGTGTTTTTCGAGGATTTTGTCCAAAATAAAGACCGGTTTAGCGAACAGCTCGGCGAGGCGCTTGGTATCGCCCCCTCTTTGATCAGGCCGTATCTTGGCGAAGCCAAGTTGAATGCAACACGCAAAGAGGCAAACACGCTGGTTATCCGCAAGATGGGCACAACGACGATGCGTGGCCGCCTTGTCTTCCTGCTCGACAAGCTTGGCTTCAAATTTGCCGATTCGGCGCGGACGCGCATCCCCGATGTTACCGACGCGGAAAAGCAAACGATCTTCGAGCAATTCAAGGACAGCAACCGCCGGCTGGCGGAAGAGTTCTCGCTGGATCAGAAGGCGATGCAGGGCTACGGCTATTTCTAATTCCGGACCGGCTCGTCCTTAGCCAAATCTCCAGGTGAGCTGCTATTCCTACCACAGCCAGGGTTCAGACAATCGCGCCCCTACGGTCATAACCGAATGTTTGGTGATAAATTTCCGTGCAGTAATCGACGTATTGCTGGTGCTTCACCTTGGTGACCAAATTGACCGGCGTCGGCTGAACTTTTGGCAGCGCCAGCGTGTCTGCATCAGGGTCGTTCGGATAACCCAAAGCACGGTAGAGCGCCGTGATGGCGGGTTTGGGATCGGACAGCAAATCTTCGTAGCGAACGATGTGACCGCCCAAGAGCCAGCAGGCTTTCGCCATCTGCCCCACGCCATGTGCCGCACGGGCGGTGAGATTGGAGCGCGGGATGAAGCGCATATCGCTTGTATGCAGGATGGCGCGTTGCCGATGCAAACCGAACACCCGCTCTCGCCAATTATGTTTGGCGTACTTCCTGCCGTTTTTCCGGAGCACAGAATTGATGATTTCATTCGGATCGCGCGCGGCCCAAACATAAAACGCGTTGGGGATGACACGCTGGATCACAGGCAGCCGTGCAAGGCTTTGAGGATTCTTCACCGCAAGCCGGCGCCCGTTTGCAAAGGCGGTGTAATAATCCGCCAGCCATTTCTCCGCTTTCGGGTCCGGGATCGGTTCCTCGCACAATGGCAGGTTTTTTGCGTCGCGGCCACTGGGAAAGGTGAAGTGTTCCCACCACAACTTGGAGTCTTCTTCAGGCGACTTGTCCTCGGGAATCGTTTTTGCCTTGCCGCCGTGCTCGGTGATAAGCGCGATGTTGGGAAGGCGGCCGATGATCTGCGAGAGCAGCTTCGTGCCGGAACTCGAAACGCCTAAAATGACGATGGGTTGTGTAGACATTCAGAGCCTCATTACGACTATTGTCCCGGCAGCGCCCGGTTTCACCCGGCAGCATCGACCTTATCCGCCCAAAACGACGGTCTTTATAGGGTCACATCACGCCCCGGTACACCTTCATTCCCTCCGCGCTGGGCCATGAATATTTTTTTCACGAAAGAGGATGCAATTCAAGGACAGCAATCGCGGACGGAAGGAAGAGTTCTCTCTGGATCAGAAGGCGATGGAGGGCTACGGTTATTTCTGATTTCCCGACCTGTTCGTCCTTATCCATAAAGCCCCTTCATGTGTGGCATAGCCGGACTCGTTGACCTTGGCGGCCTCGGCGATGTCGCGGGCCGCGCCCGCGCGGCCCGCGACCATCTGCGCCGCCGAGGGCCCGACGACGAGAACATCTGGACCGACGGCCAGTGCGCGCTCGTGCATACCAGGCTCGCCATCATCGATCTCTCGCCCGGCGGCAAGCAGCCGATGCAGCGCGAAGGCCTCGTCATCACCTTCAACGGCGAGATTTTCAATTACGCCGAAATCCGCGAAGAGCTCGCGCAGCTTGGCTATACCTTCCGCAGCAATTCCGACACCGAAGTAATTCTCGCGGGCTATCAGGAATGGGGCGAGGGTCTGCTGCCCCGCATCGTCGGCATGTTCGCCTTCGCGATCTGGGACGCGGAGAGGCAGACATTGTTCGCGGCGCGCGACCGCTTCGGCGAAAAACCGATGCTGTATGCGGTGAGCGGCAGGCGCTTCGCTTTCGGCTCCGATCTGCAGGCCTGCGAGACCATGCTGGGCGAAATGCGCCCGATCGATCCGGCGGCACTCCGCGCTTACTTCACGCTGCGTTTCGTGCCGGAGCCGTGGTCTATCGCAACCGGCGTGCACAAGCTGCCCGCTGGGCATTGCGTGCGGTTCGACAGGAGCGGCGCTCGACTCGAGCGCTGGTACGATCTCGCATCGTCGCGCCCTGCCCGCCCTCACAGCCATGCGGGCGCGGAGTTCGAGCTGCGCCAGCGGTTCGACGCCGCTGTCGCGGCGCGGCTGGTCTCCGACGTGCCGGTCGGGGTATTTCTGTCGGGCGGCATCGACTCCGCACTGGTCGCGGCGTCGGTCGCGCATCTGGGCCACAAGCTCAAAACCTTCACCGTTGGTTTCGAAGGCGCGCCGGACTATTACGAGGAACGGCCTGCGGCGGCGCGGGTGGCACGCCATCTTGGGTCCGATCACAACGAAATCTCCGTCAGCTTCCACCGCGCCGCCGACGTGCTCGACAAAGTGTTTCTCGGCCTCGACGAGCCGTTCGCCGATGCGTCGGCGGTACCGACTTATCTTGTGTCGGAAGCGACGCGGCGCGCCGTCACCGTGGTTCTCACCGGGGACGGCGCCGATGAGGTTTTCGGGGGCTATCGCCGCTATTGGGCAGAGCTTTACCAAGCCTATTGGAACAGGCTGCCTTCACCGCTGCGGCACGGCTTTGCTGGAGTGCTCGCGCGTTTTCCAGAGAGCAAGGACAACAGCATACTCGAAAAGCTGCGCCGCGCGCGCCGCTTTGTGGACACCGCGCATTCCGATCCGGCGGAACGGCAGGCAGCCTGGATGCGCATGATCAGCGAAGCCGATGCCGACCGTTTGCTCGGGCCCGACCCTCCGCACGCCACTCGCCCCGAAGGCCTGATCGCGGCATTGCGCGACGGCGCGCATGATCCCGACCCGATCAACGCTATGCTCGCGGCTGACATGGCGCTGGAATTGCCGAGCGACATGCTGGTGAAGGTCGACCGCATGAGCATGGCGCATGCACTCGAGACGCGCACGCCCTTCCTCGACCAGCGCGTGGTCGAATGGGGTTTCGCGCTCGCAGGCCGCGACAAGCTTGCGCTGGAAGGCGCGCGCCCGAAGGGCAAGCGCATCCTTCGCACCGCCTTCCGCGACCGCCTGCCGCCGGACGTGTTTCAGCGCCCGAAGCGCGGCTTCGAGATGCCGGTCGGCGCGCTGCTCGCCGGTCCTGCAGCGGAGCGGCTTGCCGCCAGCACCGATCCCTCCGCGCTCAAGCGACAGGGCATTCTAAATCCCGATGTGGTGCAAGGCTGGCGGCGCGACCTGCAGAGCGGCTTCCGCGACACGTCATGGCAACTGTGGGCGGTGGTGGCCTTTCAGGAATGGGCGCGCCTGCATAAACGGCCGGAGGCGCTGCAATGACGCACATTCCGATGTGGGGCGCTGTTCTGCTGGCCGCCTCCGCAGCAGTTTGCGCCGGATTGATCGTGCTGCTACATCCGCTGCTCGAACGTTACGCGCTGGCGCGGCCGAATGCGCGTTCCTCCCACAAGAAGCCGACGCCGCAGGGCGGCGGCATCGCCGTCGTCGCCGCGACCCTGTTGCTGTCCATCATTATTTTTGCGACGGCGCCGGCCTTCGGCTGGGCGGTCTTGCAGGATTTCGTGCCAATCGTGATCGCCGCAGTGCTTCTGGCGCTCGTGGGGATGGTGGACGATATCCGCACGCTGGACGCGCTGCCGCGCCTGGGGATGCAATTCCTCGCCGTCGCGATGGTGATCCTGACGCTGCCGAACGAAGCACGCGTCGCGCCGCTGCTGCCCTTCTTCCTGGAACGCGCGCTGCTGCTGATCGCCGGTGTTTGGTTCGTCAATCTCGTCAACTTCATGGACGGCATCGACTGGATCACCGTCGCGGAAGTAGTGCCCGTGACGGCGGGCCTGACGGTGCTCGGCATCAACGGCGGCTTGCCGACCGATGCGATGGTCGTGACCATTGCACTCGCCGGAGCGATGCTGGGCTTCGCGCCCTTCAACAAGCCGGTAGCGCGGCTGTTCCTGGGCGATGTCGGCAGCCTGCCGATCGGTTTGTTGCTCGGCTGGCTGTTATTGCTGCTTGCGGCGCAAGGCTATGTTGCCGCTGCGCTGCTGCTGCCGCTCTACTATGTTTGTGACGCCACCATCACGCTGCTGCGCCGGCTGCGCGCG
Organism: Bradyrhizobiaceae bacterium; assembly: GCA_947481685.1. Taxonomy (GTDB): domain Bacteria; phylum Pseudomonadota; class Alphaproteobacteria; order Rhizobiales; family Xanthobacteraceae; genus CANKHA01. The sequence goes on from CANKHA010000017.1 coordinate 51,969, forward strand.
GGCGAGAAAATCTGGGAGGCACACCGCAGTCATTTCTATCAACGCGCCTGCGACCGGTTCAGCGTGCGCGAGATCGTCACCCGGATCTTCGTGCTAAATACCCTGCTGGTGGCATTGGCAGTGGCAACTGTGCTCCTGCCCTCGCCCATGATGACGGGCAGCGCCTTGACGGCGGGTTTGCTGCTGACCGGCGGGCTGCTCCATCACTTCACCAATGGAAGACGCGCCGCGTAAGCCGTTCGTTAAAATTCCTGGGGCAAGCAAATCCGAAAATCGTGACTACATAGGAGCCGGAGCGCGCCCGGCTGGCGCGCAAAGGATTCGGCGATGGCACTGTTCGGCAAACTAGGCGTAAGCATTTCGGAGTGGCTTTCGGACACCCCGAATCTCGCGGAATTGACACGCGGCTCGTCCATCAACCTTGCGGTGACCGGCTTGAGTCGTGCCGGCAAGACTGTGTTCATCACCAGCCTCGTCCACAATATCCTCAGCGCCTTGCATCAACCGCATCGGATGCCGCTGCTGGCGGTGGTGCGCGATGGCCGACTGATCGGTGCGAGGCTGGCTCCGAAGAGCGGCCCGCTGAAGCGCTTCCCCTATGAAGACAACATCGCATACATGGCGGCCGATCCCGCCAACTGGCCGGCGCGCACGGCCGACATCAGCGAAATCGAGATCGACATCCGCTTCGTCCCCGCAGGCGCGATGGGTTACATGCTCGGACGCCTCGGCAGCGGCCCTGCGACACTGAAGCTCCGGATCATCGACTACCCCGGCGAATGGCTGCTCGACCTGCCGCTGCTCGGCCAAAGCTATGTCGAGTGGTCGCGCGCAACGTTGAAGCTTTGCCGCCAGGGGATTCGCGCGGAAACGGCACGCGACTTTCTTGCCTTTCTGTCGGACCATCGTGCCGGCGATCCGGCGCGCGACGAGGACGCGGGGCGCGCGCACGAACTCTATCGCGAGCATTTGCTGACGGCGCGCGACAAGCATGCGCTGAGCTTCCTGCAGCCAGGACGTTTTCTCGAGGCCGGGGCGTCCGGAGACCCCTCCTATATTCGGTTCGCGCCAATGGACTTCCCGGAAAGCGTCACCGAGACAAGACCCGGCACGCTGGCCGCGCTGATGAAAAGCCGGTTCGAGGCCTACAAGGCGGAAGCGGTGACGCCGTTCTACACCGAGCACTTCCGCAACTTTTCCCGCCAGGTCGTGCTGGTAGATGTGCTCGGCGCACTGCTCGCTGGGCGCGAGGTGTTCGAAGACACCCGGCGCGCGATCGATGCGATTCTGGAAAGCTTCCGCTACGGCCACAGCGGAATCATCCGTCGGCTGCTGCGCAGCGCGCGGATCGAGAAGGCGCTGTTTGCCGCCACCAAGGCCGATCATGTGCCGGAGGTGCAGCGGGACCATCTGGCCGCGCTGTTGTGCAGTATGGTCGCATCGTCATCGCTCGATCTCGCAAGCAGCAATGCCCGTACCGACGTCGTCGCGCTAGCATCGGTGATTTCCACCGAAGATGCCACGCAGGAGATCAACGGCCATCAGGTGCAGGTCGTCGTCGGCAAGCCGGTCGGCAGCAGCAAGCGCGCGCAGTTTTTCGTCGGCAATGTTCCGGCCCGCCCCCCGCGCGCGGAAAGCTGGGGCCAGCCGTTCCTCAATATTCCGGTGTTCGAGCCACCGGTGATCGACGCATCGCCGACCGACGGCATCGCGCATATCAATCTCGACCTCGCGCTTGAGTACCTGATCGGAGACCAGTTGCGATGAGCAATCAGGACAACACCCTGCGCCCGCAGGTCATCGAGCAGTCCGACGCGCCACGCGGCAACGCGACCGAGACGCTGTCGCCGCGCGTCACCGAGACCGCCGACTTCGGCCGCATCGTGCAGCCTGCGCCCGAACCGCAACTTCCCGTGGTTGTGCCGCCGGTACCGAAGCGTAAACGCTGGACGATGAAGCTCGGCCTTACAGCGCTTGGTGTTGCGTTCGTGAGCTGGCTCACCATCGATCTGTACATGTGGGTGTCCTCGGCCTTCGCCTCCGGCGTGGGCCTCGGCTGGGCGGCCGCCGCCACCGTAACGGTCGCCCTCACCGCCGCCTTCGCCATGATCGCGCACGAGATGCGAAGCTATCTCGTGCTCAAGACGGTGGAAGCCAACCAGGAAAAGCTGGCGCATCAGCTTCAGAACACCACCCAGTCCGAAGCGCGCGACGCCATTCGCGCCGTGATCGCGGAGATCGCGCTCGACAGCAAGACCAAGGCATCGCTTGAGACCTTCCAGCGGCAGGTGCAGCCGCATCATTCGCCTGCGCAGCAGATTGAGATTTTCGCGCAGACGGTGATCACGCCGCTCGACCGCCGCGCCGAATCGGTGATCCGACGCGCCACCAGCCGCGCCTTCGGCATCACCGTGATCAGCCCGACCGCGATCACCGATGCGGTGTTCTTCATCTATGTTGCCGTCAGGATGGTGCGCGAGATCGCGACCTGTTACGGTCACCGGCCGAGCACACTCGCCACCATCCATCTGTTGCGTCGGCTGATGGTCGAAGCCGGCAAGCTCGGCTTTGTGGATTTTGCCGGCGCAACTTTCACGCAGTATGTCGGCGGGGCCGTGCTGGAGCGCGTTGCGACCAGCGCGGCGGAATCGATGTACGCATCGCAGCGCATGGCGCGCATCGGGCTCGTCGCGATGAGCATGTGCCGCCCGGTTCCGTTCCGGAAAGACGAGGTGCCCGGCATCCTGTCGTCGCTGATCGGCAACCTGTTCAAGCGCGCTACGAAGACGGACTAGCTGTACCGTGTGTGCTCGACCGCCCGTTGCGGAATGAAACGCACCAGCGCGAGGCAGACCAGCGCCGTCAGCACCAGATAGAGGCCGGGCGCACCGGGCCAGCCAGTGAGCTTCACCAGTAGCGTCGCGATCAGCGGCGCGGTGCCGCCGAACAGGACGAGCGCGGTGTTGTAGCCGACTGACAAGGACGTGCATCGCAACGCGGGGCCATGCAGCGACACAAACACCGCCGGCAGCGTGCCGAGAAATACCGCCGCCAACAAGGCGAGGCCGAACTGCGCAAGTACAACGGCCGGAAGCGTACCGGTGGCCGCGAGCAGCAATAGCGGAACGGATAACACCACGGTCGCCATCGAGCCCACGATCAGCATCCGCCGGTGGCCGATGATGTCCGAGAAGTGTCCCGTCGCCAGCGTTGCCAGCAAACCCGCGACCAGGCCAAAGGTGCCGATGCCGAGCGCTGTCTGGTAAGGCAGCCCGATGATCTCGCTTATGTTGCTGATGAACCAGACGAACACGACATAATAGCCGACCGACGCGCTCCAGTTCAGTCCGGCGGCGATCATCATCTGCCGCCATTCCGTGCGCAACGCTGTGCGCAACGGCTGGTTTGGCAGGCGATCGCAAGCAGCAAGCTCCGCGAACACCGGGGTGTCCGGCACGCCGATACGCGCCCACAGTCCGAAGAAGCCGACCAGGATTCCGGTGAGGAACGGCACGCGCCAGCCCCACTCCTGCATCGCCCCGGGCGACAGCATTTCGGAGATCATCCAGCCGACGGCAGCGCCGAGCAGACCACCGATCATCGCGCCGAAATTCGCGACGCTGCCATATACGCCGCGGCGGTGATCGGGCGCCTGCTCCACCAAGAAGATGATTGAGCCGGAAAATTCACCGCCCGCAGATACACCCTGCACAAGACGCAGAATGAGCAGCAGGATCGGCGCCCAGATACCAACGCTTTCATAAGTCGGCAGCAACCCCATCAGGAATGTCGGGATCGCCATCATGCACACCGACAACGTGAGCGCCTGACGCCGCCCAAAGCGATCGCCAATATGGCCGAAAATGATGCCGCCGAGCGGCCGCGCCAGAAATCCGAGCGCAAAGACTGCGTAGCTGTTGATCAGGCCCACCAGCGGATCGGCGGACGGAAAGAAATGCGAGGCAATAAAGGGGGCGAGCACGCCGAACAATGCGAAGTCGTACCATTCGAGCACATTGCCGACGACGCCGGCGACGATCACGCGGCGGGCTGCGCCCGTATCGTCCCGGATGTCAGCCGTCATGGGTCGAGCATCGCGAG
>CANKHA010000018.1 GCA_947481685.1 Bradyrhizobiaceae bacterium
GATGGTGGGCCCCTTTGTCTTCCTCGATCACATGGGGCCGCTGCAGTTCCCGCCGAACGTGCCGCGCGACACCGATGTGCGACCCCATCCGCATATCGGTTTGTCCACCGTCACTTATCTGTTCGAGGGCGAGATCACCCATCGCGACAGCCTGAGGTTTGAGCAGGTGATCCGGCCCGGCGCACTGAACTGGATGACGGCGGGGCAGGGCATCGCGCATTCGGAACGCTTCGATGGGCTGCGCCAGACCGGAGGACCTTTGCACGGCTTGCAGGCCTGGGTTGCGATGCCGGAGTGCGACGAGGAATCCGCCGCGGGCTTCGTGCATTACGCCGACACCGAGCTTCCGGTGTTCCGCGACAAGGGCATAGAGGCGCGGCTGATTGCCGGCAGCGCTTTTGGCCTGCGCAACGCCGTGAAGACGCATTCGCCGCTGTTCTATCTGCATGCGGAAATGGACACTGGCGCGAAGATCGATCTGCCGCCGGAGCATGCCGAGCGTGCGGCCTATGTGGTGCACGGTCATGTCGAGCACGACGGCCACACTTACGATGCCGGCACGATGCTGGTGTTCGGCGCGGGCGATGCCACGATCACGGCACAGGAGCCGTCAACCGTGATGCTGCTGGGCGGTGAGCCTTTGGGTGAGCGGCATATCTGGTGGAATTTCGTGTCGTCGCGCAAGGAACGCATCGAGCAGGCGAAAGCGGACTGGCAAGCCGGACGCTTCAAGCTTCCTGTGCATGACGACAAGGAATTCATCCCGCTCCCGGAAGAACCGAAAAAGCAGGCCGAGCCGGAGCCGATGTCCTGAAGCGCAATCCGGCGAAGTGGGAACCGGTTTGCCGCAAGATTGCGCGACAAAATCTAGCGGAGTTTTAAAACCGTCGCCGTGGCGCTGGCCGCAAACTTCGGCAATGTCACGAAAGCGGTGGGGATGAAATGCTGGGGCCGCCGTTCGGTGCGGTGGGTGATCTTTTTCGCAGATTGAGCCTGCGCCTTTTGCGGGCCGATGACGTCGAAGGTGTCGAGGAGGGAGCCAGCGTCCACTGAACTTGTCGTCAATACCGCGGTCTCAATTCCGTCGTCTCGAACGCCACGCGGATCGGCTTGACCGAACGCTGCCCATTCGACCAGACGTTTCTTTTCCTGCTGCTTGGCCACGATGCGATCTACGTCGGCATCCCAATGCCGCTGCGCCTTGGCCGTTACGCCTTGCAGATTGAAGGCCGCAACCGAAGCGACAGCGATGACGCCGACGACGGCGCCAGTATAGCCAAAAGCGGAATTTGCTATCTTCGCTACGGTGCACATACGGAGCCATAACGCCGATGCTGGCGAGAACGTTCCAGTGGAACTCATACCTTTGGATGGCTGGCGGGGCCGTTTCCGGCTAGGAATCTATGCGTTAGTCGTCTGCCGGACGGCGATCGGCCTTCCTGAGTGATTCACCGCATGGCGCTCCCGTGGCTTTCCCATATCCGCAACGACGTGGCGGGCGGGCTCGTGTCCGCCGCTTTGGCGATCCCGCTGGCGGCGGGCTACGGCATGTTTGCCTTCGTCGCGCTGGGCGATGAGTATTTCGCCAGTGGCGCGCTCGCGGGTCTCTACACGGCCTTCATCGTCGGCGTGGTCTGCGTGGTGCTGGGAGACCGGACGACGACGCTCTATGCGCCGCGCATCATCAGTACTTTCTTCCTCGGACTGCTGCTTTATCAACTCGTGCATTCCGACGCGGCTTTTCTGAAATCCGGCGGACCCGCCGCGATTCTGGTGGTGTTTTTTGCCATCGTTGTGCTCGCCGGCTTCTTCCAGATGCTGTTTGGTGTGATCAGGCTCGGCACGCTGATCAAGTTCACGCCGCATCCGGTGATGGCCGGCTTTCAGAACGCCGCGGCGCTGCTGCTGTTTCTGGTGCAGCTCGGCAATGTCTTCGGCTTTGACAGGAACACGCCCTACACCGCGGTCTTCCGGCAACTCGACGGCGCGAAGCCATTGAGCATCGCGATTGCGGCCGTCACCGGCATTGCCATGTGGAACGCGAAGAAATTCTTGCCGAAGGTGCCGCCGCTGCTGGTCGGGCTGGTGCTGGGCGCGGCGGTCTATTACGCGCTGCTGGCACTGGGTTTCGGCGCCCACCTCGGGCCGGTGATCGGGCATGTGGCCGAGGCTGCGCCGAAACCGTAATTCGCGTCGCTCAACAACGACAGCCTTATCGATATCCTGCCGACCATCGTAGCCGGTGCGCTGGCGCTGGCGTTGATCGCCGCGATCGACGCCTTGCTCTGCGCGCGGCTGGCCGCAGCGCCGGGAGCAGCCAAGATCGACGGCGACCGCCTGCTGGTGCGGCTTGGCATCGGCAATATGGTGGCCGGCGGTTTCGGAGGTATCACCAGCGGCATCAATATCGGTCCGAGCCTGGTCAATCGCGCCTTCGGTGGGCGCACGCCTTTTTCGTTGCTGGTGAATGGCGCGGCGGTGCTGCTGGTTATATCCGTGCTGTTCCCGCTGCTGGCTGCGATCCCGCGCGTCGTCTTGTCGTCCGTCATCATGGTGGTTGCGATCCAGCATTTCGATCCCTGGACGCTGCAGATGATCAAGCGCGTGGCCTCGAGCGCTACGCGCCAGCGCCGGCTGATCATGCTTGAATTGCTGGTCGTTCTGATTGTCGCGGTGCTGTCGATCACGGTGAACATCGTGCTCGCGGTTTTCATCGGCATCTTCATCGCCGTGATGCTGTTCGTGCTGCGGATGAGCCGTTCCAACATCCGCCGGATCTATCGCTGCGACGCCATCCATTCACGCAAGTCGCGCACCGCACGCGAGATGGAGGTGCTTGAGCGCAAGGGCGGCGGCATCCTCGCCATGGAACTGGAAGGCGCGCTGTTTTTCGGCAGTGCCGAGCGGCTCGCCAACGAGATCGACGCTGCGATGGCTGGTGACGCCCGCCTGCTGCTGCTCGATCTTCGCCGCGTCAACGAGATCGATTCCACCGGCGCGCAGATTCTCTCAGGCGTGAGTGTCAATCTCGCGCGCAAGGGGCAGCATCTGGCGCTGAACCGGCAAGGCGAGGTGGCGGCGCGGCTCAGCGATCTCGGCGTACTGGAGAGCGTGACGGTGTTCGACGATATCGATCGCGCCATCGAGTGGGCCGAGGACAAGCTGCTGACGGAGGCGCTTCCCGAACGGGAAGGCGATCACGAGATCACGCTGCAAGAGGTCGGCATCCTGCGCGGCTTTGTGCCGGACGACATCGCGGCCATAACGCCGCATCTGAAGCGCGTCGTGCATACGAAGGGCAGCGTCATTTTCTCCGAAGGGGATCCGGGCAAGGAGCTCTTCATTATTTTGCGCGGCACAGCGAGTGCCTACCTGCATCAGGCCGGGGGCGGAGACATTCGTCTTGTGACCTTTGCACGGGGCACGGTGTTCGGCGAACTGGCGATCCTCGATGCGGGGCCGCGCTCGGCCTCGATCCGGGCCGACAGCGAGCTTGTTTGCTGCGCGCTCAGCGAGACGGATTTCGCGGCGCTGTCGGAGCGCGCGCCCGCGGTTGCCATCAAGCTACTCGCGGCGTTGGGGCGCGAGCTGAGCGGGCGGCTGCGCCGCGCCAACCGCACCATCCATCAATTAGAGGCGTGAGCCTTCAGTTCGCCGCGAAACAGTAGAGCCGTCCGGCGCCGCCGGTGCTGTTGAGATCGGTCTGGCTGCAGCCACCCTGTGGCCCACGCGAGCCGTGCGAGGCGTTCCAGGATTTCGCGACCGGGTCGTCGGTAAGGCCCGTGCGATCGGCATGGCCGAGCATGGCCGAGCCTTCACCGCTCTTGGTCCAGTTGCCGCAGGTCATGTCCTTGTCGCCGGAAAACGCGGTGCCGTCCGCTTGTGAGCCGGTGAGAATGTCATGCTGGTTGGGTTGATCGCCACGGCCGGGCACACCGTCGCCTTTCTCGGTCAGCGCGGTCTGCTTGTTGAGATTGTTCGCGCCATGCAGTTCGGCCACGTCCTTGGCGACGACTGTGCCCTTGGCGTTTTGCCACGGACCCTTGCCGATACGGTCGCGCGCATTCACCGCGCCAGTCCCTTGCGTACTCAGGTACGCCCGCCAGGTTTTTCCACCCGCTCCGGCAGCCTGCGCCAACGCCTGGCAGTGCTTGTCCGCGCCCTCAAGACCGCCCAGATCGGCGCCTTTGCCCACCCCCGCGCTGGTCACAAAAAACGTCATCGCACTTTGCTGCGCTGAGAGGCTTGCGCCGAGCGCAAGCAGCGTTGCCGATGCAAGAAAGGATATGCGAGCGACCTTGATCATTGTGTTCCTCCGTTGGACGGCTTCTGTGTGCCGTCTCGATCAGCAGGATAAACCTCGGGGGCGCGCGATTATTCCGGCCCCGGGCACAAAGAAGTGACTAGCCGCTGGCTTTGATCTCGATGACTGCCTGCGCCAGCAGAGTCATCATCTGGCTGCGGATATCCTCGTCGGATGCCGTGACGCCCTTGGCATCGAAATCCGCGCGGATTTTGCGAAAAACGTCGTTGTCGCCGGCTTCCTCGAAATCCGCCATCACGACCTCTTTGGCATAGGCATCGGCAGCATCGCCGCTGAGGCCCTGCTTTTCCGCGGCCCATTTGCCGAGCAGCTTGTTGCGGCGGGCGGTGGCCTTGAAACGCAGGTCCTCATCGTGGGCAAACTGCTTTTCGAAACCTTCCTCACGCTTGTCGAAAGTCGTCATAATTTCTCCTCGCCGCCGATGGATATTGCTCTGCGCGGGGCTGTCCCGCGCGCCTTGCATATCGGCCCAATAGGGTCAAGGCAACGGGGCCGATTCGCGCACCACCTGTGAGCATTCACAAGCCTGTCGATTGTGCTGCGGACTGCCATCGGATAGGTTGCGTCGTGGCCGGATAGGCTATTCACTTAACGAATCGTGCCATCCGGTTCCGCCGCCGCGGACCACTCGAACTGAAATGGAGCCACGGCACAATGGATTTTCTCAAACCACGGTATACTCCGATGAGCCGCCGCCGTCGCATTTACGAAGGCAAGGCCAAAGTCCTTTACGAAGGACCTGAGCCGGGAACCTTGATCCAGCATTTCAAGGACGACGCGACAGCGTTCAATGCCAAGAAGCACGAGATCATCGAGGGCAAGGGTGTCCTCAATAACCGCATCTCGGAATATGTCTTCCAGCATCTGAACGATATCGGCGTTCCGACGCACTTCATTCGCCGACTCAACATGCGCGAGCAGTTGATCCGCGAAGTGGAGATCGTTCCGCTCGAAGTCGTGGTGCGCAATGTCGCCGCCGGCTCGCTGTCGCAGAAGCTCGGCATAGAGGAAGGCACCCAGTTGCCGCGCTCGATCATCGAATTCTATTACAAGAACGACGCGCTCAACGACCCGATGGTGTCGGAAGAGCACATCACTGCCTTCGGCTGGGCCACGCCGCAGGAGATCGACGACATCATGGCGCTTGCCATCCGCGTCAACGATTTCCTCTCGGGCCTTTTCCTCGGCGTCGGCATCCGTCTGGTCGATTTCAAGATGGAATGCGGCCGCCTGTGGGAGAACGAGATGATGCGGATCGTCGTCGCCGACGAGATCTCGCCGGACTCGTGCCGCCTGTGGGACATCAAGTCGAACGACAAGATGGACAAGGATCGTTTCCGCCGCGACATGGGCGGCCTGATCGAGGCCTATACCGAAGTCGCCAAGCGTCTCGGCATCGTGGCCGAAGGCGAACGCCCGCAGGGCACCGGCCCGGTACTCGTAAAGAGCTGAACGGTGAAGGCGCGCGTCACCGTCACTCTCAAATCCGGCGTCCTGGATCCGCAGGGCAAGGCCATCGAGGGAGCACTGCGCTCCCTCGGCATTGCTGGCGTCGCGAGCGTGCGCCAGGGCAAGGTCTTCGACATCGAGCTGGAAGGCAGCGACAAGGCCGGCGCGGAAGCCGCGCTGAAAGACGCCGCCGATAAGCTGTTGGCCAATACCGTGATCGAGAATTACCGCATCGAGGTGATGGGATGAGCTTGCCCCAACCGGCCGCTCTTTCCATATCGTGGATATGAAGTCCGTTGTCTTCTTGGGACTGAAGTCGGCAGCCTTTCTGGTCGGGATTTTCCTTGCGACGATCCTTTACGGCCCGGCTGGGTCGGCAAGTGACTCCTGCGAGCCTCTTGTCAGCCAACGGCGTTGGGGGGCTGGATTTCTGGAACAGTGCGGCGATCAGCTTCGATCATTTGCTTTGGTGCCTACTGACGGTCGTTGGCGCGACGGTTACTACGATTTTCACGGAACTTTCTCTTTTAAGTGTTTGAATGAGCCTACCGCAGAGCAACTCGGCTTGCTCGCGCAGTTTCCCGACTATGTCGCGAGCCAGAGGACGCCGTGTCCTGATGAGCCGGAAATCTCTGGTTCGTTCATCGACCACCATGAATGGATTGCCGCTGCTAAGGATGGCGAGGGGATTTTGCGTGCAGCCCTGCGGCGCTCGTTTATGCGGGATAGTAGCTTCTCCGTACCGCCGGCTGTTTGTCAGCCGTTCGATTTGTCGGTGGGGGGCTTGTTCGGGAAGGCCACTTGTGTGGAAAATTCCAGTTCGAGCACAATTATCGCAGGATTCAGCGACAATCGCGTTGCGTTCACTCTTATTTTCTCACAACAGAATAGGCCGCTGGAAGCTTTGAAAGATCAGGTAAAGGAAATTTTGGCTCATCACTTCAAGGTCGAACGTGGAACCGGTGACGCCAACTTGTTGAGATGGATAAAATGAAATCCGCTGTCGTCGTCTTCCCCGGAATTAATCGCGAGCGCGACATGGCGCGCACGCTGAAGCTCGTCTCCGGCAAGGAGCCGGCGATGCTGTGGCATGCAGACACCGAAATTCCCACGGGCACCGATCTCATCGTGATCCCCGGCGGCTTCAGCTACGGCGATTACCTGCGCTGCGGCGCCATCGCGGCGCGCTCCCCGATCATGGTTGCGGTGACGGACTTCGCTGCCAAAGGCGGGCTGGTGCTCGGCGTTTGCAACGGCTTCCAGATCCTGTGCGAGTCCGGCCTGCTGCCGGGCGTTTTGATGCGCAACCAGAATCTCAAATTCATCTGCCGCGATGTCTATCTGAAGGTCGAGCGTTCCGACACGCCGTTTACCCGCAGCTACAACGCGGGCCAGGTGATCCGCGTGCCGGTGGCGCATGGCGAGGGCAATTACATCGCCGACGGCGAGACCATCGCGAAGCTGGAAGGCGAGGGCCGCGTGCTGTTCCGCTATTCGTCGCCGGACGGCATCTTCGATCCGAACTGGAACCACAATGGCGCGCTCAACGGCATCGCCGGTATTCTCAACGGCAAGGGCAACGTGCTCGGCATGATGCCGCATCCGGAAAACCACGTCGAAACGGTCATCGGCAATACCGAAGGGCGCGGATTGTTCTCGGGGCTGGTCGATCACCTCAAGGCGGCGTGACGTGAACCCGAACGAAACCAAAATCACCCCCAAACTCGTTGCCGAGCACGGGCTCAAGCCCGATGAGTATCAGCGCATCCTCGATCTGATCGGCCGCGAGCCGACGATGACCGAACTCGGCATCTTCTCGGCGATGTGGAACGAGCACTGCTCCTACAAATCCTCCCGCGTGCATCTGAAGGGGCTTCCCACCAGCGCGCCCTGGGTGATCCAGGGGCCGGGCGAAAATGCCGGCGTGATCGATATCGGCGACGGGCTCGCGGCGGTGTTCAAGATGGAGAGCCACAACCACCCGAGCTATATCGAGCCCTATCAGGGCGCGACCACGGGCGTCGGCGGCATCCTGCGCGATGTCTTCACCATGGGCGCGCGGCCGATCGCGTGCCTTAATGCATTGAGCTTCGGCGATCCGTCGCATCCGAAAACCCGCCATCTCGTGTCGGGCGTCGTCGCGGGCGTCGGTGGCTATGGCAATTCCTTCGGCGTGCCGACCGTGGGCGGCGAGGTGCGCTTCCACACCCGTTACGACGGCAACAACCTCGTTAACGCGATGGCGGTCGGTCTCGCGGAGGCCGACAAGATTTTCTACGCGGCGGCGTCCGGCGTCGGCATGCCGATTGTCTATCTCGGCTCCAAGACCGGCCGCGACGGCATTCATGGCGCCAGCATGGCCTCGGCTGAATTTGGCGAAGGCGCGGAGGAAAAGCGCCCGACCGTGCAGGTCGGCGATCCTTTCTCCGAGAAGCTGTTGCTGGAAGCCTGTCTCGAGATCATGGCGAAGGATTGCGTCATCGCGATTCAGGATATGGGCGCGGCGGGACTCACGTCGTCCGCGACCGAGATGGGCGCGAAGGGCAATCTCGGCGTCACGCTCGATCTCGACAAGGTGCCGTGCCGCGAAGAGGGCATGAGCGCCTACGAGATGATGCTGTCGGAGAGCCAGGAGCGCATGCTCATGGTGCTCAAGCCCGAGAAGGAAAAAGAGGCCGAGGCGATCTTCCGCAAATGGGGGCTCGACTTCGCGGTAGTTGGCGAGACGACAGCGAGCACCCGCTTCATCGTGAAGCATCGCGGCGAGGTGATGGCCGATCTCCCGATCAAGGAGCTTGGTACCGAAGCGCCGGTGTACAACCGGCCCTTCACAGAGACGCCGAAACTGCCGGTGATCAAGGCCACCGATGTGAAAGCTCCTATGGGCATTGTTGCGGCGCTCGAGCATCTCATCGGCACGCCGGACCTCGCGTCCAAGCGCTGGGTCTGGGAGCAATACGACCACATCATCGGCGGCAACACCTTCCAGCGGCCCGGTGGCGACGCTGCCGTTGTGCGTGTGCTCGACGGGCCGAAGGGTCTTGCGATGACGTCGGACGTGACGCCGCGCTATTGCGAGGCCGATCCGTTCGAGGGCGGCAAGCAGGCGGTGGCGGAAGCGTGGCGCAATCTCACCGCCGTCGGCGCGCGCCCGCTCGCGATCACCGACAATCTGAATTTCGGCAATCCCGAAAAGCCGGAGATCATGGGGCAGTTCGTCGGCTGCGTGCGCGGCATCGGCGAGGCCTGCAAGGCGCTCGATTTCCCGGTCGTGTCCGGCAACGTGTCGCTCTACAACGAGACGCAGGGTCGCGGCATCCTGCCGACACCCACCATCGGCGGCGTCGGCCTGCTCGATGACTTCACGAAATCCGCAACGCTGGCCTTCAAGGCGGAAGGCGAAACCATCCTGCTGATCGGCGGCGCGCCCGGCTGGCTCGGCCAGTCGCTCTATCTGCGCGATGTCTGCGGGCGGGAAGAGGGTGCTCCTCCGCCGGTCGATCTCGCAGCCGAGCGCAAGCACGGGGATTTCGTGCGCGGCCTGATCACGGGTGGGCAAGCGACCGCCGTGCATGACCTGTCGGACGGTGGCCTGCTGGTGGCGCTGGCGGAAATGGCCATGGCGTCGGGCATCGGCGCCGAACTGGAAGCCGCTGCGGACCCCGTGCCCCATGCTTTCTGGTTTGGCGAGGACCAGGCGCGTTACGTCGTCACGGTAAAAGCGGCGGACGCCGCGGCTATGCTGGAAAAGGCCGCCAAAGCGGGTGTCCCGGCGCAAAGGCTTGGCAGAACTGCCGGCCACGCATTGATTTTGGGGTCCGAGCGTCCCATTCTTATATCGACACTTGTGAGCCGCTTCGAAGGCTGGTTGCCGGGTTACATGGCGGGGAGCGCGGCCTGACGGACCAATACAATGCCGATGGACGCCAATGAAATCGAGCGGCTGATCAAAAGCGGCATTCCTGACGCCGCCGTGACCATCCGCGACCTTGCCGGCGACGGCGACCATTATGCCGCCACGGTGATTTCCGAGACTTTCCGTGGCAAGTCACGCGTTCAGCAGCACCAGTTGGTGTACGAAGCTCTAAAAGGACAGATGGGCGGCGCGCTGCATGCGCTGGCCTTGCAAACGGGGATACCCGACGCTTAGCGCGCGAGATCGCGCAAGGAACAGCATGATCCCGAAAAGCGGGAACCGGTTTTCGGACAAGATCATGCTTAGGAAAGAGAGAGCGACGACATGAGCATCCAGCAGTTCATCGAGAACGAAGTGAAGAGCAACGACGTCGTGCTCTTCATGAAGGGCACGCCGCAGTTTCCGCAATGCGGATTCTCCGGCCAGGTGGTGCAGATCCTCGACCACCTTGGCGTGCCTTACAAAGGCATCAACGTGCTGGAGTCCGAGGAGATCCGCGAAGGCATCAAGGCCTATGCGCAATGGCCGACCATTCCCCAGCTCTACGTGAAGGGCGAGTTCGTCGGCGGCTGTGACATCATCCGCGAGATGTTCCAGGCGGGCGAGTTGCAGCAGGTGATGCAGGACAACGGCCTCGCCGGTAAGACGCACGCGCAGGCGTAGCGCGACGCGGCGCGTTCCTCGCACCGATGCTTCGTCTTCTAAGCGCGCAGGCGTTGCGTGATCAGATAAACGATCGCGAGAATAATCCCGATTCCGATCAGGCTGGTGCTCGCCTCGTTCGCGAACTTCGCGACGTTGCCCGCCACCGACGTAACATATTCGCCGGAGCCCGCGCCCAGCAGCAAATAGATCAGGATAATCGACAGGAGCGCGAGGAAGCCGAGCTCCACGAAGGTCCAAAGATAACGTTTGGCCATTTCGATGCGTTCAATCATCGTCATCACTCACAATTCATGCAGGAACATGGATGGGGAAGGGGCACCCCATCCAGCTTGTTCAAGACGTGAATAAACCGAGTGCCGGCCCTTCGATCAGGCCGGCATCCAGAGTATCAGGCCACTCTGCGGTTCGAGAACAGCCACAGAATGATGCCGAGAGCGATGAGGCCGACGAGGCCGTTGGAGCCGAGGTCCTTGACCAAGGTGACGATATTTCCGACCGGGTTGCCGAGGAACGGTGCGTTCGCCCCCGCGAGCAGGCTCGCCACGATGCCCAATGCCAATAGCATCAAGCCGATGTCCGTGAGCGCGCCGATCCAACCCTTTACCGTTGCAAGTCTGTCCATGTGTATTTCTCCCTGGGTGTAATTTCCCCTTAAAGAACGCAAGGCAACTCAAGCACCTGCAAAGAGTATCAAACAAAGCGGCAGTCCAACAACAATTGCACATGGAGTGGGCAGCTTTCCCCCGGTAAATCGCGGTTCAGTGCACTGCAACAAACAAAAACCCCGGCCGCAAGGCCGGGGTTTTCGATGAAAAACAGTTGAGGTGATTCGAAATCGAATCAGCGCGAGTAGTATTCGACGACCAGATGCGGCTCCATTTTGACCGCGTAAGGCACGTCGGCGATCAGCGGAATGCGCACCAGCTTGGCGGTCATCTTGCCGTGATCGGCTTCGATATATTCCGGCACGTCGCGCTCGGTGAGCTGCGCGGATTCCAGAACGATCACGAGTTGCTTGGACGACTCCTTGATCTCGATGGTGTCGCCGGCCTTCACGCGATAGCTCGGGATGTTGACCTTGCGGCCGTTCACCTTGATGTGGCCGTGGTTGATGAACTGGCGTGCGGCGAAGACGGTCGGAACGAACTTGGCGCGATAGATCATCGCGTCGAGACGGCGCTCCAGGAGGCCGATCATGTTCGCGCCGGAGTCACCGCGCATGCGGATGGCTTCGTCGTAGATGCCGCGGAACTGCTTCTCGGAAATGTTGCCGTAGTAACCGCGGAGCTTCTGCTTGGCGCGCAGCTGCACGCCGTAGTTGGAGAGCTTGCCCTTGCGGCGCTGGCCGTGCTGGCCGGGGCCATATTCGCGGCGATTCACGGGGCTCTTCGGACGGCCCCAGATGTTCTCGCCCATGCGGCGGTCGAGTTTGTACTTGGCTTCGCTACGCTTTGTCATCGCGTTCCCTTTGTGTCGATGTCGTATTGTGAGGAACCGCGCCCTCCTACTGTCCCGGAATTTCCGGGACCGACAGGCTCCATACCGAAGGCTCGGCAGGATCCACGGGTGCAGAAACGCCAACTGGGCCCGAGGGCCCAGCCAACGGCTGGTTTCTAGGGGCAAAACGACTTGAGGTCAAACCGAAATCCCGCCGAATTCCTTGATTCCGAAGGAAAACAGGGCCTTTTCGAGTTCCGCAGGGGGCTTTTGGCCCAGTGTCGTGACCATCTGGGCGGATAGCCCCGGTTCTGCGTCCCGGGCGGGGCCCAGGAGCTGGCCGACCCGGCGGGCAATGGCGGGCGCGGGATCGAGGTAAGTCACCGGCCAGGGCTCAACCTGACGGAAGCGGTGCAGCAGCAGCGGGTAATGCGTGCAGGCCAGCACAACGGTATCGGTGCGGCGGCCGTCGCTGTCGATGAAGCAGCCCGCGATTTCGTCCGCGATCTCGCGATCCGCAACCGGCTCGCCCCGCAACTCGGCTTCCGCGAAACGCGCCAGCCGCGCCGAGCCGATCAGCGTCACGTCGGTGCCGTTGGCGAATTCCGCGATGAGCTTGCGGGTATATTCGCGCTGCACGGTGGCTTCGGTGCCGAGCACCGACACGCGCCTGGTGGCGGAGGCTGCGCAAGCCGGCTTGATTGCCGGCACCGTGCCGACGAAGGGCAGGGTGAAACGCGCGCGCAGATCCGGGAGAACAATCGTCGATGCGGTGTTGCAGGCAATGACCGCGAGATCGGGTCGATGTTTCTCGATCAGCGCGCCGACCACCGCCAGCACCCGGAGGATGAGCTTGCTCTCTTCCATCGGTCCGTAGGGAAAAGCTTCGTCATCGGCGGAATAGATCAGCCGCGCGTCCGGGCGCGCCGCCGCGATCTCACGATAGACCGTGAGCCCGCCGAGGCCGGAGTCAAAGACAAGAATCGTAGGCGCTGCCATGGCGCCTGTTTACACCAGCCGTGCGTGGCCAATCTATTACCCATGCGAGAAGTGGTTACTTCGGCCACGCCGCCGGGCATGACCGGTCCGGCCGGCGCGTGTCGCAGACCGCCACTTTCCGAAGATATTGCGTCCACTGGACGATCTGTTCTTTCGATGGCTCAAACTTGAAAGCCTTTTGGATTACATAAAGGCTGTCGTTGCCGCCAATCGCCTTCATCCAGGTGATCTCCGGTTTGCCGCTTTGCTTGTTCAACGGACAGGACATCAGCCAGAGGACGACGGGGTAGCCATTTTCCTGTCCGCTGAACACGGGATGCGATGTGCTGCCTTCGCAGTCGCGCGTCCACAGATTTTCCATGCTGGCTTTGGCCTGGGCCGGCGGACTCTTGCGACCGTAGAAAATCTGCACGGTCACCATTTCCGTCCAGCTCTCCACGGTTTCCCCCGTGGGCACGGCCTCGGTCATGAGGATACCGTTGGCCTTGTTCTGGAATCCGATTTTGTAGCCTTCGGGCAGCGGCCACAGCAGGTTTTCGTCGACCAGTTGGGCGTTCGCTGTCGATGCGGTCAGCCAGCCCAGCAACGCAAATGGCAGAAGCAACGATCTCACGGCATCGATTGTGAACATGCTTTCGTTTTCGAAGCCTCAGCTGCCGAACACGCGCTTGAAAATCGTATCGACGTGCTTGAAGTGATAGCCGAGATCGAAATTGGTCTCGATCTCCTGGTCGGTCATCTTGGCCTTCACCTCAGGATCGGCCTTGAGGAAGGTGAGGAAGTCGCCTTCGCCATTCCACACCCGCATGGCGTTGCGCTGCACCAGACGATAGGCGTCCTCGCGCGCGATGCCCTTTTGCGTGAGCGCGATCAGCACGCGCTGCGAATGAACGAGGCCGCCGAGGCGGTCGAGATTCTTCTGCATGTTCTCCGGATAGACCAGCAGCTTGTCGATGACGCCGGCCAGGCGCGACAGTGCAAAGTCGAGCGTCACGGTGGCATCGGGGCCGATCATGCGCTCGACCGAGGAATGCGATATGTCGCGTTCATGCCAGAGCGCAACGTTTTCCATCGCGGGCAGGGCATAGGCGCGCACCATGCGCGCGAGGCCGGTGAGGTTCTCGGTCAGCACCGGGTTGCGCTTGTGCGGCATCGCCGACGAGCCCTTCTGGCCGGCGGAGAAAAATTCCTCGGCTTCCAGCACTTCGGTGCGCTGGAGGTGGCGGATCTCGATGGCGAGCCGTTCCACCGATGAGGCGACGACGCCAAGCGTGGCGAAATACATCGCATGGCGGTCGCGCGGGATCACCTGTGTCGATACCGGCTCGACGCCGAGCCCCATCGCCTTGGCGACATGCTCTTCCACGCGCGGATCGACCTGCGCGAAGGTGCCGACCGCGCCGGAGATCGCGCAGGTGGCCACTTCCTTGCGCGCGGCAACCAGCCGTTCCCTGGCGCGGCTGAATTCAGCATAGGCCTGAGCCAGCTTGAGTCCGAAGGTGGTCGGCTCGGCGTGGACGCCGTGCGAACGGCCGATGGTCGGCGTCATCTTGTATTCGAAGGCGCGGCGCTTGAGCGCGGTAAGCAGCTTGTCGGTGTCGGCGATCAGCAGGTCTGCGGCGCGGACCAACTGCACGTTCAGGCAGGTATCGAGCACGTCGGACGAGGTCATGCCGGAATGCACGAAGCGTGCTTCCGGGCCGACGATCTCGGACAGATGCGTCAGGAAGGCTATGACGTCGTGCTTGACCTCCGCCTCGATGGCATCGATGCGCGCCACGTCGAACTTCGCGTCCTTGCCCTTTTCCCAGACCTTCTTCGCGGCTTCCTTCGGGATGATGCCAAGCTCGGCCATGGCGTCGGCCGCATGGGCCTCGATCTCGAACCAGATGCGGAATTTGGTCTCGGGCGACCAGATGGCGGTCATCTCAGGGCGGGAATAACGTGGGATCATAACGAGCTCACTGTCTAAGAGCGGGAATGCGTGCCGTGACCGCCATGAAGCGCCGGTCCGTGCCTTCGAAACCATTATAGAAATACTGGACGATCACCGCGAGGGCGCTTCCGCCGTCAGGCAGGTGGAGCACATGCGCCTCGGCGATGCCGTAGCCGATCAGGCAATCTTCGGGAGAAGGGATATTCCGCGCGCCGCTGATCTGAACAGGCTTCGCCGCCTTTTTCTCCAGCCGCAGCCGGATCACAGCGGCGCCGTCCTCGCCCTTGTCGCATTTGCGCGAAGGGCGGGTGGAGTGGGTCAGCGTCAAACGGGCGCCGGGCCCAAAGCCGTCGGGCAAGGTCAGCACTTTCACGGCGGCTTCGCGAATCTTGTCGACCGGGGTGCTATCTGCCGTCTCCTGCGCCTTGGCCTCAGGCACGGTGACCGTAAGAGACGGCTGTTTTGAAATACCCAATGTCTCGATCATCTTCGCGGCGCGGGCGTTGGCCTTGTCGAGGGTTTCGTTGTCTTCGATGCCGACGAAAGGGCTGCCGCTCACTGAACGGCTCTTTGCGACGTCCATCACGATTGTTGTGGTGTAGTGCCCGCCTTCGTTATCGCCATTTTCTTCAAGCGCAAAATAGCGCCCGTCAGGGGAGAAGCCGATCACTTTGAGAGCGGAAGCGTCGTAGCCGAGAGCCGCTTGTGTGCCGATCGCGACGACAAATAGCGCGAGAGGTATTCTCACTTTTTATCGGCGGGTACGCGGGTGGTCAGCGCAATGAAGCTGCGGTTGCCGCCTTCAAGGCCAGGCCCGAGCGTTTGCACGATCACGGCAAGCGCCACCGGTCCTTCTTTCAGTTGACGCGCATGGGCTTCGACAACACGGTAGCCGGTGGGACAACCGCGCGAATCCGGGATCGTCAGATCGTGCGCCAGCTGAACGGCCGGTGCAGTCTTGCGTTCGAGCGCCAGCGAAAATCCGATAGGATTGTTCTGCGTATTCTTGCAGCGATCGACCATCTTGAACTGACGGATCGACAGCCATGATTCCGGGCCGAACCATTTGCTCGGCACGGCGAGCAGCTTGTACGAGCCTTCTTCGAACTGCCCCACCTGGATGTCCGGCACCGAGACGGAAAGATTGCCCTTGGGAGAGATCTTCAGCTTCCTGAGCAGCTTCGACGTCGCCGCGCGGATTTTCTTCAGTTTGGCCGCATCGTCGTTCCCATAAGTCATCGTGCTGCCTTTCAGCAGACGATTTTCCGCGACGTCCATCGGTACTGTCGTCGTGTATGAGCCGGACGCGTCTGTGCCGCTTTGCTCGAAGGCGAAGTAGCGGCCGTCCGGGGAAAAGCCAATGGCTTTGACTTCCGCGTCGGCGGCAGCGGCCGTCTGCATCCCGGCAATCAACAGCAGCCCCATGATCGCGCCGATGTGTTTCATGGTGTTATGCCGCTTCGCCACGCGCCAGCGATGCGGCATGGCGGATAGAGGAAATGTTGGAGCGGTAGGCATCCACGGTGCCGCCCTTGAAGATAGCCGAGCCGGCCACCAGCACATTGGCGCCCGCCGCGGTGACCAGCGGTGCGGTTTCCGCCGTGATGCCGCCATCGACTTCGATGTCGATCGGCCTTCCGCCCACCATCGCCTTGATGCGCGAAATCTTTTCCACCGCCGATTTGATAAAGGCCTGTCCGCCAAAGCCCGGGTTCACCGACATCACCAGGACGAGATCGACCATGTCGATCACATATTCGATGGTCGATTCCGGCGTGCCGGGGTTGATCGATACGCCTGCTTTCTTGCCGAGCGCGCGGATGGCTTGCAGCGAACGATGCAGGTGAGGGCCCGCCTCCACATGCACGGTGATAATGTCCGAGCCCGCCTTGGCGAAAGCTTCGAGGAACGGATCGCACGGCGCGATCATCAGATGCACGTCGAAGATTTTCTTCGAGTGCGGCCGCAGGGCCTTCACCACATCCGGTCCGATGGTGATGTTGGGCACGAAATGCCCGTCCATCACATCGACATGGATCCAGTCGGCGCCGGCGGTTTCGACCGCGCGCACTTCCTCGCCCAGCCTGGCGAAATCCGAGGCCAGAATAGACGGCGAGATCAGCAGCGGGCGGTTCATGCAGACAGATCTCCTCAGGCACGTTCGGGTACCATGTCACAGAAAGCCGGGCAACGGCGGGCCGGCAGGGAGTTTCCACAGCGTTAGAGTTGTCTAAAACGGGCGAGGGATTGCCTACAACATTGTCGTGCTTCCGCCTTGGTGGCATGGCAGAAAATAGCCTCAACGGACGGAATCACTCCCATGGCTCGAACGGACGCCGTCGTGCTGGGCGCCGGCATTGTCGGCACCTCTGTGGCGCTTCACCTCGCGAAGCGTGGGCTGTCGGTCGCGATGCTGGATCTGCGGGCGCCCGGCGAGGAGACCTCCTACGGCAATGCCGGGGTGATAGAGGGTGAGACGGTGTTTCCGCCCACCTTTCCGCCCGGCCTGGTCAACCTCCTCCGCGTCGGGCTGAAGCAGGCGACCGAGGCAAATTATCACCTGGCCTTCCTGCCGAAGGTTGCGCCCTGGCTGTTTCAGTTCTGGCTTCAGGCCAGCCCGGAAAATCAACTGGCTTTCGCCAAGGCGATGCGGCCGCTGTTTTCGCGCGCGGTGGCCGAGCATGAAGCGCTGATGACGGAATCAGGCGCGCTGCAATATCTGCGCAAGAACGGCTGGGCCAAGATCTATCGCAGCCACACAACGTTCAACCGCATGATGCCCGAGCTCAATCTCGCCGACGAACTCGGGATTCCCTATCGGATGCTCACGCCGCGCGAAATGCTCAAGCTTGAGCCTGCGTTGAAGCCGAATTTCCAGCGTGCATTGTTCTGGCCGGGGGCGGCGAGCCTGAGCAATCCGCTCGCCGTGACCAAAGCCTATGCCGCGCGCTACCAGGCGCTCGGCGGGGTCACGCTGATCGGCGACGCACGCACGCTGCATCGCAACGGATCGGCCTGGCGCGTCGATACCGCCCAGGGCCCGCTCGATACGCAGAACGTGGTGATGGCGCTCGGGCCCTGGGCGCCGGATGTGCTGAAGCCGTTGGGCATCGATCTGCCGCTCGGCATCAAGCGCGGTTATCACCGCCATTTCAAACTGGCCGGGAGCGTTCCGATGACGCGTCCGGTGGTGGACCCGGATGTCGGTTATTGCGTCACTCCGATGGAGCAAGGTATCCGCGTCACCACCGGCGCGGAATTCGCAGAGCGCGATGCGGCGCCGACGCCGGTGCAGTTCGATCGCCTGATGCCGCGTGCGCTTGAGGTTTATCCGCTGGGCGAGCAGGTGCAGGAGCCCACATGGCTCGGCAAGCGGCCGTGCTTCTGGGATTCGCGTCCGGTGATCGGGCCTGCGCCGGGACAAAAGGCGATGTGGCTGGCCTACGGCCACGCGCATTGGGGCCTGACGCTGGGCGCTGTGACCGGCAGGCTGGTCGCCGATCTCGTTACCGGCGCGACACCGTTCTGTGATCCGGCGCCATACGCAGCGGAGCGTTTTCTTTAAGTCTCTTGTTTGTGATCTCGCGGCAATCGTAGCCGTCGCGGATTTCCGTATTGAAGAAACGCCCACGCGATCCCGAATTGCGGAATGCATTCACCACATCCGGCGGCACCTCGGCGTAGGCATAGATGCGGCCGGTGACGAAGGTCACCACCAGCAGGCGGCTCGCCACGTTGTAGGAAAAGTCCTGGATCACGCTCGATGGCATGGCTCAGTAACGCACAGCGCCACGGTCCGGTTCAACCCGCGAATTTGTCCCGCCAGCTCGGCAGCGCGCCCGGGAAGGGCAGCGCTGTTGCTTCATAAATGGCGCGGGCGATGGCGCGTGCTGTGACATTCGCTGCGACCACGCCAAGCCGGGAGAATCCATAGGTCGGATCGGTCAGCGCCTTTTTTCCCGTTGCGGCAGCAAACAACACGTCGCCATCGAGTGGCGTATGCACGGGATAGATCGCGCGCGCCATTCCGGTCTGCGCCATCACGGCGAGACGTTTGCACTGCGCCTTTGTCAGCAGCGCATCGGTCGCGACCACGACCAGCGTCGTGCTGGTGCGCGCCCCGCCTTTCATCTGCGGCTCCAGAGCATCGGCTGGTGTTGGGGATGGAAAGCCGCATCCGCCGAACTCGTTATTCTGCTCGACGGGTGCGGCCCAGAAATGCTTTGTCTCGCCGATCGTGACGCTGCCGACAGCGTTGACCGCGGCCATGACACCGACGGTGATGCCTTCGGAGATGGCGGAGGCCGAGCCGAACCCGCCTTTCATGTTGACGGTGGTTGCGCCAAGCCCCGCGCCGACGCTGCCGAGCGCGCAGTCCTTGCTCGCATTGCCGGCCGCCTCATAGCCGAGCTCGCGATAGGGCGGATAACGGCCCCAGTTCTTGTCGCCGCCGCTCAACAGATCGAACAGGATCGCGCCCGGGACAATAGGCACCACCGCATTGCCGATGGAATAGCCGCGGCCTTGTTCGCGCAGCCAGGCCTGCACACCGGACGGTGCATCGAGCCCGAAGGCCGAGCCGCCGGACAGCGTGATGGCATCGATGGCGCCGACGGTGCGTTCCGGATTGAGCAGGGCGGTCTCGCGCGTGCCGGGCCCGCCGCCGCGGATATCGATGCCGGCAACAGCGGGTTCGTCGAAAATGAGGGCCGTGACGCCGGAGCCAAGCTTCGCGGCGCCGGCATGGCCGACCCGGACACCCTCAACATCGGTAATCAGATTGCGCATGGTGCTTTCATCAGCCATTTCCCCGTCATCCTGAGGTGCGACCCCGGCCTTGAGCCGGGGGAGCCTCGAAGGACGGGCTGAACATAGCAGATCAAAAAGAGTCATATTGCCGTCAGTTGTGTCCGTTGCGCTTGCAGAGACGTATCTCCGCATGCATCTAGGAGCCATGGCCACCGATGTTTCCATTCCCGCCGCGCTGGTCGCGGGGCTGATCAGCTTCCTGTCGCCCTGCGTATTGCCGCTGGTGCCGCCGTATCTGGTCTATCTCTCCGGCCTGTCGCTGGAGCGTTTCGCGGATAAGGAACCGGAGCCGCGCGTCCGCCGCGAAACAGTGCTCGGCGCGATGCTGTTCGTGCTGGGCTTCACCACGGTCTTCGTCGCGCTTGGCGCCAGCGCCAGTGCCGTTGGCGGGCTGGTCCGGGTCTATTCGGACATCCTGTCGAAGATTGCGGGCGTCGCCATCATCATCATGGGGCTGCACTTCCTCGGCGTATTCCGCCTGGCCTTCCTGATGGTCGAAAAGCGCGTCGAGGTGCCAAAGCCCGCCGGGTTGTGGGGCGCTTATGTGATGGGGCTGGCTTTTGCCTTCGGGTGGACGCCCTGCATCGGCCCGATCCTGGCTGCGATCCTTGCGGTCGCCGCATCCGAAGCGACAGTGGCGAAAGGCGCGGGACTGCTTGCAGTCTACTCGCTTGGGCTCGGCATTCCATTCCTGCTGGCCGCTTTTGCGGTCGAGCCGTTCGCCGCTTTCCTGGCGCGCTTTCGCAAACATCTCGGCGTTGTTGAGAAGGTGATGGGCGCTTTGCTGGTGCTGACCGGCATCGCCTTCCTCACCGGCTTCATCGCCACCGCGAGCTTCTGGTTGCTGGAGACATTCCCGGCGCTGGGGAAAATCGGCTAGCGCGTGATCCCGAAAAGTGGGAACCGGTTTTCGGATCAGATCACGCGCAAATGCTAAAGCGTGATCAGGCGCGGCGCTTCCAGGAAATCAATCCCGTCCGCTGCGTCAGCCAGTGATATTGCGTGACCATCTGGCCGGTGCGCGTCACCGCATAGCCCATCATGCTGACGATGAAGCAGATCGCGGTGTCGAGCGCGTAGTAATACGGCCAGAGCAAGGTGCCTTCGAACAACGCGAAGTGCAGGAAGCGCACGACCATTCCGAGGATCAGCGTATAGCCGGCGAGTTGCCACCACGGCCGCCAGGTGATCGCGATGGCGCGGCCGGTCAAATAAGCTGTTCCGCCGCCAAGCAGCAGCGTGACCAGCAGGAAAACGCCGAGCGAACTTTCTTCGTACAGATAGCCCTGCATCATGGCGTGGCCTGCTGCCGCCCTCCCTCGAGATAGGCGGCCTTCACTTCGGGCCGCGCCAAGAGGCTTGCGCCGGTGCCCGAGAGGGTGATGAGGCCGTTGACCATCACATAGCCGCGGTGCGCCAGCTTGAGTGCGTGAAACGCGTTCTGCTCCACCAGGAACACCGTGAGGCCTTCGCTTTTATTGAGATCGCGGATGGCATCGAAGATCTGCTTCGCCACCAGCGGTGCGAGACCAAGCGACGGTTCGTCCAGCAGCAGCAGCCGCGGGCGGCTCATTAATGCGCGCGCAATCGACAGCATCTGCTGTTCGCCGCCGGAGAGCGTGCCGCCGCGCTGCTCCAGGCGCTCACGCAGACGCGGGAAGAGGGTCAGCACGCGCTCGAGGTCGGCCGCGAAATGCTCGGGCGGCGCGACGATCGAGCCCATCTGCAAATTTTCCAGCACTGTCATGCGGGCGAAGATGCGGCGGCCTTCCGGCGACTGGGCAATCTTCAGCGCGGCAATCTCGTGGGTCGGCAGTTGCGTGATGTTTTGACCGTCGAAGGTGATGCTGCCTTCGCGTGCGCGCGGATTGCCGCAGATCGTCATCATCAGGGTCGATTTGCCCGCGCCATTGGCGCCGATCAGCGCGACAATCTCGCCTTCATGCACATCGATATCGACGCCCTTCAGCGCCGGGATGCGCCCGTAATAGGTCTCGACGCCGCGGACGGAGAGCAGCGGTTCAGTCATAGCCCGACCTTCGCCGCGACATTCTGGACTTCATCTTCTTCGACGCCAAGATAGGCCGCGATCACGTTGGGATCGTTGCGCACCGCTTCCGGTGTGCCATCGGCGATCTTGATGCCGTGATCCAGCACGACGATGTGGTCGGAGATCTGCATCACCACCGACATGTCATGCTCGATCAGCAGGATCGACGTGATGCCGTCCTTCTTGATCGACAGCAGCAGTTCGTTGAGGTCCGCGCTTTCGCGTGGATTGAGGCCGGCCGCCGGTTCGTCGAGGCAGAGCAGCACCGGATCGGTGCACATGGCGCGCGCCACTTCCAGCCGTCGCTGGGCGCCGTAAGGCAATTCACCCGCCGCATCGTCGGCGCGATCCAGCAGATTTATCTTCTCAAGCCAATAGACCGCACGCTCGATGGCCTCGCGTTGGGCGCGGGCATAGCTGGGTGCACCGAAGATGCCGAGCGCGGTGAAGCCCGAGGCATTCATCAGCATGTTGTGCTGCGCGACGAGCAGGTTCTCCAGCACGCTCATGCCCTGGAACAGGCGAATATTCTGGAAGGTGCGGGTGACGCGCGCTTTCTCGGTGACCAGGAAGTCCGGCATGCGCTCCAGCAGGAAGAGGGCGCCTTCGGGCCGGCGCAGGCTGCGTTGACCGCGCGCGGTGACGACATCGAGTTCGTTCCACAACACGGGATCGCCGTGCAGCAGCGCGATGCGCCCTTCGCTCGGCTTGTAGAAACCGGTGATGCAGTTGAACACCGTGGTCTTGCCGGCGCCGTTCGGCCCGATCAGCGCGGTGATGACGCCGCGCTTGGCTTCGAACGACAGGTCGTGGATGGCGACAAGGCCGCCGAAGCGCATCGTGAGATGCTCCACCCGCAGCAGGACATCGTGCGGCGCGAGAGCCATTATCCGCGGCCCTCTTTCAGGAGGTCGGCGGGAATGGCCTTGCGCTCTTCCAGGAAGATGGAAGGCTCACGCGTCGAGATCAGGCCGCGCGGCTTCCAGATCATGATCAGCACCATCGCCGCGCCGAACAGCAGCATGCGGTAGCGGATGGGTTCGAAATCGTTGCCGAAAATCTGCTTGAGGAAATCAAGCTCGCGCATGATCTCGGTGCCGCCCACCAGCAGGATGGCGGCGATAGCGACGCCAATCTGGCTGCCCATGCCTCCGAGCACGACGATGGAGAGGATGGTCGCGGATTCGATGAAGGTGAACGACTCCGGTGAGATGAAGCCCTGCCGTGCGGAGAAAAACGATCCGGCGAAGCCCGCCAGCATCGCGCCCATCGCAAACGCGGTGAGCTTGGTATTGGTGGTGTTGATGCCGAGCGAGCGGCAGGCGATCTCATCCTCTCGCAACGCTTCCCAGGCGCGCCCGACCGGCATACGCCGCAAGCGGATGGTGATGAAGGCGGTGAACAGCGCCAGCGCCAGTATCAAGTAATAGAGAAAGATCGTCCGGTAAAGCGGCGAGAATTCCAGCCCGAATATCGCGGCGAAGCCTTCATCGGATGCGTTAAAGGGGATGCCGAAGAAAGTAGGCCGCGGGATGCCGCTGATGCCGGCATAGCCATTGGTGAGTGAAACCCAGTTGATCAGCACGAGGCGAATGATTTCGCCGAAGGCGAGAGTCACGATGGCGAGATAGTCGCCGCGCAGCCGCAGCACCGGAAAGCCGAGCAGTACCCCCCAGAACGACGCGAGGATGCCGGAGAGCGGCAGCAGCATCCAGAACGACATGCCGAATTCCTTCGACAGCAGCGCGTAGGAATAAGCGCCGACGGCATAGAAGGCGACGTAGCCGAGATCGAGCAGGCCGGCGAGGCCGACGACGATATTCAGTCCCCAGCCGAGCATGACGTAGATCAGGATCTGAATGCCGAAATTGTCGATCCACTTTAGTGCGCCGGGATTGATGCCGGTGAAGGCAAGCACGAAAATCGGATAGACGACGGCAAATCCGAGCGCGAAAGGCGTGAAGAACTTGCTGAAGACCTTGCGCAGGTTGGAAGCTGGAGCGCTTGGCTTCGCCCGTGCCCGCCTGCGTTCCAGCCACGGGCCCGCCAGCACATAGAGAAATCGTGCAATGGCGATAAGCGCGACAACCGAGAAGAGCGACTCCCAGCGTGCTTCGAGCAGCAGCGTGTTGGTCATGCTCTGCACGCTGACGAAACCAACCAGCGGCAGGAAGAGAGCGAAAGCCAGGAAACCGGTCACCAGCGCTTCTTTCAGTGCGCGACCAACAAGAGATGGGGGTGCCCGATCGGGCGCCTCTGCCGGCATCTCACACCTTCTCGACGTCCGGCCTGCCGAGAATTCCCTGCGGCAGGAAGATCAGGACGATGGCCAGGACGCCGAACACCGCGACATCCTTGTAGTCGATGGAGAAGTAGGCCGACCACATGGTCTCGATCAGCCCGATAATCAGCCCGCCGATCACCGCGCCGGGGAGGGAGCCGATGCCGCCGAGCACCGCGGCGGTGAAGGCCTTGATGCCGGGTACGAAGCCGTCGGAGAAGCTCACGACACCGTAGTACATCAGGTACATCGAGCCGGCGACGGCGGCGAGCGCGGCGGCAATCACGAAGGTGATGGAAATGGTGCGATCGACATTGACGCCGACCAGCGACGCCATTTTCTGATCCTGTTCGCAGGCGCGCTGAGCGCGGCCGAGCGAGGTCTTGGTCACCAGGAACCAGAACGCGCCCAGCAGCAGGATGGTCACCACCCAGATCGTGATCTGCTCGTAGGATACCGCGACCGTGTAGTTGCCGTTGTCCATCAGGATGATTTGTTTGTGGAACAAGGGCGGGATCGACTTGTTGCGCTGGCCCTGCGTCACCTGCACGAAATTGGTCAGGAAGATCGACATGCCGATCGATGAGATCAGCGGCGCGAGGCGGAAGGACTTCCGTAGCGGGCGATAGGCCACCCGCTCGATGGTCCAGTTCAGCACGGCGCTCAGCACCATCGAGATGACCATGATGATCATCAGCGCCATGACCATGGAAGAGACGCCGAACCATGTGGTGATCAGCAGCAGCGCGTTGAGCGCGATGAAGGCGGACACCATGAACACGCCGCTATGGGCGAAGTTCACCATGTTGAGGATGCCGAAGACCATCGTGTAGCCGATGGCGATGAGCCCGTAGATCGAGCCGAGGGTAAGGCCGTTGATGAGCTGTTGGACGAAGACTTCCATGCGTCCGCGGGGCTCCTGTCGCCTCTTTGTCGCTGAATTGCTGTTTATTTCTAGCAGGGGCGGTTAAGGGCGGCAACGCTGGGGGATGCGGAACCTGCCAGTTTGTGCGCCATCCTCTGCGTTATCCTGACGCTGTATCGGCAATCGGGCGTTTTACAGCGCTTTGCCTATCTCTTTCATCACATCGGCGGCTTCCTTGAAGGCGTGATTGGCGGCCGGCACACCGCAATAGATCGCCTGCTGCATCAGGATTTCCTTGATGTCGGTGGCTGTAAAGCCGCCTTCGGTCATGGCTGCGCGCACATGCAGACGGAATTCGTCCCAATGGCCGAGCGCGACCATCGAGCCGATCACCAGAATACGCCGGGTGCGCTCGTCGAAATGCGTTCGGGTCCAGATCTCGCCCCAGGCGTAGCGGCTAATGAAATCCTGAAATTCGTCATTGAGTGGCGTCTTGCCTGCCGTGGCCTTGTCGACCCAGGCATTGCCCAGCACCTTGCGACGGCGGGACATGCCTTTGTCATAGCGTTCGCGGTCATCCATGGGTGTCTCCTAGGGCGCAGAGAGAAACTTCAACACGGTGTCACTATAGATCGCCGGTTGCTCCACGTTGGAAATATGCGCGGTGTCCAACACCGTCAGCGTGGCGCCCGGAATATGCGCCCGCATGAATTCGGCGGCTTCCAGCGGCGTGGAGAGATCGTGCTGGCCGCCGATGATCAAGGTCCGCGCCTCGATCCTCGGCAACAACGCGCGCAGATCCATATCGCGGACGGTCTCGCAGGAAGCGATGTAGCCCTCGACCGGTGTTTCGCAGAGCATTGCCCGCATGCGGGCGACGGTCTGCGGTTCGCGTGCGCGGAAATCGGCGGTGAACCAGATAGCCATGATTCCGTCGGCGACGGACTCCAGGCCATGATCGCGGATCGCCTTGATGCGGTTATCCCAGGGTGTTTTGTTGGGAAAATAGGCTGAGGTGTTGGAGAGGATCAGCTTGTCGATGCGATCCGGCGCATTCGCGCCAAGCCATTGTCCGACCATGCCGCCCATGGAAATTCCGCACCAATGCACGCTGTCGAGCTGGAGTGCATCCATGATCGCGAGCGCATCGCGGCCGAGCGTTTCCATGGTGTGTGGCGCATTGCCCAAGCCCGAGCGGCCATGGCCGCGCCGGTCGTAACGCACGACGCGAAACGATTTGGACCACGCGGGCACATTGCCGTTCCAGAGCCGCAGATCCGTGCCGAGCGAATTGGAGAGCATCGACGTGGGCGCCGAATCGGGACCGTCGACCTCGACATAAAGCGGACAGCCGTCGTCGGTGTCGATCACGGGCACGCCTGCGCCCTCATGGTTTCTGGATCGACGCCAGCAGGCGGTCGATGAACTGGCCTGCCATGCCGGTGTAATTTTCAGGTTGGAACAGCTTGGCGATATCGCTCGCCGGAATCTGCGCGGTGACGTGCTTGTCCTCGCCCAGCACGTCGCGCAGATGACGGTTCTCCTTCACGGCCTTCTTCGAGGCCTCCTCGACCAGCTTGTGGGCATCCTGCTTGCCGATCTTGGCGGCGAGCGCGATTGACGCAGCTTCCGCCATGATCAGTCCGTCGGTGAGATCGAGATTTTTGCGCATGCGTGCGCTATCGACTTCGAGGCCTTCGGCGATATCGACAATGGCGCGCAATGCACCCGACGTAACCAACAGCAGCGCGGGGAAGGTCGGCCATTCCGCCTGCCAGCCGCCAAGTGCGCGTTCGTGCTCCTGCACCTGCGCGGCGAAAATGGTGGCTGCAAGCTGTGGCGCCATGGTCGCCGCCGCTAGCGCTGCCGCAGCCGCGGTGGGGTTGCGCTTGTGCGGCATCGACGACGATCCGCCGCGCCCGGCTTCCGCGGGCTCGAAAGCTTCGCCGACTTCGGTTTGCATCAGCAGCGACACGTCGCGTGCGATCTTGCCGCAGGTGCCGGCGAGAATTGCGAGCGCGCCCGCAATCTCGGCGAGCCGGTCGCGGTGGCTGTGCCAAGGGGCTTCCGGCGCCGGAAGATTCAAGAGTGCCGCAAGCTTGTTGGTGACGTCGAGGCCTTTGTCGCCGAGCGCCGCCAGCGTGCCGGCCGCGCCACCGAATTGCAGCACCAGCGCTTCCTGCCTGAGACGCACAAGGCGCACGTGTGTGCGGGACAATGCCGCGGCGTAACCTGCGAGCTTGAGCCCGAACGGCATCGGCAGCGCCTGTTGCATCCAGGTGCGGGCTACCGCGGGTGTAGTCTTGTGTTGCTTGGCTTGCGCACTGAAGCCTGCGATCGCGCGGTCAAGATCACCAACAAGTGCGTCAATCGCCTCGCGCAGTTCCAGCACCAGGGCGGTGTCGATGATGTCCTGGCTGGTCGCGCCCCAATGCACGAAGCCGGAAGCTTCCTTGTCGGTCTTGGCGACTTCCGCCGTTAACATCTTCACCAGCGGGATGGCGATGTTGCCGCCGGCGACCGCGTCCTCGCCGATCTTGCCCAGGTCGAACCGCTCGGCCTTGCAGGCCTGGACGATGGCAGCGACGGCCTTGGCGGGAATGACGCCGGCCTCGGCCTCGGCTTTCGCCAGCGCCGCCTCGACGTCGAGCATGCGTTGCAGCCGCGCGGTGTCATCGACCACGGCGCGCATCGCCGCGCTGGAAAACAGCGGGCCGAGCAGGGAAGAAGAGGTCAAATAGGACATGGATGGAATGACTCGTGGAGCGCACAGTTAGCCCGATTTGCCGCGGCGGGGCGAGGGGCACTTTGGGACTATAATCTTGCATGCCACGTCTGAACCGGCCGGGTTTGACGCTGGCAGGGCATTTCGACTATTCCCCGCGTCAGGCTCAAACGCGCGGAGAGTAGCAATGGCAATGACGATGAGCGGCGAATACCAGATCGCCGCACCGCGCGAGGTGGTGTGGCAGAAGCTCAACGACGCCGACACGCTGAAAGCCTGCATCCCCGGTTGTGAAAGCCTGGAGAAGATTTCCGACACCGAATTCCAGGCGGTGGCAGTGAACAAGATTGGCCCGGTAAAGGCCAAGTTCAAAGGCAAGGTGAAGCTCACCGATCTGGATCCACCGAACGGCTACCGGATTTCCGGCGAGGGCGATGGCGGCATCGCCGGCTTTGCCAAGGGTGGCGCCACCGTCGGACTGACCGAGAAGGATGGCGGCACGCTCCTGACCTATAATGTGGAGGCTCAGATCGGCGGCAAGCTGGCGCAGATCGGCCAGCGCCTTGTGAATGGGGCTGCGAAGAAACTGGCCGACGAGTTTTTCCAGAAGTTCTCTGCAGCCGCAGCGGCTTCCGCGACCTGATTGTCGTCTGAGAACGAAATTTTTCCGGCCTCGGTAACAGATGTTGCCGAGGCCGTTTTCGTCTGGGAGGGCTCGGATCGCATGTGCACGCTGTCCGGTGCAGGTTAAAGCATATCTAACGTGCAGTTTTAGAAATTTTGCAGTGACTGCATAAAGCAGCGTCACTACGGTTTGACGCAATTCTAAAAAGCATCGTGAGGAAGCGCATGGCTGAAAAGCTCGTTGGGAAGGCGTCGGAATTCAAGGATGGCGATCGGCGGATCGTCATTGCCGGGGAAAAAGAAGTCGGCGTGTTCAAGAACAAGGGCGAGTTCTTCGCCTACAGCAATTATTGCCTGCATCAGGGTGGGCCGGCCTGCGAAGGACTGACCATCGCGAAGGTCGAAGAGCGCATCATGCCGGACCTGACCTCGCGCGGTCTCTATTTCTCCGACACCGATATGCTCTTCGTCTGCCCGTGGCATGGCTACGAATACGATATGAAGACCGGCGAGTGCGTTTCGAACCGCAAACTCAGGCTGCGGCGCTACGAAGTCGTGCAAAAAGGCGACGAACTCTATGTCGATCTTTGACACGGGAGTGGTGACCTTGACTGATGCACCTTCGGTGACCGGTCCCATGCACACAGGCGGCGTTGTTTCGGGTAAGGCCACCGATCTCGCCGCTGAAATCGAGAAGGCCTTGATGCGCGGCGACGTAGACTCGCTGACGCCCGAAGCACTGCAGTTGCTGATGTCGGCACTTTGCCGCCTCTACACCGCGCAATGCGAACTGGGCAGCACGGAGTTGCCGCTTGCACCCGGAACGATGGCCAACCCAACCGACGCAATGACGACCGCCAGCGGACTGTTGCGCGCCCTGAACGTAGCGTCATTCGAATTCGCCATGTGGCAAAGCTGGGGCGGCCACTAGGCGCCCGCGACGATTTAAGGAGACTGATCCATGGAGCTGGTTGCCGAACGCGGACGCCGCGTTTCCGTCGAGGAGTTGAACACCTCGCGCCTGCTGGCGCATGCGCGCAAGCAAGCGGTGAAGCGTAACTTCGACGACATGATGATCGTCGATGTCGATGCGCATCATTACGAAAATGAATGCATGGATGAGTTCATCCCGTTCATCGAGAACGACGTCATCCGCCAGCTTGTGATGGCGAGCCGGGCCAAGGGCCGCGGCAGCGTCATCCCCAGCGTGGCCGTTCACTTCCAGGACATGGGCGGCCGTATCACCCGTTATCCGCTCCGCTCATCGGAAAAGACTGACAACAGCGAGGGTGCCAAGGGCCGCGATGTGCAACTTGGCCATCGCTGGATGGACGCGATGAGCGTGGACTATTCCTGCCTGTTTCCGACGCTGATGCTGGCCATTGGTCTGCATCCAGAAGTCGACATGGAGGTCGAGCTTTGCTGGGCCTATAACCGCTGGCTCACCGAGAAGGCGCTGATCGAAGGGGACGGACGCTTCTACTCGATGCTGGCTCTGCCGTTCGCCGATCCGGAAGCGTCGATGCGCACGATCGAGGAATTCGGCGACCGTAAGCACGTCACCGGATTCCTGGTCACATCCGTGCGTTCGCAGCCGGTACACAACAACGCCAATATGAAGGTGTTCCGCGCGCTCGAAGAGCGTGGACTCGTTCTCTCGTTCCATTCGGCGATCAACCCGATGGAGCCGGTGTTCAAGAGCCTGAACCGCTTCGCCTCGGTCCACGCGCTCGGCTTCCCGTTCTACAACATCATCCATATGACCAACTGGATTACCAATGGCCTCAGCGAGCGCTTCCCGAAGCTGCCGGTGATCTGGATCGAAGGCGGGCTCGCCTGGGTGCCGTTCCTGATGCAGCGGCTCGACCACCAGTACATGCTCCGCCGGTCGGAATATCCGACGCTCAAACGGATGCCGTCCGATTACATGCGCGACATGTTCTACGCGTCGCAACCGATGGAACAGGATGACAAGATCGCGCTGGAAAACACTTTCCGCATGATCAACGCAGAGACCCAGTTGCTCTATGCATCGGACTATCCGCATTGGGACTTCGATCTGCCGAGCGCGATCTACGATCTGCCGTTCCTTTCCGAGAAGGCGAAGCACAATATTCTCGGCGGCAACTCAGCGCGGCTGTTCAAGCTGCCGCCGCGCAATGAGGCGCAGAAGCAGAACCTGATCAAGTACGGCAATTACACCGCTGCCTAAGTCTGGGGAGAGCAGAGACCATACGGCATAGTTCAAGTGCCGCGGGGTCTATTTGCCTGCCCTGCGATATCCCGTAGCATCGCACCATGGATATCGACAGCCTCGACCTGAAGCGCCTGCAAGCCTTCTATCTTGTTGCCAAGCACGGCAGCCTTCGCCTCGCGGCTTTGCGGCTTAATCAAACCATTCCGGCGATTTCCACGCGTCTCAAGCGGCTGGAGGAAGACCTCGGCGTCTCGCTGTTCGAACGGCTTCCCAACCGCTTGGTGCTGACGCAAGTCGGAACAAAATTTCTCACCGAAACGGAAAGCTTGCTGGATCACGCCAAGCAGGCGCTGGTGAGCCTGCATACGGCGTCTGCGTCGCCGGGCGGGCGCATCTCGATTTCAACCGGCTTCGACCATGCCTGGTATTTCGCGCCGCGGATCGGACAATTCCTCAAGCGCCATCCGGAAGCCGAACTGCATATGAGTGTGATGAAGGCAGCGGACGCCTTGCGTGGTTTGCTGGCCGGCGATCTCGACATCAGCGTTGGGATCTTTCCTAAAGTGCCGAAGACGCTGAAGAAAGAAGTCATCGTCGATACCACGCTGTCGCTGATTTGCCAGCCCGGCGATCCCTTGCTGCGCACCTGGCCGCCGAGCGTGCCAGAAATATTGAGACGGACACTGATCTTGTTTCCGGGTCATTCCGACACCCGAAAAACGGTCGAAAAGGGATTCTCAACCGCGCAGCACCGGCACCAGAGCGTTATCGAGGTGGCGAGCTGCCAGACAGCCAGCACGTTTGTGGAGATGGGGATCGGCGTCGGCGTCGTGCATTCGCTGTGCGTCGGCCACGCACATCCTCCGAACGTCCGGTGGGTTGAACTCGGTCCACAGTTCGGCACGATTCCGTTTTGCGCGCTCTACCGACGTGGCATCAAGCCTTCGCCCCTGATGCGGGCGTTGCTGCTTGAATTGACCTCCTGAGCATCAAGGTTCGGCGCCGGAGACCTGCGCAGCACGGTCGATCACTGCCTTCGGCAAGGCGTAGAGCCGTTCCACGATCTCCTGCACCCGTTCCCCCGGCACATGCTCGACTTCGAGGTTGAGTTTTTCGGCGTCTTTCAGAAAATCCGGATCCTTCAGAGTCCGCTCGAAAGCGATGCGCAGGGCCGCCAGTCGCGCTGGCGGAAGGCCGGGCGGGGCCAAGAACGGCCGCCCCATTTCCTGCGGGGCGAACAGGAAGTCGAACAACTGCCGGTCTTCGGGCGTTTTCGCGTAGTCGGAGATCAGCGGCACGTCGGGCAGGTCGGGATGTTTGCCGGTGCCCATCTGGAACAGGAGATTGATCTTGTGCTCCGCCATCCAGTCTGGTTTGCGCAACTTGATATAGGTCCAGCTGAGCGAGCAATAGCCGTCGATCTCGCCGCGTTCGACCGCGAGCACCACTTCATTCGAGCCGGGATAGCCAGTGACGATCTTGAACTTTGTGCCCACCAGCGCATTTACGGCGCGCGGCCAGATCGATGCGGTGGCGTCAGCTCCGGCAGCGCCGACGATCACCTCCTTTTTTTGTGCATCGGCGAGCGTTTTCACCTGTGACGTTTTCCAGGAGAAACAGGTGCTGTATTCGACAGCGGCGCTGCCAATCCATCCGAATTTGCGGCCGTCGTACTTGATATTGGCGTTGCCGAGCAGGGGAGCAATGCCGGCGGTCCGCACCGTGATGCCGAAGACGGTGCCGTCCCGTGCGGCGGCATTGTAAAGGTGATCGGCCATCAGGAGACCGCCCGCGCCGGGCATATGCTGGACGACAAACTTGGGATGACCGGGAAGAAATTTCCCCATGTGCTTCGCGAGGGCTTGTGAATAAAAGCTAGCGCTGCCGCCTGGGGTATATCCGACCAAAATAGTGATCAGCTTGTCTTTGTAAAAATCCGCGACTTCGTCGGCGCGGGCCTGGCCGATGGCGGCAACAATCATGCACAGCGCCATGACGGCTGCGCGCAGACGAAATCCCTGCATGCGTTTCTCCCCTCAGTGCCGGTGGCGCGCCGTCTTGGGCGGCGCTGTTTTCACCTGGCGGAAGAAAAACTAAGGCGTGCGATTGTGCTTCGTCACGGCAAAAAAATCACAAGCGCAGGTTTAGAAAATTTTGCTGTCCGGCTTTGCGAAAACTCAGACCAGCAGGAACAAAGGGGCCACATTAAAATCCTTTTAATGTGCGATTTCCAAGCTTTTGCGGTGACCTTCGGGGCCGTGGCCTTTAGCAAAGTAGAGGCGCAGCCATGCCTGCGCAAACGATCATCTGCATCTCCTGCGCCATGAAAGACGGGGGATCGACCATTGGGGAGGGAATGAATGTCGGCACGATTTAAGCTCGTGTCCCGTGGGCTTTTCGCCGGTGTCTTGGTCGCGCTGAGCGCTTCCGGAGCGAATGCCGCTTCCTTCTACGAAGGCAAAACACTCTCCCTGATCGTCGCAAATGCGCCCGGCGGCGGATATGACGCCAATGCGCGCGTCCTCGCGCGTTACATGCCGCGCTACATCCCAGGCAATCCCGTGATCATCGTCAAGAACATGCCAGGTGCGGGCGGGCTGGTTGCGGCGAACCACGTCTACTCGGTTGCCGCCCCGGA
This sequence comes from Bradyrhizobiaceae bacterium, assembly GCA_947481685.1. Taxonomy (GTDB): domain Bacteria; phylum Pseudomonadota; class Alphaproteobacteria; order Rhizobiales; family Xanthobacteraceae; genus CANKHA01. Next base: position 32,917 of record CANKHA010000018.1, read on the forward strand.
TGGGTTGACGTTTGCGCTGCTGTCGCGCAGCAACCCGTTGCAACCGCTGATGGGTGTGGAAGCCGCGCGCTACAAGCCGGAGAATTTCACCTGGCTTGGCACCGCATCGAGCTATGCGGACAATGCCTACTTCCTGATCACCATGGAGAAGAGCGGGCTGAAGACCGTCGCCGACCTGAAGAAGGCTGACAAGCCCGCACAATTCGGCGGTCTTGCCGCGGGTGGAACGGATACGGACATCGTGCTTGCTGCGAAGGAAATCCTGAAGCTCAACATCAATCTGGTGCGCGGTTACAAAGCAAGCGCCGATATCGGCATCGCAATGGAGCGCGGCGAGATTGATGGTCGTTCGATCGGCTGGGCTGCGCTGCAGATCGGCTCCTACGCGAATTACGTGAAAGAGAAGAAGCTCAACTACCTCGTGCAATTCGGCCGCGCGACGCGCTGGCCCAAGATGCCGGATGTGCCAACCGCGCGAGAACTCGCGCCGACGCCGGAAGACAGGACGCTGATCGAACTGGTCGAGTTTCCCTTGCAGATCACCTATCCCTTCGTCGCGCCTCCGGGCGTGCCGGCCGATCGCGCGGAGATCCTGCAGACCGCCTTTATGAAGACCTTCAAGGATCCGGACTATCTCGCGGAAGCTGAGAAAATGGGATTTGACGTGAGCCCGCTCGACGGTCCGACAGTCAAATCGATGCTGGAGAAAGCCGCAAAGACGCCTCCTGACGTCATCAAGCGCTATAAAGAGACGCTTGAGTACCAGGAGTAACGGCGGCCCTTCGCAGGGCCGGAGCGGGTTTACGCACAGGGGACATACTGCTGCTGCGGACTTCCGGGAATTCCCAGCTTGGCCAGTGCTTTCCGGGGATCAGCTCGGTCATTTGGACACCTTGACCCGGCCCGGCGCAGCGGTACAAAGTCCGGCCGAAACTGCCTTTCCAGGGCCAGGAGGAATGAATGCCCGCCGTCTCTTTGACGGTGAACGGCAACGCCGTCACCGCTGATGTCGATCCGCGCACGTTGCTGGTGGAATTCCTGCGCGAGCATCTGCGGCTGACCGGCACCCATATCGGCTGCGACACGTCGCAGTGCGGCGCCTGCGTGGTGCATGTGAACGGCAAGGCGCTGAAGTCCTGCACGACGCTGATGTTGCAGATCGACGGCGCCGACGTCACCACCATCGAAGGCCTTGCCGCGCCGGACGAGCCGTTGCATCCGATGCAGGAAGCCTTCCGCGAGCATCACGGCCTGCAGTGCGGCTACTGCACGCCCGGCATGATCATGTCCGCGATCGATATCGTGAACCGCAAGGGCTTCGATCTTGAGGATCGTCTCATTCGCGAAGAGCTCGAAGGCAACATCTGCCGCTGCACGGGCTACCACAACATCGTGAAGGCGATTGCCTCCGGTGCGGCCGCCATGGGCGGCAAGAAGGCGGCGGCGTAACAATGTACGCATTCAAATTCCATCGCCCCGAAACAGTCCGGCAAGCCTCGAACCTTCTCGCCAAGAACGAGGACGCAAAAATTCTGGCGGGCGGCCATACGCTGGTCCCGACGATGAAGCTGCGGCTCGCGTCGCCGTCGGATCTCATCGACTTATCGCAGATCGAAGGTTTGACGGGCATTGAATTGAAGGGGCGTTCGATTTCCATCGGCGCAATGACGCGCCATTTCGAAGTCGCGAATTCGCCCATCGTGCAAGAGAACGTGCCTGCGCTTGCGCATCTTGCCGGGGTCATCGGCGATCCGGCAGTCCGGCATCGCGGCACCATTGGCGGCTCGGTCGCCAACAACGATCCGACCGCGGATTATCCCGCCGGATGCCTTGGCACCGGCGCGACCATCGTCACCAACAAGCGCAAGATCAAGGCGGACGATTTCTTCGTCGGCATGTTCGAGACCGCGTTGGAAACGGACGAGATCATCGTGAGGGTGATGTTCCCGCTGGTGAACAAGGCGGGCTACGAGAAATTCCGTAACCAGGCATCGCGTTATGCGCTGGTCGGCGTGTTTGTCTCCAAGCGTGGCTCCGATATCCGCGTGGCGGTCACCGGCGCCGGCGGCAGTGGCGTATTCCGTGTGACCGCATTCGAAGAGGCGCTGAAGAAGCGGTTTTCGCCGAAGTCGCTTGATGGGCTGACAGTCTCTCCGGACGGTCTCAACGGCGACATCCACGGCAGCGCCGAATACCGCGCGCACCTGATCGGTGTGATGGCCAAGCGCGCGGTCGCCAGGGCCACAGCGTAAGTCTACGCAGGCTGGCGCTCCAGCTCGCCCAGCAGATCCTGCAAATCGAGCCGCGCGTTGTTCATGGCGAGTTGACCGTCTGCCGTGTAAGGCCATTGCTCCTTCGGCTTGTCCCAGTAAAGCTCGACGCCGTTCTGGTCCGGATCGCGCAAATAGAGCGCTTCACTGACTCCATGATCCGCGGCGCCGTCGAGCGCAATACCCGCGTCCATGACCCGCCGCAATGCATCCGCCAGTTTCGCGCGGGTCGGGTAGAGGATGGCGGTGTGAAACAGGCCGGTGGTGCCCGGAGGCGGTGGTGACCCGCCGGCGCTTTCCCAAGTGTTGACTGCGATGTGATGGTGATAGTCGCCGGCCGCCATAAACGCAGCGCCAGGCCAGCGCTGTGTCACCTGAAGTCCGAGGATGCCGCTGTAGAAGCTGAGTGCGCGATCGATATCGGCGACCTTGAGGTGGACATGGCCGATGCGGACGCCGGGGTCGATGGGTTTGCTGTCGCTCATGTAGTGCCTCGGGCTTTCGTCTCGGTGAACTTAGCCTTACATGTAGGAAGCCCGTGACAAGGGGCAATGGAGGCCGAGATGCTTGCCCGCGATGAGGACATCCTGAAAGCCGCTGAAGACTGGCGCAAAGCCGGGCGCGGCGTGGCCGTAGCGACCGTGATCGAGACCTGGGGCTCGGCCCCGCGGCCGGTCGGGTCCAATCTGGTGATCGACGATCAGGGCAATTTTCTCGGTTCGGTGTCCGGTGGCTGCGTCGAGGGCGCGGTGGTGACGGAGGCCATCGACGTGATCGGCAGTGGCAAACCCAAGGTTCTGGAATTCGGCGTTGCCGACGAGACGGCGTGGAATGTCGGCCTGTCCTGCGGCGGCACCATCCGTGTTTATGTCGAGAAGGTGGATTGATCTTGCGCCTCGACGCCCTTTCCACATTGAACAGCGAACGTGCGGCGCGGCGCGCGGTGGCGGTTGTGACCGATATCGCAAGTGGTGCGCAGCGCGTGGTGAAAGCCAAAGACGTTGCCGCCGATCCTTTGCGCGACGTTCTTGAGAAACATTTCCGCAGCGGCAAGAGCGGCATCGAGGAAATCGAGGGCGCGCGGGTGTTTCTCACCGTGCATGTGCCGCCGCCGAAGCTGGTCATCACAGGCGCGGTGCATGTCAGCCAGACGCTGGCGCCGATGGCGCGGATGCTGGGTTATGATGTCACCATCGTCGATCCGCGCACTGCTTTCGCTACTGCTGAGCGTTTCCCCGATGTGAAGCTGATCGCGGAATGGCCGGATATCGCGCTGCCGCCGCTTGGCATCGACCGCTACACGGCTTTCACTGCGCTCACGCATGATCCGAAAATCGACGATCCTGCATTGCTGCATGCGTTCAAGAGCGATTGCTTCTATATCGGCGCGTTGTCATCGAAAAAGACCCATGCCAAGCGCATGGCGCGGCTGAAAGAGCAGGGCGCGAGCGATGCCGATCTCGCGCGCATTCATTCGCCCATCGGCCTCAACATCGGCGCGGTGTCGCCTGCGGAAATCGCAGTGTCCATCATGGCCGAGATCACCGCGCGGCTACGCCAGCCCGCCGGAGCGGCGGCATGAAATTCGGCCCGGTCGCACCCAAGGACGCGCTGGGCGCTACCGCCGTTCATACGCTGCGGCAAGGCTCGCTGGTGCTGAAGAAAGGCACTGTCATCGCCGCCGCCGATGTCGCTGCGCTGGAAGCCGCCGGTGTTTCAGAAATCGTTGTGGTGCAGATGGAGTCGGGCGATGTGGGTGAGGACGCTGCCGCGGCCGAAATCGCGCGTGTTGTTGCCGGCGATGGCACCCGCACTGACCGCGCCTTTACCGGTCGCTGCAATCTGTTTGCCGACCGCGCGGGTATTCTTGTCGTCGATAAACACGGCATCGACCGTATCAACCGCATCGACGAAGCGATCACGCTGGCGACGTTGCATGCCTATAAGCCGGTGGTCGCCGGCGAGATGATTGCCACCGTGAAGATCATTCCCTTTGCGGTTGCGGGAAAACATCGCGACGCCGCGGTTGCGGCGGCCCAAGGCAAGCCGCTGGTACGGCTTGCGCCTTACACGTTGCGCAAGATTGGAGTGATTTCCACCCGGTTGCCGGGCCTTGCCGAAAAGATCATCGACAAGACCATCAAGGTGACGAAAGACCGCCTTGCGCCTGCGGGAGCCGAGATTGTTTCCGAGCAGCGGGTGCAGCACGACGAAGCGGAACTGGCCAGGGCGCTCGATGCGGTCCTGAAGCAGGGCGTGGAGCTGGTGGTGATCTTCGGCGCCTCGGCGATTGCAGACCGGCGCGATGTGATTCCGCGCGCGATCGAACAGACCGGCGGCGCCATTGAGCATTTCGGCATGCCGGTCGATCCCGGCAATCTGATGCTGGTCGGGCGTGTGCGCGGTACGCTGGTGCTTGGCGCACCGGGCTGTGCGCGCAGTCCGAAAGACAACGGTTTCGACTGGGTGCTGATGCGCATGCTCGCCGGCATTCCGGTGACACGGGAGGACATCACCGGCATGGGCGTCGGCGGATTGCTGATGGAGATCGTCACTCGTCCGCAGCCGCGCGATGAGCCGCTGGCGGGATCACGCAGCGTCGCCGCGGTGGTGCTGGCTGCTGGCCGATCCACCCGCATGGGCGGGACCAACAAGCTGCTGGCCGAAATCGACGGCAAGCCGCTGGTGCGCATCGCCGTGGAGCAGGCACTGGCGTCGCGCGCAAACCCTGTCGTTGTCGTCACCGGCCACCAGCGCAACGAGGTTGAAGTCGCCATCGCCGGGCTCGACGTGAAGCTGGTACACAATCCGGATTATGCACAGGGCCTGGCGACATCGGTGAAGGCAGGCGTCGCGGCGCTGCCCGCAAGCAATGACGGCGCGATCGTCTGCCTCGCGGACATGCCGCAGGTGAATGCGGCGCTGATCGACAAGCTGGTCGGCGCCTTCGATCCCGCTTCCGGCGCGCTGGTGGTGCTGCCGACGCTGGAAGGCAAACGCGGCAATCCGGTGTTGTGGTCGCGGCGCTTCTTCCCCGACCTGATGGCGCTGGAAGGCGATGTCGGCGCCCGCCACCTGATTGCGCGCTATGCGGAAGCGGTCACCGAAGTGCCGGTGGACGGGCTGGCGGCCTTCACGGATGTGGACACCCCGGACGCCCTGCAGAGCCTGAAAACCCAGTTCGCAGCGGCAAAATAGCACCATTCACCAACTGGAAAGGCTTGGCTCCTACCATCCTGGCATTCTCCGGGGGGAGGGGTGTTATGACGTTCGGACGTTTTCTATGCGGCATGATCGCAACAGCGATGATGCTTGCGGCCGCTATTGTTGATGGACGGGCCGCCGGCGCTTTTTCCGTTGGAAATTGCGGCGCCTACGGATTTTCCTACGACTACCAGGAAGCCGAAGCAGCCAGACAAGCCGCTGCCGGGAAATGCGATGGCGCGTGCAAGACCATTCCGGTGACAAAGGCCTGCGCCGCCTTTGCCGTCGATGTGAAGAACGCCTGCGGCGCGCACGGCTATGCCACGGCGCCGAAGCTCGGCGCGGCGCAGAATACCGCGCTCAAGCAGTGCTACAATTTCGGTGGCAAGGACTGCATGATCCGGGCCTGGATCTGCGACATCAAAGGCTAGCCACCGGCTAACCACTTATCGCTTCATACGAAAACGCCTGTGGTCAAAGCCGCAGGCGTTTTTGCTTTTGGGCCCTTGCGAAAAGCAACGCATTGGCCTATTTATGACTGACCGGTCAGTCATATTGCGATGAGCTATGAAACCAGCGACGAAGAAATCGGCAACGAAAGCGGGGAAAGCTTCTTCCGCGAAGCCGGTCGGCGCGCGTGCAGAGCAGGCCGGCAAGAAGCGCGAAGCCATTCTCAAGGCTGCGCTGGAGGAGTTTTCCACCCGCGGTTTCGCCACTGCACGGCTTGATGATGTGGCCAAACGCGCCGGCGTCGCCAAGGGCACGATCTATCTCTACTTCCGCGACAAGGAGAGGCTGTTCCAGGAACTGGTGCGCGCGGAGCTGAGCCCGGTCGTGAACGCGCTTGAGGCAGCCCAGCTTGCGGACCTGCCGCTGCAGGCGGTGGCCGACCGGCTGGTGACGATCTTCGCGCGGGAGGTTTTCACATCACACCGCAAGGATGTGATCCGGCTGGTGTTGACAGAAGGTGCGCGCTTTCCGGCGATTTCCGAATTCTATTACCACGAGGTGGTGGAGCGCGTGATGAAGGTGCTCCGGACGCTGGCGCAGCGTGCTGTCGATCGCGGCGAGTTGCCGAACGATGCGCTGGTGCGCTTTCCTCAACTTCTTGGCGCGCCGGGAATTGTCGCAATCATCTGGAGCGGCCTGTTCGATCGCTGGGCCAAGATCGATGTGGAGGCTTTCATGCGCGCCTATCTCGATCTGATTTTCGCCAGGAGGGCGGCATGACGATGTATCGCAATGCATGGCTTGCCGGAGCATTGCTGCTCGCGGCCTGCGCGCCATCCGGCAATGGCAGCTATCAGGGTTGGGTCGAAGCCGAACAGGTTTTCGTCAGCCCGCATGAGCCCGGCCGGATCGAGACGATTGCGGTGCGGGAAGGTGACACCATCACTGTCGGGATGCAGTTGTTCACGCTGGATGCCGAGCTTCAACAGGCCGACCTGAAACAAGCCGAAGCCTCGATCACCAACGCGCGGCAGGCCTATGAACGCGCCCAACTGCTGTTGAAGACATCGGCCGGTACGCAGAAGGCATTTGAGGACGCCGAAGCCACATTGCGCACGGCGGAAGCGCGGCTGAATTCCTCCCAGACGCGTCTTTCGCGGCGGAAAGTTTCAAGCCCGGCCGCCGGTGTCGTGCAGCAGGTCTATTTTCGCGAAGGCGAGATGGTCCCGGCGACACGGCCGGTGCTCGCGCTGCTGCCGCCGGAAAACATCAAGCTGCGCTTCTTCCTGCCGGAAACGATGGTGCCGACCATCGCGATTGGTGACACGGTGAAAGTCAGTTGCGACGGCTGCGCCGGCGATCTCACCGCGAAGGTGAGCTTCATTTCGCAGACGGCGGAATATACGCCGCCGGTCATCTACAGCCTGGAAGAGCGCTCGAAGCTCGTCTTCCTTGTGGAAGCGCGGCCGGAGAAACCCACGGCATTTCGTGTCGGCCAGCCGGTCAGCGTCAATCTGGTGAAGAAATGATGGCGGCGCCTGACATCGTCATCGATGTCCACGGGTTGAGCAAGTCCTTCGGCAACCGTCAGGTGGTGCGCGATCTGTCGATGCAGGTGAAGCGCGGCGAAATCTACGGCTTCCTCGGCCCCAACGGCTCGGGCAAGACCACAACCATCCGCATGCTGTGCGGGCTGCTGACGCCGGATGCCGGCAGCGGCACCTGCCTCGGCTACAACATTCTTACCGAGGCCGACAAGATCAAGCGCCGCGTGGGCTACATGACCCAGCGTTTCAGTCTCTACGAAGACCTGTCGGTGCGCGAGAATCTGGAATTCGTCGCGCGCATCTACGGCATTGTCGATCCGTCTGGCGCTGCCACCAAGGCGATTGAGAAGCTCGGTCTCACCCAGCGGCAGAACCAGATCGCCGGCACTTTGTCCGGCGGCTGGAAGCAGCGGCTTGCGCTCGGCGCGTGCACGTTGCCGGATCCCGATTTGCTGCTGCTCGATGAACCGACGGCGGGCGTCGATCCCAAGGCGCGGCGCGAATTCTGGAACGAGATCCACGCACTCGCCGCTGACGGGCTCACGGTTCTGGTCTCCACCCATTACATGGACGAAGCCGAGCGCTGCCATGAGATTGCTTACATCGCTTATGGCACGCTGTTGGTGCACGGCACTGTGCAGGAGGTGATCGATCACTCCGCACTCGTCACCTATACGGTCAGCGGGCAGGGGGTGCCGAAACTCACCGCGGAGCTTGCCGAGAAGCCCGGCGTGATGGTGACGCCCTTCGGCGCCAGGGTGCATGTCTCCGGACGTGACCACGGCACATTGACTGATGCCATCAAGCCTTTCCGGCAGGCGCCCGACCTGCAGTGGGAGGAAGCAAGCCCGTCGCTTGAAGACGTGTTCATTGATCTGATGTCCACCGCGAAGGACAACTTCCAATGAGCGGGCGCGAGGACACATCACGCGATGATACATCACGCGAAGACAGATCACGCGAGGACACTTGGGGCAGCTTCTGGCGTCGCATCGGCGCGATGATCGTCAAGGAGTTCCTGCAACTGCGACGGGACAAGATCACCCTCGCCACCATGGTGACGGTGCCGATGATGCAGCTCGTGCTGTTCGGATATGCCATCAACACCTCGCCGCGCGATCTTCCGGCCGTGGTCCTGATGCAGGAGCAGAGCGACGTGTCGCGCTCGATCCTCGCCGCCCTGCAGAATACCAAATACATCAAGATCACCGAGATTGCCCGTAACGAGGCGGAATTCGACCAGTTGCTCAAGAGCGGGCGCGTGCTGTTCGGCATCGAAGTGCCGGCGGGGTTCGAGCGCGCGGTGCGGCGCGGCGACAAGCCTGCGATCCTGGTGGCGGCGGATGCGACCGATCCTGTTGCAGCGGGTGGCGCGCTGAGCGCGCTCGGACAACTTGTACAGACCGCCCTCGTGCATGACCGCCTGATCCCGGACAGCGGCCCGCCGCCGTTCGAGATCCGCAACCACGCGCGCTACAATCCGGCGGGCTCGACCCAGCTCAATATCGTGCCGGGGCTGCTCGGCACGATCCTGACGCTGACCATGCTGATCTTTACGGCGCTGTCTGTGACGCGCGAGCGCGAACGTGGCACCATGGAAAGCCTGCTGGCGATGCCGATCACGCCGCTCGAGATCATGCTCGGCAAGATCGCGCCCTATGTTATCATCGGTTTCTTCCAGGCGACTTTGATCGTGGTGGCCGGCACGGTGCTGTTCCAGGTTCCTATCGTCGGCAGCATGGCGCTGCTCGCTGCACTCACCACGCTGTTCATCGCGGCCAACCTTTCCATTGGCTATACCTTCTCGACCGTGGCGCAGAACCAGCTGCAGGCCGTGCAGATGGCGATGATGTTCTTCCTGCCGAACATGCTGATGTCGGGCTTCCTGTTTCCTTTCGCCGGCATGCCGGTCTGGGCGCAGTGGGTTTCGGAGTTCATGCCGCTGACGCACTATGTGCGGATCGTGCGGGCGATCATGCTGAAGGGCGCTACGCTCGGTGACCTGCAGCTGGAGGCGGCGGCGCTGGTGGGCCTGACTTTGCTGGCGATGGTCATCGCTGTCACGCGCTTCCGGCGGACGCTCGACTAGCCTCCCGGAAGGGAATAAAACGCATCCATGAATCCTTTTGATCCAGCAACGCGACGCGCCATCGGTTTCCTGAACTGGGCGCATGCCATCGATCATTATGTGCTGCTGATTTTCCCGACGGTCGTCATCAGCCTGGAAGCCTTCTACAGCCGGCCCTATGGCGAACTGATCGCGCTCGGTGCGCCGTGTTTCGTGGCTTTTGGCGTCTTCTCGCTGCCGGCGGGATGGCTCGCCGATCGCTGGAGCCGCCGCAATATGATGGTGGTGTTCTACGCCGGCTGCGGGCTGTCGCTGATCGCTGCGTCGCTCGCGCCGACTGCGTTCATGCTGGGGGCGGCGCTGTTCCTGCTCGGCATGTTCGCGGCGATCTATCATCCTGTGGGCATGGCGATGCTGATCGAGGCTTCGCAGGCGCGCGGGCGCACGCTGGCTTTCAACGGCGTCTGCGGCAATCTCGGTGCGGCGCTGGCCGCGGGTATCACTGCCGTTTTGGCTTATTGGCTCGGCTGGCGCGCTGCCTTCCTGGCCCCCGCGGCTTTTTGCCTTGTGACGGCTCCGCTGTTTTACTGGACCGTGCCGGACGACCGGAAGCATACCGCGCGGCGTGAATCGAAGCCGGGCGTGCGCCTCACGCCCGCGCTGACTTACGCCATGTTCGGGATGTTCATCCTGATCGCGCTCACCGCGGGGCTTGTCTTCAACGCGGTGACGGTTGCGCTGCCGAAGATCGTGGAGGAGCGGCTCGGTGCGGATGTGCCGCTGGTGCTGGTCGGCGGGCTGGCGACGGCGGTGTTCATGTGCGGTGCGCTGGCGCAGCTTGCGGTCGGCCGCCTTGTGGAATGGATCCCACCGCATATTCTGCTGACGGCGATTGTTATGGTCGGGTTGGTCGGCACCGTCTGGGCGGCGATGACGACGGGGCCGCTGCTGTTGGCCGCGCTCGCGCTGGTGATGGTTGCCATTTACGGCCAGGTCACCGTCAACGACATGGTGATCGCGCGCTATACCGCCGATGCCTGGCGCGGCCGGGTTTATGCCGTGCGCTACTTCCTGCTGTTCCTCAGTGCGGGCGTCGCGGTGGAGATGATTTCGCGCTTCCACCAGCAAGGCGGTTTCTCGCTGGTGCTGATGGTGACTGCGGCGGTGACAGGCCTGTTCCTGATTGCGGCGATCGGCGTGGCGGTGATCGGTTCGCTGGCGACGGGCAGGGTATTGCCGCAACCGGCGGAGTAGCGCTCAGAATAGCGCAATCATTTCTGCAGCCGTTCGATCAATGCCATGGCTCCGGCGGGAGCGCGGATTTTTCCGTCATGGATGATGTAGGCGAAGACATCGCGCGGCGTTGCCTTAGGTTTGTGTTTGTCATCGACGCGCGGCAGGTCGTCGGGCTCCTTGCCGTCCGCCCATAACGTCAGCCGCTTGGTCCAGGCATCAAGCGCCTTCGGCGGATAGGCGGTCGGAATGTCGTCTTCGCCCTTCTGCAAGCGGGCATAGACAAAGTCGGCAGTCACATTGGCAATGCCGGGATATTTATGGTGCTCGGCATAGACCACCGCCACGCCGAACTGGCGCAGCAGGGCCGGGAAGGCGGGTGTGCTGAAGCTGTCGTGGCGGACTTCCACCACATGCCGCATCGGCTTGCCGTCAAGTTTTTGCGGCAGCAATTCCAGGAAAGCGCCGAAATCAGCCTCGTCGAATTTCTTGGTCGGTGCGAATTGCCACAGGAACGGCCCAAGGTGGTCGCCCAATTCCAGCACGCCGGAATCGAAGAAGCGTTTCAGTGAGTCTCCGGCTTCCGCGAGCACGCGGCGGTTGGTGGTGAAGCGCGAGCCTTTCACCGAAAAGATGAAACCATCCGGCACGTCGCCGGCCCATTTGCGAAAAGTCTCGGGCTTCTGCGAGCCGTAATAGGTGGAGTTGATCTCGATCGAGGTGAGGTGCTGGCCCGCGTAGTTCAGCTCTTTCGCCTGCGCCAGACCCTTCGGATAGAACACGCCGCGCCAGGGCGCGAAATTCCACCCGCCGATACCACAATAGATCTTGCCCGATTTTGCCATGAGCACCTCTGCCGGAACCTTGCTCGCGTTCCTACATTTCCAAGATTTTCAGCTGCCGAAATTGTATTCTACAATGACTCCAGTCCAAATATTACCGAGGACCGGCAAATATGAAAAAAGAAGAATTTTCAGAGCTGTTTTTGGAGTGCACTCGTCAGGGCATAGAAAAAGTTGAAAAAAAATATCACATTTCCTTGTCGAAAAATTTTGAAGTTGAACTTAATGGCGCGGGCGTAGCCGGAGCAATTGTTGCTCCTGCTGTGGCTATAGACCTTATGTTTATCAGCGAAGATTTATTTTTTTGTGTCATCGACGTGGGTGTGAAGGCAGTCGTGGGAAACAAAGCGATTATGTTTGTTGGCGTTAGTGGGCATGAGCCATAAACTTTTGACAAAACATGGAACTCGCCTCCCGGCAGTGGTCCTTTTAAAGTAATTGAACCGCTTAATTTACGAATAGAGCGATGACCACTAAATTATTTATTGCATGATTCCCGCAGTGGCGGAGCCGAAACGCTCCGTCGCGCAACGGTCACAATATGAAACGGATGCGCCGGTATGCGCTCAATCTCATGCGTGGCCGTTAGCATTTTCGGCCATCTCTGCGCCACCCGTTTTGGTGTTACCGTCACCCGGATGGGGGAGGCGATGATGCGGATGGTGGCTGGCTCAGGATTGATCCTCGCGGGGCTCGTGGCCGCGAGTTCATTATGCGCAGCGCAGGAGGCATCGCCCTTGCGCGGCGAGGTTCTAATAAGCGGCAAGACGCCGGTCGATCCGCCGCCCGATGAGCCGAAAAACAGCCATGCCTACATGACGGTGTCCGGGCCGGCGGCGCTGCGCATGTACCGCGCGATGCGCGCAAAGGATGAGCCGAACCTCTGCGAGCAGGGCAAGCGCATGAAGCGGGCGGGGGCGCTCACATGCAGCGTAAGCCGCGACGGGCGAAGTGCTACGTGCGACTTCTCCGTAGACCTGCTCAAGGGTGCGCTCGACGACGGCAGGCCGTGCTGAAAAGAAAAAGGCCCGGGATTTCTCCCGGGCCTTCGTGTTTCGTGAGAGCAGGACTGCTTAGAAGTCCATGCCGCCCATACCGCCGCCCGGCATCGAGGGAGCGGAGCCACCCTTCTTCGGGATCTCGGCAACCATCGCCTCGGTGGTGATCAGCAAGCCCGCAACCGAAGCCGCGTTCTGGATCGCCGCACGAACGACCTTGGTCGGGTCGATGATGCCCTTCGAGAGCATGTTCACGTATTCGCCCGACTGTGCGTCGAAGCCATACGAGTACTGATCCTTCTCGAGGATCTTGCCGACGATGACCGAACCGTCTTCGCCTGCGTTGGTGGCGATCTGACGTGCCGGAGCCTGGATCGCCTTGCGGACGATCTCGACACCCGTGCGCTGGTCGTCGTTCTGGGTCTTGACCTTCTTGAGGACTTCGCTGGCGCGCAGCAGCGCAACGCCGCCGCCCGGCAGGATGCCTTCTTCAACCGCAGCGCGGGTTGCATGCATCGCGTCGTCGACGCGATCCTTGCGCTCCTTCACTTCGACCTCGGTCGCGCCGCCGACGCGGATCACCGCGACGCCGCCCGACAGCTTGGCCAAACGCTCCTGCAGCTTTTCCTTGTCGTAGTCCGAGGTGGTTTCCTCGATCTGCGCCTTGATCTGCGACACGCGGGCTTCGATCTCGGACTTCTTGCCAGCGCCGTTGACGATCGTGGTGTTTTCCTTGTCGATCATCACCTTCTTGGCCTTGCCGAGCATCTGAATGGTGACGTTCTCGAGCTTGATGCCGAGGTCTTCCGAGATCGCCTGACCACCGGTCAGGATCGCGATGTCCTGCAGCATGGCCTTGCGGCGATCGCCGAAGCCCGGAGCCTTCACGGCAGCAACCTTGAGGCCGCCGCGCAGCTTGTTGACCACGAGGGTCGCGAGGGCTTCGCCTTCCACGTCTTCCGCGAGGATGACGAGCGGCTTGCCGGTCTGAACAACGGCTTCCAGCAGCGGAAGCAGTTCCTGCAGGCCCGAGAGCTTCTTTTCGTAGATCAGGATGTAAGCGTCATCCATTTCAACGCGCATTTTCTCGGCATTGGTGACGAAGTAGGGGGAGATGTAGCCGCGGTCGAACTGCATGCCTTCGACCACTTCGAGCTCGGTCTCGAGCGACTTGGCTTCTTCAACCGTGATGACGCCCTCGTTGCCGACTTTCTTCATCGCGTCGGCGAGGAACTTGCCGATCTCGGCGTCGCCGTTGGCGGAGATGGTGCCAACCTGGGCGATCTCTTCGTTCGACGTGACCTTCTTCGAGTTGGCCTTGAGGTGGGCGACGATGGCTTCAACAGCCAGATCGATGCCGCGCTTGAGGTCCATCGGGTTCATGCCGGCGGCTACCGACTTGGAGCCTTCCTTCACGATCGCTTGCGCGAGCACGGTGGCGGTGGTGGTGCCGTCGCCGGCGAAGTCGGAAGACTTCGAAGCAACTTCACGAACCATCTGCGCGCCCATGTTCTCGAACTTGTCTTCGAGTTCGATTTCCTTGGCGACGGTGACGCCGTCCTTGGTGATGCGGGGAGCGCCGAACGACTTGTCGAGGACGACGTTACGGCCCTTCGGACCGAGCGTAACCTTCACCGCGTTGGCGAGAATGTCGACGCCACGCAACATTTTGTCGCGCGCCTCGACGGAAAATTTAACTTCCTTGGCAGCCATGTTTATTTCTCCAAATTCAATTATTCAGGGACACAGCGCGTTCAGCAAAAGTGGAAACCGGTTTTGCGTAAGCAATCAAACTTGCGCAGATTGCGTCGACTTATCTGCTGTACGCGCGCCAATCTTCGAGCCGCGCTTAGGCGGCTTTCTTCTTGGCCACGCTCGCGTCGAGCACGCCCATGATGTCGCTCTCTTTCATGATCAGGAAATCCTGACCGTCGATCTTGACCTCGGTGCCCGACCACTTGCCGAACAGCACAAGATCGCCGGGCTTCACATCGATCGGAATGAGCTTGCCATTCTCGTCGCGGCCACCGGGACCAACAGCAATGATCTTGCCCTGCTGCGGCTTTTCCTGAGCGCTGTCGGGGATGATGATCCCGCCGGCAGTTTTCTGGTCGGCGGTGATGCGCTCGACGACAACACGATCGTGAAGCGGACGGAATTTCATGAGGACCTCCTAAGGTATTGGACAGGCGTCAAATTTTGATGTGACGACACACCGGCTAATCCCCGTTTGCAGCCGTCAAGCGCGAGATAGGGCGCTCTCCGATGGCCGCAAGGGGCCGGTTCGGGATTATTTAGCACTCATGGGATGTGAGTGCCAAGCCTTTTAAATCGAACGGTAAATGGCTTTTGCCAAGGGTCTTGTGCAGAAATTTTCGCGCTCTGGGCATCAGGGAACGGCTTGGTAGCAGACTGCTCTTGGTGCTGCTAATGCCTTTATTTTCAACGACTTGTCCACCGTTTCGGCTTGATTTGCCCAGCGCTACGGCTGGACACTGGTCACTGATTTGAGGCTGGAGGACGAAGAATGATCTCGGAGGGCTTCAAGAAACAGGTCGAGGGTTACGGCCTGACGACTGCTCAGATTTTGTACCGGCGTCCCGACCACCACTGGCTGCTCCAGACCTATGTCTGGCAGGCCTACGATCTCTTTCCAAAGTTTCCCGAGCTGCAGCGGTTTCTCGACTTCTGGCAACAGAAGCTGGAAGGGCCGCTGCACTCAGTACAGGTGGCACATTGTAAGCTGATCAAGCCGGCCGAGTTGCGTTCAGTGGATGGCGTTTTCCGCCTGCACTGATGGTGCGTGCAGCCTGACGGTTTACGGGAACCTTTCTTCCGCAGCGGCATCCAATAACGTAGAAAGCCGCCAACGGGGAAATCCGCATGCAAACCATCCCGGCGCCGCTGCCCGATCCGGGTTCACTCAGCGATGAGGAATTGGTGGGCCGCGCGCGTCAACGCGACGAAAGAGCCGTTCGCGCCATCACGGGCCGGTACAATCGCCGCCTTTTTCGCGTCGCCCGCAGCATCCTCCGCAACGACAGCGAAGCATAGGACGTGGTTCAGGAGACCTATGCCCGCGCCTTCACCGGATTGGATGCATTTCGTGGTGAGGCCGGCTTTGGTACCTGGCTGACGCGCATCGCCATGAATGAGGCGCTGGGACGTCTGCGTCGCCGGCGCCCGACGGTGGATTGGGACACCCACGGCGAAGATCGTATTCATGCCGAGATCATCCAGTTTCCCGTTTCCGCCAACAACGATCCGGAGCGCACCATGGCGCGCAGCGAAATCCGCGATGTTCTCGAACATTCGATCGACGATCTTCCTGATGCCTTCCGCGTGGTCTTTGTTGCGCGCGTCGTCGAAGGCATGAATGTGGAAGAGACGGCGGAACTGCTTGGCCTCCGGCCGGAGACGGTGAAAACCCGGCTGCACCGCGCGCGTGTTCTGTTGCGGGATACCCTGGAGGAGCAATTTGGTCCTGCGCTGGTCGATACTTTCCCGTTCGGCGGCCACCGCTGCGAGCGCATGACGGAACTGGTGGTGAGCCGTTTGTGCGCTCTCGCCAAATAGCGGGAACCTTTTCTCTCTCCCTGCATCCAACCTTTCGTTGAATGCATTGGCATGGCCATCCGGCCGCGCCCGAAGGGAGAATACGATGTTTACCAGATTGATCACGGCGGTCGCCGTCACATGCCTGCTGTCGGGCGCATCAATCGCGCAGAGCGCAAAGCCGAGCGATGCGCAAATCGCGCACATTGCCTATACCGCCGGCCAGCTCGACATCGACGCCGCCAAACAGGCGCTGGCGAAATCGAAGAACAAGGACGTGCGCTCCTTTGCCGAGGACATGGCGCGTGACCATGCGGCCGTGAATACCCAGGCGCTCGACCTTGTGAAGAAGCTAAAGGTCACGCCGGAGGACAACGACACCAGCCGCGCGCTCACCAAGGGAGCGGCGGACAAGAAAGCCCAGCTTGAGAAGCTGGACGGTGCGGAATTCGACAAGGCCTACGCCGCCAACGAGGTTGCCTACCACAAGACTGTGAACGGCGCGCTGGAGACGACTCTCATCCCGTCTGCGAGCAACGCCGAACTCAAAAGCCTGTTGCAGACCGGCCTGAAGGTTTTTCAGAGCCATCAACAGCACGCCGAGCACGTTGCCGCTGCGCTCAAGTAGCGCGCTCACCCAATAAGGATACCTACCCATGCTGCCGAGATGGATTCTCCTGGCTCTGATTGTCGCCCCCTTGGAGCTGGGGTCCGTCTCGGCGCATGCGGCCACTGTTCAGATCGTGATGGACAAGCTCGTCTTTGCTCCGTTGGAAACGCAGGCAAAGGTTGGCGACACCATCGAATGGATCAATAAGGATATCCTGGCGCATACCGCGACGGCGACCGGCGGCGACTGGAACGTCGTCATTGCACCGAACAAGACGGAGAAGTTGGTTTTGCAGAAAGCCGGCTCGGTCGATTACTACTGCAAGTACCATCCGAACATGAAGGGCCGGATCGTGATCGCGCCTTAGCGCTATCTAGCCGCGGCCGACGAACGGCATCTTGGTCGCCATCACCGTCATGAAGAGGACGTTGGTGTCGAGCGGCAGACCGGCCATATAGACCACCGCCTCGCCGACATGCGCGGTGTGCATCTGCTTCTCCGGCATCATCGTGCCGTTGGCCTGCAGCGCGCCGATCGGCGTATGCGCCGTCATCGGGGTGTCGGCGTTGCCGATATCGATCGGGCCGCAAGCGATGTCGAACGGCCGGCCATCGAGCGCTAGCTGGCGCGTGAGGCCGGTGATCAGGTGTTTGGTCGCGGTATAGGCGATCGACAGCGGGCGCGGCGCGTGCGCGGCCAGCGAGCCGTTGTTGATGATGCGCCCGCCTTGCGGTGTCTGGTACCGCATGAGGCGGAAGGCTTCCTGGACGCAGAGGAACGTGCCGTTGACGTTGATGTCGACCGCGGCTTTCCATGTCTCGTAAGGCAGTTCGTCCGGCGTCGATGGCGGGGCGCCGATGCCGGCATTGTTGAACAGCACGTCGAGACGGCCGAAGGTATTTTTGGTTTTGGCAAACAGCGCCTTCACCTGCGCGGGGTCGCTGATGTCGGCGGGAAATACCAGTGTGTTCGCGCCGGCCGGTGCTTCCTTTGCCGTGGCTTCGAGCATGTCCTTGCGGCGGCCCGTGAGCACAACGGCATAGCCTGCGTTGAACAACGCGAGGGCTACGGCCTTACCGATGCCGGTACCTGCGCCAGTCACCAAAGCTATTTTCAAACCAGCGCTCATGCGGATCTCCGTATGTCTTGAATATCCAGTGCCCCGCTTCCAAAGTTCGTGATACTGCGCGGCATCCTCTGACACGAACTTTGGAAGTAAAGGGGCACTGGCAACTTCATGATTTCTAGTGCCGCTTTTCGATTTGAAGTTCCTAGAAGAGTTTGCCGCGGGCGGGTAGGAACTTCAAATCGGCGGCACTAGTGCCAAACAGTTCGGCAATGACTTCTTCGGCGATGGCAAAGGATGTGCTTGCGCCGTTGCCGCCGGTGATCA
>CANKHA010000019.1 GCA_947481685.1 Bradyrhizobiaceae bacterium
CCATGAGACAGTGGGAAAAACGGCTCGATCCGGCGCATCTGCGCCTCAGACAGCAAGAACAAATCAGTCATGGCGATGCCTCCTCGCACCGCCATTGAATCAACCGTTCAAGTGTTCCGCAATAACTTTAATGGGTCCTGAGCCTAGTTTAGTTGCGCGCGATGATCTCGCGTTCGTCGCGATGGATGGCATCCGTCTTGAAACCGCAGGGACGACGCCAGCGGATCGATGGACGCCGGCCTTTCATCGCCGTATGGCGTCTGCGCCGCGGGGCGGTCCTGCCCAAACGCACATGGCCGATGCGCGCAAACAGTTCATGCAGGGCGCCGCTGTCGTCGGTCACCAGCAACGGACGCTGCAGCGCATGCGCCCAGGATTGCCACTCGGCTACGACATCGTCGCCGTTGGCGGCATTGTAAAGCTGGATCGATAAACCGGGATCGGGATGTTCGAGCGTGAGGCAGACCGCTTCGGTCTTGCCCTGTGGAACCACCCGCAACGCCACGCCGAGAAAATCGGCCACCGGCACATTGAGTGCCATGGAGATGCCGCTGACCCGCCGCCGCACCACCACGCGTTCGCGGTGGAGCTCGACATCGCGGGTGCGCTCATCGGCGCCGGCATCGCCGGCCCGAAAGCGCAGAGGAAGGGAAAGTGGGTCGAGCCGCAATGCACGGCTCGACCCAGCGGGTTTCCCGCCGTTTGTTTGACGCCTCAAAGCTTCGTCTCCCCGCCGAACTTTTGTGCCCGGTCGTAGGGGCATCATGCGGGAGAACCGTCGGAATCCGCTTAAGAACCTCGGTTAATCAGTGGTGTTTTAGACCCCTTCGTTTGTCATGCTTGCCAAAAGCTTGAATGCGCGCCGCATCGATGACATCTGAAGGAAAGCCGCCTCGCTCCTTAATCCAGCCCCACGGACCCGCCGCATGTCGTCTTTGCTCGATCAATCCGCATTAACGGACCTCGCCGAACGCCTGATCCGCGAAGCCCGCAAGGCCGGCGCCGATGCCGCCGATGCGGTCGCCGTGCGCGCGGTGTCGCAATCGGTGGAAATCCGCGATGGAGCGGTGGAGGAATCCGAGCGCTCGGAAAGCGACGACATGGGTCTGCGTGTGTTCGTCGGCAAACGGACGGCGGTGGTCTCCACCAACGACCTGCGCGGCGACAGCGTGAAAGCGCTGGCCGAGCGCGCGGTAGCGATGGCGCGGGTTGCGCCGGAGGACCGTTTTACCGGCCTCGCGGATACTGCGCGGCTCGCAAAGAATTTTCCCGACCTCGATCTGGTCGATCCAAACCTTCCGGAGGTGACGCACCTGGAAAGACTCGCGCGCGAAGCGGAAGCGGCAGGTTTGGAAGTTCAGGGCGTGACCAAATCCGGCGGTGCGTCCGCCTCCGCCGGCATCGGCGGCATGGTGCTGGTGACGAGCCACGGTTTCAAAGGCGCTTATCTCGGCTCGCGTTTCGGCATATCGATGACGGCCATTGCCGGCGAAGGCACCGCGATGGAACGCGATTACGATTACAGCTCGACGCTGCATGCATCCGATCTCGATGCACCGGCGAAGGTCGGAAAGACCGCCGGCGAACGCGCGGTGGAGCGACTCAATCCGCTGAAGGCCGCCACCGGCAAAGTCCCGATTGTATTCGATCGGCGTATCGCCGGCTCGCTGGTCGGCAGCTTGTCCAGCGCGATTAATGGTGCTGCGATCGCGCGCAAGACCAGCTTCCTGATGGAAAAGCTCGGCCAGCAGATCTTTGCCAAAGGCATCCGCATCGTCGACGATCCGTTGCGCAAGCGCGGCCAGCGCTCGCGGCCTTTCGATGGAGAGGGCGTCGCCGGACAGAAGCTTGCACTGGTAGAAGACGGGGTGGTGAAAACCTGGCTGCTCGACAGCGCGACCGCGCGCGAACTCGGTTTCGAAACGACGGGCCACGCATCGCGCGGCGTTTCGTCATCGCCGTCGCCGAGTGCGACCAATCTCTATCTCGAGGCGGGCGCCATGACGCCCGACGAACTGATCGCCGACATCGAGCAGGGCTTTTATGTCACCGACCTGATCGGGTCCGGCACCAACATCGTCACGGGCGACTATAGCCGCGGCGCGTCCGGTTTCTGGATCGAGAAAGGCAAGCGCACCTATCCGGTGAGTGAGGTGACGATCGCGGGCCATCTCACAGAGATCTTCCGCACGCTCACGCCGGCGAACGATCTCGAATTTCGCTACGGCACCAATGCACCGACGGTGCGCATCGAGGGGTTGACCGTTGCCGGTCGCTAATTTCGACGACGACCGCGCGCGTTACGCCGGGCAACTGGTCACGGCTGTGCGCGAAGCCGGACAGCTTGCACTCGGCAAATTCCGCGCCCCGCTGAAAAGCTGGAACAAGGGCGACGACTCGCCGGTTTCGGAAGCCGACATCGCCGTCAACGAATTCCTGCAGGAACGCCTGCGCGATCCGGACGGCCATATCGGATGGCTGTCGGAAGAAACCGAAGACGATCCCGAGCGCATGAAAGCGCGGCGGGTCTGGATCATCGATCCGATCGACGGCACCCGCGCCTATATCGGCGGGCTGCCGGACTGGTCGATCGCCACTGCACTGGTGGAAGACGGCCGCCCCATCGTGGCGGCGCTCTATGCACCCGTTGACGACGAGATGTTCGTCGCGGTGGCGGGCAAGGGCGCAACATTGAACGGGCAACCCATCAGGGTTGGCGACGGTGGACTGGATGGTACGCGCATCGCGGCTCCCCCGGGCTATCTACGGCGGCTGCAGCAGAACGCGCCCGGCATCGCTCCGCAGCCAAAAATCCACTCGTTGGCGCTGCGCTTTGCGCGTGTCGCCCATGGCGCCATCGAGGCGGCCTTTGCCTCAGGCAACAGCCATGACTGGGACCTTGCCGGAGCCGACCTTTTGGTGCACGAAGCCGGCGGATTACTGACCACTTTCACTGGCCAATCGCTGACCTACAACAGGCCGGATCCTGTTCATCCGCCGCTGGTTGCCGCGGGGCCGCAGCGCCACGCCGCGTTGATTGCATTGGTGCAAGAGCACCCAATCTCGCGTTAAGATCACTCGCCGGCGACTCATTCCAGGATATCGACATGGCTGAAACACCTGCGGAACAATTGCTTCACCTGGTTCTCGGCGGCGAACTCAAAACCCTCGGCGGCCACGAATTCAAGGATCTCGACAAGATCGATATCGTCGGCGTCTATCCGAATTATGCTACCGCCTATACCGCCTGGAAGGCGAAGGCGCAGCAAACCGTCGATAACGCGCATATGCGTTACTTCATCGTGCATCTGCACCGGCTGCTGGAGCCGGACGGCAAGCCTCACGCCCCCTAAAGTTCTCCGGAGTACAGCGCTTGCGTCTATTGCCGAAGCGGGTCACCATCGCGCCATGGGCACAGAAGGCGATTGGCATCGCCGCCTGTAATTATCTGCGCCTGGTGTGGAAGACATCCCGGTTCATCTACGAACCGGCGGATCTCTATGACCGCGTCCGGCCGGATCTCCCGGTCATTGTCGCGGTCTGGCACGGCCAGCACTTCCTGACGTCGTTCCTCAAGCGCGACGAACATCGCGTCAAGGTCTTGATCTCGCGCCATCGCGACGGCGAGATCAACGCCATCGTCGCGGAGCGGCTCGGCGCCGAAACCATCCGCGGCTCGGGCGATCACAACCGCGAATTTCTGCGCAAGGGTGGTGTCGGTGCTTTCAAGGCGATGCTTCATGCGTTACGTGACGGATACAACATCGTGATGACCGCCGACGTGCCGAAGGTGTCGCAAGTCGCGGGGCTGGGTATCGTCATGCTCGCGCGCGCATCCGGCCGTCCGATCTATCCCACTGCGATCGCAACCAGCCGCCGCATCAAGCTCAACAGCTGGGACAGCTCCGCCGTGAACCTTCCGTTCAGCCGCGGCGCCGTCGTCATGGGCGAGCCAATCCGCGTCCCCGCCGATGCGGATGACGCGATGCTTGAGGCAGTACGCCTGCACGTCGAGGCGCAACTCAATCTGGTGACCGCGCGGGCCTATTCCATCGCCGACGGAGCCGATCGTGAGTAACGGCTTGCCAGCAACGCTTCATATTTATCGTGTTCTGATGGCGGCACTGGCGCCGTTGGCGCCGCTGCTTTTGTCCTATCGTCTCAAGCGCGGGAAGGAATACCCGGCACGCCTGCGCGAGCGTTACGGCGAAACCGCGGTTACACGCCCCAGCGGTCATCTCGTGTGGATCCATGGCGCCAGCGTCGGCGAACTCACAGCCGTCTTGCCGCTGATCAAACATATCTGCGGTGAAGGCTTCGCGGTGCTGGTGACAACCGGCACCACGACCTCCGCGAAACTTGCACAGCAGCGCTTGCCACAAGGCGCTATCCACCAATTTGTGCCGCTCGATGCGCCGGCCTTCGTCAAACGATTTCTCGATCACTGGAAACCCGATCTCGCGATGTTCGTGGAATCCGATCTTTGGCCCAATCTCGTGCTGGCCAGTTCGGCGCGAGACATTCCCCTGGTGCTGGTCAACGGCCGGCTGTCGCAGCGATCCTTCTCCCGCTGGAAGAAAATTCCGCAAACCATCGGAGCGGTGTTGAAGCGCCTCGATATGTGCATGGCGCAGTCGCCCGCCGACGCCGAGCGTTTTGAAAAGCTCGGCGGTGCGCGCGTCACAATGACCGGCAATCTGAAACTGGACGTGCCCGCGCCGCCGGCGGAACCCGCCGAAGTTGAAGCGCTCCGTTCCGCCATCGGCGGACGCCGCGTCATTGCCGCAGCCTCGACCCATCCAGGCGAAGAAATCGCCATGATGGATGCCCATCAAAGGTTACGCAGGCGTTTCCCGGATTTGCTCACCATTGTCGTTCCGCGCCATCCGCATCGCGGTCCGGAGATCGCCGAACTGGCAAAAGCGTCTGCGTTGACACCTACGCTGCGTTCGCGCGGCGAGATTTTGGACGCCAGCACGGACATCTATGTTGCCGATACTCTCGGAGAACTCGGCCTGGTCTATCGCCTGGCTCCGATCGTTTTCATGGGTGGCTCGCTGGTAGAACACGGCGGGCAAAATCCGATTGAACCGGTCAAGCTCGGTGCCGCCATCCTGCACGGACCCCATATCTGGAATTTCGCGGACATCTATTCCGCGCTCGACAGCGCGCACGGCGCCGAACAGATCGGCGACACGACAAAGCTGGCGGCCTCGATCGGAACGCTGCTCACGGACGACGCACAGCGCAAGGCGGTGACGGAAGCGGCGCGCCGTACAGTGGAGCAGCTCGGGGGGGCGCTGGAACGCACGCTGCAGGCGCTCGAACCCTATTTCATGCAGCTTCGTCTTGGGCGACACTCACGCGATGCGTGACCCTTCCTTCTGGTGGCACCCCGCCGGCGTTGCAGCAATGGCGCTGGCGCCGATCGCAGCGCTCTACGGCGCCGTTGCGGCGTATCGCATGGAACGGCGCGGCAAGACCGCCGGAGTGCCGCTCATTTGCGTCGGCAATCTCACCCTCGGCGGAGCCGGGAAAACACCCACGGCGCTTGCCGTCGGACGCATTCTCATCAACGCCGGACACAAGGTCTTTTTTCTCAGCCGCGGTTATGGCGGCAGCGCGGCGGGACCCCTGCAGGTGGATGCGGCGCGCCATGGCGCGACCGATGTCGGTGACGAACCGCTGCTGCTCGCACGGTTTGCGCCGACGATTGTGTCCCGGAATCGCGTGGCAGGCGCGGAGATGGCCTGCGCCCTCGGCGCATCCGTCATCGTCATGGACGACGGTTTTCAGAATCCGTCACTGACCAAGAATTTTTCGCTGGTGGTCGTCGATGGCACCAGGGGTATCGGCAATGGCCATGTCTTTCCGGCGGGACCGTTGCGCGCCCCCCTCGACTCCCAGCTTCACCATGCGCATGCGTTGCTCATCATTGGCACGCCATCCGTGTTCTGCGAAGTCGCTATCGCCGCGGCACGGCAACACGGCATTCCCGTGCTGCAAGGGTGGTTGAAAGTAGAAGCCGAGACGCTTTCAGCGCTGAAGGGTATTCGCGCCCTGGCCTTCGCGGGCATCGGCAATCCGGAAAAATTTTATGCGACTGTGGCCGAGGCCGGGATCGTCGCTCCGGTCACCCAGTCCTTCCCCGATCATCATCGCTATACCCGCGCGGAAGCGGAAGCATTGGTGGCGCGCGCAGCGCGCGACAACCTGGTGCTGCTCACAACCGAGAAGGATCTCGTGCGCCTGGCACGCGATCCCAATACCGCGGCTTTGGCAAAAGCCGCACGCGCATTGCCGGTGACCATGCAACTCGACGATGAGGATGCTTTGCGTCAGTTGCTGGCGCGGGCGATGGCCTAGAGCGCAATCCGGCGAAGTGGGAACCGGTTCGCCGCAAGATTGCGCGACAAACTAACGAACCTAGAGTCTGATCGAATCAGACTCTAGGCCTCGCTCTTGGGGCTGTGCCGCTGCATCACCGCTTCCGGCGTGGCATAGGCTTCCTGCAGATCCACGCTCCAGTATTTCAGCTCTTCGAGCGGGATCGGCACACCAGTCACGGCGCAACGGACAAAGGCGCCCGGCCTGACGACGCGGAAGTCGCCGTCGAGATAGGTCAGTTCCGCCTCGCCGCCTTTGGGCGAAAGTCCGCCATTCCGGTTCAGCACATCCCATCTCCATCCGGCACGATTGCCGCGCCCTGTTCCGCCAAGATAATGCTTCGCTGCGCTTCGCGAAACCCACCTTGGGCAGAGCCTGTCATTCGCCCGGAGTGGATGCTAATTTCGCCGCGATCATGTCCGCCAATACCCGTCATGCGCTACAGAACCGCCGTTTTCGCCTTATGTACCGCGCTCTTGTCCGCGGCATCGACCAATGCTGCCGACAGGATGGAGATCAAGGACGGCGACCTGGCCCTGAAGGCAATGCTCTACCGACCCACCGGAGACGGCCCCTTCCCCGCGGTGGTAGCCCTGCATGGCTGCAGCGGCCTTTGGACGCCCTCCGGCAAGATGTCGCCCCGCTTCAACGACTGGGGCGAGCGGCTTCTCGCCAAAGGCTTCGCGGTGATCTTCCCCGACAGCTTCGGCTCGCGCAACCTGGGCTCGCAATGCACGAATCCAAAACGCACCGTTCGCGTCTCGCGCGAGCGCGTGGCGGATGCCAATGCGGCACGGCGCTGGCTGCAGGACCAGCCGTGGGTGACCACCAACCGGGTCTCGTTGATCGGATGGTCCAACGGCGCGGTGGCCGCGCTCTGGACGGTTCGGGACAAGGGCGTGACGCAATCGCCGAACGACGAATTCCGCGCCGCCGTGGCGCTCTATCCGGGATGCCGGGAATTGCGCGATGCGGCCTGGAGCGCGCGCGTGCCAACATTGCTGCTGGTTGGCGGAGCAGACGACTGGACCGCGGCGGCGCCCTGTCAGGACATGGTCGACGATGCGCGCGGGCGCAGCGCTCTCGCGACCATCGTCACCTATCCTGGCGCCTACCACGATTTCGACCGTCCGAATTTTCCTGTCCGCCAGCGCAAGGGCCTCGCCTTCACGGCGAACAACAACGGCATCGCGCATCTCGGCACCAACGAACCCGCCCGCACGGACGCATTGAAGCGCGTTCCGGAATGGCTCGCGCGATAGAAATCCGGAAATGAATACTCCCGTTCTTATTGTCGGAGCCGGCCCCACCGGTTTGACGCTGGCGATTGACCTCGGTCTGCGCGGCATTCCCTGCACGTTGATCGAACAGAAAGATGCGCCGCAATTCCTGCCAAAGATGGAGCGCTGCAACGCGCGCACCATGGAAATCTATCGTCGTATGGGTCTGGCGGAAAAAATCCGCGCCGCCGGATTGCCGCGCAGCGCGCCGATGGATGTCTTTATCGTGCTGTCGCTGATCGAACCGCCGCTGTGGCACGAGAAACATCCGTCGGTCGACGAATATCAGGCGATGATCGACAAGAGCAAAGACGGAAGACGGCCGCTTGAGCCCTATCAGTTGATCTCGCAATACACGCTGGAGCCGCTGCTGAAAGCCGTGGCGGAGACATTACCGAGCGTCACGGTGCGCTACGGCTGCGAACTCGTCTCCTATTCTCAGGACAAGAATTCCGTTACCGCGAAGGTGAAAGACCAAAACGGCACCGTTTCGGACATCACCGCGCAATACATGGTGGGCTGCGATGGCGGCAGCAGCAATGTGCGGCGCGCGCTCGGCATCAAACTGTCAGGTGAAGGCGACCTGCTGAAGTTGCGTCAGGCGCTCTACTATTGCGAAGAACTGTATGAGAAAATTCCGATCGGCAAGGGGCGCCACTACCACATTGCCGACGACAAGGCCGGCTTCCTGATCGTTCAGGACTCCACCAAACATTTCACCCTGCATGCCATCACGGACACCGATGCCGAGATGGCGACGCTGTTCGAGCAGGCAGTCGCCATGCCGGTGAAATACGACATGCTCTATGTCGGAGCCTGGAATCAGAAGTTGTTGCTGGCGGACCGTTATCAGGAAGGCCGGGTGTTCCTTGCCGGCGATGCCGTCCATCTGGTGATCCCCACCGGAGGGCTCGGCATGAATACCGGCGTCGGCGACGCCATCGACCTGTCGTGGAAACTTGCCGCCACTTTGCAGGGCTGGGGCGGACCGGGTTTGCTGGCGTCCTATGAAACCGAGCGGCGGCAGATTGGCGCACGCAATGTCGCGGCCTCGACCTTCGCTTCGCGCGGACGCAACAGGTGGCGCGCGATGTGGCGGCCAAACATTCGCGACAACACGCCCGAAGGCGCACACACCCGGGAAGAGCTGGTCCGCGTCGCCGAGCATGAGCAGAGCAAGGGCAACAAGATGACCGGCGCCGAACTCGGCTATCGCTACGAAGGCTCGCCGCTGATCGCCGACGAACCGGGCGGCCCAGAGCACAATTTCATGGATTACGTTCCGACCACCTGGCCGGGTGCACGGCTTCCGCATGTCTGGCTCGACGATCATTCCGCTCTGCAGGATCGTATCGGCAATGGGCTGAGCTATACGCTGCTGCGGCTCGGCGGGACGAAGGCCGATACCGGCGGAATTATCAGCGCCTTCGCGTCACACAACGCACCGCTGCAGGTTCTGGATATCCCGGACGAGCGGCCGCGCGAGGTTTACGGCTACGATCTCCTGCTGCTACGGCCGGACATGCATGTCGTCTGGCGCGGCAATCTGCCGCCGAAGGACCCCATTAAACTGGCAAAATGCGCAACCGGCCAATAAGCTTTGGCCGTCTGGCGCTGAAATATCTGGCGAATTGCCGCTTTCCGGCAGGTTCGGGGACAACAAGCCGCTTTGCACAACCCTTGCCGGTTCCCGGCTGGCAAGATATGACTCCGCAAAATCGGGTTTAGGGAGTTCTGGAATGTCGATGCTGTCGTTTAACTTCGTTTTGGCTGTCCTGAAGTTTGCCTTCGGCGCCTTCACCGCCGGATGCACGGTTGTCCTGATCTACGGCCGCATCGAGCAGCTCCTTCCCAACATTCTCCTGAAACGTGCGGCCGTGACGTATCAGGGTCCGAGCAAAAGCCTTGGCCTCCTTTTGATCCTGATCGGCGCCGTGGGCTTCGCGGCCTTTCTGGCGATGTATTCCATGGGAATGTCGCGTACGGTCCTGGAAATCGTGCTGATCGGTTCCGCTGCAATTTTCGACGTCGGCACCGTATTGTTCATCTGGTCCGAGAAGCGCACGCCGCGCGGATCTGAAGCCCTGATCGGCTGATCGACGGATTACTTTTGGCAGGCGGCGCTAATGCAGCGCCGCCTTTGCCGTTTCCTGGGCGACGCGCCAGACGGAATTCCCGACATCGTCCGCCACCAGCAGCGCGCCGGACTTGTCTATCTCCACGCCGACCGGCCTGCCCTGCGCTTCTTCCTTGTCGTTGACGAAGCCGGTGAGCACGTCGAGTGGCTTGCCTGACGGACGCCCGTCGGTGAACGGCACAAACACCACCTTGTAGCCGGCGCGCGGATTGCGATTCCAGGAACCGTGCTCGCCGACAAAAGCCCCGCTCCGAAATTGCTGCGGCATGCCTTCTCCAGTTGCGAAGGCCACACCGAGCGGCGCCACGTGGTTGCCGAGCGCGTAATCAGGCACGATCGCCTTCGCTACCATGTCCGGGTTTTTCAGGCTTCACGCGGCTATCGACATGCTGGCCCCAATAGCTGAACGGCCAGCCATAGAAGCCGCCGTCCTTAACCGACGTCAGGTAGTCGGGCACGAGATCGCTGCCAAGCTCGTCGCGCTCATTCACTACCGTCCAGAGCGCGCCGCTTTGCGGCTCAATCGCCATATCGACGGGATTGCGCAGACCAGAAGCAAACAAACGTTTGTTGCCGGTTGCCAGATCGATCTCGTGGATCGCAGCCCGGCCCTCTTCCTTGTCGATGCCATTCTCGGCGGCGTTACTGTTGGAGCCGACCGAGGCATACAATTTCGTGCCGTCGCGGCTGGCGACCAGTCCCTTGGTCCAGTGATGATTGATAGGACCGCCGGGAAGGTCAGTGACTTTCACGCCGGGCTCGGTGATTTCCGTCACGCCTTCCCGATAGGGAAAGCGCATCACGGCATTGGCGTTGGCGACATAGAGGTTGTCTCCCACCAGCGCCATGCCGAAGGGCGAATAGAGGTCCTTCAGCAGAACCGTCCGCGTCTCAGCAACGCCGTCGCCGTCCGCATCGCGCAGCAAGGTGATGCGGTTGGCGCTCGGTACGCCCGCCCCGGCTCGCTTCTGCACCGCGCGCATGATCATGCCCTTGATGCCGGTACCGTCATCCGGCCGTTCCGGCGCATTGCTCTCGGCGACCAGAACATCGCCGTTCGGTAGCACCAGAAGGGCACGCGGATGATCGAGGCCGGTGGCGAAGGGGGTGACGGCAAGTCCCGCAGCCGGTTTCGGCTTGGCCCCCTGGGGCCAGCCCGTGGCGGTCGCGATCTTGAGCGTCGGGAGCGTCGTCTGGGTCGGCTCCGGCAAGGTGGGATTCGCGCCCACGGTGGCGTCTTCGGCGACCTTGGCGGTATCGCCACAACCAGCGAGCAACAGAGCGAGAGCAACGGCAAAGCCGGTCGAACGGTAAGATGTCATGTTAGGTCCGGGAGGTGCGTGATGTCGTGAGGACAACGGCCCGCCGGGACAGCGGTTCCCTCAGAACAGGCTGCCCTGCCCCGGGTCACTGATGGTGCGGCGGCGGCGACGGATAACAGGCGCCATGAGTTCAATGGGGCGCGAACCCTCAGCGAGAGCGCCCACGCGGCCGTCGGTCAGCTCGATGTCGAGCTTCTGGCCCGGGCTGATGGCGGCGGCACTGCGCAGCGGCTGCCCTTCACTGTCACGCAGGAGGGCAAAGCCACGCGCCAGCACACCGCGATATGAGAAGGCCGCCAGCAGCTGACCCGCGCGCTCCAGCCGCGCGTCCCGACGATCCAGCAGATTTTCGAACGCTATTTTTCCCCGTTCATGCAGCACCGCGAGGCGGTGGCGGTCGTGCACGATCTTGGTCCGGTGCGCCTGGGTGTTGGCGCGCAGGCTGGCGCCGAGACGCGCGGCCAATCCCACAACACGGTCGCGGCGGCGCGCGGTGGTGACGCGCAAGGCATGCGGCAAGCGTTCCGTGACCGCATCCAGCCGCTGCCGCGCCAGCGCAAACAAGTCCTCCTTGTTCGGCAAGGCGCGCGCCAAGGAACGCAATTCCCTGCGGCGATGCTCGATGCCGCGCTGCCAGCAGGACACCTGCCGGTTGTTGAGCGCGGAAACCTGCATCATCAGATCGGCCCGCACCGGCACCGCGATTTCCGCAGCAGCGGTCGGCGTCGGCGCACGCCTGTCGGATGCGAAGTCGATCAGCGTCACGTCAGTCTCGTGGCCCACCGCCGAGATCAGCGGAATGGTGCTCGCCGCCGCAGCGCGCACCACGATCTCCTCATTGAACGACCAGAGATCCTCCAACGAGCCACCGCCGCGTGCGACAATGATCACGTCGGGCCGCGGAATTTTTCCCAGAGGGAATGCGTTGAAGCCTTTGATGGCGGCAGCGACCTGCTCGGCCGAACCCTCGCCCTGCACCTTCACCGGCCACACCAGCACCTCGCGCGGAAAACGGTCGGCGAGCCGATGCAGGATGTCGCGGATCACCGCGCCGGTGGGCGACGTGATCACGCCAATCACCTCCGGCAGAAACGGCAGCGGCTTTTTGCGCTCCTGCTCAAACAAACCTTCGGCGGCGAGCTTCTTCTTGCGCTCTTCGAGCAGCGCCATCAGCGCACCGACGCCGGCCGGTTCGAGCGTCTCGATGACGATCTGATATTTCGACGAACCTGCGAAGGTTGTGATCTTGCCCGTGACGACGACTTCGAGCCCCTCCTGGGGCTTCACGCGCATGCGCGCGATACTGCCCTTCCAGATCACCGCATCCAGCACCGCCTTGTCGTCCTTCAGCCGGAAATAGCAGTGGCCCGACGGCGCTGCACCCTTGAAACCGGAAATCTCGCCGCGCACGCGCACATAGCCGAAGCCGTCCTCGATCGCGCGCTTGAGCGCATTCGACAGCTCGGAAACCGTCAATTCCACAACATTGATGCGCGCGGCGTCGGTCATTCAGGCGAATCTCTTGCGGCGTCCGGAGGCCATGCTACACCAGCCCTGACGGCAATCCCTACCACCTGAAAAGCCCATGAACATCCTCCTTCTCGGCTCCGGCGGACGCGAACACGCATTGGCCTGGAAGATGGCGGCAAGCCCGCTGGTCGAGCGGCTGTATTGCGCGCCGGGCAATGCCGGTATCGCGCAGGACGCCGAACTGGTGGATCTCGATCTCGGCGATCACAAGGCGCTGATCGCTTTCTGCGGGTCGCACACAATCGATTTCGTTGTTGTCGGGCCGGAAGGCCCGCTGTGCGACGGCGCGGTCGATAGCCTTGAAGCTGCCGGCATCAAGACCTTCGGACCGGGCAAGATCGCTGCACAGCTCGAAGGCTCCAAGGGCTTCACCAAGGACATCTGCCGCGCCAACAATATTCCGACCGCCGCTTATGAGCGCTTCACCGAAATCACGGCGGCGAAAAGTTATGTGCGCCAGCAGGGCGCGCCGATCGTGATCAAGGCCGACGGTCTCGCCGCCGGCAAAGGTGTCATCGTGGCGATGACGCCGGATGAAGCCGAGGCCGCGCTCGACATGATCTTCGGCGGCGGCGTGGGCGCGGCAGGTGCTGAAGTTGTCGTCGAAGAATTCCTCACCGGCGAGGAAGTCTCCTTCTTCGTGCTGTGCGACGGCGAGAGTGCGATTCCGATGGTCACGGCGCAGGATCACAAGCGCGCATTCGATGGCGACAAGGGTCCCAACACCGGCGGCATGGGCGCCTATTCGCCCGCACCGATGATGACGCCGGATTTGCAGCACCGCGTGATGGACGAGATCGTGCATCCGACACTGCGTGCGCTGAAGGCCATGGGCGCGCCCTACAAGGGCGTGCTCTATGCCGGACTGATGATGACCGCGCAGGGTCCGAAGCTGATCGAATACAACGTGCGCTTCGGCGATCCGGAATGCCAGGTGATGATGCTGCGGCTGATGTCGGACATCGTACCCGCGCTGATGGCATCGCGCGACGGCATGCTGAAGAATTTCGATTTGCGCTGGTATCCCGACCCGGCGCTCACCGTGGTGATGGCGGCGAAGGGTTATCCCGGCGCTTACGCCAAGGGCACGGTGATCGAAGGGCTGGACGACGCGGCGCAGGTCGAAGGCGTCGAGATTTTTCATGCCGGCACCAAACGTGAGGGCGGCAAGATCACCGCCATCGGGGGGCGCGTTCTGAACGTCAGCGCGATGGGCAAGACAGTCGCCGAGGCACAACAGCGTGCCTACGCAGCCATCGACAAGATCCGGTGGCCGGAAGGCTTCTGCCGCCGCGACATCGGCAAGAGTGCGCTGTCGAAGTAATCGCCGATCAGGCTAGGATTACGCGGAGGCCTTCCATTGCGATTCTCGACACGATCATGCGCATGCGGTGTGGTTGCAGCGATCATGCTCTGCGCGGCACCTGCATCGGCGCAGCGCCTCGCCGATGACATCCACGAGACATTTGCGCGCGTGCCGGTCACCGTGACGCTGGCGGACGGCAAGAAGCATTCCGGCCAGATCACCGTCACGCATTACCGGCCCGATGGAAGCGGACCGTTCCCCGTCATCGTCCTCAACCACGGGCGCGAAAACGCCCGCGACAAGCGCGCGGAGCCCGCGCGCCGCCGCTACCCGGACGTGGCGCGGTATTTCACCCGCCGCGGTTTCGCCGTGCTGGTTCTGACGCGGCTCGGCTATGGCGATGCCGGACTCGATCCGGATCCGGAATTCAGCGGCAACAAATGCAGCGAGCGCGACTTCGACCCGGGGGTTGCCGCTCTTATCGAGCAGACCCGCGCCGCCCTGGATTTTGCCCGCACGTTGCCCTTCGTGGATTCCCGGCGCGCTATCCTGGTCGGGCAATCTTATGGCGGGCTTGGCACGATTGCGGCGACCGGAAAGAACCTTCCCGGGGTTGTTGCGGCGATCAATTTTTCCGGGGGCGCTGGCGGACTTCCGCAAACAGATCCCGGCCGGCCGTGCTCTCCGGAAGAGTTCGTCTCGATCGCAGAGGACGCGGGCCGCCGCGCGCGCATTTCCACACTGTGGCTATATGCGGAAAACGACCGTTACTGGGGAACCGAGTGGCCGCCCCGATGGTACGAGGCCTACACGAAAGCCGGTGGCAGGGCGGAAATGCCGACGGTGCCAGGCGTCGGCAAGGACGGTCACTATCTGTTGTCGGAAGGTTTCACGATCTGGCGCCCGCTGGTAGACCGTTTTCTCGACAAGGTGGGATTCCCGCCGCCACGCTCGAAAGACGCGCCGCTCTCCACCAGCTTCGCCCGGCTCGATGACGCCAGCAAGCTTCCGTTTGTGAAGGACGAGGTGAAATCCGACGGCTACCGGAAATTTCTCAGCGCGGACATTCCGCGCGCCTTCGCCATCTCAGCGTCGGGTGCCTGGGCGTGGCGCACCGGCAGCGATGCACCACAGAAAGCCGTCGAGGGCTGCCAGAAATTTTCCAAAGTGCCCTGCCGACTCTATGCGGTGGACGACGCCGTGGTCTGGAAGCCCTAGCGCTCGATCCCGAAAAGTGGGAACCGGTTTTCGGATAAGATCGAGCGTTACTCCAAGCTACCTCCGCGCGACGAAGAAATCCTTCAGCAGCACGCTGGCCTCGCTCTCGCTGACGCCGCCATAGACCTCGGGCCGGTGATGGCAGGTGGGTGCGGAGAAAAATCGTACGCCGTTATCGACCGCCCCGCCCTTCGGATCGGCCGCCCCATAGTAGAGCCGCCGGATGCGGGCGAAGGACATCGCCCCGGCGCACATGGCACAGGGCTCCAGCGTCACATAGAGATCGCAATCGGTCAGCCGCTCAGAGCCGATGGCTGCGGCGGCGGCGCGCAGAGCCAGAAGCTCCGCATGGGCGGTGGGGTCATGGTCGGTGACGGTGCGGTTGCCGGTCCGGGCAATGACCACCCCCTCGCGCACGACCACGCAGCCCACGGGCACTTCGCCCCGCGCCTGTGCCACGCGGGCTTCGTCCAGGGCCATGTCCATGAATGAGGGCACGAAACTCTCGCCATCCAGTTTCAGATGCACCGTGTATAAGGGCGTGGATGCCCGGGCAAAAGGGCGTTCACGCCCGTCTTCAATGGGCTATGCCCGGCCACGCTGAAGAAGAAAACATGAGCACCGACAAGCCACATACAGGAAAGCCCGGAAAACCGCCGTTTCGCGGCAAGCCGCCGTTCCGCCCGAAGAAGCTGAAGACATCGCTGCCACGCCCGGTCCAGCCCGATGCGCCGCTGCCGGAGCGCAAGACAGCCGAGCGCGTGGCCAAAGTGATCGCACGCGCGGGCCTGTGCTCGCGCCGCGACGCCGAAGCCTGGATCGCGGACGGCCGCGTCAGCGTCAACGGCGCAAAAATCACCTCGCCGGCCCTGAACGTCCGCGAGACCGACAACATTGTTGTCGATGGCAAGCCGCTGCCGCAGCGTGAGCGCACGCGCCTCTTTCTCTATTACAAGCCAGTCGGACTGGTCACGACCCATGTCGATCCGGAAGGGCGCCCGACCATCTTCGAATCGTTGCCAAAAGATTTGCCGCGGCTGATCAGCGTGGGCCGGCTCGATCTCAATACCGAGGGGTTGTTGCTGCTCACCAACGACGGCGGCCTGGCCCGCCAGCTGGAGCTGCCGGAGACGGGCTGGCTGCGGCGCTATCGCGTGCGCGCCCACGGCCGCGTCCAGCAGGCTGCACTTGATGCTCTGAAAGAGGGCGTGGAGATCGACGGCATTCGCTATGGCGCGATCGAAGCCGCCGTCGATCGTGAGCAAGGCGCCAATGTCTGGCTCACCTTCGCCATCCGCGAAGGCAAGAACCGCGAAGTCCGCAATGTGCTGGAGCATCTCGGCTTGCAGGTGAACCGCCTGATCCGCATCTCTTATGGCCCGTTCCAGCTTGCCGAGATGAAAGAAGGCGCGGTCGAGGAAGTCCGCACGCGCATGCTACGGGATCAACTGGGCGAGCGCATTACCGCATTGGCCGGCGCCGACTTCGCAGGACCGCTGACCGAGCGCGGCGGACGGCTGGACGACGACGACGCACCCGCAGCACCGGCGCGTGGCGCCCCTTCCCGTGGGCGTGGGGATGGCGAGCGGAAATTTAACGCACCGAGGACAGAGCAACGGGCCGAGCGCAGCAAACCACAGGACCGGCGTGATGGCGGCAAGCCATCGCGCAAACCGCCTCAAGAAGAGCCCAAGCGTGTCACGCGCAACGACACCATTGCCGACCGCCGCGGCCGTGCGATACCTGTCACCCGCACACACACGGAAAAGCCTGAGCGCCCCGCGCCGCAGAAGTCGCGTGGCGGCAAGGCAGGCCGGTCCGACCGTAGCCGGGGTCCGCGGCCATCACGGCCACGCTGATGCGTGTCGTCGGCGGACGATTGCGCGGGCGCGCACTGAAGAGCCCGGAATCGCAGGCGACCCGGCCGACGGCCGACCGCCTGCGGGAATCGCTGTTCAACATCCTCGCCCATGCCTATGCCGATCCCGCCGAAGGCGCGCGCACGCTCGACCTGTTTGCCGGCACCGGCGCGCTGGGCATCGAAGCTCTGTCGCGGGGCGGCGCTTTCACCTTGTTTATCGACGACGGCCTGGAAGCACGTGCGCTGCTGCGCGCCAATGTCGAAGCACTCGGTCTTGGTGGCACCAGCAAGGTCTATCGCCGCGACGCCACCAAGCTTGGCCCAGCCTATCCGATGGAGCCGTTCTCGTTGGTCTTCGCTGACCCGCCCTACAACAAGGGCCTGGCGGAGCAGGCTCTGACCAGCGCCCGCGAGGGCGGCTGGCTGACGCCTCAGGCGCTGGTTGTCGTGGAAGAAGCCATCGCAGCGGCGTTCAAGACGCCGGAGGGCTTTGAGGAGCTGGAACGGCGTGGCTACGACGACACCGAATTTGTATTCCTCCGCGCGCTTTAACCAGCGCCTGTTGAACGTTTAGCGATCTCGCGCGTTATCGCCCGGTTGCAGATAGTTATTTATTTATGGAGACGGCAAATGGCGATGAAAGCCACTGTGAAGCGCGGCAGCAAAACGCGTCTTAAATCGGTTAAGGAAGCCAAACGCGATATCGGCAAGACAGCGAAGGCGGGTAGCAAGAAAGCCAAGCCAAGCAAGAGGATGGTCGATTATCCGGTCGCGGAAACGCTGCAGTGGGTGGCCGACGGCGAAAAGCTTCTGATCAAGTGGGGCGCGATCAAGTCGCCCGGCGCAAAACGCATTGCCAATACCGTGGCGAGCATATTGTCCGTGCTTCAGGCGCTGACCGAACTCCGCAAAAGCTGACCGGTTAGAGCGCAATCCGGCGAAGTGGAAACCGGTTCGCCGCCAGATTGCGTGACAAACTAAAGTATTTAGAGCCTTCCAGATTATTTGCCCCGGCTTCGCGCCGGGGCTTTTTTATTCTGGTTGGCCGCGATGTCACGCGCGCTTTGCCTGAGCGCGGAACGAAGATCGGTCGGGCGGCCGTGTTTTTTCAGGAGATCGCGGAAGGCTTCATCGGCCAATTCCTGCAACGTCATCATTTTATCGCGCGCCATCAGGTCCAGCGCGTTCCAGGTCTCGCGGTCGAAGGTGACACGCTTGCCGACCGTATCCTTTCCGGTGCCGATGCCTTTAGGCGGAGTGCGGGCCATCGCTAACTCTTTTGTCTGTCGTCGGTCGGGGGAACCGGATTGCCGGTGCGGCGGTCAACACCTGAGCGCCGGTCACCCATCCGCCTTCCTCCCTGGATCTGCTTTTCGTCTTCAGTGCGGGTGTCCTTGCCGCTGCGGCGGTCCTCACCCGCACGCCGCCCCGGCCCTTGCCTTTTGTCGTCCATCGATAGTCTCCCCAGCTTGCGTGAAAGGAAACGCTCGGACTTCGGCTAGCTCAATGCCGCTCAGGCACTTTCGTTCAAACAGATACTACTTTCTTCCAAAGAGCCGTTCGATATCGGCCAATTTCAATTCCACATAAGTCGGTCTGCCATGGTTGCATTGGCCGGAATTCGGCGTCGCTTCCATCTCACGCAGCAGTGCATTCATCTCTTCCGGCTTCAGCCGCCGCCCCGCCCGTACCGAGCCGTGGCAGGCCATGGTGGCGGAGACATGCAGCAACCGGCGTTCCAGCGGCAGCGCCTCATCCCATTCCGCCATATGCTGTGCAAGATCGCTGACCATGCCGCGTACATCGATCTCACCCAGCATCGACGGTGTTTCCCGCACCGCGACGGCGCCCGGCCCGAAAGCCTCAAGAATGAGCCCATAGCGCGCCAGTTCGTCGGCACGCGTCAGCAACCGCTCCACATCGGCCTCATCCAGCTCGACGATTTCCGGGATCAGCAGGATTTGCCGCGCTACGCCGCTGCGATCGATCGCATTCTTCATGCGTTCATAGACGAGGCGCTCATGCGCCGCATGTTGATCCACCACAACAAGCCCGTCGCGCGTCTGTGCCACAATGTAGGTTTCATGAATCTGCGCCCGCGCGGCGCCGAGCGGACGATCCAGTAATTCCGGCGCAGGCTCGACCATGTTGGCGCGCGCATCGGCCATCGGCTCGCCGACCTGGAAGGCGGCCTGCGCAGCTTCCGCAAAGCCAACGACGTTACCGCGGATCACGGGCTGGGCCGGCGACTGACGCCAATCCCATCGGGATGAAGACGCGGGACGGAAGGCGGCGATGGTGGCCGTGCCGCCTGTCGTGGCGGCGCGGCGGCCCTCGCGGCCGAGCGCTTCCTTCAACGAGCCGACCAGCAGGCTCCGCACCAGGCCCGCGTCGCGGAAGCGGACTTCCGTTTTCGCCGGATGCACATTGACGTCGACCTCCCGCGGATCTTGCGTGATGAACAGCGCTACCACCGGATGCCGGTCGCGCGGCAGATAATCTGAGTAAGCGCCACGCAATGCCCCGAGCAGCACCTTGTCGCGCACCGGCCGCCCGTTGACGAAGAGATATTGTCCGAGCGTGTTGGCCCGGGTGAACGTCGGCAGCGCTGCGAAACCTTCGATCATCATGCCTTCGCGCCCGGCGCGGATTTCCACTGCGTTGGCGCGGAACTCCCCACCAAGAATATCGGCAAGCCGCGCCAACTGACCCGGCGCGCCCGGCAAGGCGGCGGCCCAGGTCACCGGCGCACGATCCTCGCCGGTTAGCGTGAAGGCCACGTTGGGCCGGCTCATCGCGAGACGCCGCACGACATCGCGCACGGCTTCCGCCTCCGTACGGTCGGTCTTGAGAAACTTCAGGCGCGCCGGCGTGGCATAAAACAGATCGCGCAATTCCACCCGCGTCCCATGGTCGAGCGCGGCGGGCTTGATCGGCGCCTTCACGCCGCCTTCGACACTCAGCTCCCAGGCGTGCGGTTCGGATTTGTGCCGCGTCGTGATGGTGAGGCGGCCAACCGCACCGATCGATGGCAAGGCTTCGCCGCGAAACCCGAGCGTGCGGATCGCCAGCAGATCCTCATCGTCGAGCTTGGAAGTGGCGTGGCGTTCGACCGCGAGTTCGAGATCGCGGCACGTCATGCCATCGCCGTCGTCGATCACGCGAATAAAGCGCCTGCCGCCGCCATCGGTCGCCACCTCGATCCGGGTGGCACCGGCATCGAGCGCGTTTTCCACCAGTTCCTTCACCACGCTGGCCGGGCGCTCAACGACTTCGCCCGCGGCGATGCGGTTCACAGTGGCTTCGGATAACTGGCGGACGGGCATGCGGTGGCCTGATTCGATGAGGCCTGAGTTTACCGGTGGGGAGGATGCCCCGCGAGGGCGCGAGGGCAACTGCCCCCGCTATTCGGCCCCCGGTTTTTTCTGCCGTAAGCCCTTGATCCCACTGCGAAGTTTCTTTCCCTGCAGCCGCTTTTCGCGCGACGCCTTGGTCGGTTTGGTGGCGCGCCGCTTCACCGGCCGCACCGAGGCTTCGCGGATCAGCGCGACAAGGCGCGCCAGCGCTTCTTCACGATTGCGCTTCTGGCTGCGTTCATTTTGCGCCACGAGGACGATATCTCCGTCCAGAGTGAGCCGACTGCCGGCCAGCTTCATCAAACGCAGCGCCACGTCATTGGGCAGCGAGCGCGACCGGCGCACGTTGAAACGAAGCTGCACCGCAGTCTCGGTTTTGTTGACATGCTGACCGCCCGGGCCGGAGGCGCGGATGAAGCTTTCCTCCAGCTCGGATTCTTCGATGCTGATCTGGTCGGTAATGCGGATCATGGGCTTGAGCGTTGCCCGCTTCACGCTCACTGCGCAAGCACCTATCCGCCCCGATGCCCCGGCTCTAGAATGAATTTATGAGCGACAGTTTCCTCATGGTCATCGCTGCGGCGGCATTTTTCGCGACCTCCGCGCTGTGCGCCTTCCTCAGCAAACGGAAGCGCAGCCGGATTGCGGCGAGCCTGACCTGGCCGAGCGTCAAGGGCACGATCCTGTCAAATGCCCTCAAGACGATCCAAAACGGCCGCTGGGGAAAGGGTGCGGAAACCTATTCGGTGAACCTGCTCTATCGCTACGCGGTCGGCGGCACGACCTACGACAACAAGCGCATCAGCTGGGGCACCAAGTCGGCCGACTTGAAACCGGATATTCCCGAGACTTTCGTCCGCGAGTACCCGGCTGGAAAAACGATCGATGTGTTTTACGATCCGGCCAAGCCGGCGATGGCGATGATCGATCCGGCCGGCAGCCGCTTCGGTCTCATGCACGTCAACATGGCGCGCGTCATGGCCTGGACGTTTGCATTTTGCGGAATACTCGCACTGATCTTTTCAGCCTTAAGCTGACGCGCCGACCAAATATTTCTTCGCCAGGATCTTGCCCTCTTCCACCGCAGGCTGATCGAACGCGTCAACGCCAAGCAGATGCGCGGCGATGATTGTCTCCAGCATGAAATGCATCAACAATTCGCCGAGGCTCGCCTCATCGACCTTCTTCAGATGGATCGTGCGAACCGGGCAACCATTTTTCGCCAGCGTCTCAGCCGTGGCGCGGCCTTGCGCTGCCACAAGATCGCCGATGGTCTTGCCGGCAAAATCCGGTTCGCCACAGAGCTTGGCGAATTCCGCCTCGATGCGCGGCCCCTTCCCGGCGGCATCGACAGTGATAACCGTGAACATCTTGTCGCGCGGGCCGGCAATGAAAAGCTGCAACTGACTGTGCTGATCGACCGGACCGAGCGCGCCGATCGGTGTCGTACCCTTGCCGTCCTTGCCGAGGCTCTCGGCCCAAAGCTGCACGTACCAGCGAGTAAGACGCTCCAGCTTGTCGGCATAAGCCATCAAGACGGTGGTGCGCTTGCCCCGCTCCGCCAGTGCCATCGATAGCGCCGCACCGACCGCGGCGGGGACTTCCGCCGCCGGCTTGCGCTCGAGCACCGGCGCAAGCGCCGCGGCAGCGCCCGCGCGGATCGCACCGATATTGAGGCCAAGTATGGCAGCAGGCAGCAGGCCCACATTGGTCAGCACCGAGAAGCGTCCACCAACGCCGGTGTCATGCTCCAGGAACGGAACGCCGAACGGCTCCAGCAAGTCGCGCAACCCATTCCGCTTGCCGCCGCTGACCGGTTCCGAGAGGCCGAGCACAAGCTCACCGATGCGTTTTTCCAGCCCGGCGCCCCTGAGCGCAGCGAGCACGACGGCGCTCTGCATCAGCGTCTCGCCGGTGCCGCCAGACTTGGAAATGGCAACAAAGCGCGAGGTCGCCAGCGGTAGCCGCGCCAGCAGACTGGCAAAGCTCTCGGGATCGAGATTGTCCATGAAGTGAATGCGTGGTGGATCACGCAGCAAGCCAACGCCTGGCACCGCGTGACCGGCGAGTTGCGCCAGTGTCTGCCCGCCCAGACTCGAACCACCGGTGCCAAGCAGCACGACGTCGGTCGCACCGGCCGCAAGCTTCCTGGCCGCCTGCGTGATGCCGTCAAGGTCATCGCGCTGGGCAGGAAGCCGCAGCAGCGGCAACTTGCCGTCGGCATGACGGCCCCGCAGCCAGTCGAGCGCGGCTTCCGTTCGCTTCAGTGTGGCAGCAAATGCATCGGCGGGAACGCCTTCACTCACCCGGGGAGATTGCGCAAAATCGATGGATTGTACGAATGGCATGACAAATCCCTGCAGACGATCACGTTGCCCTGTCCGGGCAACGTGAAGAAGATGACATCATCCCCCGCGTTGGAAAAGCGCGTTAGTTAGACGTCGTGCCTACCGGACGACCAACAACCGTCACCAGCATCCCGCCCTTGAGCAGGCGTTGCGCCACGCGCTTGGTATCTTCCAGCGTGACCGCATCGATCATCGCGCTGCGGCGATCCATATAGTCGATGCCCAGATTATCGAGCTGGATCTGCAACAACGCGCCGGCGATCTTGTTGGAAGTATCGAGATTGAGCGCATAGGCGCCCTTTAGATAGGACTTCGCCTTGGCGAGCTCGTCCGCGGTCGGACCCTCGTCCGCCATCCGCTTCACTTCGCTGTCGATGACCTGCAGTGTTTCCGCCGCCCGATCGGCGCGCGTGGCGGTCCCGCCAATCATCAGCGCGGTGCCTTTAAACCAGACCAGGCTATCGCTGATGCCGTAGGCCAGACCGCGTTTCTCGCGTATTTCGGAATAAAGCCGCGACGAGAAACTGCCGCCGCCAAGAATGTGATCGAGGACATAGGCCGTCATAAAATCGGGATCCTGACGGAACACACCCTTGCGGCCGAAGGTGATGACGGTTTGCGGCACGTCGAGATCGACCGTGATGCGCTGGCCCAAGCCCTGCATATCGACCACCGGCACCGGTGTCAGGTCGCTCTTGGCCGGCAGTTGCCCGAAGATACGGTCAATCAGAACACCGGCGGCGGCAACATCGAGATTACCCACGATCGCGATCTTCAACCGGTCGCGCGCCACCACTCGCTTCACATAAGCCCGCAGATCGTCCGCGGTAATGGTCGGCAAGGACTCCAGTGTGCCGTTGGCCTCGCGGCCATAGGGATGATTTGGAAACGCCGTCGCCCACCAGCGCTTGCTGCTGATCGCATTGGGGCTGGTGGCATCGCGCTGAAAGGATGAAATGATCTGGCCGCGAATGCGATCGACATCTTTGGTGTCAAACCGCGGCGCGGTCAGCGCCAACTGCATCAGGTTGACCGCTTCGTCGCGATGCTCGTTGAGCATGCGTAATGAGCCGTTGAAATAATCACGGCCCGCACGAAAATTCAGTTCGATGGCTTTGCCTTCAAGCCGCTCGTGGAAGGCACGCGAATCGATATCGCCGGCGCCCTCGTCCATCAGCGCGCTGACCATGTTCGCGACGCCGGGCTTGTTGGCCGGATCCTGGCTGGCGCCTCCGACAAAAGCGAATTCCAGGCTGATCAGCGGAACTGTTTCTTGGCGTACGAGCCACGCCTCGATACCGCCCGGACTGATCACTTTCTCAATTGGAACTGCCCATGCCGGCGCGGCGGCGAGGCAAAAAACTGCAAACAGGAAACCCCGGATGAGCTTGTTCACGAGCGTTTCTCCTCGGGGCGTGTGGATTTCACCAGATAGCCGGTGACCGAACGCTGCTTCTCGAGCCATTGCCGGGCGGCATTGCGCACCTCGTCAGCCGTGACCGCACGAATGCGATCCGGCCATGTGCGCACGCTATCGACCGTCATTCCGGTGGTCAGTGCGGTGCCATACCAGCGCGCCAGCGTGCTCTGGCTGTCCTGGGCATAAATAGCGTCGGCGATCAGCCGGGTCTTGGAGCGCTCGAGTTCTTCGGCGCTGATGCCCTTGTCCGCCAGTTCGGCAATCACCGCATCCATGGCGGTTTCCAACTGGGCCAACGATGTCCCGTTTGCGGGCGTCGCATACACACTGAATTTGGTCGGATCGAGCGATGAGCCCTGATAGGAGGCGCCGGCGCTGACCGCCACGCCCTTTTCCTCGACCAGCGCGCGATTGAGCCGGCTGTTGTTGCCGCCGCCGAGGATATGCGCCAGCACGTCCAGCGCTTCGCTCTCGCCGCGCTTGGCATCGGTTGCTGCCGGCACAAGATAACTGCGCTGCAGGCTCGGCTGCTCGACCCGCGGATCGGCCAGCGTCACCGTGCGCGACGCAACCGGCGGCGGCTCCTGCGGACGAACGCGCGGCTTGGTCTCGAATGTGCGCGGGATCTGGCCGTAGGTCTTTTCCACCAGTGCACGGACCTGATCTGGCTCGACGTCACCGGCGACAATGACGATGGCGTTATTCGGTCCGTAGAAGCGCTTGTAGAAGGCGACGGCATCCTCGCGGTTGAGCTTTTCGATCTCCGGCCGCCAGCCGATCACCGGCTTGCCGTAAGGATGGTTGAGATAAAGCGCCGCATCGATCTGTTCGGAGAGCCGGCTGCGCGGGCTGTTGGCAACGCGGGAATTCTGTTCTTCCAGCACGACGTCGCGTTCCGGCAATACGACTTCGTCCGTCAGCACAAGGCCGGTCATGCGGTCAGCCTCGAGCTCCATCATCTTCGCCAGATCCTCGCGCGGTACCTTCTGGTAATAACCGGTGTAGTCGCTCGAGGTGAAAGCGTTTTCCTGTCCACCCGCGCCGGCGACAAGTCCGGAGAAATATCCTGCGGGATTTTTATTCGTGCCCTTGAACATCAGATGCTCAAGAAAATGCGCGAGACCGGATTTGCCCGCCACCTCGTCGGCTGCGCCCACGCGATACCAGATCATATGCGTGACGATGGGCGTCCGATGATCGGGGATGACCACGACCTCAAGGCC
This sequence comes from Bradyrhizobiaceae bacterium, assembly GCA_947481685.1. GTDB lineage: Bacteria > Pseudomonadota > Alphaproteobacteria > Rhizobiales > Xanthobacteraceae > CANKHA01. The sequence continues at coordinate 25,389 of CANKHA010000019.1, forward strand.
ATTGTCGAGCGTGAAGTGCGTGACCTTGTTTTTGGTCTCGGGCGTATCTTGCGCGCTTGCGGAAAGCGGCGCGGCCGCGATAACGGCAATAAAAAGCGCGGCGAAAGCAAAGATGCGTGTGTTGAGCACCGGCAAGCCCTTGTTGGGTTGTTAAGTCGCTATTCGGACCGCGGCGCGCAAGATCGGAGTTATTGCTTAAGCTGTTTCGGTTCAGGCGCGTCTGCACGCGGTGTCGTGCCATAGGGCGCCGCCGGAGATGGAGTCATATAGCCTGGAGGCGGCTGCACGAGCGACGTGCGCGGAGGCTCGCCGGCGAACTTGCCGTATTCTTCCCAACTCCCACCGAGCTTGCCCTGCATCAACATCTTGAAGAAATCGGGCTCCTGCTTGGACTTTTTTTCATCGGTCCATTTTCCGGTATCGCCAGTCTTCCAGTTCTCGGCGGTGCCGGAGATCGGCTTGGAGAGATCGGGCTCAACCGGCTCACGACCGGCTTTGCGCAAGGCGGCGGCTTTGCGTTTTTCCTTCACTTCCGGCTCCACAGGCCAATCCGGACCTTTGACGACTTTGCCGGGAGGCGGAAGGTCACGACTCTGCGGCACAACCAGCGGCGAACGCTCGCGATAGTTGATATCCGGAGCGGTGGACCCCAAGCCAACGGAGCCAAGAATCGCGTTAAACATCCGCTTGTCGCTGTTCAGGATGCTGTTTTCCACCTCGTCATCATCGCTCGCGGCCTGAGCCCAAACGGTGGATCCGGTGACGCCTGTGGCCGCACCGGCCAGCAAGGCAGCGCAAAAGGCGTGGCGCAGAGGCTTGATCCAAGGCGCATTGGACATGGTTATCATCCTCAAACTTCTATCGAAACTGGCCCATTTCCCTTGGCCACAGGCCCCAGATTATGATCCGGATCGGGGCGCTTTTAAGGTGCGCTCTCCAAAGAGGGATTCATACAACAGGCCTGCGACCCCGACAACAATGGCTACATCAGCGAGGTTAAAAACATACCAGCTGAAGTTCCATGTGGCCGTGGTGATGTGAAAATGGGCGAAATCGGCCACCGCCCCATAAGCCACCCGGTCGATCGCATTCCCCACGGCCCCGCCAATGATCAGGCCGAGGCACCCCGCGGTCCATCGGTCCGCAACCTTGGCCATCCAGCCCCAGAGCAGGATCACGGCCAGGACCTTTATTCCCAGGAGCGCAAATTGGCCGAAAGCGCCCTCCTGCTGGAACAGGCCGTAGCTGATGCCCTTATTCCAGACCAGGACGAGGTCGAAGAAGGGTGTCAGAGCCACAGCGCCCTTTTCGGCGATATCATAAACAAACAGCAGCCAGAGCTTTGAGGTCTGATCGACCAGCAATGCGATCAACGCCACCATCAGGCCGAGCGTCGTGAACGGTCCCCAAAGGTAGGATCTCATTTCTTTGTCCTACCCCGCTGTCTTGCGCAGCGTGTCCCATTCGCGCAGCGCCTTGGCATCGCGCGGAGAGACATCCGGATATTCCGGATCGGCGCCGATCGTGGAGAGGATTTTCCATGACCGGGCGCATTTGGTGCCTTCGGCAAGATTGGGCACCACCGCAACGCCCTGCACGTCCAGCAGCCGGAACGCGCCAACCGGGCCCTCATCGGACACAAGCGTGGCCGCCGACGTGATGCAAACCTCGGCCAGATCGACATCGACCAGAGCCTCGAACAGATCCGTATTAGAGACATGCACGATCGGATGTGCTTCCAGCGATGAGCCGATGCGTTTCTGCGCGCGTTCGATCTCCAGCGCGCCGGTCACGATACTGCGCACGATACGCACCTTGCGCCATTTCTCCGCCAGCGCATCGTCGCGCCAGCCAGCCACGATTTTCTGGAAGCCTTCGAGATGCACCGATGATGCATCCTCGCCATAGCGCGACAGCCAGGCTTCCTCGGCGGTGAAGGCCAGCATCGGCGCCAACCACGTCACCGTGCAGCGGAAGAGATAATCGATCACCGTCAGGGACGCCTTGCGCGCGGTCGACGAGATCGGGTCGCAGTACAGCGTGTCCTTGCGGATATCGAAATAGAAGGCCGAGAGATCGACCGTCATGAAGGCATTGAGCGCAGCGAAGATGCGCTTGTAGTCGAAATCCGCATAGGCCTGCCGCACCAGAGCGTCGAGTTCCGCGAGCCTGTGCAGCATCAACCGCTCGAGCTCCGGCATATTGTCAGCCGAGATACGGTCCTCATCGCTGAAATGCGCGAGGCTGCCGAGCATCCAGCGGATCGTGTTGCGCAGCTTGCGGTAGGTGTCGGCGGTGGTCTTGAGGATTTCCGGACCGATGCGCAGATCGTCCGCATAGTCGGAGGCGCAGACCCACATGCGCAGAATATCGGCGCCGGATTGCTTGATCACATCCTGCGGCACCACGACGTTGCCGAGCGACTTCGACATTTTGCGCCCGTGCTCGTCGAGCACGAAGCCGTGGGTCAGCACCGTATCAAAGGGCGCGCGCCCGCGCGTGCCGCAGCTCTCCAGCAGCGAGGAATGAAACCAGCCACGATGCTGATCGGAGCCTTCCAGATACATCACCGTGTCTTTGCCGCCGTCCAGCTTGCGCTTGATGCCCGCGAGCGAGGGAAAATGCTTCGGATCTTCCAGCACGAAGGCATGGGTGGAACCGGAGTCGAACCACACATCGAGAATGTCGTCGACCTTCTTCCAGTCTTCATTGGCGCGGGAGCCGAGGAAACGCTCGCGCGCGCCTTGCTGATACCAGACGTCGGCGCCTTCTTGTTCGAATGCATCGGCGATGCGCTGGTTGACCGCTTCATCCTGCAGAATTTCCGCGGAGCCATCGCCTGCCTCGCGCACGAACACCACGATCGGCACGCCCCAGGCGCGCTGGCGCGAGATCACCCAATCCGGGCGGCCTTTAATCATGCCGGTGATACGGTTTTCGCCCTGCGGCGGCACCCAGCGCGTCATTTTAATCGACATTAGCGCCCGCCCGCGAATGGTATTTCCCCCATACTCACCGAGCAGTGCCATTGTCCCAACACCGGTCGGGTCGTCGGGTAACCGCTTGTCCATCGCGATGAACCACTGCGGCGTGTTGCGGAAGATCACCGGCTTCTTCGAGCGCCAGGAATGCGGATACTGATGTTTCAGTCGTCCGCGCGAGATGATGTTGCCCGCTTCGATTAGCGCCTTGATCACCGCCTCGTTGGCGTCGCCCTTTTCGCCCTTGTCATTGATGACGCGCTTGCCGGTGAAACCGGGAGCAGCTTCGGTCAGCGCGCCGTTCTCGTCGACGGTATAAGGGATTGCCGTATTGATGCCGCGCTCGGACAATGCGCGCGCGCTGCTGGTCCAGATCTCGAAGTCATCGCGGCCATGGCCCGGCGCGGTATGGACGAAGCCCGTACCGGTATCGTCGGTGACGTGATCGCCATCGAGCAGCGGCACAATAAAATCATACCCTTTGTCCGCAAGCGGATGCCTCAGCGTCATGCCCGTTAGCGTGGCTGCAGAGACATCCGCCACACGATCGTAAGCCGTCACGCGCGCCTGCTTGAACACCTCGCCCGCGAGATTATCCGACAGGATGAAGAGGTCGCCGAACTTCGCCCAGTTGTCCGGCGCAGCATCGGTGACCTTGTAAAGCCCGTATTTGATCTTCGATGAGAACGACACCGCGCGGTTGCCGGGCAGCGTCCAGGGCGTTGTGGTCCAGATCAAGACCGATGCATTGCCGACGGAATCGAATGCCGCCGCGATGTCGTCTTTCGATGCATCTTCGTCGAGCGCGACTTCGGCCACCGGGAATTTCACCCACACGGTATCCGAGGTGTAGTCCTCGTATTCCACCTCGGCTTCGGCCAGCGCGGTCTTCTCGACCACCGACCACATCACGGGCTTCGAGCCGCGATAGAGCGTGCCGTTGGCGGCGAACTTCATCAGCTCGCGCGCAATCTGTGCCTCAGCCGGGAAAGCCATCGTGGTGTAGGGATGATCCCAGTCGCCCTCGATGCCGAGGCGCTTGAACTCGTCGCGCTGCACGTTCAGCCATTTCTCGGCGTAAGCGCGGCATTCCTTGCGGAAGGCGATCATCGCGGCCGGATCGGACAGGTTCGGCTTCGGCTTGTTCTTTGAGCGGTAGTTCTCTTCTTCGATCTTCCATTCGATCGGCAGGCCGTGACAGTCCCAGCCCGGCACATAATTGGAATCGAAGCCGAGCATCTGCTGGCTGCGCGTCACCACATCCTTGAGGATCTTGTTGAGCGCATGGCCGATATGAATGTTGCCGTTGGCGTAGGGCGGACCGTCGTGCAGCACGAATTTATCGCGCCCTTTGCCGCTCTCGCGCAGCTTCTTGTAGAGGTCTTCCTGCTTCCAGCGCGCAAGAATCTCCGGTTCCTTCTGCGGCAGGCCTGCGCGCATCGGGAAGTCGGTCTTGGGGAGGAACAGCGTTTCGCTGTAATCGCGTTCGAGCTTCGACATGGCGGGCTATGTAGCAGGCGGATTCCGAAGCGGAAAGGCTGCTGTATCGGGCTAAATCGCGCCCAATGGCGGAAATGCCCCGGGCGCACGGCTCAGCGCCTCGCGAGCCTTGGCGCTGTCCTCGTCCATCTGGCGAATGAGGTCGTCGATGCTGTCGAACTTCATTTCCTGCCGGATCCAGGCAAGGAAGGCGACATCCAGTCGCTGGCCATAGAGGTCGCCGTTGAAGTCGAACAGGAAGACTTCAAGGATCGGGGCGCCATTATCGAACATCGGCCGGCGGCCAAAGCTTGCCACCGCCTCGTAGAGCTTCCCATCGAAGCCAACGCGGACCGCGTAGATGCCTTGCTTGAGCCCGCAGCCGGGATCCAGCTTGAGGTTGGCGGTGGGATAGCCAAGCGCGCGTCCCCGCTTGTCACCGGTAACGACAGTTGATGAGACAAACCAAGGATAGCCGAGCAGTTCCGCCGCCTCGATGACGCGACCGGCTGCAAGCGCCTTACGGATGGTGCCGGAGGACACTGGCCGGCCTTCATCCTGCAGCGGCGGCATCACATCGACCGCGAAGTTGTAGCGCGCACCCTCGCCTTGCAGGAACACCGGCGACCCCATGCGGTTCTTGCCGAAGTGGAAGTCGAAGCCGATGGCCGCGCCACCGATGCCGAAACGCTCCACCAGGATGCGGCGGACAAAATCCTGCGGCGAGAGCGAAGCCAGATCGGCATCGAACTTCAATACGATCGCCCCATCCAGCTCGGTGCCGGCCAGGAGCCGCAGCTTCGCGGTCTGGTCGGTGAGACGGAACATCGGCTCCTGCGGGCGCAGAACTGCAGCCGGGTGGGGCTCAAAGGTCAGCGCCGCGGCCGGTCGCCCGAGGATCTGGGCGCGCCCGAGCGCCTCCGCGATCACCGCGCGGTGGCCTCGATGCACGCCGTCGAAATTGCCGATCGCCAGCACGGCGCCGCGCAAGGCGTAGCCCTGAGCGCCGTCACGCTGGATGATAAAGGGCTTCGGCCGGGAAATAGGTTCGGTCATAGGCAAGCAAATCCGGGCGGAAGCCCATTAATGTTTCGTAAACCAGTGAGGCCGCCCCAAATGCCTGAAATTGCAACAGGACTGCGCCCCTCTATGAAATCAGTTAACCGGATGTTCAATAGGTCAGTCTTAACATCCGGTTGTTTTTAGCGCGTCCGGGCCTAACCGGCATTTTTGCCTTGCGCGACCGCTGACTGGAGCAGGAGTTATGGCCGTCGATCTTTCCATGCCGGTCCTTGTGGTCGATGACTACAACACGATGATCCGTATCTTGCGCAATCTGCTCAAGCAACTTGGGTTCCAGGACATCGACGATGCCCCCGACGGCTCCGCAGCCCTCAACAAGATGCGCCAGAAACACTACGGCCTGGTCATTTCCGACTGGAACATGGAGCCGATGACCGGCTACGATCTGCTGAAGGAAGTACGCGGCGATCCCGGCTTGTCGCAGACGCCCTTCATCATGGTCACCGCGGAATCCAAGACCGAGAACGTCATCGCCGCCAAGAAGGCAGGCGTGAACAACTACATCGTCAAGCCGTTCAACGCGCAGACGCTGCAGACCAAGATCGAAGCGGTCTTCGCAGAATAATCCCATCGTTAGTCCTCATGGTGAGGAGCGTTGCGGAGCAACGCGTCTCGAACCATGCAGGCCCAAGTGTTGCCGTGCGGCCATCCTTCGAGGTCGAATTTTTGCGCACCGTCATCACCACACTAGACGGTGCGTCACCGCCTTTGGCATCTGCGCACCTTCCAGAAATGATGTGAGCTTGCTCAGGTCGAAACCGGTCCCGCCGATTTCGCCGGAATGAATGCCTGCGGTCAGGAACAGGCAGTCAATGCCGAAGGCGGTCGCGCCGTTGAGATCGGTGCGCACGCTGTCGCCGATGGCGAGCACGCGAGCGAGCGGAACGCCTGATTTCCGGATGGTCTCACCCAGGGCCTGCGCGCGTTGATAGATCGGCGCATAAGGCTTGCCTGCATAGAGCACATCGCCACCGATCGACTGATAGAAATCGGCGAGCGCGCCGGCGCAATAGACCAGCTCGTGGCCGCGCTCCACCACCACATCGGGGTTGGCGCAGAGCATGAAGAGGCCACGGGCCTTCATGCGCTCCAGCATCGCGCGGTAATTTTCCGGCGTCTCCTGGGTGTCGTCGAACAGGCCGGTGCAGACGACATAATTGGCGCTATCGGCATCCCGCAATTGCGCATCGAGACCTTCGAACACCGGCAGATCGCGCGGCGGGCCGAGATGAAACACGCTTTGCCCCGGCCGCTCCACGATCGCCGCGCGGGTAACGTCGCCTGAAGTCACCATCGCGTCGTAGCAATCGCCCGGCACGCGCAGTCCGTCGAGTTGGGGGACGACGGCTTCCTTCGGGCGCGGTGAGTTCGTGATCAGCACAACGGTTGTGCCCTGCGCCCGCGCGCGGCTGAGCGCGTCGCAGGCCGCCGGAAAACTCTCCACGCCGTTATGGATCACGCCCCAGACGTCGCACAGCAGCAGGTCATAGCCGGTCAGCAGCGGGCCGGAATGATCGATGAAAGGCGAGGAACCGGACATAAGCGCCGTGGTGTGAGGCTGGGGATGGGCGAAGAGTTACGGCAGAAAGTGGCGAACGCGCGATCGGCGAGCCGGGTGGCGTTTCGGGTTAATGGGCGCGCGTCGTATTATTTATTTTGCGCATGATCTTGTCGGCGAACCGGATACCACTTCGCCGGATCATGCGCTACGCCACAACGCCCAGATTGGAGACGAGCCGGGGCGCGCCGGGATCGTTGATGCCCGGCATCCGTGCGGTATCGCCCGGAGCGGATTTGGCGGCATCGCCATTGCCCTGCATGGCTTCGGCCCGCACCGGCCGTGGCTGCGAGAACAGGAAGCCCTGGCCGAAGCGCACATCGAAGTCGAGCAGATCGACGACGCTGCTTTCGCTCTCTACCCGCTCGGCGATCAGGTCGATGTGGTAGCGCGCCAGCATGTCCGAGAGATCGGCGGGATGGATATCGCCGTTGGCGACATGATGCCCCTTCAGCAGCATCGTTCCCGGCACCTTGAGGAAGCGGAAGCCGCGCTCCGACAATTCCCGCGGCTCCATCCGCACGTCGGTGACATGATCCATGGAGAAACGGAAGCCGCGGTTCGCGAGCGACGCCAGGCTCTCGTATTCCATCGGGCCCATGGCGCGGTAGGACGCCTGCTTGAATTCAAACACCAGTGCCGGCGCGAGCGCGCGGTTGGCATCCACAAAATCCGAGAACTGCGCAAAGTATTGCGAGTCCGCCAGCGTGGCGGCTGACACGTTGCAGAACAGGCCGACTTCGCGGTTCTTCATCAACAGCCGGCGCAGGATCTGCACGCAGCGGAACAGCAGCAGGTTGTCGATCCGCGGCATCAGGCCGGCGGCTTCGGCATGCGGCACGAAGTCTTCCGCCATCACCTGCTCGCCGCTCGCCGTCCGCAACCGCGTCAGCGCTTCGTAGAAGCGCACCTTGCGTTGCGGCAGCGTCACCACCGGCTGCAGATACAAATCCAGGCGGTTGGCATCGATCGCTTCGCGGATCACCGCGACCATGCTTGCGGCATCGAGCGCCCTGAAGCCGCTGCCGACCGAAGCCGGAACAGCTTCCATCGGGGCCGTCACCGGTGCCGACATTGGTTCCGCATCGCCGCCGGTTGCCGCCGGAGTATGGGCGCGCGCAACGATTGCGGTCTCATGCACCGCGACGGTTTCCGCCAGTTGCTTGACCAGATTGCCCAGCTCTTCGATTTCCGAGGTGACCGGCTCGACCGCGGCACGCACCCGGTTCACCGCGCCATCGACCTTGGTCTCGGCGGCGGTGAGGTTGCGCTTCATCTCGGCCATGTGTTTGGCGAGGTCGGCGGTCAGCCGTGAGAGATCGGCAATCTGCTCGCCCACGTCGGTGCGATCGCGCAGCCGCGTGGTGACGGTGTTGTAGAGCGCGAGCCCGGTAAAGGCCGCCAAACCGACCGTGGCCGATTCCGCGCCGCTCAAACCGAAGAAAAGGTAGCAGACAGCCGCCAGCGAGCCCGCGATGAGCACCATGCAGACAGCGACAAAGATGGCGGCGAGGCGGAACATGCAATCCCCAGACGAATCCACTCTGCCAGAACTGGGATTCGGCTCAAAGTTAAATGTCCCACAGCGCACAGCCCGCGCAAGCGAAAGTGCGCTCTGGCGGTTTCATTTCCCCGCGACGCGGTTAACCGGGAACCATCGGGCCACGATAGGAATATAGTCAGAGACGGTCTGAACGGTGCGTAGCGTTACCCGGTTGCTTGCCGCCTTAATTCACGGCTGCTACCATCCGCGCACCTGAAATCCTGCAATGCGAGTGACTTGTGGCCGACAAGAAGCCGCAGAAACTGAAGGCGCGCCTGCCGCGCGGCCTGGCCGACCGCGGCCCGGCCGAGATCACCGCCACGCGCCGGATGATCGAGCAGATCCGCGCGGTCTATGAGCGCTATGGCTTCGAGCCGGTGGAGACGCCGGCGATCGAATTCACCGATGCGCTGGGAAAGTTCCTGCCCGACCTCGACCGCCCGAACGAAGGCGTGTTCTCGTTCCAGGACGACGACGAGCAATGGCTCTCGCTGCGCTACGACCTGACCGCGCCGCTCGCCCGCTACGTGGCGGAAAATTTTCAGAATCTGGCCCTGCCCTACCGCAGCTACCGCGAGGGTTATGTATTCCGCAACGAGAAGCCCGGCCCCGGACGCTTCCGCCAATTCATGCAGTTCGACGCCGACACGGTGGGCAGTGCCTCCCCCGCAGCCGATGCCGAGATGTGCATGATGGCCGCCGACGCGATGGAAGCGCTGGGCATCAAGCGCGGCGACTACATCGTGAAGGTGAATAGCCGGAAGGTGCTGGATGGCGTGATGGAGTCCATCGGCCTAAGCGGCGATGCAACCGCGGGTAAGCGGCTGACGGTGTTGCGCGCCATCGACAAGATAGATCGATTAGGCATTGAAGGTGTGCAAGCACTATTGGGTAAGGGAAGAAAGGATGACAGCGGCGACTACACAAAAGGCGCTGAACTTAGTCCCGACCAGATCGGTTGGTTGACGAACTTCATCAGTAGCGCCTTGGCGACTTCGATGCATCTTGCGTCCGATGAGCATGAAGGCCGCGCTCTTGAAGGCATACGCGATGATTTCTCTAACGCTCCGTTGGCTGTCGAAGGGATACGAGACCTTGAAGAAATTAGAAAAATCATTAGGGCGGCAACCTATGGTTTTGATCGCATCCGCATCGACCCCTCCGTCGTCCGCGGGCTCGAGTATTACACCGGCGCTGTGTTTGAAGTGGAACTGACCTTCGAGACCAAGGACGAAAAGGGCCGCCCTGTTCGTTTCGGTTCTGTCGGCGGCGGCGGACGTTATGACGGCCTCGTGTCGCGCTTCCGCGGCGAGCCGGTGCCCGCGACAGGATTCTCCATCGGCGTGTCGCGTCTCCTCGCAGCATTGCAGGCGATCAAGAGCCCGATCGTTTCCAGCGCGACGCAATCCGGGCCTGTGCTGGTCACGATCTTCGATCGCGACCGGCTCGCGGATTATCAGCGCATGGCGCAGACGCTGCGCAACGCCGGCATCCGCGCCGAGCTGTATCTCGGCAACCCGAAAAACAATCTCGGCCAGCAGTTGAAATACGCCGACAGGCGCAATGCGCCCTGCGCCATCATCCAGGGCGGCGACGAAAAGGCGCGTGGCGAAGTGCAGATCAAGGACCTCGCCATCGGCGCGCAACTCGCGGACGACGCCAAGGAACGCGAGGCATATTTGCAGAAGCAGGCAGAAGCGCAGTTCGCGGTGAAGGAAGACAAGCTGGTCGAAGCCGTGCGCGACCTGCTCAAGCGTCACGGCATAGATTAAGCGCGGCTCTCTCGCTGCTAGCGCGGAGCCTACGGGATCATTTTCATCATATCGGCGACGTTCGGCATATTGAGCACGTTAATTTTCATGCCGTTGGCCATGATCATGTCGCCCGGCTTCTGCCCCGCTTCGCAATCGCCAACACGCCTGGCTTCAATCGTGATGTTGGTTTCGCCGCCCGCTTTCATACCCGGGATCGCGGGCCCACCGGTGCTCGTGGAACTCATCTTCACGGTATAGGCGCTGTCAAAACTGCCGGTGACCACGGCATGCGAGGTGGTCGTGCCCATGCCAAGATTGCAGACCGAATCCATCGTGATGGTGCCGCCGACATTCTTGATGTCCTTCTTCGAGCAGGCCTCCTGCGTCAGGCCGCCGAAGCTGGCCTGCATCCGCTTGTCGGTGGCCTGATCGACGCACTGGCGCACGGTCTGCGCCGGCAGACCGCGTCCTTCAAAACCCATCTTCATTTCCCAGAGGCCGGGCTTGCGCGAGGGCAGATCCTGCGCGAGCGCGGGGGCGGCAAACAGCAATGTTACGGCGATAACGGCAGACAGGCGGCGCATGGCGATCTCCATGGTGATTCCGCGCGGATAATAGCATGCCTGCGGTGTTGTCATCCCGGACGGCGAGTGAAGCGAGCCGATCCGGGACCCATCAGCGTTGCCTGGATCCCGGCTCTCGCGCTGCTCGGCCGGGATGACAAATCAGGCTCAATCCATTAACTCTGCTGCGATTTTTGGCCTTTTTGCCCTTAAGCGTTTCATTCAAACGGCGTCGAAATTTAACAGAGAACTGCTATATCGCGCGTTGGTATCGGGACGAACGGAATAATGAACGAGGCAGTAACCATGGGCGCCGCGCCGGATGCGCGGGCGGAAGCGTTGGTCGCTTCCTATGAGCGCGCGGGCTATGGCCGCGTCGCGCCCGCGTTGCTGCAACCGGCGGAGCCGTTCCTCGACCTCTCGGGCGAGGACATTCGCAAGCGGATGTATCTGACGGTCGATCCCGGCGGGCGCGAATTGTGCCTGCGGCCCGACCTCACCATTCCGGTATCGCGCGACTATCTTGCCTCGCCGCAGTCCGGCAAGGCGGCAGGCTATTGCTATCTCGGTCCCGTGTTTCGTCATCGCGACAACGGTCCGAACGAATTCCTGCAGGCCGGCATCGAAAGCTTCGGACGCAACGACACGGCAGCAACCGATGCGGAAATGCTCGCGCTCGGGCTGGAAGCGGCGACGCATTACGGCATGACCGCGCCGGACATCCGCATGGGTGACGTCGGATTGTTTGCAGCGCTGGTTGCCGCGCTCGATCTTGCACCCGCATGGAAGCGCCGGCTGATCAAGGATTTCAACCGCAAGAAAAGCCTGGCGCAGGATCTCGAGCGCCTGAGCCTTGCAACCACGAACGGACACCCGGAATATCAGGGCGTGCTGGCGGCGCTTGCCGGCGCCGATCCGAAAGGCGCGCATGCGCTGGTTACTGACCTGCTCTCGATCGCGGGCATCACCGCCGTCGGCGGGCGTTCGGTCGGCGAAATCGCGGATCGCTTCCTCGAACAGGCGGCGCTTGGCGCTGCGACGTCGCTTCCTCGGGAGACGCGCGAGGTGATCGAAAAATTCCTCGCCATCAACGGCGACCCGGACGACGTGGTGGAAAAGCTGCGCGCGCTCGCGAACGGCACGGTCACCGCGCTGCACCCCGCGATCGATTTGATGGAAAGCCGCACCGGCTTCCTCGCGGCGCGTGGGATCGACGTCCGGAGCATCCGCTTCTCGACGGCGTTCGGCCGCGGCGTGGACTATTACACCGGCTTCGAATTCGAACTGCACGATCCGAAATCCGACGGCGCAAATCCGCTGGTTGCCGGCGGGCGTTATGACGGCCTGCTAACGCGGTTGGGCGCCAACGCGCCGATCCCGGCGGTCGGCTTCGCAGTCTGGATCGAACGGCTCGCGAACGGAGGCGCACAATGAGCAGCCCCTTCGTTATCGCCGTGCCGTCGAAAGGCCGGTTGCAGGAAAATTCCGAAGCGTTCTTTGCGCGCGCGGGCATGAAGCTCGTCAAGCCGCGCGGCGCGCGGGAATATCGCGGCGCGATCGCCGGGCTCGACAATATCGAGGTCGCCTATCTCTCGGCGGCCGACATCACCTCGCAGCTTGCGTCGGGCGCGGTGCATCTCGGCATCACCGGCGAAGACCTGGTGCGCGAGATGATCCCCGATGCGGACAAGCGCGTCGTACTGATCGACGGCGTCGGCTTCGGCTACGCCAATGTGGTGGTCGCTGTGCCGCAAGCCTGGATCGATGTCCGCGGCATGGCCGATCTCGATGACGTCGCGACAGCATTTCGCGCGCGCAACGACCGCAAGATGCGCGTCGCCACCAAATACGTGAACCTGACGCGCGGCTTCTTCGCCGCGCACGGCATCGTCGACTACCGCATCGTCGAAAGTCTCGGCGCCACCGAAGGCGCGCCGGCTGCGGGTTCGGCCGAACTGATCGTCGACATCACCACCACCGGCGCGACGCTCGCCGCCAACGGGCTGAAGGTGATGGAAGACGGCATCATCCTGCGCTCGCAGGCCAACCTCGTGGCCTCGCGGCAGGCAAGTTGGGGTCCGCAGGAGCGTGAGACCGCGCGCGTGATCTTTGATCGCATCGCGGCGCAAGCGCGCGCGGGCGAATACCGCGAAGTGCGCACGCGCCTGCCGAACAGCGACGCTTCCATCGTGAATGATGTGAAGCGGTTCGGCGTGCTGACGCCGTTCGGCGGGCCGTCGTCATCCGGTATGTTCACGCTGCATGCGCCGACCGATCAGGTGCACGCACTGGCAAGTTTTCTGCGGGAGAAAGGCGCCGACGGCGTTTCCGTCGGGCGGCTGGATTATGTGTTCTCGCGCGACAATCCGCTCTACGCGAAGCTTGAGGCAGGGCTGTAGTTCATCACGCTACGGCGCGCGCTTTCGCTTGAGCATGATCTTGTCCGAAAACCGGTTCCCACTTTTCGGGATCATGCTCGTTTCCGAAACACCACGAAGTGCGACATCGTGAAGTTGACCAGGAAGCTGACGCCGATGGCCAGCGCCTTCGCCACCCAGACCGGCGCGACGTAAGAAACCAGCACCAGCGTCGCTGTGTTTGCAACCACACCGACCACACCAGAGGCGACGAAGGTGCCGTAGTCGCGCCAGCGGAGCTGGCGGCCGGACTCCGCCGCGAAAGTGAAGGTCGAGTTCAGCGCATAGGAAAACGTCACCGCCACGAACCAGGCCATGACGTTGGCCGGGATCAGCGACAGGTGCAGATAATTATAGGCGAAGACGAAAACCGCCAGATCGATAGCCGTATTGACCACGCCGACCAGCGCAAAACTGGTGGCCTTCATCAGCATGACCTGCTGACGGAACCAGGCCACGAGGCTGTTCAGAGCGTCCATGCAGCCGCTTAGCATGGCGCGTCCGGAGGCGACAGGCCTTTGCCGTTCCTATATAAAAGCCCGATGACACCGCAACCGACCACACCCGGCCTGTCCATTGTCGTACCGGTCTACAACGAAGCCGCCGGCCTTGCCGCGCTGCATGCGCGGCTGTCCGACATGGCGCTGCGGCTGAAAGAGAAGCGCGGGCTGCATTGCGAAGTGGTTTATGTCGACGACGGCAGCCGCGACGCCACGCTGGCGATTGCGCGCGATCTCCCGGCTACGAGCCTCGATGTGCAGGTGGTGTCGCTGTCGCGCAATTTCGGCAAGGAAGCCGCCCTGCTCGCCGGGCTGGAACATGCGCGGCTTGGCGCCGTGCTGTTCATGGACGGCGATGGCCAGCATCCGCCGGATCTGGTCAATACGCTGGTCGGCTACTGGCTCGAACAGAATTACGACGTCGTCTATACCGCAAAGGCGCACCGCGCGACCGAGCCGTTCAGCCGCCGCGTCGCGGTGCATGCCTTCTACCGGATCATCAACTGGGGACTGCGCCAGAAAATTCCCGAGGACGCCGGCGATTTCCGCCTGCTCTCGCCGCGCGCAGCCGCGGCTCTTCGGCAGATGCCGGAGCGCAACCGCTTCTTCAAAGGCCTCGCCAGCTGGATCGGTTTCCGTCAGGTCCGCGTCGATTACACGCCCGCAGAGCGCGAGCACGGCACATCAAGCTGGAACATGCGCGCGCTGGTCGGTCTCTCGATCGAGGGCCTCACGTCGTTTTCGGTCGCGCCGCTGCGGCTCGCCAGCATTCTCGGCCTGCTGCTCGCCGGCGTCGCCTTCGTCTTCGGCCTGCAGATCCTGATCGAAACCGTGATCTTCGGCGAGTCGGTGCCCGGTTATCCCTCCATGGTGGTCGGCCTGATGGTGCTGGGTGGCGTACAGCTCATCATGATCGGGATCATGGGCGAATATCTCGGCAAGGTGCTGTCGGAGATCAAAGCGCGGCCGGTGTATTTCGTCGCAGAGCATAGCCTCAAGCGGACGGAAGACGCGCGCGCCGAAGGCGCAACAACCCGAACCGCCGCCGAATGATGCGCGCGGTTCCCGAGCCGCAGCCGCGTCATATCTGGCTGTGCGCCGATGACTACGGCATTTCCCCCGGCGTGAATGGTGCTATCCGCGATCTGGTCGCGCGCGGCCGTCTCAACGCCACTTCGGTGATGGTGGTAGCGCCCACGTTCAACGCTTCCGAAGCGGAAGCGCTTGCGGGCCTCAATGAAGATGAAAAGCGCGTCGCGATCGGTTTGCATTTCACACTCACCGGACCATTCAGGCCGCTGACGCTGGGCTATGTCCCGGTCCGCAACGGCGCTTTCCTGCCGCTGGAAGGCACCATGCTGGCGTCGTTCCTGCAGCGGCTGAAGCGCGATCGCATCGCCAAAGAGGTCGCGGCGCAGATCAACGCTTTCATCGATGCCTTCGGCCATCCGCCGGATTTCATCGACGGCCACCAGCACGTGCATCTGTTCCCGCAGGTGCGTGAGGCCTTCCTTTCGGTGGTGAAAGAAATGGCGCCGCAGGCCTGGGTACGTCAGTGCGGCCGTTCGATCCCGTTGCGCAGCCGTTTCAACAAGAAGGCGCTGATGCTCGACATGCTGAGCTACAGCTTTCGCCGCAAGGCGCGCGCCATGGGGCTGCGCACCAACCCGGCCTTTGCCGGAGCTTATGATTTTCGCGGCGAGCCGGATTTCGCCAAGCTCTTCCCGCGCTTCCTGCACCGCCTGCCGCCGGACAGCGTGGTGATGTGCCATCCCGGCATGGTCGACGACGAACTGAGCCGGCTCGACCCGCTCACGACTCAGCGGGAGCGGGAATATGCCTATCTGGGCAGTGACGCCCTGCCCGAGACCCTCGCGGCTTATGGCGTTTCTTTGACCTGACACCCAAGAATATTTTGTCGCAGCCGTTCTTGTTTGGCCAAATCCTCCCCACATAATCAGCGTTAGTTTATCAGCGGCGCATGATCTTTTCGGCGAACCGGGCTCTGCTTCGCCGGACCATGCGCAAGGGAGAAGACCGATGACACCGGAAGAACGCCAGCGCGTTGAAGAACTGTTCGCACGGCTTGAAAGTCTCGAAGGCCAGCCGCGCGATCCGGAGGCTGCACGTCTGATTGCCGCAGCCCTGGCGCGCGCACCCAACGCAATCTATCCACTGGTGCAGACTGTCCTGGTGCAGGACGAAGCGTTGCAGATGGCGGAAGAGCGTATCCGCGAGCTTGGCGGTGCGGTGGAAGAGCCGCAGCAGCAACGCGGTTTCCTCGACAACGTGCGCGAGGCGCTCCTTGGCCCCGACCCGCAGCAGCGCGGCTCAGTCCCGCAGGTGCGGCCGAGCGCCTGGGGTAACCAGCAACAACCCATGCAACAGCAACAGCCGACGCAAGACTATGGAAACCGCGGCGGCTCGTTCCTTGGCACCGCAGCGGCGACCGCCGCCGGCGTGATTGGCGGTTCCATGCTGTTCAACAGCCTTGGCTCCATGTTCGGCGGCAACAAGGCTCACGCCGGAACCCAGTCATTCGGCGACACAGGAAAAGATACGCCCTGGGGCGGCGCGCGCGACAGCGACATGGCCCGGGAGGCCGGCCTCAACGACATCGGCGGCGGGCGCGAAGACCGCAGCGGCTGGTTCGACACCGCGCAGAATTTCGGCGGCGACCTCGACAAGGACAGCGGCTTCGATGCCGGTGGAGACGGCGGCGGCGATGGCGGTGGTGGCGGGGATGGTGGCGACTAGCGACTAACCGACAAGTGCCAGCGTGGAAATAAAGAAGCGGCCCCTCACGGGGCCGCTTCTGTTTTCAGCATAAGTCAGATCAGCACTCGGCAGGCTGGGCGCAGCACCCATGCTACCGCCACTGGAACCCGTCGTGCTACCGCTGCCGGCAGCGGCGCCTTGATTCTTGGAGCCGGCGTTGCCGGCATTGCCGCCCATTGCGGATCCGCTCATCGCCGAGCTGGAAGAGGTGCCCTTCAACCTCGCCTGGCCCGTCGTCTGATCAAGGCAATGGGTGGCGGCTGTCACGGCTGTGGGATTCGATCCGGAATTACCGCCCGACTGAGCAGCGGCAGCAAGCACGCTTCCACCGAGAAATGCGGCGGCCAGCAATAGGGTTTTACGGTTCATTGAGCGCTCCTGTGTTGATGCCCCTTGCAAAGGGAAAGCGAAGAGCGCGCGCGAAGTTCCTGTTCCAGCCGCCCCTTCTTTGGGCACCCGTTCGCAAATACCGGCTGACCGACGGTATAATCCGTAGTTGTCCAGCCTGAAGGGCCCGATATACAATGCGCCCTGTCTGAAACGGCACTCCGCCCTCTCGCATCGAGCGTCACGTTTCCGGCACGACAAAGTCAAAAACCTCCCGGGGAGTGTCCGATGTTTGCAAAAATCAATCACGTCGCCATCGTCAGCGAACGCTACGCCCTGCTGGGCAAATTTTATGAATCGGTGTTCGGGATGAAACCGTCCGGCACCAAGAATCCGGCGCGGGCGATCACTGTCGGCGACGGTTATGTCGGTCTCAACATCAACCCGCGCAAGGCGGGACGTGCGGCGGGGCTCGACCATTTCGGCATCCAGGTCGAAGACGTCGAAACCGTATTTGACCGCATGCGCACCAAATATCCCTCCGCCGACTGGGTGCAGCGTCCGACCACGCGCCCGTTCGCGGGACTGACTGCCAACGATCCGGATGGCAACGTGTTCGACATTTCCCAGAAGGACATGAAGAACCGCCACGCTTCCTATGTGGAGAATACTGGCGTTCAGAACGACCGGCACATCAGCCACGTCGCCGTGCGCACCATGCACCCGGATGAGATGGCGCGGTTCTACGTGGACGTGTTCGAGTTCGCCGAACAGAACGGCAAGGCGGGCGATCCAAACCACTATCTCTCCGACGGGAAGGTCACGCTTTTGATCATGCCGTGGAAGATCCAGAACTACGCCGGCCAGAGCATCCTGACGAGCGGCATGGACCATGTCGGCTTCACGGTCGAGAACATGGACAAGTTCAAGGAAGACGTGGACGAGGCGGTCGGCGTGAACCCGGTGATGAATCCGATCCCGGTCGGCAAGGGCAAGGAAAGCGGCAACCGCCTCGAGCTGTTGAAGCAGCAATGTCCGATCAGCGAATATTTCCTCTCCGACCCCGACTACACCATGCTCGCGGTGCGTCAGGCGAACTGAACGGCTGATACAACTTCGGTCTGAAAAAGCGGCATGGAACTTTTCCCATGCCGCTTTTTCTTTGAAAATCGACGTCACCGAACATAAGGAAATTTTAACCGTCCGGGAGTGAGCGGCTTTGGGCGCTTAAATGATCAGACCAAGGTCCATTCTCCGGAATCGCTATCCGTTCAATAATCGCGTTGGGAAACTGCCCGCCACGGAGATAAAATAATGTCCACACTGAAAATTCTTTCCGCAACGACCGCCGCCGCTTTTGTCGCGCTTGCCGCTGTGTCCATGAGCGCAACGCCGAGCGATGCGAAGAAAGGCGGGGGCTCCGACCGTTTCCGTTGCGACGCCAAGGGTGCCGGTGAAACCGGTTTCCATGCCAAGTACGAAGAGCGCCTCAACAAAAGCACGCTGCGCAAAAAATTCGGTGTGGAGTTCGAGGCCAGTCAGGGTGGCGCTTTCGTTGCCGGGCAGTCAGTCGTGTTCTCCGTGGACTCGGTTGTCGTCGGCACACTGCCCCTCAAGCTTGTCGCCAAGGGTGAGTTGGCGGCAGAACTGGAACTCGATTCCCAAAAG
The DNA here is from genome assembly GCA_947481685.1 of Bradyrhizobiaceae bacterium. GTDB lineage: Bacteria > Pseudomonadota > Alphaproteobacteria > Rhizobiales > Xanthobacteraceae > CANKHA01. The sequence continues at coordinate 44,040 of CANKHA010000019.1, forward strand.
AAGCCGCTTCCGCCGGGATTCCCCGTCATTACGGCTGGATCGCTGGTTGAAGCCGCGATCGGCGGCACAACCGTGCTTGGCTGCGAGGTTACGCCAGACTAATACAACGCGGCAGCTGCACGACATCCACTGCCTTTCATAAAAGCGGTGCGGCCCATGAGCCGCACCGCTTCATTTGTTTCTAGCAAGAACAGAACACGTTAAGATCGCCCCATGTGCCTGGCGCGTTCATTACGGAAGGCCACGCTCCCATGCCTCGCCTGATAGCGTGGGTTGCCGATCTTTGGCGCCGGCAACGCCTCACCACCCAATTTCTTATCGCCAGCGCCGCTGTCTTTATTGCCGGCATGGCGATCGCAGGCGCCTGGACGGCCGACCGCATCGAATCCGGGGTCACGCATAATACCGCCGCCGCAACGGCGCTTTATTTCGAAAGTTTCGTAGCGCCGGCCATTCAGGACCTTGCAACGAGCAGCACCCTCCCCGTTCAGAAGAGGTATTTTCTCACCAAGCTGATCTCGGATACGCCAATCAGTCAGCGGGTTGTCTCCTTCAAGATTTGGGGGAAAGGCGGCTTCGTCGCCTATGCAACCCAGGCCGAACTGATCGGGAAGACATTTCCAATCACGCCAAAGCTGCGCGACGCCTGGTCCGGCCATATCGCCGCTGAACTCTCCCATCTCGACGAAGAGGAAAACCAGCTCGAGAAACAGGGTGGCGTTCGTCTCCTGGAAGTGTACGTACCCATCCGGGAAGAAAACTCCGACCGCATTATTGCCGTCGCCGAATTCTATGAGCGGGCCGACCAACTTGAGCGCGATATCTTCAACGCGAAATTGGAGAGCTGGCTAATTATTGGCGGGATCGCACTGTGCGCCATTTTTGCCCTGTTCGGCATCGTGGGTCGCGCCAGCCGAACGATCGATCAGCAAAAGCTCGAACTGGAGCGGAGAATTTCCCAATTACAGACGCTTCTCGGGCAGAACCAGGGCCTGCGCGCGCGAATCCAGCGCTCCTCGCAAAACGCGATGGAGGTGAACGAGCAACACCTCCGAAGACTTGGCGCGGAACTGCACGATGGGCCGGCGCAGCTTCTCGGTCTGGCCTTGCTTCGGCTCGACTCGCTGGAACGGAGCACAACATTGAACAAAGCCGGCAGTGCGAATTCCGGCAGCACGCCTGCGAGCGGCGATGCATCGACGATCCGCACAGCATTGCGCGACGCGCTCGACGAAATCCGCAATCTTTCCGTCGGACTATCCCTGCCCGCCCTGGATCATCTTTCCATGACGGCAACGTTGCAGGCAGCCGTCCGCGACCATGCGCGCAGGACAAACACGGCGGTGGAAGCCGACATCGCAGCCGAGGGAATTGAGACCGCACATTCCACCAAAACAGCGGCTTTCCGCTTCGTCCAGGAGTCCCTGAATAACGCAACCCGCCACGCCGGTCCTGCCGCCAAGAAGGTGAAGGCGTTTTACGAAGACGAGTGCATGATGATCGAGGTTAGCGATTCGGGAAAAGGGTTTGATCCGGCGCAGCCAAGAAACGACCAACAACTCGGTCTCGTCGGCATGCGTGAACGGATCGAAAGCCTGGGTGGAGAATTTTCCATTACCTCTTCGCCCGGCAGTGGCACGGTCCTCAAGGCGAAACTACCGTTGAACTCAGGAACTATCGCCCCGCATGACTGAGAAAATCCGCATTGCGGTCGTGGACGACCATCCGATGCTGCGCGAAGGCGTGGTGCGAACGTTGAACGACGAGCCGGACATAGAGGTGGTGGGCGAAGGCGGCTCCGCCGACCAAGCAGTGGACATCGCCCAGAAATCGCTTCCGGACATCATCCTGCTCGACATGAATATGCCCGGCTCTGGATTGGCGGCAATCGAGCGCATTTCAGATTGCTGCCCCGCCGTAAAGTTGATCGTCCTGACCGTGCAGGAAGACCATGACGCCGTCACGCATGCTCTTGAGCGGGGCGCGCGGGGCTACATTCTCAAGGGCGTTGGCGCATCCGAATTGGTCGATATCGTGCGCGCGGTCCATGACGGCGGATCGTATGTTTCGCCGTCGCTTGCGGCAAAACTGTTGTCCAACTTCGGCGCCTCAAATCGCAAGAAGGACCCCGAGAATCCGATCGAGACCCTCACTGCCCGCGAAGAGCAAATCCTTGAGTTGCTGGGCAAAGGTTTGCGGAACAAGGAAATCGGCCTCCAGTTGGACCTGAAGGAAAAGACCGTCAAACACTACGTGACGAATATCCTGCAAAAACTGCAGCTGCGTAATCGCGTTGAAGCGGCGCTTCTGCTGAAGAAACAATCCAGGAATTGATCGCGCCAGATGCGCGCGTCGAGCGGAACTCCCCTCTCCGGCCCCGACTACACTATGGGACGGTACGTCAGGCGAACTGAGCAAAATTGCTCACCCGGCCGGAGCCGGTTCCCTCCGGCGATGCGACCACAGCACGCCCCTATTGGCGGGCAGAGCATGTATAATGGTCGAGGTCATGTGCCCGGTTGCCCGTGGCGTGGCGAGCAAGCCGTGTGCGGAGCAGGCGTATTCGGTGACAGCAAAAAAACCAGTTTGGATACCGCTCAGAGGTCCCAGACCATCGAACGGGGCGACGGCCGCTCGGGCGGCCAACCGCGCGGCGAAGCCATGGGTTTCTGACCGGGGCGCGTGGTTGCCATGAGCCGAGCCTCTCCAAAAATGCGGGCTTTCGCCGAACGGCTCATTGCCCACGAGACGCTCCGCGATAACGCCTCCGGCAACAAAACACCGTTGGCCATCCTCGTCGATGACCGGCTGCGTCCGCATTTGCGGACCCTCATGGGCAACGTCGGTTTTCGCGCGCTGCTGTCACGCGCGCTCGCGCTTGCCAGCGCGGAAGTTCCCTGGCTGCGCGCCGTCCACGTCAAGGCCGACGGCGCGCTGGAGGGATTGGACGAATTTGGCGCGCCCGTTCAGCCGACGGCCCTTTTCGAGGGCAGCGTGGTTCTGCTCGCCCAGGTGCTGGGGCTGCTGGTGGCTTTCATCGGCGAAAATATGACGCTGCGATTGATGCGCGAGGTCTGGCCGAAACTGACCTTCAGCGGTTTGGATTTAGGTGCGGGAGATACCGATGAAAAAAAACAAATAGTGCGGCTAAACGCAAACCGCCAAAAGAAGCCGTGAGCCGGCCGGCCAGAGTCAAGATCCGCAGCCTGCCGACCGGCGTGCGCGGCCTTGACGACATCCTGGGCGGCGGCATCCCGGAATTTTCATTCAACATCATCGCGGGCCCGCCCGGCAGCGGCAAAACCACGCTGGCGCACCAGATCGTTTTCGCTAATGCCACTCCGAAAAAACCGGCGCTTTATTTCACCGTCCTCGGCGAACCCGCCCTGAAAATGCTGCGCTACCAGCAACAATATTCTTTCTTCGACGAATCCAAGCTGGGCAAGGCCGTCCGCTTCATCAACTTGTCCGACGTGGTGCTGGACAAGGATCTGGACGCGGTGCTGGAGGAAATCATCCAGCAAGTCACGGCCATCGGCCCAGGGGTGGTGGTGGTGGATTCTTTTCGCACCGTGGTGCGCAAGGCGGTGGCCGGCGCGAGCGAATTGGAGATGCAATCGTTCATCCAGCGCCTCGCCCAGTTTCTCACCAGTTGGGAAGCCACCACGTTCCTGGTCGGCGAATATGTCCCGGAAGAGATGCGCGACAACCCGATCTTCACCGTCGCCGACGGTTTGTTCTGGCTCTCGCAGGTGCCGGAGCGAAATTCTGTCGTGCGGAAATTGCAGATCATCAAACTGCGCGGGCAGGAATCGGTGCCGGGACTGCACACCGTGCGCATCAGCACCTCCGGGTTGCAGGCCTTCTCACGCACACTGGGATTAACCGGCCAAAAGATAAGACCCAAGCGGCGTCACCGGCTCTCCATTGGCATTCCCGAGTTGGACACGATGATGGGGGGCGGCATTCTCGAAGGCGACAGCCTGCTCGTAGCGGGGCCATCGGGGACGGGGAAATCGGCGCTGGCGACGCAATTCATCGCCGAAGGATTGCGCCACGGGGAACCGGGAATTATGGCGATTTTCGAAGAACGCCCGAAAGGATACACGGATCGCGCGGGCGATTTCGGCCTGAATTTAAAAACGCCGCAGGAACAGGGAAAACTCGAAGTTCTTTACCTTCGTCCGCTCGATCTTTCGGTGGATGAAACCATGCAGGAGATTCTGGATGCCATCGAAAGGGTCGGCGCCAAACGGCTGGTGATCGATTCGCTGTTGGGTTTTGAGATGGCGCTGGCGCCCGGTTTCCGCACGGACTTCCGCGAGTCGCTCTACCGCATGATCGCGGCGTTGACGGGCGCCGGGGTCACGATTCTCAGCACGGTCGAGGTGGAGGACAAATTTACCGAGATGTCGCTGAGCCATTATACGATCTCGTTCCTCACCGATGACATTATCCGGCTGCGCTATGTGGAGATCGATAGCCAGCTTCGGAAGATGATGGTCGTGATCAAAATGCGCGGCGGCAATCACAGCAAGGACATCCGCGAATATGTCATCACAAACAAGGGCGTGGTGGTGATCCACCCGCGGACCACGGACTACGAGGGGCTGACCACAGGAATCCCGACGCGAACCGGCCCGCGCCCAGCCCAGAAAGAAGAAGCCGCGCCGGAACCGAAGGCGAAGAGGTAAAGGGACATTTATGGACTCCCATGACACAATCAGCCACGAATAGTGGGTCCTGAACTCATGGCCGCGACACCAACTTTAGTTCCCGCACACCAGCGACCCGACTTGTCGAGCCTTTGTCTCGCCATCACCGAGCGCGCGCCTTTTCCGATGGTCACGGTGCAGGGAGCCAGCCACATCGTGCGCTACGTCAACCCGGCCTTTTGCCAGCTGATGGATAAACCCTCCGAACAACTCGTCGGAATCCCCTTTGGCCAAATGCTGCCTGAAAAGGACCAATGCTTGGCGTTGCTTGATCGCGTTTTTTACACGGGGAAATCCGAGAGCCATACGGAACAGAAGCATTCCAAACCGCATCCTGCCTTCTGGTCTTTTACGATGTGGCCGGTGTTGGCGGAAGAACGTCCCGTGGGAGTGATGATTCAAGTGACGGAGACTGCGCAGTTCCATGAAAAGACGCTCGCGATGAACGAGGCGTTGATGCTCGGTTCGCTGCGCCAGTCTGAACTCACCGAAGAGTCGGAGAACTTGAACAAACAGCTGCGCGTGGAAATCGTCGGCCACAAGCGCACCGCAGAGGCGTTGTCAGAAAGCCAAGATCGCTTCCGCGCCATCGCCGAGAACATCCCGCAACTGGCGTGGATGGCCGATCGCGAAGGCAATGTTGACTGGTTCAACCGGGGCTGGCTCGAATATACCGGCACCACGCTCCAAGAGAATCTGGGCGCGGGTTGGAAGGCGGTCCACCATCCCGACTACGTCGATGCCGTGGCGGAGAAGTTCGAGCGCCACCTTCGGGAGGGACTGGACTGGGAAGACACCTTCCCGTTGCGTGGCAAAGACGGCAATTATCGCTGGTTCCTCTCCCGCATGAATGTCATCCGCGATGAATCCGGGAAGGTCATGCGGTTCTTCGGCACCAACACCGACGTGACCGATCTGCGCGTAAGCGAGGAACGCTACCGCACCTTATTCGCTGCCGCGCCCATGGCTGTATTTGTCTGCGACCGGAACGCGGTGATTCAACAATACAACCAGCGCGCCGTGGAATTTTGGGGTCGAGAGCCGACATGCGGGGTCGAACAACACTGCGGTTCGGTCAAGCTGTGGCTTCCCGACGGCACGCTTTTGCCGCACGCCCAGAGTCCGATGATTGACGTGCTGCGGACCGGCGTCCCTGCGCTCAACGTGGAAGTATTCATCGAGCGGCCCGACGGTTCACGTCTCCCCGTGCTGGTGAATTTTGCAGCGTTGAGGAACGGAAAGGGAGAAATTACTGGCGCGATCACTTCGTTTATGGACATCACCGAGCGCAAGCAGGCTGAAGAGCGCCAGCGCTTGCTCACCAACGAACTCGCACACCGCGGCAAAAATCTGCTGGCCGTGGTTTTATCGATCGCTTTCCGAAGCCTGTCCGGAAAGCGATCGCTGACAGAAGCTCGCGACGTTCTAATACAACGCTTGCATGCGCTCGCACGCAGTCAATCGATGCTTATATCCGAGGGCTTCGAAGGCGCCCCCCCTGAACGAGATCGTCCGTCTTGAACTCGAATCCTTCTCCGACCGGGTCAAGGCCGTTGGGGGCCATGTGATGTTGAACCCGAGGGTCGCGCAGACCTTCGCTCTCGTTGTGCACGAGCTCGCTACCAATGCCACCAAGCACGGTGCGCTGTCCCGGCCGGACGGCCGGATCGCAATTCATTGGTCGGTCGAAGGCACGGGCGTGGAGGCAAGGTTCAAGTTTCAATGGAATGAACTTGACGGACCGCCGGTGCTCCCTCCAACCCGGGAAGGCTTCGGTCGTATCCTGCTCGAAAAAGCTGCGTTACAG
>CANKHA010000020.1 GCA_947481685.1 Bradyrhizobiaceae bacterium
AACTCGCCGGCTTGCAAGGGCGCATGGGCATTCAGCTTTCCGGCGGTGAGCAGCAGATGCTGGCGGTTGGACGCGCGCTGATGACAAATCCGCGCCTGCTCATTCTGGATGAGGCGACCGAGGGCCTCGCGCCGCTCATTCGGGAAGAAATCTGGTGTTGCCTGTTGCAACTCAAGGCGGAAGGGCTGTCGATCCTGATCATCGACAAGAATGTCGAGGCGCTGATCCGCGTCGCTGACCGGCATTACATTATTGAGCGAGGACGCGTTGTCTGGAACGGGACATCATCAGCGCTGACCGCTGCTCCGGATATCCAGCACCGTTATCTCGGAGTTTCGTAATCCAGCGGATGGGCCTTACGGCCGCCGCGTTCGATATGGACAGGCGCTTCATCTTTTTCGATGAGTCCCCTGGCCATCTGCAGGCAGCGCTGTGCGAGCATGGCTGCGCCCTCTGCAAGCTCTTTGGAGTCGCGCACGAGTGTGACGTTTTTTTCCATATCCTCCGACGACCATCCGCGGGAATGCGCGATGAATGGAAACTGCGGGAATATGAATCCCAGCTCGGAGAAGAAACCGAGCATTTGTCCGGCGACGCCCTGAATGTTGTCCTGTCCGCCCACGATGATGAAGCCCGCAACCTTGTTGCGGATCAGCACGTTGTTTTTGATGGTGATGGCGTTCTGCACGCAGTTCAGCCGTTCCGCCATCTTGAAATAAAGCGACGATGCAGCGCCCCAGCGAATTGGTGTTGCGACGATGATGGCGTCCGCCCAGTGCACCAGAGCCTCGTAGACCTGGTCCATTTGATCCTTGGCATCCATCTGGGTGATGGAGCAGGGCCAGGTGCAGGCTTCCGCGGCCTTGGAATAATAGCCCTCACACGGGCGGATTTTCAGGTCGTTGAGTTTGAGCAGCTTCGTTTCTGCGCCAAGTTTCTGGCCTTCGGCGAGCGCGTGCATCAGCAGGTGGTCCGAACCGGAAAAGCGCGGATTGGCGGCGTCCATGGCTGTCGTGGAAATGCCGGCCAGGCGCGGCGGCCCCGGTTGCCGCTCGACCTTGCGTTCCAGCGGATGCGGCGGGTGCGGTTTGCTGTTGCGCCGGGTCGGATGGGCGAGATCCACCAGTACCCGGCCGTTTTCGATCTTCACCGGATACGAAGGGACACGATCCTCCTCGAAGCCCGGTTCGCCGAGGCCGCTGCAACGATGGAATTTCCATTGGTGCCAGGGACAGGTGATGTAATCGCCATCGAGATGGCCTTCGCCAAGCGGCCCGCCTGCATGATTGCAGGTGTTGGATACGACACCGAATTGTCCGTCTTTGAAGGAAACCGCGAGCGCCGCGCTTTTGATCTTGATGCGCTGCAGGGGTTGGGCGGAAAGCGCATCCACCGCGCCGATATCGGTCCAATTGTCGTCGGCCATGTTTGCCCCCCAGTCAGCCTGGAACCATTATAGGGAAGTTACGGCGATATCACAGGGTGGCTCAGCACTTTCACGATGCAATCTGCGGCAGAGCTCAGGAAGTTGTCGGTCTCTGTCTGACGGTCCTTGGCAGCCAGGATGCGGTCTGCCCGGACCAGCGCGGCCAGAAAATCCTTCGTATGCCAATGTCCGAGCGGCGGCAGGGCAGGCAGGCGCGAGGGATCGGGCCGCGGATAGAGGCTGAGGTAGAAATAGGGCTCGTCATAATAGTCGTCGCCGGGTGAGAAGCCCGCCCCCATCGTGGGTGATGGCGCTTTGCCGTTGTCGATGAGGGTCAGGCAATCGAGATCGAAATGGCGCGGCCAGCAGCGCACCTCCGGCGCGGGAAGCCCCTGCGCGCTCAGTCTTTGCCTCAGCGCGTCAAGCGATCGAAACCCATTCGCATACCAGTTCGCGAGTTCTTGCAGCGGCGCGGCCAGTTTTGACGCCTCATAATTTTCGCCGCGGCCAAGCGGATGGGCGGGAAGCGCGTAAGGCAGCGCCGCATCAAGCGTGCTGGCGGAAAAACCGAGCGGCGACATTTGTGCGCCGAGCCATGCGCGTGCTTCCGCGTCGGTGCGCCCTTGCAATGGTAATGTCTGGAGAATTTCGCTGCCTTCGAGCAATGCGAGCGTCAGATCCGGAAGACGCAGGCCGATGCGCTTGTCGCCGTTCGCCGGGTGCGTAGTGAAACCGTCGAAGCCGTCATCCCAGCCGAGGTTAGTGTGGCCATCGTTCGGGCGCGGCGGGATGGAGGCGCGTGCGACGCGCGCCAGCCATTGGACCGCATAATAAGCTTGCATCCGCGCTTCGTGCAGATGCGCGAAGTCCACGCCCTTCAACGGTTTCCATCGCGATGCGGTCATGGTGCCACCTTCCCGGCGGCATCCCGGCCGCACCAATCATTCGCACCGGTCGAGGCGAGGGTTACAGTTCATTTCGGTGTGAAAGGCCGCAGTCTCAGCCGCGTGCTGTGGTCCTCGACCGGCGCCGGACTGCCATCCGGTAACAGCCCGCGATAATAAGTCTTCTGCCAGCCCTCGGCCTGGGCCTGCGATCCAGGTTGTTTCAACTCCGTATTGAATTTGCGGCGGCTCTCGTTCCACGCCTTGTATTGTTGTGCGATCTTGGGCTCCGACGACATCTGCCTAATCTCGGGCTCGACCGCAGCGAGGTATCCGCGCTGCACCGGGAAGATATGGCAGAACGGTTCGCCCTTCTCGAAATGAACATCGACTTCCGGCTGGGTGAAAATCCAGTTCATGGTGAAAGTGTAAGGCGCCCAATCGGTCTCGATGATGCCGGACAAAGCCGAGATGCCGTCCTTTGGCCGGTTGATCGGCCCCTGCGCCATCAGGTCGTAGCCTGCATCGGTGCGAAACAGGCATGGAACATGAAAGGTCAGCACACCATTGCCGAAATGGCTGATGGCGAAGGGCTGCTGGTCGGGATCCTCGAATGCGATAGTGATGGCGTCGAGATCCGCATTGCCATTCCACACCGCCTTGAAGCCGGACGGACAGAGGATTTCCCATCCATGCACGTTGGCGATGTTGAGCGGAAGGCAGCGATAGGCGAACCGTTCGCCGGTTTGCTCCATCCATGCGCGCTCCACCGGAGCCGGGCGGATATCGATCTGGCCGTCATCGATCAGATAAGCGGTGAGTTTCATGGAAAATCTTGGCTGGGCAGGTCTTGGTTGGGCCAGAGCCGGTTGCGGTTCAGGAAATCCTGAACCAGCGTTGCGAAGGTCGCAGGATCTTCCAGGAAGCAGCAATGCCCCGCGCCGGAAATAATCTTGTGCTCGGATTGCGCAATCAGCGATGCAGTGCGCGTGCCGCCCTTGAGCGCATTGTCGAATTCGCCGTTCACGATCAGCGTCGGGCTTTTGTAGGCGGGCAGGCGGTCGGTCAGGTCTGATACCGTCAGCGCGCCGAACACCTGCGCCAACGCTTCCGCATCCAGCGCTCCGCCACGCTCGACAAAACCCTGCATCAGATAACGCCCGGCCGGCGTATCGGCCCATGCTTGCGTCACGCCGTGGCGCAGGTGGCCGAGGTGATAGTCTTTCAGAGTTCCGTTGGCCTGATGCTCCCGATAGGCCGCGATGCGGTGATCGAATTGCGCTTGCGGTCCGCTGTTGCCGCCGACCAGGATTGCCGCCTTGAAAATCTCCGGATGCTCACAGGCCAGCATCAGCGCCAGTTTTGAGCCGATGCTGCAGCCGAGTACGACGGCACTCTTCACGCCTTCGTCCTTCATCACGCCAAGGATGTCGTTGCCCATATCCTCAAGAGTGAAAGGCGAGTGCGGCTTGGCGGAGCGCCCAAGTCCCCGCAGGTCCATCGCCAGCGTGGTGAACCGCGAGGAGAGCCGCTCCACTTGATAAACCCACAGGTTGTGGTCGAACGGGAGTGCATGGATCAGCACCAACGGTGGCCCGGAACCGGCTTTCTCGTAATAGATATTGAGACCATTGGCGCGGCTCACCGGCATTGAGAAAGCTCCGTATCAGGCTGAAAAGACAGGAAAACTCACCCAAGTTTAGGCGATAAGGTCGCGGTGCGCGAGGGCAGTCTTGCTCCGGACCTTCCGCTATGTCATGCGAGGATCGACCACCATACCGGAGGACGGAAGACGATGGCGAAGGTATCGCGGCTGGAAAAAAATCTGAGCGCCGCCCGGACCGGGCTGGTGATGTTCGACACCCTGAACGGGTATCTGCATCCGGATAATCCGGAGAAAGTGAAATTTCTCGCCGAGCGCAACATCCTTCCGAATATGCAGAGACTTCTCGCGGGCGCACGCAAGGTCGGCATGACTACGTTCTATCCGAGCGGCGCGCATTCCGGCGATGGATCGGATTCGGTGGCGCGGCTGACGGATACCGATATGGACCTCAACCCCAAGGCGGCCGGCGACAAGCCGTTCTTCCCGCGCTTTCACAAGGGCGACAAGGTTTCTGAGATTGCACCGGAGATTGCACCGGCAACGGGTGACGTGGTGGTCCCGAAGCATCGCTGGAATTCCTTCTTCCAGACCGACCTCGATCTGCATTTTCGCGTGCGCGGCATCGAGACCATGATCATCTGCGGCGGCTCGACCGACGTCGGCATTGCCTCGACGGTCTATGCGGCGCGCGACATGGACTATGGCATCGTGGTGGTCAGCGACTGCTGCTATTCCGCGCGCGGCAACAACAATCAGTTCTTCATGGAACGCGTTTTCCCCCGCATGGGGCGCGTGATGACGGTCGATCAGGCCGTCGCCCTGATGACAGCGTAGCGAGACAAACATGAGCGGAACGGATCGCCAGGTCGAAACGCAAGAGCTCGTTTGCAGCAACGGCATGCCGGCGTTTCTCGCCAAACCGGCCGGGGCAGGGCCCTATCCGGTCGTCATTCTCATTCATGAGCGTTACGGCCTTGTGCCGCATACCCGCGATCTGGCGAAGAAATGCGCCAGTGATGGTTTTCTCGTCGTGGCATCGAATTATTTCTTCAAGCATCCCGATCAAAATGCGCTGAACGCCGGCGACGGCCGCTATCCGATGACGGATGCGGAATCGATCGGCTACATCAACGCCTCGCTGGAAGCGGCTTCGAAAAACCCCGCAGCAGACATGAGCCGTGTCGCGGTTGCGGGCTATTGCCAGACCGGCCGGCATCCGTTGGTTTATGCTGCGCAGGCCAAGATCGCCGCGGCCGTCGTCTGGTATGGCGCGGCGTCCAAACGCGAGTGGGACGTCAACGACACCAATGCGCGGCCGATGGACGAGATGATCGCGGCGCTGGATTGTCCGGTGTTCGGGGCTTTCGGCGCGGCCGATCACATCATCTCCAACGACGATGTGCTGCGCTTCCGCAATGCGCTGGAGAAGCACAGCAAAAGTTATGACCTCCATGTCTATAAAGATGCGCCGCATGGCTGGCTGAACGACACCATGCCGGGCCGTTACCGCGCGCCGCAGGCCGATGCCGGCTGGGCTGACCAGCAAATCTTCCTGAAACGGGTATTTTCCGGTGGGTATAAGCGCGATGAAGTGAGCTGGCGCTTCGACAGCGCTTTCGCCAGCGACTATGATTTTTCGAAGAACTTGCGGTTGGAGTAGTCCGCCGGATCGTCAACCGCTAAAACTGTCCGCTTGGACGGTGTTAACGCCAGTTTGAGGCTTCAATGAACGCGCAGCCGTCGCAAAATTCGAAAGCGGAAGATCAGTCCTCCATTCGTGCGAGGGCATTTGCTCTCATCAGGGAGCGATCATTCCTGCGCGGAGAGTTCGTTCTGGCTTCCGGCAAGACCAGCCAGTATTTCCTCGACATGAAGCCGACGATGTTCGATCCGGAAGGATCATTTGCCCTGGCTGAGCTTCTTCTGGATCAGCTGTCTGACGTGAAAGCGGATTATGTTGGAGGCCTTGCGTTGGGCGCGGTTCCTCTCATCAGTACGCTGACGATGCTGAGTCATCAGAGGAACAGGCCTGTATCCGGTTTCTTCGTTCGTAAGGAAGTGAAGGACCATGGCACGAAAAAGCTGGTCGAAGGGCTGGGCAAAGGCGAAAGCCTGCACGGCAAAAAGGTGGTGATCATCGACGATGTCACGACGACGGGTGGCTCTTCGATGATTGCGGTTGACGCAGTGGAAGAGTCCGGCGGTGAGGTCATTCTTGGTCTTTCGGTCGTGGATCGGGAACAAGGCGCCGCGGAAACCTATGGCAAGCGGAACATTACTTTCAGAGCGGTTTTCTCGGCAAGCGATTTCCTGAAATCATAAAGTCGATGACGCGAATAAAAAAACGCCCGCCGGATTGGCGGGCGTTTTGTTGTTTGCAGAACCGAAGCTCGCGTAGTGGGTCGCGCTAGGCAGCCACAAGAAAACGTGTGGCGCCGGCGATGGCGATGGCGATGGTGCCGGCCGCGGCCAGCAGGAGCTTTCCGATCCAGGATCTATCTGGCCCTGCGGGTTCCTGTGACGAGATGGCTTGCCCTGTGGTCTCAACTGGCGCTTGAGCTGGAGGCGCGGCGAGATCGATCTCGTTGACCTCATTGAAGGCCACGACCTGCACCTGACCGGCGGCTGCATCCAGCTCGTTGATTTCATCAAAGGATGTGACGGCAACGCCGTCGGTTTCGATGGCAGGTTTCGGCGCGGCGACGGGATTAGTAACGGTCTGGAAAGCGGTGACTTCCGCTGGCGCCGGTTCGGTGGCGGCTTGCCGCGCTGCCGGTTTAGCTGCCGTCTTCGATTTCGACTTTTTAACGCGCTTGGAAGCCGTCACCGGTTTCCATGTCTTCATGAAGTTGTCGAGCTGCACGAGAGCTGTGGTTTGCGTTGCGGCTATTTGCGGAGCCGCATTTGGGGCAGGAGCATTCTCGTCCGATCGGGCCGCTGCCGGTTGCAGCGACAGCGCGAAAACAACAGCAACCGTGGCTGCGGCAATGATGCGAATCTGGGCCATGCGTGGTTCTCCTGCCGGCGGAAAAGCCCATTCGTGCCGTTGGAGGTGACCTCAACGCGGCAAGATTGAGGAATTTTCTTGGCAGGTAACCGAAATGAGACCCTTAAAGTTCCATTCCTAGTCCGCCGAAACCCCGGAAGCCTTGATCGGCTTGGCCCATTTTTCGATTTCGCTGCGGACAAATTTGCCAAGATATTCAGGCGTGGTGCGATCTTCCGCGACAAAGACCGCGCCAAGCCCCTCCAGCTTGGAACGAACTGCGGGGGCTTTCATGGCCTCGATAGTGACGGCGTTCAGTTTCTTCACCAGATCCGCCGGTGCGCCTTTCGGCAGGAAGAAAGCATTCCAGGTATAGGCCTCGACGTCCGTGCCTTGCTCCACCGCGGTCGGGATATTCGGCAGGGCAGGCGAGCGCGTTCGGGACAGCTTGGCAATCGCCTTCACGGTGCCGCCGTCGATCTGGGGCTTTGCCGTCGTGATGATCTCGCACAGGAAATTCACGCGGCCGCCGATCAGGTCGGTCATCGCGGGTCCGGTTCCCGGATAGGGAATGTGGGTGATGTTGGTGCCGAGCGCATCGTTGACCACGACGCAGCCGAGATGCGTGGCCGATCCGGCGCCGGCAGAGCCGAATTGCATCGTCGCTTCATTCTTCTTGGCGTAGGCGACGAAGCTCTTCATGTCGGTAACGGGAAGATCCTTGTTGACGATCAGCATCAGCGGCAGTTCGGCCATCAGCGCCACCGGCGTAAAATCGTCGGCTGCATGATAGAGCGGCTTTTTATAAAGCGTCTGGTTCTGGGCATGGGTACCAACGGTGCCGAGCAAGAAGCTGTAGCCATCCGGGGCTGCTTTCGCCACGCGCGACGAGCCGAGCATGCCGCCGGCACCGCCGACATTCTCCACGATAACGGGTTGCCCGAGGATCTCGCCCATGCGTTGCGCCATGGTGCGGCCGAGCACGTCGGTCGGTCCGCCGGCGGCGAAGGGGATAATCAGCGTGATGGGCCGGCTGGGATAAGTCTGCGCCATCGCGGTGCCGGTCCAACCAAGACAAACCGCCAGCAAGCTCGCAACGAAGGATTTTCGCATGGTCGTTTCCTCTTTCCTCGCCTGATTATTTTCTGGGCACCGAACGGTATGCCATAGGTTTCCGCCATGGCTTGCGGAAAGGCAAGCCAGTTTGGCGGTATCACTTTGGCGCAGGTCTTGACCTTTTTGCCCGCCCGTTATCCTGTCATCCGATAACATGGGGTGGGCATGAAAAAGGTTTTTCCCGACGCGCGGGCGGCTCTGGCCGACCTGCTGAAGGACGGCATGCTGATCATGGCCGGCGGTTTCGGCCTGTGCGGTATCCCGGAAACACTGATCTTTGCGATCCGCGACTCCGGCGTCAAGAATCTGACATTTGTCTCGAACAATGCCGGTGTAGACGGCGCGGGCCTCGGGATCTTGCTGGAAAGCCGGCAGATCAAGAAAATGATCTCGTCCTACGTCGGCGAGAACAAAACCTTTGCTCAGCAATATCTCGCCGGCGAACTGGAAATCGAATTCAATCCGCAAGGCACGCTGGCCGAACGTATCCGCGCCGGTGGCGCAGGCATTCCCGCTTTCTACACCAAGACCGGTGTCGGCACGCTGGTTGCCAAGGACAAGGAAGAGCGGGAGTTCAACGGCGAGCGCTATATCATGGAGCGCGGTCTCGTCGCAGACCTTGCCATTGTGCATGCCTGGAAGGGCGATACCGAAGGCAACCTAGTCTATCGCAAAACCGCCCGCAATTTTAACCCGACGATGGCAACCGCCGGCAAAGTCACGGTCGCCGAAGTGGAGAATCTCGTGCAACCTGGCGAGATCAATCCGGATCACATCATCACACCGGGTGTGTTCGTGAAGCGGATCATCCATGTGCCCGACGCGAAAAAGCACATCGAGCAGCGCACGGTGCGCAAGCGCGCGAGCGCATGATCCCGAAAAGTGAGCCGGTTTTCGGATCAGATCATGCGCAAATATAAAATTTCAGGAGTGGAAATCTGATGGCCTGGACCCGCAACCAGATGGCGGAACGCGCCGCCAAGGAATTGCGCGACGGCTTTTACGTCAACCTCGGCATCGGCATCCCGACGCTGGTGTCGAATTACATTCCCGCCGGCGTGAACGTGCAGTTGCAAAGCGAGAACGGCATGCTGGGCTTCGGACCGTTTCCTTATGAAGGAGAGGAAGACCCAGACCTCATCAATGCCGGCAAGCAGACCATCACAGAGCTTCCAACCACCAGCTATTTCTCCAGCGCCGAGAGTTTCGGCATGATCCGCGGCGGGCATATCGACCTTTCGATCCTCGGTGCCATGCAGGTTGCAGAAAACGGCGACCTCGCCAATTGGATGATTCCGGGCAAGATGGTCAAAGGCATGGGCGGCGCCATGGATCTCGTCGCCGGCGTAAAGAAAGTCGTGGTGGTGATGGAGCATTCCGCCAAGGACGAGGCCAAATTGCTCAAGCGCTGCACGCTGCCGCTCACCGGCGCCGCCGTGGTGGACATGGTGATCACCGATCTCGGTGTTTTCGCCATCGACAAGAAAGGGTCTGGTGGCATGACCCTCATGGAAATCGCGCCCGGCGTAACGGCGGATGAAATAAAGGCCAAAACCGAAGCTACCTTTAAGTTTGCTCCGGGAACGACCGCCTAGGCACCTGTCAAATCGTTAAACGCTGCAATAATTGTGCGGGTAACCTGCCGCGCATCTTGCTTAACGGCCGGATCACGAGAATATGATCAAATACAGTCGATCGCTGATCGTGATTCCTCCATGCAGGCTCGATCTACAGCATCTTCCTCCGAGCAGATCGCCCAGCGGTGGTGCGATCTGGCTGAGCGTCGTCGTTCCCATTTCATAGAGCTCTACGAAACCGGCCGCTGGAAGCACTATTACACCGAGACGGATTTTGTGATCCGCCTGCGGGAAGTCATTGAAGCCGTAGAACAGTGGCAAAAGCTGGCTTCCGCGCATCGGCCGACCCGACCGGCAAACTGATCGCCGGTCCCACGCCATCATCTCCGACCTCACAATGCAGTTCCGTTCCCGGAGCTGTGATTGGCGCTTTTGGCTATTCGGAAATAGACAGTCCAAGGGGCAAAAACTGAAACCTTAACAACCACCTGGGGCACCCTCGGACCTTTACCCTAAGTTAGGGGATTGGTTGAGAACGCGGGGGAGGTGGGGACATTCTGACGGAATGAAGAAACCGGTTCTCGAACAAATCGATGACGCGCAGCGGCTGAAGCTTCTTGTTGAGGCTGTAACCGACTATGCGCTCTATTTGCTCGATCCCAATGGTCTTGTTGCCAACTGGAACAGCGGCGCCCAGCGTTTGAAGGGCTATGCCGCTTCGGAAATCCTCGGGCAAAGCTTCGCGCGTTTCTATACCGAAGAAGATCGCAAGGACGGTTTGCCGGAGAAATTGCTCGCAATCGCGCGGAGCAAGGGCAAGGTAGTGTCCGAAGGCTGGCGGGTTCGCAAAGACGGCAGCCGGTTCTGGGCGAGCGTCGTCATCGATGCCATCCGGGACGAGAATGGCGAGATTATCGGCTTTGCCAAGGTCACGCGTGACCTGACAGAACAGCGCGAAACCCAGTTGAAGCTCGATGAGGCGCGGGAACAGCTCTTCCAGGCGCAGAAGATGGAAGCCATCGGGCAGCTTACTGGCGGCGTCGCGCATGACTTCAACAATTTGCTGACGGTAATTGTCAGCGGCGCCGATCTCGCCGAGGCTCACGTCAAGGACAACGAGAAGCTCAGGCGTCTCATTGGCAATATGCGTCATGCGGCACTCCGCGGCGAGAAGTTGACCAAGCAGCTGTTGGCATTCTCCCGCCGGCAACCGTTGAAGCCGGAATCCGTCGATATCGCGCAGCAACTGAATGGCTTTGTTGAGCTGCTGTCGCATTCGCTGCGCGGCGATGTTCGTATTGTTTCCGACGTTCCAACGGATTTACCGCCGATCCAGGTCGATGTCGGTCAGCTCGAGCTCTCGCTGCTGAATATTGGCCTCAATGCTCGTGACGCCATGCCGGAGGGCGGGACGCTCACCATTCGCGCGCGGAAACACGGCGGCGAGATAAACGGCAAAGGCGATTCTTATGTCGTTATCGACATCATCGATACCGGTACGGGCATGTCGGAAGACGTGCAGGGGCGCGCATTCGAACCTTTCTTCACCACCAAGGATATCGGACGTGGCAGCGGTCTCGGCTTGAGCCAGGCCTATGGCTTCGCCAAGCAATCCGGCGGAACGCTGACACTCGAAAGCGCCCCGGGAAAAGGCACCAAGATCAGCCTGCATCTTCCGCAGGCTTTGAACCATGACCGAAAGCAGCGGAGGAATCAGCCGGTGTCTCGCCCGCGCGAAATTGGCGCCGTCGCCACTGTTTTGTTGGTGGAAGATGACGCGGGCGTCGCCGAATTGGCGCTCGGACTGCTGCAGGATGCCGGCTATACGGTAAAGACCGCAGGCAACGCAGCCGAAGCTCTTCATGTTCTGCGCAACGGCGCGTCGGTGGATCTGGTGTTCTCCGACATCATGATGCCAGGCGGTATGAACGGCGTTGAACTGGCGCGCATCGTGCGCGGTGAATTTCCTTCAATCTTTATCTTGCTTGCGACCGGCTATGCGGAGGCCGCGGCCAATGCTGCGACGATGGACTTCCCGCTTTTGCGCAAGCCCTACGGCCGCCAGGTGCTGCTGGAAAAAGTCGGCGAGATCCTCGGCGAGAACGCATAGCGCATGATCCCGAAAAGTGGGAACCGGTTTTCGGACAAGATCATGCGCCGTGCTTAGTGACGCGCATGATCCCGAAAAAGCCTGTCCCGGACTTGATCCGTGATGGGAACCTGTTTCGGAGCGCGGCTCTTACCTGGACTTTTAGATTGCTGCGCGCGCCGGGAAGACAGCATCGAAACCCAGGCGTCCGTAGCCCGGCAATTTGAGCGCCGGGTGCCGCACATCGAACCCCGCAACGAGTCCGAGGAAGTTGACCTCGAAGCCTTCCACCCAGCCGATCTTGAAGCCGAAAAGGCCCCAGAGATTGGCTTCCAGCCCGGTGCCGCTGTCGGTCACGCCGAAATACGGTCCTGTGCGAAAATCGCGACCGATCGCATTGGATGGCAAGGCCGTCGAAAGCTCCGGCACGGCGCGTATCACAGTTGCCGTGAATGTATTGCTGTTCGGCCCCGGCCAGGCGCGGTAGTCGCCCGCATTGGAAAAGCGGTAATCTTTCACCGTTTTCTCGATCTTCGGGATCAGACGCTCGGCTTCCTTGCCCTGCACATCGACGACCACGCGCGGCCGGTCGCCGAACCATCGGCCGTCCGGCGCCCAGCCGTTCATACGTACCGGATTGCCCCAGCCGACCACATCGTAACGGGTCCAGCTCGACGCATTTGCCCGCTTGATGACCAGCCAGCTGTGTATGGCGAAGACGCCCTTCCAACCGCCGGTGCGGCCGGACAGCACCATGACCCTGGCGTCCGGGTGCTGTGTGGCGGGCGGCAGGCTGCCGATGCTCGACCAGTCGGCATCGCGAAAGCTGCGCGGAAGATCGCTCATGGCGAAGACCACGGCGCGGGTTGCAACCGGCAACAGGAATAGCGCGATGAGGAAGAGCACGACGGGCTTGCGGAGCTTTCGGACGGGCGGGGAGAGGGTATCGGACATGGTGTCATGAAGGGAAATCTTTCCGCCTGAACTAAGGCAGCAAGATTATCTTTCAGCCATGTGGCGACGCTTTCGGGTCTCTGCAATGGCTGCCAGCAGGATGGCCTCACTTCCGCGTAACAGGTCCTCAAGGCTCCATATCTTCCGGGTGGAGCGTTTGGGTTTTCCGCCTGCGCCGACCTGCGGCACATGGATAAAGAGCGTGAATCTTGGTCCGCCCGGACGGGCAGCGGCTTCGATCGCGCGCCAGGAGATATAGTTGCAGAGATAGCTTCCGGCATCGCGCGAGGTCATGGCCTCGGTGCCCGCTTCGCGCGCGGCCAGTGCCAGCTTCCGCCCTGGCGCGCCAAAGGGCAGCGCCTCCGGCCCGCCGGGCAGGATGCAGGTGCCCGGTGGGAGCTCTCCCGCAGCATCGGCAAGCGCGGACAGCACGTTGCGCGCCCGTGTCTCTACCCGCAGGCATGTGGCCCGTTCGGACAGGCCGAACATCAGCAGCGCATCGGGCTTTATCTCCGCGAGCAGCCGCGGCAGCTGTTCATCGACCGCGCGATAGCTGGTTGGAAAAACGTGGGGCACGAGGTGGGCATTAGCCAGCGCAGGCCCGTGCAAACGCGCGAGCTGTTGCACCAGCGGACCGGTGGGATTGTCCGGTGCGCCGGGGAAGGGTCCGAAGCCGGTGAGGAGAACGGTCAGCATCCTGCGTCGAGCCGCTCGATACCGGTGGTATCGACCCGCGCCAGCGCATCGCGCACGCGCACGCCACCAATGATGCGGTCGGCGGCAATTTCAGCGAGCGGCGCCAGCACGAAGGCGCGTTCGAGCAGGCGCGGGTGGGGCAACGTCAGCTCGGGTTCGTCGAGCACGACATCGTCATAGGCGAGAATGTCGAGATCGGCGGTGCGCGGCCCCCAGCGACGATCTTTGGTGCGTTGACGGCCAAGCGCCCGTTCCACCTCCTGCGCACGCGCCAGCAACTGCAGCGGCGTGAGCTTCGTTTCTACCGCGATGCAGAGGTTGATGAACGACGCCTGGTTCTCGTCGCCCCAGGGTGGCGTGCGGTAGTCGTGCGAGCGGGCGAGCAGGCGGATGTCATAGCCGTCGCAGAACAGGTCGATGGCTTTCCGGAGCGTGGCGCGTGCATCGCCGACATTACCGCCAAGCGCGATCAGCGCTTCAGCCACGACGCGACCTGGTCAGGACCACGCCGACGTCGGTGAAGATTGCAGCGACCGGCGCGTGCGGTTTCCGCACGGTGATACGAACGGTGTTGATGCGGGAGAAAATTTCGAGGATAGCATCGGCGACAGCGCCGGCCGCAGCTTCCACCAGCCGGTAACGTTTCGCGGTGAAGGCGCGGCTCACCACATCGGCCACCACATCGTAGCCGACCGTGTCGGCGAGCTTGTCGGACTTTGCCGCGTCGGCGAGATCGATGCCGAGCACGAGATCGATGATGAAACCCTGGCCGACCTTGCCTTCATGCGGCATTACGCCGTGATAGGCATGCAGCGCGAGGCCGTTGATGAAAATGCTGTCGCTCATTGTGCACCCCGGATCGCAGCGGCCACGCGCAATGCCTGAACCGTTTCCGCCACATCATGTGCACGGATGATCGCTGCGCCATTCTCGACTGCCAGGAGATGTGCGGCAAGGGAGCCACCGAGCCGCTGATCCGGCTCCGATGGGGTCACGGCGCTGATGAACCGCTTGCGTGACGCTCCCACGAGGAGAGGGAGGCCGAAGGACTTGAAGCGCGCGAGTTGTCCGATCGCGATCATGCTCTGCTCCGGCGTCTTGCCAAAGCCGATGCCGGGATCGAGCACGATCTGGTCGCGCGCGATGCCGGCCTGGTCCGCTATGGCGAGGGAGCGGCGGAAAAAGCTCTCGATGTCGTCAAGGATATCGATGCTTCCGTCGGCCCTGTCGCGGTTATGCATGATGGCGACCGGCACCTTCCGCTCAGCCGCCAGCGTGGCGAGGCCGCTGTCGCGCTGCAGGCCCCAGACGTCGTTGAGCATGGCGGCGCCCTGGTCCAGCGCCCAGGCTCCGGTGGAGGCCTTTACGGTGTCGATCGACACCGGCACGCCCAAGGCCACGATCTTGCCGAAAATCGGCTTCAGCCGCGCCAGTTCGTCGTCCGCGGAAACTGGCGCCATGCCGCCGTAGGGGCGGGTGGACTCCGCCCCGATGTCGATGATGTCGGCGCCCTCGGCGATCATCCGTTCCGCCTGGGCGACGGCCTTGCCGGGATCGAGGAAGCGTCCGCCGTCGGAAAAGGAATCCGGGGTGACATTGAGCACGCCCATGACCGCGGGGTGGCCCGATGCCAGAAGTCCGGCGAGGAATGATGGGGGATCGCTCACGGCGCTTCTCAGCCTGATCCGGTTAGCGACTGCCATGGGGTCGCTTTGCGCGGTCCAGGCAGGGGTGTCAAGCACACCCGCCACGGTTGCGGTGCGGTCAGTATGTAATCTTCAGCGGCAGCTTCTTGGCGTGTTCGATCCACCGCAGCACGGCCTTCTCCGAGGGCAGGAGACGAACCAGCTTGCGCCTGGCGTTCGCCTCCGCCATCGCCTTGGCGAGGTTGCAGGGGTTGCGGTACTTCAGGTCCTTGACGGTATCGACGCCGGCCGCGTGTAACAGCTCCGCGTAATCCTCACCCACGCCCTTGATGCGCATCTTGTCGGCCATGTTGGCCCAGCAGAGGATTTTTTTCTCGTCGCAGCCGGTGTTCTCTGCAAGCGACCTGCGGCCTTTAGGATTACGCGCGGCCTCGAGCAGCTTTCCGGTGGTCCTGATCCCCGAAGACTTCAGCTTGAGGGCGACATCCTCTGCGATCTTTCCGATGTCGATGATGGGGTAGGAAGCCATGAAGTGATACTCGATCAGGCGAAATAGGAAGGTTACTTAAAGGAACTGACTGAGGCCGGGTACGGCCGCGACGATTTCACCGATGGTGTCCTCGCCGGCTTTTTCGCGCACATAGGTGATGGTCTCGCGGGTCACGGCCTGGACCTGGTCCATGCTCAGGCCGGCGGACATCATCCGCATGCCCGCTCCCATGACACCGCTCATGAACCCACCGCCATCGCCGCTGGCTGCCTGCAGACAAGCTTCCGCGCCGGGAAGCTTGTCTATCAGCGCCTGCACCTTGTCGGCCGGGCCTTCTTTTTTGAGGAAATCTAAAATGATGCCAATCGACTGTTCGGCACCGGTACGGGTCACGCCAACATTGGCGACCAGGCGTTCAACAAGCTCATCCATTTTACTCTCGCCCCATCCCACACTGCCGGTAGGTTGAAACGATATTGGACGTAAAAAGCGCGAGAAGACAAGCATACGAAGGTCGCGTCGCAAAATATTTAATCACGCTTGCTTGAGAGAAAAAATGCCACGCCGCATTGACACAGCATAGGGATGCGGTGCTGCTTTCCACTTCCGCGCACGATTGGTAGTCTGCGGAGAGCAAAAAACTTTAAGAGAAGACCTCTCTTTAAGAGAAAGACCTGGAGCAACCTGATGACCTCGCTTGACGCGGTTCTCGACCGGATCGATCGCGACCTCGACCAAAGCGTCGGACGCCTGTTCGATTTTTTGCGCATTCAATCGGTGTCGACCGATCCAGCATTCAAGGATCAGTGCCGCGCCGCGGCAGAATACGTCGCGAAAGATCTGTCGAGCCTCGGCATGGAAGCCAGCATCCGGCCGACCGAGGGGCATGCGATTGTGGTCGGCAAAACTCCGCAGGGCGAGAGCGCCGGGAAGGGGCCAAAAGTCCTGTTTTACGGGCATTATGACGTGCAACCGGTGGACCCGCTGGAGTTGTGGCAGACCCCGCCTTTCGAGCCGCGGATCGATACGCTTCCGGATGGCCGCAAGATCATCGTCGCGCGTGGAGCGTGTGACGATAAAGGCCAGGCCATGACATTCATCGAAGCCTGCCGTGCCTTCAAGGCGGTGACTGGAAAATTGCCGCTGCCGATTACGGTGATGCTTGAGGGCGAGGAGGAGTGCGGCTCCGCGCATCTCTTCGACTTCGTCAAGGACAACGCCGCCGAGTTGAAGCAGGACCTCGCGCTGATCTGCGACACCAGTATGTGGGACCCGCAGACCCCGATGATCACAACGTCGCTACGCGGGCTGGTCTATGAAGAAGTGAAACTGACCTGCGCCGACCGCGATCTGCACTCCGGACTGTTCGGTGGTGCGGCACAAAATCCTATCCGTGTGCTCGCGAAAATCCTCGCCGACATGCATGACGACAATGGCCGCGTCACTTTGCCCGGTTTCTATGATGGTGTGAGAGACCTGCCGGCCGACATCAAAGCCGACCTCAGGGGGCTCAATCTGACGGCAGAGGATTTCCTCGCACCGGTTGGGCTCAAGGTGCCCGCGGGTGAAAAGGGCTACATGCTGATCGAGCAGATCGCCACGCGGCCCACGGCGGAGATCAACGGCATTGTCGGCGGCTATACCGGAGAGGGCGCCAAGACCGTGCTGCCGGGCAAGGCCATGGCCAAGGTTTCTTTCCGGCTGGTGGGCGCCCAGGACCCCCAGAAGGTGCGCGACGCCTTCCGGGCTTTCGTCAGGGCGCGGCTGCCGGAGGATTGCACCGCGGAGTTCACCAATTTCGGCCTCGCGCCGGCCTTCGATCTCGGTTTCGACAACCCGGCACTGATCAAGGCCCGCGCGGCGCTCGCTGCCGAGTGGGGCAAGAAGGCGGTGACTGTGGGCGAGGGCGGATCTATCCCCATCGTCGCGGATTTCAAGCGGCTTTTGGGCATGGACACCATCATGGTCGGCTTCGCACTCGACGACGACCGCGTGCATTCGCCCAACGAGAAATTCGATCTCACTTCATTTCATAAGGGCACGCGCAGCTGGGCGCGGATCCTCTCAGCGCTGGCGGAATAATCATGACAACACTGGTGACAGGCGCGGGGCTGGTCGGCACCGCGTTCGGCAAGGAGGCGCTGGCGCGCGGCGAGCATGTGGTTTTTCTCGATCCCGAGCCACGGGCGGATTTCCTGCGCAAGAAACTCGGCGACAAGGGCTACACGCTGGCGCGCAAGGACGTGCGCGATCTGCCGGCACTGATCGACACGATCAAGGCCAACAAGATCGATACGGTGGTGCACACGGCAGGCCTGATCGGATCGCGCGTCGAGCAATCCCTGAGCAATGCTTTCGACGTCAATCTCGGCGGCACGCGCAACGTGGCGGAGGCGGTGCGGCTCACCGGCGTGAAGAGGCTGGTACATATCAGCACGTTTGGCGTCTACAACCGCAGGCTGAAGACCAGCGGACCGGTGACGGAGGATTTCCCACGCGGCATCGGACGTGGCTACGGCAATTACAAGGTCGCCAAGGAGCTGATCCTGGAGGCTTATGCCAATGCGCATCGTTTCGAGCTGATCGTATTGCGCCCCGCCACCGTCTTCGGCTTCGGCCATTTCTGGTCCGGTTCGGGCGGCGGCATGAAGATGCAGGAATTGCTGGAAGCGGGGCTCGATGGAAGAACCGCAAAGATCGATGCGTCGCAAACCTTTGCGAATGAATATATCTACGCCAAGGATGTCGGCCGCGCGATCGATCTTGCGACCACGGTGGAGATGCCGAAGCAGATGTTCTTCAACATCGGCGATGGCGTGGTCTCGCCCTTCGAGACAGTGCTGGAAGCTGTGAAGGCGTTGTTTCCTTCTCTCAGCTACGAGATCGAGCCGGGCGAGGTGGTGAAATCCAAATCCGATCCGCTCGATATTTCCGCGGCCAAAAAGTATCTCGGCTGGGAGCCGAAGTTCACCGTCAAATCCGGATTTGCGGACTACCTTGCCGAGTTGAAGGCGTCGCGCGGCTGACGGGCGTCAGTAAGGGCGGGTCGGATAGGGATTGAGCAGCGTGGGATAAGACCGCCCGCGCAGATCGTAAACGCGCGCATAGAGCACGTCTTCACGCCGGATCTCAGCCATCACCGGCGCGTCGAATTCGCGGCAATAGAACACGCCAAGCATCATGGCGAAGTCCGCGCCCTGCGGATCCCAGGTGATCTCGAAATCCGGCCCAAGCTCAACCTCGGGCGAGCGATGCGGCCCGCACACCGCCAGCTTCCATCGCCTTCCGCTCGGGTGCGGAATTTTATCCGCCGCAATTTTAGCTTCCAGCGCCTGCGACGCCTGTTTGAGCGACAGGCCCCAGTAATCGAGCATGAAGCGGCCTTGTGCGCCGGACACGCCGCCAATGAAGTGGTTGTAGTAAGTGTATTCGTACGGGTGCAGGCGCACCATTTCGACGACCGGCAGCGTAACGCCAACCGCGAGCACCGCGACGGCAGTGGTCGCACCGAAGCGGAAGCGGCGGCGTGCGGCCTCAATCAGCCATGCGCCCGCGAGGCCACCGAGCACGGCGATCGGCGGCATCAAAAATACGAAATGCCGGATGCCGTTATACATCGCGGGCCGCACCGCAATCGTCAGCACAATGGGAAACAATGCGGCCATTGCCACGCAAACAAAAATAGCGCGCTGGCGCAGCGGGATATCGCGCCGTGTCGCCGCGTAACCGGCGCCGAGCGCGCCGCAGATGCCGAGTGCGAAGAAAATTTCCGGAACCCGCAGCGCAAGCAGCGTCGGCAAATATGTGCGCGGCATATCGGGGACGAGGATCAGCCGGCCGTCAAACAATTCACGCCACGGCGCTTCAAAGAAATGGGAGAAATAGGTCAGCGCAAGCCACGGATTCAGCGCTTCCTGCACCGACCACGGCCAAACGACGGCCATTACGCCATAAGCCAGCACAAATCCCGGCAGCAGATAGAGAATGAACTGGCATGCGCGCGCCAGCGCTTCGCGTATGCCTTTGGTTTTTGCTTCGACCGCCAGCAGCAACGCCATGGCTGCAAGCATATAGACACCGGCGAGCACACCGAGCGTGCGCGAGCCGATCGACAGGCCGAGGCCAAGGCCGAACAGGGCGATGCCGGCAGGTGTTGGGCGCGGATATTCCGACAGCAAGCGGACCAGCGCCAGCAGCAGAATGATCATGGCAACCGCGAAGGGTGCATCCTTCGGATTCATCAGCATGTGTCCGAAAAACATCGGACATGCCGCGAGCAGAACGACGGCGGCGAGACCGGCGACCGGTCCACCGATGCGGCGCGCCAGACGCCACGTCACGATCAGGCCGATCACGCCGATCAGCGCGCCGGCGAGGCGGCGGGTTTCAAACAGACCGGTCGGCAGAAGTTTTGCCAGCAGCGCGGCTGCCATGTCGAAGCCGCCGCCATAAAAATACAGATTGACGAAACTAAGCGCGCGCTGGTCGCTGAAACCGGAGCCGTAATATTTGATCAGGAGGTCGCCGTATTGCGCGTGGGTAAAATCGTCCCACCCGAGGCCGTAGCTGCGGAACGTGAAGGCCGCTGCCGCGGCAGCAAGGGTAATAACCACCACAGCCACGCGGTCGCAAAACGCGGCGCGTATCCAGGATTGAGATGGGGGGAAAGTCAAAGGCGGCAGAACCATGAGCAAGCTCTGCCGCCTTTTATGACGTGATTCAAGGCCGCCGTGCGGCCCGCTGGAATAAAAGGTCGAAGGCGGCCTATTTCATCGCCGCATCGAACATCTCCTCGACGTGTTCCCAATTCACCAGATGGTCCATGAAGGCCTTCAGGTAGTCGGGACGCCGGTTGCGGTAGTCGATGTAATAGGAATGCTCCCACACGTCGCAGCCGAGGATCGGCGTACCGCCGTGGACGAGCGGATTTTCGCCGTTTGCCGTTTTCGTGATGGCCAGCTTGCCGTCCTTGACGGTGATCCAGCTCCAGCCCGAGCCGAATTGCGTCACGCCGGCCTGGATGAAATCCTCCTTCATCTTGGCGACGCCGCCGAGGTCGGAATCGATCACGGTTTTCAGCTTGCCCGGAATCTTGTCGCCGCCGCCGGATGGCTTCATCCATTTCCAGAAGTGAATGTGGTTGTAATGCTGGCCGGCATTATTGAAGAGGCCCGGATTTTTGCCGAAAGAGCCCTTCACAACGTCCTCGAGCGGCTTGCCCTCCCATTCCGTGCCTTTCAGCAGGTTATTGCCGTTGGTCACGTAAGCCTGATGGTGCTTGTCGTGATGATATTCCAGCGTTTCGCGTGACATATAAGGCGCGAGCGCATCGTAGGCGTAGGGCAAATCGGGCAATGAAAACGACATGGCACTCTCCTAATTCTCTGATTTTCGGCGATACCGGTAAACTCTGCCGGCGTTCAACAGTTCCGGCCCCTATTTCAACGGTATAAACGACACGCGAGCTTATTGTGCCGGGAACTGGCTGTGCTATCGTTTCGCCGATTCATCAAGGGGGGAATTTTACATGGCAGCCATTCTGCAATCGCTACAGAAAACAATACTTGCCGGTTTCGTATTACTGATAGCCATCGTTCTTGTTGTTGGCGCGGTGACCGGACAATTCGTCAAGGTCGATCATGCCTGGGGCGCGTTTGTCATGCGCTGGCTCCACGTCATGAGCGGCGTGATGTGGATCGGCTTGCTGTGGTATTTCAACTTCGTGCAGATCCCCACCGTGCCGAAGATCGAGCCGGCAGAGCATCGTGCCGCAATTACAAAGTTCATCGCTCCCAATGCGCTGTTCTGGTTTCGCCATGCTGCAGCCGCCACGGTCGCCACCGGTTTGCTGCTCGCCTTCATGAACGGCTACATCGTGCAGGCATTGACGCTGCGGCCGGGCACCATTGCCATCGGCATCGGCATGTGGCTCGCGCTGTTCATGGCGGCGAATGTCTGGTTCGTGATCTGGCCGAACCAGAAGAAGGCGCTGGGTCTGGTGGAAGCCACGCCCGAAGCAAAGGCCGCTGCTGGACGCCTTGCAATGCTGGCGTCGCGTACCAATACCGCTCTGTCGATTCCCATGCTGTTCTGCATGGTCGCGCAGCAGAACGCCGGCCTCTGATCGGCCCATTTGCTGGCTAACAAAGGCTAGGTGCCTCAGGGCACCCAGCCTTTTGTGTGTCGGGAGAGACCGTTAACGTTAATGAACTGTACAGGAGGGGTGGTTTAGGCTGCCGGCGGTCTCCTGGGTGTCTTGAGGTGGGCTCCCGGCGCTTGGCTCCAGTTTCCGCAAGGGCGATACGCGCATGTTGTATTTCAGCCTATTGATACTCGGCGGCATGATCACCGTGGCCGGTGCGGCCATGATCGCTTTCGGCATACCAAACAACGCATTTGACCTCGGCAATACGCTCATTATTGCCGGGACGGTCGCCTTTGTTGGTGGCCTGATCCTCATTGGGATCGCGCATGTCGTGAAATATCTGAAGCACATCTCCGATAACATGGCCCTTAATCCCGCGGCCCTTCCGCGGGTCAGCGGGATCGCCGAACCAGTCGCTTCCAGCATCTCTCATGAGCCCGTTGCGTCGGCCCGTGTTCCTTTTCCCCCCAAGCCCGAGCCGCGCAGCCGTGCCCCTGCCGCAATAGCGCCCGAGCCGCATGCGGATATGTCATCCTTAAGCGCCGCTTTGGATCATCCCGGCAGCCCGCCCGACTTTGTCCGCGCTCCGGGAGCGCGGATCGCTCCCCAACGCGAGACGCCGCTTTCGCCTGAGCCGCCCTTCGATACGAAACGCAGTAGCGACGATGAGTTGTCGGAGGCTATCCTGGCCACCGCCTTCTCTCGTCTCGATCCGCCGTCAAAGCCGGAGCCGTCCAAACGGAATGAGATGCTCGAGCCGGTTTGGTCCCCTGCACCGATCAAACCGTCCGAACCTGAGCCAAAACCCATGGAGCTTGCTTTGGATGCGCAGCAGGCAGAGCCAGAGCATGACGAGCCGGAGCAGCCGGCCGACGCCTACGCAGTCTCGATCCTGAAGTCCGGCGTGATCGACGGCATGGCCTATACGCTCTATTCCGACGGCTCGATCGAAGCCGAAATGCCGCAAGGCACGATGCGGTTTGCCTCGATCGACGAATTGCGCGATTACCTCGAACAAACGTCTTAATACCCGCCGGAAATACTACCGGACGCATGTATCGGCGATAACTTCCTCTTGCGCTGCCAGAAGAGCGCAAATAACGTCATTGCATTAGACTTGGGGCTAGCGCGCCGGACCGCGGCGTCGTGCAAAAATATTTGGGGCGTTGGGGATGGCTGACAACACGGGCAACAGCAATTTCATCGAACTCACGGCCGGGATCGTCTCGGCTTTTGTGAGCAATAATACGGTCGCTGCCGGCGAAATTCCCGCCCTGATCAATCAGGTGCATACTGCGCTGTTGCGGGTGTCAAACGGCGCCAAGGATGGTCCGTCGGAATCCCTGAAACCGGCTGTTTCGGTGAAGAAGTCGATCACGCCGGAATACCTGATCTGCCTCGAAGACGGCAAGAAGTTCAAATCGCTGAAACGTCATCTGCGCACGCAATACAACGTGACGCCGGAGCAGTATCGCGAGAAATGGGGCCTTCCGATGGACTATCCCATGGTGGCGCCAAATTACGCCGCGGCGCGTTCCAAGCTGGCCAAGGACATGGGTCTGGGACAGCAGCGCCGCCGTCGGAAATAAAGGCGCATGATCCCGAAAAGTGGAAACCAGTTTTCGGACAGAATCAAAAGTAGGTGGGTTCGTTTAGGCTTACTTGGCGGAGTTGTTGTTGCCGCAGCAATTTCGATTTTAAGTTACACGCAGTTCAACCAATTCAGTCCAACACATAAATTCTCAGTCTGTCCCGAAGCAAGTCTCGTCGCTTGCCTTGCTGATATCGCCGCGGACGAGGCAGTCAGGCATGTGCCTGATGACAGCTACAGCCTTATCGCTGAAAACCTTGCTCGTTCAGGTAAGTCTGCCGAAGCGCGGCGCTTGGCGCAGGGTCTTAAGGGGCCGTTTGGAAAAGAATCCATCGAAAGCGCAATCGCGATTTTCTCGATTGCTGCATCCGCGCGCGCGCACCCAAATGATCCGGTATCGCTTGATCAAGTGGAGCGGCTTTACACCGAGCCCCGCGCCAAAGAGATCGGGCCGATATTAACATATTCCAATTTGGCCCGTACGCTGGCTGGAACTCGCCCGTTTGATGTCGGATCGACCGCAGATGTTGTTGCAGCTGTCAAGACTGCACCAATGCGTGGAGTGTCAAAATCCGTCGCCCTAGACTCCGTTTTGAAGCGGTTACGGGAGATTGTAGAAGACGCTCCAGTTTCACTGCGCCGTTGGCGCTATGCTGATCTTGGGCGTGTGCTTATCGCATGCGGGGAGCTTGAAGCGGCACGCATTGCATTCACCAAGGCGACAGAAGCCCCATTGGGCGCGACGTCCGATGTCTCACTCATTCGAGGCTGGCTTGAGCTGGACGAGTTTGACCAGGCGATCCAGCTTGTAAAAGGCGTAAGGGAGGGATCCCGATCGATAACCCTTGAAGAGATCGTCAATCGCTTTTTACAAGCAAATCGCATTGATGAGGGACGCGATGCGGTCGATCTCGCTTGGCAATCTGCCATCACGGAATCAAACCAAGGAAGCCAGTTTGAAACATTGCGCAGGCTGGTGAAACTGACTTTGAAAGTTGATGGCTCTGCCACAGCGATAACGCGCGGAGGCGTAATGCTTGACCTAGCAAACGAAAAACGGCTCTTAAAGGAATTTGATCTGACGACGACAGCAGCAGTTTTCAATGACTTGGGTGAGATTGACCGGGCTAAAACGGTTTTGGATCAGGCTCGCGCGTCTATTCCTCCGTCGGATAAGACATTTGCTGTGGGCTTTCACCTTGGACCAATAAGCTATGACCGCAATACGGCTTTGGCCGATCAATTGTTTGCAGCTATTGCCGTCGAAGCTTTTCGCGTTGGAGATGAACAGGGTGCCAGAAATTTACTGACGCGCGTTGGATTTGAGCCAAGGCGAAACGAAGCATTGGCACAAATATTGGTGTTAAAACTCGATTGCGAGCAGATATCGCAAGGTGTCCAACAGACGGCCGGCCAGACTTTCGTTGAAGCGAAATTTAATTTGCTCACCACTGCTGCTGCGGCATGCATGATTCGCGGCCATCAGGCGCAGGCTACTTCTGCAATGGAACAGGCGCTTTTGTTGGACGATCTAGAGAGTCCCAACCCCTTGTACTCAAGAAGCCTTGATATTGCGCGCCTTTCAGATGCGATGGGTCGAACCGACTTAGTCAAGAAGGCGCTGAACCGCGCTGGTTACGAGGGAACACAAATCGAGGATCGCAACGTACGCACTAATCGGTTAAGTACGGTGGCGGCCTTAGCTTCCGATATGTTGCGGGACATCAAGCCGGATTAATGTGCAGCCGCTAAAGCATTGCCGGCGTGAGCGCGGACGCGTTCGACCATCGAGCGCAGGCCGTTCGACCGTTGCGGCGTGAGGTTTTCCTTGAGGCCAAGCTTGTCGAACAGCGCCAGCGCATCGGTCGCAAGAATCTCGCGCGCCGACTTGCCTGAATACTGAGCCAGCAGAATGGCGATCAGGCCACGCACAATATGTGCGTCGCTATCGGCAAGGAACGTCATCACCGGTGCGCCGACGCCGTTCGGTTGCGTCGCCGCCGTCAGCCAAACCTGGCTGGCGCAACCCAGCACTTTGTTGGTTTCGGTGCGCGCTTCTTCCGGAAACGGCGGCAAGCTGCGGCCGAGCTCGATGACATAGCGGTAGCGGTCATCCCAGTCGTCGAGGAACGAAAAATTCTCGGTGATTTCATCGATCGTCATCGGTGCGCCGCAAGCCATTACAGTGACGCCCTATATATAGGACGCGGCCGTTGCTGGCGCCGCAAAAAATGCGTCGTTCGAGGTCGCTATTACGGCCTGCAAAGAAGGATTAGACGGAATGCTTGCTGCGCGGATCTGGCTTGGGCATGGGCGTCGAACCCCGCCAGGCTGGCGCAAGGTCGCCCGACTGCAACGTGTCCTGCGACTTGAACGTCACATCGCGCTTGGCAGTGGTGACCGAGCCCGTTTCAGCCGGGGCCAGGGCCTCGGTCAGGAAGTCATAAAGCATCTTCGCGCCGGCCTGGGCCTTGTAACCGAAAGCTACCGCGGCTTGCGAGCCGACGGTGCAGGCATCGGGCTGGCGCGTGCAGAATTGGCGCATGTCGGAAACAGCAGCCGATGCGGCGGAAACCGCCTCGCCGGTCTCAAGCGTTGGCGTCGATTTCGGCTGCTGCGAACCTGTTGGCAGCAGAATGACGACAATGCTCAGCCAAAATGCTGCGCGAATAAGAAAAAACATGGCCTTCCCCTCACACCGCTGGTTTTTCAGCGTATTTGAATTGAACCTAGGGCGAAGGCTTGAAAGTGCGGTTCGCTCGCACGCTCGGTTTTTGTCCAGTTTCGAGGCGAATACGCCGCAAATTTTCGTAAAATTGAAGATATCGCCCCGAAGCACTGAATTCGCTGGCTTTCTGCGGTGCCCAAGGGTGGCTTCGCCTCGGCAATAGACCGTTCACCATGCCGCCGTTTAGGGGCGTTTACAGCCCATGCAAATGCGCAAGACGGCTCTCGCCACGGGCAGTTTTAGCTTTCGTTTAAGTGGGCTCTGACACGATCCCGCCTGAATAAGGGGAGCGCGTCTGCCAACAGGCGTGCATGGGAAACTTGAATATCTTCGCGCCCGTACGCGACTATATCGACGCGTTGGTACATCCGACCGCGCGTCATGATGCGCTGGCCGCTGCGCGGCATCGCGCGTTTATTGCGCCGCGTCTGCTCGGTAGCTTCGCCGCGCTTGCGGCTGTTCCCGTTTATCTCACCATGCGCGGAATTCCGAGCGCAATGGAGATGGTGATTGTTGCCTGGCTCGTGGCGCCGATCCTTGTTGCCTATTTCCTCTCGCGTACTGGTCATTACGAGGGCGCGCATATGCTGTCTTCGTTCGCCCTGACCGGTCTTGTCACGGCTGTAGCCGTCACCACCGGTGGCCTCGCTTCCTTCGCTGCCATCTGGCTGGTGATTGTGCCGCTTGAGGCGGCATTGTCCGCTTCCCGCCGCGTGGTCGCCATGGCGGCGCTGTTTGCGCTGGGCGCGACGGCTTTGCTGCTGGGTCTTGGCATTGCCCATATCCTTCCGGAAACTATCGCCATCGACGGACAGAAACTTGCTGCGCTCGGGATCGTGTCTGCCGCGCTCTATGCCACCGGCGTCGCGCTTGGCGGCGAAGCCCTCGCACGCACCAGTTTCTGGCTGCGCTATGCGGAAGATGACGGCTATCAGTCGCTTGCCCAGCATATGACCGACGTGATCACCCGCCATGGGCCCCATGGCGCCGTGCTGTCGGTGTCGCCCGCGGCGGAATCCCTGTTTCATGCGCGTGTTCACGATTTGATGGGGCATGGCCTGTTTGACCGGGTGCATGTGGCTGACCGTCCGGCCTATCTGAAGGCGCTGGCCGATGCCTCCGTCGATGGCACCGATAAAGCGGTCGAATTCCGCGTCCGGTGTGGCACTGCGAACAATACGCGGCCAGGCGAAGTCGGATTTGTCTGGATCGAAATGCGCTGCCGCCCGATCGATGCCGCAACAGCTGCTGAAGCCGGATCGCGTGAAGTCGTCGCGGTGTTGCGCGATATCAGCGAGCGCAAGGCTCAGGACGATTTACTGGCCGAAGCACGTATGCAGTCCGAGCGCGCCAGCGAAGCCAAAAGCCGCTTCGTCGCTACGATGAGCCACGAGTTGCGAACGCCGCTGAATGTCATCATCGGCTTCTCGGAAATGCTCACAAACGAAAAAGCGATGATGCTCGATGAAGCGCGCCGCGAAGAATATGCGCAACTGATCAACGAGTCCGGGCACCATCTGCTGGCGATCGTCAACGGCATCCTCGACATGTCGAAGATCGACGCCGGCAGTTTCGAGATCACCCGCGAGCCCTTCGCGCCGGCAAAGGTCATCGCCGGCTCCTGCGAATTGATGGCGCTCAAAGCGAGCCAGGCCGGCATCGCGATGGAACAGCGGATCGCCGACGGCTTTCCCGATATCGTTGCGGACAAGCGCGCCGTGCACCAGATCATGCTCAACCTGCTGTCGAATGCGATTAAATTCACCGAACGTGGCGGCCGCATCGCCGTGAAAGTAACGCGCGAGGGCAACTGGGCCGTGCTCGAAGTGCAGGATACCGGTGTCGGCATTGCCGCCGCGGACCTGCCGCGGATTGGCGACGCTTTCTTTCAGGCAAAGGCCTCCTATGACCGGCATCACGAAGGCACCGGCCTTGGCCTTTCCATCGTGAAGGGTCTTGTCGATCTGCACGGCGGCGACCTCGACATCCGCAGCCGGCTTGGCAAAGGCACCCGTGTGATCGTGCGTTTGCCGATCAATGGCGAGCGTGGGCGCACGCCCGAGCCTGCACGCAGCATTGCGCCAGCCGCGAACCCCGAACCCGTTTCAGCAGACTATCAGGTGAAGAAAATTGCGTAATACGACGAACCGCGTTTCTGCGCGCAGAGACATGATGGACGACGACATGGGCGGAGAGGGTTTCCTCAAGCGCTGGTTGCCGCGCCGTCCTAAGGATGCCGTTTGCCTCGGCTTGGCCGTGGTTGCGACCGGATACATCGTCATCAACGCGCTGTTCCTGCAGAGCGGGCCGCACCCCGCGCCGTTCTTCAGCACCGACGTCACCAAATCTGCCGCCGTTCAGGCGCCCGATGTCCCAATGCCCCCGGCCAGGCGCCAGGCGAGCACGCGCATTCCTGCGGCGATATTGCCGGCCGCCGCGCCGCCGGTCCCAACGCCGTCCGCTCCGGTACGGACGGTTGCCGCGCGCCCCGATCCCATTGCAGAACTGCTCGAGCCGTCCAACAAGACCATCGCCGTGCAGCGTGCGCTCACCGAATTCGGCTACGGCCAGATCAAGCCGACCGGCACCGTGGGTCCCGACACCAAGGCGGCGATCGAGAAATTCGAACGCGAACGCAAGCTTCCCGTCAGCGGCCGGGTTTCCGAGCGTTTGACGCAGGAGCTCACCGCGCTGAAGGGCGGTCCGCTCTAACGCATGATCCCGAAAAGTGGGAACCGGTTTTCGGATAAGATCATGCGCAACTTTAGGTTAGCGCGCGATCCGGGCGCAAAACCGGTGTCCACTTTTGCTGATCGCGCGCGCTTGCCCGTAAGCGGGGATAGCGCCATATCTCCCCCATGCGTTTGAAATCCGGCATCTGGGTTTCCGCCTATCTCCGCCGCTGTCAGGTGGAGGGGGCTTTCGCAGCCGTGCGCCGGCGCGGCGCGGACGAGGCGGGCGCTATCTTCATCAAGCTCAACCGTCTCGACGGCACCGCCGACATCTACGGCCCGGCGCCGCAGACCGCGTTCGACGATTCCCATCCCGTGGAGCGCGCCTTCAGTCCCGGCCTGCCGGTGCAACCCGCGCCGGAGGCGGATGCCGAAGCTTATCTCGCGCGGCAGGTCCGCTTCGACCCTGACGTGTGGATCGTGGAAGTGGAGGATCGCGCCGGGCGGCATTTCCTCGACAATCTCACGCGATAATCTGCGCCGCTTGGAGCGCAATCCGGCGAACCGGTTCGCCGCAAGATTGCGCGACAAACTATTGAATCAAGTGTCTGATCCGATTCAATCTGATCGGATCAGACTTGCCCGTTAAATCAGCATTAACCATCCGGGCTTCTAAATGAGTCGCGGCCACCGCTGAATGTTCAGCGCTCAGGGGCCGTGGGGTTGGGGAGAGGCCATATGGGACTGGTGATCAGTTTCCCGGATGTTTGGCGTAATACTCGTACCATGTTGCAGCCGGGCGAAGAGGCAAGCGTTATTATTCTGCCGGTCGTTCGCATTGAACGAGAGGTTGAGAAGGTGTCGGAGCAGCGTACGCGTTCCGCGCCACGCCGCCGGCGCCGTCCGGCTTCCCGCTCTTAAACAACGATCCATTGAATGCCGCAGCCTGCGACATCGCACCGATTCAGCAGGCACGCGATGGCTTGCGGCCTGCTGCTGGCGCTGACAGCGCTCACGGGTTGCACGGAAGGCGATTTTGGCCGCCTTCGTTCCTCCGTCGTCACCGACGAGATTCATGACTGGGTCGGCACGGAACCAACCGGCTCGATCAAGCCGTCGCGCTATCAATTCACCGATGATGAACATCAATTGCGCGATCTCGGCTATCCGCTGATCGAGGCGCCGTTCGACCGCCAGCGCTGGTACAGCATTCTCGGCGAATATGGGCTCAACGGCATCCGCACCATGCCGTTCGATCGCACCGCTTACAGCCGGGTCCTGATGCAGCGGCCGGCGCGCTCACCCAGCATGCGCTACAACATGCTCTGCGACGACGTTCGCAACGACATTGTCCGCATCCAGCCGTTCTTCCGCGTGGCCGCCATTGTCACCGACATGGACAACAAACGCGCGAAAAGCATGCCGTTCGTCACCGACCTCTCCGAGTTCGAGCGCAAGAATGCGGTGAAGCGGATGACCGAGAACCAGGTCGCGATCGGCTGGGTGCAATACTCCCTGCACCGGCGTGTGGAAGCCTATCGCTATGCGCTGGAACGCCTGGTGATTGCGGACCCCATGCCGCTTGCCGTGCAATGCGAGCAGCAGATCAATCTGCTGCAAACTCAAGTCGATAGCGTAACGGTGGTCGCCGTGGCTGACGGCGGCAGGCAGCCTCGCGTGCACGTTTCCAAATAGACGGTGTCAGTTGGCTGGCGCGGGACGGCAGCGGCCGGTCGCGAGCGCGTCATGCGCCATCGGCATCAGGCCGGGTTCGGGCGCGAGCGCCTTCATCACGATCACGCCGGTGGTTGTCGGCGATTCCACGATCAGGCGGTCGGCCGCCGTCACGTCTTCCTCTTCCGGCATGTCGTTGTGCTGCTGCTCGGTCATGAGATCGAGCTGGATGCTGCGCCGGCCCGCGGCGCGGTCGTTGATCGAGTAATAAGCGCGGCCATAGCGCGTATAGAACGACACCGCCGTATAGGCCTGGCTGACGGTCAGCGATAGCTGCATCGGGCCTTCCGACAGGTCGTAGCGGCAGATCGCGGTGGCGAAGGCCGGATCCATGTAGGGCAACAGCGTCTTCTCGGGCGTAGCATCGGGCAGGGCGGTGACGGTGTTGACCTGCGTCACCGGCACGAGCCGCGAATAGGCATCCTGCGTTGCCGTGCGCGGCAGCCACAGCACCGTCGCGAGATGCACGATCCCGCCGAGCAGCACGCCGCCGATCAGCCACATCAGCCACCTCATGCGCAATCCTTTGCGGTGATGGCGGGCATCGGCGCTTCGCGTCCGGCGCGTGTCGCAGCTCCAACCGGCGTGTCGTAGAGGCGCAGCACCAGCATGTAGTGCTCGATGCCGCCGCTCGGCAGCCAATTTCCGTAGCGCGCGCGCGGCCCGATACTGATGGTGAAGCTGCCGTCGGTGTTGCGGATGATTTCCTGGCTGGTGAAGCCGTGGCGGTTCACCGAATTGGCGACCAGCTTCCCTTCCAGATCATAGAGCGTCAGTGTCCAGAACCGGGCGGTGGGGGTGATGCCGCTGACGTCGAAATCGCAGCGCCCGTCGAACGGGTTACCCTTGTCGTCCTCATTCGCATAGAAGGCGATGCCGTCGCCAACGCCGATCGGCAATTCGCCGGTGCGCGAGATCACCGCGCGGGCATAGGGATCGATGCCGGGCGTGCCGGTCTTCGGCCACGCGGTCCAGGCGCCGATCGAGAGCGCGCCAAAGGCAGTGCCCCGCGTCAGCGACAGCCATGTGCCGCCGAGGCCGACGACGGCCGCGATCGTGAAGGCAAACAGAAATCCGAAAAACAATCGCACCGTTCAATCCCGGATGGTGAGCAATGAAGGCGTACGCAAAAGGGACGGAACGATCAATTGCCCTGGACCGCCGGGCCGGGAGACGCAGCGGAAGCAAGCGAGCTCGGCGGCTGTCCGGCCGTCGTGCCGGCGCCGTCGAGGGTGGAGAGGTTGACCTGTGGCAGGGCGGCGCGGGCATCGTCCATGGCCTTTTCGATCCGCACCAGGATGGTCGCTGCGTTCTTCGTGAGCAGCACGGGGCGCGCGATCACGGGGGCACCGGGCTTCACATTGGCCATCACAATCGCCGGCCGCGGCGGCACGGGACTTGGCGCCGCGCCGTTGAGCGTCTTCAGTTCGATGCCCTGATGCGCAAAGGTCATGATCTGGCCCCAGATCTGCGCTGGCAGCGAGCCGCCGGTCATGCGCTTGGTGGACTCGTAGTTGTCGTTGCCCATCCAGACGCCGCCGGTGTAGTTGCCGGTGTAGCCCATGAACCAGGCATCGCGGAACGCATTGGTGGTGCCGGTCTTGCCCGCGGATTTCACGCCCTCAAGGATGGCGCGCTTGGCGGTGCCTTCTTCGACCACCTTGTTCATCATGAAGACCATGTCCTTGGCGACCTGCTCGGGCATCACCTTGCGCGGCTTCGAGCCGTCGCGGTCGAATCGCCAGATGATGTTGCCGTCCACGCCGGCGCGCACCTCGAGGATGGCATGGGGCGTGACGGCGAAACCGCCGTTCGGGAAGGTGGCGTAAGCGCCGACATGATCGAGCACGGTCACTTCGTCGGCGCCGATCGGCAGCGACGGCGTGTCGGGCAGCGGCGTGCGCAGGCCCATCGCCTTCGCCAGCGCCACGATCTTGTTGCGGCCCAGTTTGGGGTTGCCGGCGCCGATCGCGATCGAGAGCTTCACCGCGATGGTGTTGATCGAATGCGTCAGCGCCGACGTTAGCGACATCGAGCCGGAATAGCCGTTGCTGAAATTGTGCGGGCACCAGTTGCCGATGCAGATCGGCGAATCCACCACCGTCGTGGTCGGCTTGTAGCCGGCATAGATCATCGCCGAGGCATAGACGTAAGGCTTGAACGACGAGCCGGGCTGCCGCAACGCGTCGGTCGAGCGGTTGAACTGGCTCGAGCCATAGTCACGGCCACCGACCATGGCGCGCACCGAGCCGTCATTCTCCATGATCACGCTGGCGGCCTGCGAGGCGCCGTATTCCTTGCCGTATTGCTTGAGCGTGCTCTCGACCACGGTCTCGGCTTCGCGCTGCAGGTTGACGTCGAGGCCGGTGCGCACGACGAACACGCGTTCGGTCATCGATTTCGGGAAGGTCGCGACGAGCTTCTTCATCTCGTCATAGGCCCAGTCGAGATAGTAATTCGGCGAGCGTTCGTCGCGGCGATCCACGGCGCTTGCGGGATTGCGCCGTGCGCCGAACACCTGGCCTTCGGACATGAAGCCGGCCTCGACCAGGTTGTCGAGCACGGTATTGGCGCGGGCGCGCGCCGCCGGCAGGTTGACGTGCGGCGCGTATTTGGTCGGCGCCTTGAACAGGCCGGCCAGCATGGCTGCTTCCGCCAGGTTCACGTCGCGGGCGGACTTGTTGAAGTAATACTGCGAGGCCGCATCGACGCCGAAGGCGCCGCCGCCCATGTAAGCGCGGTCGAGATAGAGCTTGAGGATCTCGTTCTTGGAAAGCCGCGTCTCCAGCCACATGGCGAGGAAGGCTTCCTTGATCTTGCGCTCGAGCGTGCGCTCGTTGGTGAGGAACAGGTTCTTCGCGAGTTGCTGGCTGAGCGACGAGCCGCCCTGCACCACGCCGCCGGCGCGCGCGTTGGAGAGCAGGGCGCGGAAGGTGCCGGGGATGTCGATGCCGAAATGCTCGTAGAAGCGCCGGTCTTCCGTGGCGAGAACCGCCTTGATCAGATCATCTGGTAATTGTTCAAGAGGTATGGAATCGTTGTGCTTGATGCCGCGCGCGCCGACTTCGTTGCCGTAGCGGTCGAGGAAGGTGACGGCGAGGTCGGATTTCTTCAGCCAGTCGTCGTCCGAGGTTTCCTGGAACGCCGGGATGGCCAGCATCAGCATCACGATCAGCCCGCCGGTGCCGAGCGTGGCGCCTTCCGACATCAGCTCGACCATGCCGCGCCGCCAGCTGGAGACATGGAAGCGGTCCATGAACGCCGAATAGCGCTCGAACGCCTCGCGCACGAGCTTGCCCATTTCGAACATGAAGCTGTCGACGCGCGCGTCGACATCCAGCATGCGCCGGCCGAATTTCGGCTTCCAACTCTCGGGGTCGGGAAACTGGTCGGACAAGGGCGTCTCTCTTAGTGGTCGCGGCAACCTGACGGCGAACTATCCCCATTGCGCCGGGTTGCGCGAAGATTGGGCCCAAAGGCGGCAGCGCCAAGGCGGCGGCGCCGGATTCTATCGTTTCTTCTAGCCGATTGGGGGCTTTAGGGCCATCGGGGCGCGGCTTTAGGGTGAATAACGGGCGGCACGGGGCCTGCCCCGTTCCGCCACTATAAAATGCTTTACCTCCCAACGGACCCCGGGCTTGCCCGGGATCCGCAATCATGATGCTCAAGTCGGGCAGGCCCGACTTGAGGAGGGGGAGGTCGGTAGGCGAAGCCTGCCGGGTGGGGTGATAGGCGGCCAATCGCTGGTTCAACTCCCGTCCCTGCTACCATTTCCCCTGGAAGGTCAAAGTCCTGCGCCACGGGCTCAAAAGGCCTTCGGCAGGCCCGCTTGGCGAAGAATGGCGTTGGCCGTGTGGCGGCTGGGAATGCCCACGGGCACCGCGAAACCCCGTTGGGTAACCGGGCTGTGCCAGATTTCGTGGCTGCCTTTGCCCGCGCGCACGAATCTGCACTGAGCCGCGCTCAGCAGTTCGCGGTCGAACTGCGGGGCCATCAGGCGACGGCCGGCTCAGCTTCCCGCAACGCCGTAATTTGCAAGAACAGGGAAGCCGGATCGACCCCGGGATGATTGTCGGGCAGGAGGTCGAGAGCCATGGCGGAAATCTTCGCCAACAGTTCGTCGAGCGTGGGCGCGTCGGCTGCGGCCGGGATGTCGTCGCAGTGTCCGCTCCAAACTGACGCCTCTTCGTCCCAAGCCGCGGAAATCGTGAAGATCATCGGTTTAGACATGTCCACTCCGGTTGTTTGTCCGGCCCATTGTGTCTTTTAGCTTTTAGCCGATCCGGCGCCTTGGGGCCAATCGCCGGGCTTGACGCTGAATATCAGTCCTTTACCTCCCCAACGGACCCCGGGCTTGCCCGGGTTCCGCACTCATGATGCTCAAGTCGGGCAGGCCCGACTTGAGGAGGGGGAGGTCGCCAGGCGGAGGCCTGGCGGTGGGGTGATAGGGGCATTACGGAATCGGCCGCATAGGCTTACAAGGGCCACCATGACCACCAGCGACCAGCCCTTCTGGAAGACCAAGTCATTGGAACAGATGACGGATTCCGAGTGGGAAAGCCTGTGCGACGGCTGCGGCCGGTGCTGCCTGTCCAAGCTCGAGGACGAGGACACCGCCGAGATCTACTACACCCATGTCGGCTGCCGGCTGCTGGACGGGCAGGCCTGCCGCTGCACCGACTATGCGAACCGCAGCGCGCAGGTCGAGGATTGCGTCCGGCTGACGCCGGAGAATGTCCGGGAGATCAAGTGGCTGCCGCCGACCTGCGGCTACAAGATCGTGGCCGAAGGGCGCGATCTCTATTGGTGGCACCCGCTGGTCTCAGGCGATCCCGACACGATCCACGCCGCCGGCGTCTCGGTCAAAGGCCGCGTGCGCTTCTCCGAAGCCGATGTGCCCGACAACGAACTCGAGGATCACATCGTCAAGTGGCCGGGAAGGGTGCCGAGGAAGCGGAAAAGATAAAGCGGATAGTTTTTGCTCGTGCCGGAAGACCGCTACCTAACATGTTTCGGCATGTTATCGTTTTGACTTGTGGGGGAAGCAGAATGGCCACTAAATCAGATTTGCCTACCTTTGAATCGTATTTTGTCCCGACGGTCTACGCTTTGCGCAACCGCGGAGGGTCCGCCACCATCGAAGAGATGGAGGACGATGTTGCCGATCTGATGAAGTTGTCAGGTGATGTGCGTTCCGTACTTCACGGGGACGGTCCTCGTACTCAATTTGAATATGAGCTCGCCTGGGTGCGAACTTATTTAAAAAAAATCGGGATGGTTGAAAACAGCGAGCGAGGAGTCTGGCGACCCAAAAAGGTCTGACTGCTCCCGATTCAGAACTGGTAGGAATTACTCAGAAGGTTAGAGCTGCTGAACAGGATCGGCGGCGGAAGAAAGCGGAGGAGAAGCGCCTCGCTAAAGAGCGCCGCCTTAGTGGTCCGCCAACTTTGAAGCGTACTCCCGCTCTTCTTTGGTCCAATCCGGGCCGCCTTTGCGATAGACTTCCGCCACGCGCCGATGTTGGGCTGGCGTCATAATAAACAACGCAGCGTCGTCGAGTTCTTTTGTTTTTGTAAAAGCAAGCGCATCCATCACGCGTCGCTTTAATGCTTTTGCGCGGGGCATTTTGCGATGTGATAACTCTCCTAACAGCGTTGTGAGAGCGTCGCTATTGTTACGCTTCGCATCAAAGAATTTTTCCAGCGCATCAACGCCCAAATTTGCAAGTTGACGTTGGGACATCCTGCTATCTTCTCCCTGGTTAGGAGAGTGTAGCACGTTAGTGTTGATATGGGAATCGGGGCATCTAGCGTAACGCTGGCTCTCATCAATAATGGTTGCAGAAGTAAATCCGCGAAGCGTCGATGCGTGCGCTTGGGCCCTTCGCGTAGGCTGTGCTGCTGCTAAATTCAACTCTTTAGTTGCGCGAGTGTCGCGATATTCAAAAGTTGTTATTCAGGAAACGCGATGGTTGCTCGACTTCTTGACGATATTAACAATCGGGCTTGTCTGCACTTCTCAAAATTCTCGACTTTTCTCCCAACAAAGATAGACCTGCAGCACCTTGCTCATCCGGGGGCGCCATCATGAGGCGTTCTGTTTGGCGGAGCGGGTGCGGCGCCTGCGGATGTGCCTCGCAAGCCATCTCCGGGAGGCCTCGGTCGCTGTCCGCTCCAACTAGGTGGGGCTGCCTTCAATGGCTGGACGTGGACGCGGGAGGTACCCGCGCGCCCGGAAGTACGGCTCCGAGGCCAAAAATCGCCGCAGTGGAGCGCCGAAGGGCGCGGCATCCGCGCATGAGCTTCGCAAGCTTGATGCGTCGGGATGTCCACGATGCGCAAGGCGGGCCTCGCAAGCCTGTCCTGTGCAGCGTGATCCGTTGGTGCGCCGTTCGGCGCTCCGCTCCCTCGGGAGCAAGATGGAAAGACAGGCGCACCCCAGCCTGAGTAAAAAACGGGGCCTTCGGCGCGTGGCTGTTTGAAATATAAATCTGTGCGTCATTCCGGGGCACGCGCAGCGTGAACCCGGAATCCGGATGCGTCACGGATCGTTACTGGATTCCGGATAGCCTCGCTGTGCTCGGCTTCCGGAATGACGAAGAGGAGAGGGCGTCCGCGTTTTGTTACGCTGCGCACATCGGGCAGGCCCGACGTGCGCTATTCCTTGATCAACTCCTTCGCCCGCGCGATCACGGCGGGCGGGGCGGCGTAGATCTTCGTCACCACGTCCTGCACCTTGGCGCCGTCGATCCCGCTGACGTCGAGCTTGGCGGTGGCGGCGTCAGCAAGGAAGTCCTTGTCCTTCATCGTCGCTGCGAAACCGTCGCGCAGCAGCTTCACCTGCTCGGGCGGCGTGCCGGGCGGCGCGATATAGGGGCGGCCGAACACCTGCTGGCTCAGCACCAGCTCCAGCGCCTTCTTGTCCTCGTCGCTTTTGACGAATTGCCAGATCTGCGGCACGCCGAGCTTTGTCAGCTCCGGATCGGGCTCAAGCCCGAACTGCATCAGCAGGTTGACCTTCTTGTCCGCAATCCATTCCGGCTTTTGCACCTTCAGGCTCGACCAGTCCCAGCCGCACATGCCGTCGACTTCGCCGCGCTCGATCGCCAGCATCATGTCGGCCGAGCCCTTGTAGCCGGTGACGATCTCGAAGGTCGCGCCCGCCGCGCGCCGCGCCAGGTTGGCGTAATCGCGGCTCGAGCCGCCGGCCGCGCTCGCGCCCATCGCGCCCTTTTGTGTTTGCGCGTCGGCGAAGGTCTTGATCTTCGAATTGCCGTAGGAGGTGCAGACCCGCGTGGTGCTTTCGGCGGTCGCGAGATAGACGAGCTTCGTCGGGTCGTATTGCGGCTTCGGCCCGTCTTCCAGCAGCGGACTGAT
Organism: Bradyrhizobiaceae bacterium; assembly: GCA_947481685.1. Lineage (GTDB taxonomy): Bacteria > Pseudomonadota > Alphaproteobacteria > Rhizobiales > Xanthobacteraceae > CANKHA01. The sequence goes on from CANKHA010000020.1 coordinate 37,717, forward strand.
CACCGCGCCGGGCATCAGCGCGCCGATCGCGGTGCCGTCCTTCGGCGCGGTGTTGTAGATGAACGCAGCCGCCTTGCCGGAGCCGACGCCCGGCAGGTTCTTCACCACGATGATCGGCGTGCCGGGAATGTATTTCGGCAAGTGCTTGGCGATGGTGCGGGCATAGAGATCGAAACCGCCGCCGACATCGGCGCCGACAATGAACTCGATGGTCTTGCCGGCGTAGTAGTCGGCGGCCGCAGCCGGCGCGGTTGTGAGCAACGATAGGCAGAGCGCGAAGGGGAGGGATCGATACATCGGCGTCTCCACTTTCTTAATCCCTCCCCGGCACGGGGAGGGTCGCTGCGAGCACGCAGACAAGTTTACGCAGTCTGCGCAAGCTTGACTGCGCGTGCGAGCAGCGGGGTGGGGTCTTGGTGCGTAACCCCACCCGGCTCGCGACAAGAGTCGCTCGCCACCCTCCCCGAGAGACGGGGAGGGATAAGAATCTAATCCTTGATCAGCTCCTTGGCGCGCGCGACCACGGCGGGCTGCGACGCATAGACCTTGGTCACCACGTCCTGCACCTTGGCGCCGCTGAGCGGGTTGACGTCGATCTTGGAGCCGGCGGCGTCGGCAAGGAAGTCCTTGTCCTTCATCACGGCGTCAAATCCGTCGCGCAGGATCTTTACGACTTCCGCCGGGGTGCCGGGCGGTGCAACGAAGGGCCGGCCAAACACCTGCTGGCTCACCACAAGCTCCGCCGCTTTCTTGTCGTCGTCGGATTTCACCGAAGGCCAGAGCTGCGGGACGCCCATGCCGGTCAATTCCTTTTCCGGCTCGAGCGCGATCTGCACGATGATGTTGACCTTCTTGTCGCGCAGCCAGTCGGATTTCTGTGCTTTCAGGCTCGACCAGTCCCAGCCGCAAAGCCCATCGACTTCGCCGCGTTCCACTGCAAGGCCGATCTCGGCGGTGCCCTTGTAGCCCGTGACGAGTTCGAGCTGCGCGCCGGCAGCCTTGCGCAGCATGTTGACGTAATCGCGCGTCGAGCCGCCGGCTGCGCTCGCGCCCATCACGGTCTTCTGCTTTTGCGCGTCGGCCAGCGTCTTGGTCTTGGAGTTGATGAAGGTGGCGCAGACGCGCGTGCCGCTATCGGCGGTGGCGAGATAGATCAGCTTGGTTGGGTCGTATTGCGGCTTCGGTCCATCGTCGAGCAGCGGACCGATTACGGCGCCCGGCATCAGCGAGCCGATCGCCGTGCCGTCCTTTGGCGCAACCTGCGCGATATAGGTCGCGGCCTTGGCGGAACCGGCGCCCGGGAGATTCTTCACCACGATGATCGGTTTGCCGGGAATGTATTTCGGCAGATGCTTGGCGATGGTGCGGGAATAGATGTCGTAGCCGCCACCGACGTCGGCGCCGACGGTCCATTCGATCGTCTTGCCGGCGAAATAATCGGCGGCAACGGCCGGCGCGCTCGCGGCGATCGCGGTAGCGGCAACGAACAGGGTGGGCAGGGTTTTCGACATCAAATCCTCCAGGAACGCCTCTCGTGCGGGGCGGGTTGCGGGAATTGTGCCGAGAGCGGCGGCTTTGGCAAGCCGAAAGCGCCATTGCGCGGCGCGGCGCCGCAGGTTCCGCTGCAATGCGGCAAGAATGGCTGTCCTATGGCTGTCCTGCGGCGGCTTTCCTTGAATTTCCCTGCGTATCGCGCGATTAAGACGTCACATGACAACGCCCAAGAAACCGACCGCCAAAAAGAAGACCAAGCCAACCGCTGCTTCCGCGCACAGCCAGTGGGCGGGCCACAAGCCGCTCGAACACGCGCAGATCCGCAAGATCGTGTTCGGCATCATGCTGGCGATGTTCCTGGCCGCGCTCGACCAGACCATCGTCGCGACTTCGTTGCCGACCATCGGCCGCAGCCTCGGCGCGGTCGAGCATCTGTCGTGGATCGTGACGGCTTACCTTTTGACCTCGACTGCGGTGACGCCGCTCTACGGCAAGCTCTCCGACATGTATGGCCGCCGCGCGATGATGCTGCTCGCCATCGCCATCTTCATCGCCGGTTCGATTGTCGCGGCGCTCTCGACGAGCATGCTGATGCTCATTCTTGCGCGCGGATTGCAGGGCCTCGGCGCGGGCGGGTTGCTGCCGATCGCGCAAACCATCATCGGCGATGTGGTGCTGCCGAAGGAGCGCGGGCGCTACCAGACCTATCTCAGCATCATGTGGACGAGCGCCGCAATTTCCGGCCCCGTCCTTGGCGGCTTCATCTCGGAGTACTGGCACTGGACGGTGATCTTCTGGATCAATATTCCGATTGGCTTCCTGGCGATGCTGATGAGCAACGCCGTGCTCAAGGGGCTGCCGAGTCTGGCGCGGCCCCACAAGCTCGACATCCTCGGCAGTCTTTTGATGATGGCGGCAGCGGTATCGATGCTGCTGGCGCTCACCTCCGGCGGTGTGCGCTTTGCGTGGCTGTCTGCCCCGATCATCGGGCTGCTGATGCTGTCCGCCTTCTTGTGGTTGCTGTTCATCTGGCGGCTGCGGACGGCGCCGGAGCCGTTTCTGCCGCTCGCAATGCTGGCAAATCCGGTGGTGCGTTTCGGCACCATGCTGTCGGCTTGCAACCTCAGTTGCATCATTGGGCTCACGATTTTCGTGCCGATGTATTTCGATTTGGTGCTTGGGTTGTCCGCGAGCCTTTCGGGCCTGTCGCTAATCCCGCTGATGGTGGTGTCCAACATCGGCGCCGCGGTCGCGGGCAGGGGTCTCGGATACTTCACGCATTACAAGCGCGTGCCGATGGTCGGGCTCACCGTTTCATTGGTGGCGCTGCTCTCGCTCACCATCGATCCGCAGCAGTCCCTGACCTCGGTGCTGATCCATCTCGGCGCCGTCGGCCTTGGCATCGGCACCGTCTATCCGGTCGCGACGGTCGCGGTGCAAAATGCAGTTCCGCGTCACCAGCTCGGCATTGCCACCGGCACGATGAATTTCTTCCGCGCGCTGCTGTCGGCCATCATCGTGGCTGCGCTGGGGGCCATTATTTTGGGCGGCATCAATGTGAAAGGGGGCGGAGCCGAGGTGGCCGCGGCGCTGCAGGCGAGCAGCAGCGCGGATATCGCCCTGATCTTCCGCTGGGTCTTTGCAGCCTGCGGCGGCGTGCTGGCGTCGGCCTTGCTGGCATTGATTCTGATGGAAGAGCGTCCGTTGCCCGGCCGCGCCGATATTCCGATGGCCGCCGCTCCACCGGCACCTGCCGCAGAATAGCCCAATACCCGCATTCGGCTGCGGATTTGCCGATGTTTCCCGGCGGAACCAAGCCCGCTATACTGGGCCCATCGCGCAAGGCGCATCGTGGCGGGAGGAAGCAATGGCAGAAGCGGTGAACGAAAATCATACCGAAGTCCGGGGCGAAGCGAAGAAAGAAGCCTTCCACCAGGAAGCCGAGTCGAACATCGTCAAATTCGCCTTCACCCGGCCCGAGGAGGACGTGCCAGTCGGTCAGAAGATCCACGTCAAGCTCACGGGCACCGATAGCTGCCGGGCCTCGGTCCAGATTCTCAACAAAGGTGGCGAGAATAATCTGCACTACCATCCCAACATGGACCTCATATACATGGTGTTGAAGGGCCAAGTGGAGTTCTATGGTCCCGAAGACAAGTCACTCGGCGTTTTCGGAGTCCATGAAGGCATCAAGCTGCCCGAGAATTCGCGCTACTGGTTCAAGAGCGTCGGCGAGGAAGAAGCGCACCTGCTACAGATCGCCGGGTACCCACGTGGCGCCAAGGCCTCGAAACGGGTTCCGGTCGACCCGGTAAAGTCATTGCAGAAGCGTGGTCTCTGGGTCGGCATGACCGAAGAAGAATTGCGGCTCCGCAAGGAAAACAACCAGCACGGATAAGCCGCGCGGCTTGTTCTCGGGATAAGAAAACGCCGCCTGGCAAACCGGGCGGCGTTTTGGTGTCACGCGCTATTTACGCGTGAGCACGGGGCTTAGCGGTAGTCTCGCGGATCGAAATTATCGACAGGCGCGGTTTTCTGGCGTTGCCGTTTCACGCTTGCGGTACGCCGTGGCGCGGAAGAGGCAGCGGCGACTCGACTTGTGCCTGATCCAACGCCGCCAACCGAAACGAAATGGGTGAGATGCCCGCACGCGCGCGTTGGCGATGGATGCGACGCGCGGTCGATGATGCCGACGAGCGTGTAGCGGCTGCCATCGAACTGAACAACCGGACCGCCGGAGTCGCCCATGCATGCGCTGGCGCCGATGCTGCCTTTGCGATGCGGATCCACGAGTGGCCCGTAGCCGAAGCCACCTTCGGGCACGAGCCGTGCCTGACGTAACCCGGCCGAAGGTGCGCGTGGGCTTTCGTAAGACACGCCGTAACCGGCGATGATGAATTCGCCGCTGCCGCCGCCGACCGCAATCGGCTGGAAACCCGACGGCAAGGGGCGGGCCAGCGTCAACCGCGCGGGCGCGCCGCCGCTCACGCCTGTCACGGCAATCCGGTGACCGCCTGCCACAACTGACAAGTTTCGATAACTCTCGGCGCAATGCGCCGCGGTCAGGACTTCCTGCGGTCCGACAACAACGCCGGTGCATAGAAGGTTCGGCCCGGTCACGCGCACAACATAACGGGAGATGCCGCCTGCAGCCTGACCACGGATAACGGCTTGCGCCTCGCTTGCGCCGGCAGCGATCAACAAAAGCGCAATGATTGCAGCACGCATCCGAGCCCCCAGCACGGATTATCAGCCACCAACAATTGCCGGAATGGCGGCCGCAATCAAGGGGTGGCGACTGACTTCAAGGTGCTATCGGGCTTCCGAGTTTGCGTGCGGTGTCCACAATCCAACTTCGGTAAAGCTCCAGCGGCGTCACGCCCGTGAGTCCTCCGCAGCCCGCGCCTGATTTTGGTCCGGTTGTCCAACTCACGACGCCATAGAGCAGCCGTTGACCGTCTCGTTCTTCATAGACGGGACCGCCGGAGTCGCCGGTGCAGGCGCCAAGCCCCGGCGCTTCGCCCTTGGTTGCCGGATCGAACAGCCGAAGCTGGAGATTGCCGGGCTGACCGGTGGCAATGAGATCGGCGCGACGAAGCACTCCGCTGCCGTGGCTATCCTTGGACGACGTCACGCCATAGCCCACGACGGCGAAACGCTCACCCACGGCGACCCGGTTGCGCGGCGTCGATAAGCTCACGGGAAGAAATCGCGCCGGAAGCCGGACAGCCGATTTGAGCAGCGCCAGGTCCGGCGTCGCGCGGTTGCCGTCGAAAACAGTCTTGCTGTATTGCGGATGCATGACAGTTTTTGTCACATCGTAGAAGATCGGTTTACGCTCCGCGTCGAGTTCGTAAAATTTGTAGGCAGCACCGGGTTCGATACAGTGTGCTGCTGTCAGGACGAGATCTGGCCTGAGCACGATGCCGGTGCAAAGATTGCCGCGTCCGCTCAGAATCATGATTTCGCTGCGCGTTGCGCCCACATCGACAACCGGTGCGCCGCCGACCATGGCTGCGGCGGTCAAGGGCGTCATGGCAAGAGCAGCGAAAAGGAGGCAGCGGTGAATCATGGAGCCGATCAGCCGCAGCGGGCTTTATTTGTCAATGTCGCCCTCAGATGAAGAAACGTTCAGGCACAACATCATCTTAAGGCTGGAACCGGCCGCCTCTCTACTGACTTCCTTTCCGCGGAATGGCAGAGTAGGGCGCGCGGCGATGCGTCGCCCACAGATCGGAGCATATCTTGCGGCTTCTTGTTATCGAGGACGATCCCGACCTTAACCGCCAGCTCACCACGGCGCTGACCGATGCCGGTTACGTGGTGGATCGCGCTTTTGACGGCGAGGAGGGCCATTATCTTGGCGAGTCCGAACCCTACGATGCCGTCATCCTGGATATTGGTCTGCCGAAGATGGATGGCATCTCCGTACTGGAATCCTGGCGTCGCGGCGGCCATGCCATGCCGGTGTTGATTCTCACCGCCCGCGACCGCTGGAGCGACAAGGTGCAGGGATTTGACGCTGGCGCCGACGATTATGTTGCCAAGCCGTTCCATCTGGAAGAAGTGCTGGCGCGCGTGCGCGCGTTGCTGCGGCGGTCTGCCGGTCACGCCAAAAGCGAATTCAATTGCGGTCCCGTGCGTCTCGATACCCGCACCGGGCGCGTCGCCGTCGACGGCAATCCAGTCAAACTCACGTCGCATGAATATCGCCTGCTCTCGTATCTGATGCATCACGCAGGCCGCGTGGTATCCCGCACCGAGCTGGTCGAGCATCTTTACGACCAGGACTTCGATCGCGACTCCAATACGATCGAGGTCTTCGTTGGCCGCATCCGCAAGAAGCTTGGCGTCGATGTGATCCAGACCGTGCGCGGTCTTGGCTATTTGCTCCAGCCGCCGAACGATGCGCGCTAACTCACTCGCGCTCCGTCTCTTCGTCACAGCGACCCTTTGGACTGTGGTGATCCTTGTCGGCACAGCGATCCTGCTGTCCTCGCTTTACCGGCAGGCGGTCGAGCGCTCTTTCGACCACCGTCTCAGCGTCTATTTGCGCTCGCTCGTAGCCGACGTCGCTTCACCGGATATCCCGCCCGACAAATTTCCCCAATCGCTTGGCGAGCCGCTGTTCGAATTGCCGCTCTCAGGCTGGTACTGGCAGGTGACGCGGATCGACGGCAAGAAGGACGTGCGGTCTTCGCGCTCTCTCTGGGATCGGCAGCTGACGCAATTGGTGAAGCCGGAAACCGGAACGGAAGCCGACACGCGCGAAGGTTATGTCGATGGGCCGGAAGACCAGACTCTGCGGTTGATTGAGCGCACCGTCGATCTCGGGGGGGACGGGCGCTTCGTGGTGGCCGTGGCCGGCGATGCTACCGAGATCGACGCCGAAACCGACGCCTTTTATCAGGCGCTCGCCATCACATTCGGCGCACTGTCGATCGTTCTCATTCTCACCACCATGTTCCAGGTGCGGTTTGGTCTCGCGCCGCTCAAGCGCATTTCGGAAAGCCTGACGGCGATCCGCTCCGGCACCACCGAGCGGCTGGAAGGTGTTTTTCCCGAAGAAATCGCTCCGCTCGCGCGCGAAACCAACGCGCTGATCGATGCCAACAGGCAGATCGTGGAACGCGCGCGAACGCATGTAGGCAACCTGGCGCACGCGTTGAAAACACCGCTCTCGGTGATGTTCAATGAGGCAGTTTCGCGCGGCGACGACCCGCTTGCGGTGAAAGTGCGTGAGCAAACCGATATCATGCGCGATCAGGTGACGCGGCATCTCGAGCGCGCGCGCCTCGCCGCGAGGCTCACAACGATTGCGACTCTCACCGATGTGCGGGAGGTGATGGGGGCGCTTGCCCGGACCATGGAAAAAATCCACCGCGACAAGAATATCGCGATCGCCGTCGATGCACCGGAGGATGCGCGTTTTCTCGGCGAACGCCAGGACCTGGAGGAGATGGCCGGCAACCTTCTCGACAATGCCTGCAAGTGGGCGCAATCGCGCGTGGCCGTTGAGGTGTTGCAGGTGAAATCCGGCGCCACTGCGCAAATCCACATCATTGTCGATGACGACGGCAGGGGTTTGTCGCCTGCCGAGCGTGAGCAGGTAGCGCATCGCGGCAAACGCCTTGATGAGAGCAAGCCAGGTTCGGGCTTAGGCCTCTCCATCGTGGTGGAGTTGGCGGGCCTTTACGGCGGCAAATTGACCCTGGGGACTGCACCAATCGGGGGATTGCGCGCCGAACTGGTTCTGCCTGCCGGCTGACGCAATTCTTCCAACAGAGTTTTGCCCCAATAATCTTTCTAGTTGAACGTGAGGCCGTGGGGGTCGCGCATTGATTTGATCGGGAGGGGTCATGTGTGTTCGGAGTCTCGTCGCCGTGGTGGTTGCTGGCCTGACTGTGGCCGCTTGCGCGGGCAATTCCCTTCCTGGTGCTGGCCCCACGGCGAGCGCGGGAACGTTGGTCGGCGAAGCAACCGCCGGTGGGGCGATCGGCAATCGCCTCGGCGTGTCCATGGACGCGGAAGACAAGCAGCGCGCCTATGCAGCGCAAATCCAGGCTCTGGAATCCGGATCTGCGGGCGCGCCGGTGGCGTGGCGCAATCCGGCGTCAGGCCGCTACGGGTCGGTTGTCCCGGGCCCGGCTTATGACCAGGGCGCGACGAAGTGCCGGCAATATACCCACACCATCTATATCGACGGGCAGCCACAGGCCGCCCGCGGTTCAGCCTGCCGTAGCCTCGACGGCACCTGGACGCCGGTCGGATAACACTCTGATCTCTCCAACAAATCAGCCACTTACGACTTCTTAAGGCTGTCCCGGTATATCGGTAGGTTGGTGCATTGACCCGGGTTGGAGAATGGCGAGCGAAACTCTGCCCGCCGAGCGGTTACGGCGATATCTGGGGGAATTGAACCCCGAGACACGGACTCTGCTGATTGCGGAGAGAGCTGGTCCCGGTTGTCTGAACAGATTCTCCGCGTCGATAAGTGGAGCGTCTGCCGGGGTTAGGCTGCCAAGCGGATTGGCAGCGGGTTGAAGTAGGCTTGATCGGGTGTGGCGTCGTCAAGGCTCGAATGCGGCCGGCGGCGGT